>JAJRPG010000054.1 GCA_024280855.1 Planctomycetota bacterium | reverse complement strand
TCTGATCCGGTCATGCCGCTTCCCGAACGGCTCGGAGAATGTATGATACAGGCTATCGATAAGGCTGGGATCAAGCCCGGCGATGTCGATGTTGTCAGTACGCACGCTACGGCGACCGAGATGGGCGACCAACAAGAGTCGATTGCGGTTGGTCAGGTGTTTGGCGATTGCGCTGATGTGTATGTGAATAATACCAAGAGTTTCATTGGCCATGCTATGGGAGCGGCTGGGGCGCTGGAGTTGGCTGGGAATCTTGGGTCGTTGACTGATGGCGTGGTTCATCCGACGATAAATATTTCGGAGATGGACCCGAATTGTCGGGTGCGCAATCTTGTGATGAACGAAGCGAGAGACGTGGGTAAGGTTGAGTATATACTAAACAATTCGTTTGGTATGCTTGGCATTAATTCTGCGGTGCTTGTTAAACGGTATAAGGATTAAGCGACCGGGGGCTTTACGGGTCGATGAACACGAGACATTAAAGGTATCAGATAAACCATGGGCGACCAGCGAATTAAAAACATCATTCTTGAAATCATTTCGGTCGTAGCACCAGATGCAGAAATCACCGACGTCAAAGCGGATGTTCGTTTGCGAGATCAACTAGACCTGGACTCGATGGACTTTCTCGACATTGTGATGGAACTGCGAAAGCGTTACAAAATCGAAATTCCTAAAGAGGAATATCCAGAGCTAGCCACACTGGATAGTTGTGCGGCGTATCTTGGTCCAAAGCTTGCGGCTGTACCTGCTTAGTCGCTCTGTGCTGGGCTTTCCTCTTTTTAACGAGCATATTATTTAGCGCTTCTAGCTTTTTGACATGGATTACGATGTCATCATTATCGGCGCGGGCATGTCAGGCTTAGCCGCTGGTATTCGGTTGGCGTATTTTGGTAAGCGCGTTTGTATCCTTGAAAAGCACTACGCTTTTGGGGGTCTCAATTCCTATTACCGGCTAGATGGCCGGGATTTTGATGTCGGTTTACATGCGGTGACTAATTTTGTGGGGCCTGGTGTGCGCGGTACGCCATTGCCTAAGTTGCTGCGTCAACTGCGCATGTCACGCAATGATTTTGATTTGCAGCCTCAGGTTTTTTCTGAGATTCGTTTTCCCGGCGTGAGTCTACGATTTACCAATGATCTCAACGATTTGATCGCTGATGTCGCGGAGAAATTCCCGGCGGAGGCTGATCGTTTTCGCAAACTCTGTGAGCATGTTCGGGACTTTGACGATGTCGTTTTGCTTTCGGATTATCAATCGACGCGGGAGACGCTGAAAGAATTTTTGCATGAGCCTATGCTGATTGAGATGTTGCTGTGCCCGATTATGTATTACGGGAGCGCGGAAGAGCATGACATGGATTTTCTTCAGTTCGTGATTATTTTTAAGAGCTTGTATTGTGAAGGTTTTGCCCGGCCACGGGATGGTGTTCGGAAGATTATCAAGGCGCTGGTTAAGAAGTTTCGATCCTGTGGCGGAGAGTTGCGCATGCAAACTGCCGTCGAGCGATTGGATGTGGCGGATGATCGCGTGACGTCCGTAGCTATCGGAGGTGGTGAAACGCTTACTTGCTCAACCGTGTTATCCTCGGCGGGTTATGTGGAGACGATGCGTTTTTGCGAGGACGGGCCTACGGTTCCAGCGGATGAAGTGGGGCGGGTCTCTTTTGTAGAGACGATCGCGGTGTTGGATAAGCTGCCCCAGCAATTAGGACATGAAGCTGCGATTGTGTTTTTTAACGATTGTGAAACATTTACTTATGCCATGCCTGAGGTTCCGGTGGATTTGCGAAGCGGTGTGGTCTGCTGTCCGAGTAACTACGAGGGCCATGACGATATGCCGGAGGGGTTATTGCGGATGACCTGGCTGGCGAATAGTGGTGTTTGGATGGCTGATGGCGAGGAGGCTTATCGGCAGCGCAAGATTGACTATCTGAGTGAATTTAAGACACAGGCCCGGCGATATGTGGCTGATTTCGACGAACATTTTGTCGTCAGTGACATGTTTACACCCCGGACGATCCAGCGATTCACGGGCCGGGTCAATGGTGCGGTCTATGGTTCGCCGCGAAAACGGCGGGATGGCAGAACCCATCTGAAAAACCTATTCCTATGCGGGACAGATCAGGGGTATTTGGGTATCATCGGGGCACTGTTGAGTGGTATAACGATAGCCAATATGCATGTATTAGCTGAGGAATAACGAATTCATGGTCGCTGATCGACTTCGCGATATTAAGTCTCACTACGACGTCATCATCATCGGATCAGGGTTGGCGGGTCTCACGTCTGCGAACTGTTTGGCGAAGTGTGGCCGATCTGTTTTGCAGTTAGAGCAGCACTACAATTTCGGGGGGATGGCTACATGGTTTCGGCGCAAGGGCGGCCACATTTTCGACATCTCGCTGCACGGCTTTCCGATTGGGATGATTAAAAGCTGTCGGAAATATTGGACGAAGGAAATCTCCGAATCCATTGTCCAGCTTAAAGGCATTCGTTTCGACAATCCACAATTTCAGTTGAAGACAACTTTTGATCGGCAGGATTTTACAAGGATTCTAGTTGAAGAATTTGGCGTAGCGGAGGAAACGGTTGAGGCCTTTTTCGATGCGGCGCGGGGGATGGATTTTTACGACGATCAATCCATGACCACGCGGGAATTGTTTGAGAAATTTTTCCCCGGCCGATCTGATGTCGTGCGCATGCTCATGGAACCGATTGCCTATGCCAACGGTTCGACACTGGACGATCCGGCTATTTCATATGGTATTGTCTTTTCCAATTTTATGAGTAAAGGCGTATACATATTTCGCGGCGGGACCGACAAACTTATTTATATGATGCGCCAAGAGCTAAAGGCTAATGGGGTTGACGTTCGCAAGCAGGTGCTAGTGGATCGCATTGTGGTCGAAGAGGGCAAGGTGCGTGGCGTGATGGCTAATGGTCAATTCATTAGTTGTGGCGCTGTGCTTTCTAATGCGAATTTGAAAACGACGATCGATAAGTTAGTGGGCCACGATCAGTTGACGCCGGAATTCGTGGAACAAGCCAAGGCTGTGCGACTTAATAATAGTAGTTGTCAGGTTTTCATTGGAATTCGTGAAGGCGAGACGCTCGAAAACATCGGCGATTTACTTTTTACTTCGGTTGATCCCGAATTTGATTCGGTTCGCTTGTGTGCGAAAGATGTGACTAGCCGAACTTTTTCTATGTACTATCCCGATACCAGGCCCGGGTCGGATCGATATGCGGTGGTGTCATCAACGAACGCGAATTGGGATGATTGGGCGCATCTTTCTGAAGAAGATTATCAAAAAGAGAAGAAGCATCTGATCGAAACGACGATCACGGCGTTGGAAAAATATATTCCCGATGTGCGTAAGAAAATAGATCATGTAGAAGCCGCGACGCCGAGGACATTTTATCACTATACGCATCAGGCGATGGGTGCGACTTTCGGCACGAAGTTTGAGGGTTTGCAGGTGAGCATGGACCTGCCCAAACAGGTTCACGGGCTGTTTCATGCCGGGTCGGTGGGCATTATTATGTCGGGCTGGCTGGGGGCGATTAACTACGGCGTGATCGTCGCTAATGAGGTCGATAGTTTGTGCAACGAGGATAGCAAATCTAAAGGACGATTGGCGTCATGAATGCGACACTGACTCCGACATCTATTCCGCATCGTGAACCGTTCCTCTTTGTGGATGACATTGTAGAAATTTCGGATTCGCGCATCGTGACGCGCAAGTTAGCGGACCCTAAAGCCGACTTTTTTCGCGGGCATTATCCAGATAATCCTATCATGCCAGGCGTACTTCTTTGTGAATGTTGTTTTCAAGCGGGGGCGCTGTTGATGACGCATCGGCTGGGCGGGCCTGATAAGATTGATGGCATTCCCGTGGTTACACGTATTAAAGATGCCCGGTTTAAGCGGATGGTTCGTCCGGGAGATATGCTGACCATCGAAGCAGTCTTGGACGACGAATTGGATAACGCTTATTACATGACGGGGCGGGTGAGTGTGCAGGATAAGCCGATCGTGCGCGTGACGTTTGCATGTATGCTAACGCCGAAGGAGGCCTAGTCGTTGTGAGCTTTCTTGATCTTGGCGATAAAGTTTTTCTGGTATTGGGCGTAGCAAATCGCAAAAGCGTAGCCTTTCATATCGCGAAATTGTTGGAAGAAGAAGGGGCGACGGTTGTCTATAGCGTCCGCTCTGAGGCGCGACGTGAGAGTCTTGCGAAACTATTGCCCAATAGAGAAATCCATGTGTGCGATGTTGATGAACCCGCGCAAATTTCGTCTTTGGCAGAAGCCGTGGCGAAAAAACATGATAAGCTGCACGGTATAGTTCATTCCATTGCTTTTGCGAATTACGAAAACTTTTCCGGTAATTTTCATGAGGTGAGTAAGGACGACTTTCTGCAATGTGTGGGTGTTAGCTGTTATTCGTTTATCGCGGTGGCTAATGCGTTTAAGGATATGTTGGATATACATGCGAGCGTGGTGGCGATTTCTATCTCGACGACGCGCATGGCTGTTGAGAGCTACGGTTACATGGCTCCGGCGAAGGCGGCGCTGGATTCTTCCATTGCATTTCTGGCTAAGTCGTTTAGCAAATTTTCAGAGGTTCGGTTTAATGCGGTGTGTGCGGGCCTGCTTAAAACCAGTGCATCTGCGGGTATTCCGGATTATGTCGATCATTACATGTTCGCGGAAAATCTTACGCTGCGTAAACGGGCGCTGAAGACAGAAGAAGTCGCGGGTGCGGCGGTGTTTCTGCTAAGCGGTCGGTCAAGTGGAATTAACGCTCAAGGATTGGTGCTTGATTGTGGTATGGGCACGAATTATTTTGATGGCGACGTAGTTAAGCACGCCCTGGCTGGTATTTGGCCGGCTGAGTCTTCATGATTCTTTTTCCAGTGATAATGCCAGTTAGCCAAGATGCGCCAGTGCGCACGTCGGCGCGGGTCAAAGCGCAACGATTGGCTTCACGACAAGCGCTTAAGGTTTGCGCTGGAAAATGTGGTGCGCCAGATTCAGGCTGGGAAAAAAACGAGCAAGAAGTGCCTCAGCCTAACGAGGGTTTTTTCTGGTCGGTGTCTCATAAGCGGAGCTGGGCGGCGGCGGTGATCGCTGATCGGGCGGTTGGGATTGATGTAGAAGAAATTCAGCCACGCGAAAACCAAGCCGTGTTTGACGAACTGGCTTGTGCGCAAGAGTGGGGCGTTGTTGGCGGAAAAGATTGGGATCACTTTTTTAGAATATGGACCGCGAAAGAAGCTACGCTCAAGGCTAATGGAAAAGGGATTGGCGCTTTTTCGGCTTGTGTAGTGCGCTCGATGTTAGATGACAAGCATTTGACGCTGCGATTTGAAGGGGACGATTGGCTCGTCGAACATTTCTATCATGACAATCATATCATTAGCGTGACAGCTGTGGGGGATGATATTCGTTGGCAGGTTGAAGCCGATGATCGGGATACGTTATGAGTATCAGTACCGGCGCTGCTGTCACGCTGGCTGTTACTGCGCTGATAACGTCTATCATTTCAGCTATCCTTGGTATGGGCGGAGGTGTCATGTTGCTGGCAGTCATGCTTTGCTTCATGACTCATGCCGAAAGTATTCCTACGCACGCGGCGGTTCAGATAGCTAGCAACGGTACGCGGGTCTTGGCTTTTTCCCAAAATGTAGATCGAAAGGCGCTAGGCGGATTCGTTCTGGGTGTGCTTCCGGGCGGGGTGTTGGGGGCGTTGTTGCTTTGGCTATTGGGTCAACCGGAATCTAGTGAGCCTTATTTGAAGATGATTATTGGGGCTTACATCATACTCGCTACGTTCATTCGTAAGCCGAAATCTCATTCGCCGGATAGGAAATGGTGGCATTTCCCGTTAACAGGTTTTGCTGCGGGGACGGCTGCGCTTACGGTGGGGGCGGTGGGGCCTTTGATCGCGCCGGTTTTTGCGCGTTGCGGCTTTGTCAAGGAAAGGTTGATCGCTACGAAGGCCGTTTGTCAATTGGTGACTCACGCGATTAAGATTCCGGCGTTTATTTTGATTCGGCAAATTGATGTGGCTCAGCTGGGCATGTTAGCCGGGCTTATGATTTTGATGGCTATTCCGGGGACGCTGATAGGGAAGCGATTGTTAAAAGGAATTACGGATCGACATTTTACGATGGGGTATCGTGTGGCATTGACGCTGGCGGGGTTGAAGATATTTATTATAGATGGGCTACGTCATTTATTGATATGACAGGTCAGCTTGCGAACAATTAATTATGAGCCTAGATGCCGACGTGCCCAGGTGTTGTTGGGGTCGAGTTGCAAAGCCGTCTGGAAATGTTGATTGGCTTGGACGGGATTAGATAACGCCGCGTGCAATTCACCCATTAGGCAATGGGCCTCCACGTCTTCCGGGTAATCGTTTAAGAATGCGCTTAGAATGTCAGTGGCTTGATGATAACGCTTTCGCTGCCACTGGACGGTGGCGAGTAGGAAGCGAACTTGTTTATTGGTTGGGTCGTGCGACATCGCTCGGTCGAGTGCTTGGAGCGCGTTCATCATGTCGTTGGTTTCGAGTGATGCCTGTGTGAATAGTAGTTGGGCCTGCACGTCTGTGGGCGTTTTTTTGACATAGGTAGCGAGCGTGCCTTTGGCCGAAGCGGGCTGGCCAGTAGCTAGGTGACAGTAGGCTAGGTTTCTAAGTACGTCACCCGTTGCGCCGTCGGTATCAAGCAGCGGCGTTAGGGTTGTGATAGCTTCTTCATAGCGACTGGCTTGGACTAGCAGGCGTCCTAAAGAGGCTGCGACAATTGGGTTTTCAGTGGCCTTCACGTTGCAGGCACGGTATTGGCGGATGGCTCGGTCGGTGTCGCCAAGCAGGTCTGCGATTCTAGCGGTGAGGACGCAAACGGCTGGCGAATCATCTATTTGTGCTTTAGCTTCCTGGAGTAGTGCCAATGCTTGGTCAGCTTTATCAATTGATACCAGGCATTCTGCCGTGGCCATGAGAAAGTCGGCTTGTTCTGGTTGCGCTTGGCGTGCTTTTTCAAATAGTTCGCAGGCCTTGGTTAGCTGGTTGCGTTGTTCGAGAATGACGCCGCGCAGGTAGATTAACTCGGGCGAATGGATGTCAGCTAATTTAGCCGTATTGATGGTTTTTTCTGCTGATGCGAGCTTTCCCAATTCTAAATACGCCTTGGCTAATAGTGCGTAAGTTGTTTGGTCTTTTGGGTCCAGGGCTAATGACTCCGTCGCGGTGCGTGTCGCTTCAAGGAAGTAGCCATTATCAAACTGTTGCTCGGCCAATTGAAATTGCACCCGACCGCGCACCTGTTTCCATTGTTGCTCGGCCTTAATTTTGTGCTGCTTCATGGTGCTGTGCTGACAACCTGCTGCGCCTAAGGAAATGATCATTAATCCTGCACATAGCGTGGCTTGATTACGACGTGAGGGATAGGTTGGTGAATTCATTGGCTGGGACATTATGGCTTCTCGCTACTATCGCCGGTTTGGTTCATGGTTTCGTCTAGAATATATTCAATCGGTTTTAACACAGGGCGACCATAAGGCGGTTGCGGCTCATCTTTTTGATTTTCGATTAGGTGGTATACGAAGGTGCGAATGTTGGTTGCGTCCGTATCCCATTCTCGATGCTTGAGGATGCGTTCTTTTAATTGTATCGCAGGTAACATGCGGCTGTTGTTGTGCAGGGCGAGGTCCAGATGCCACTGCGCTTGTTCGAGGTCGCCAGAATTGTAGAAGTCCGTCGCTTTGTGGTAATGGGTTTGGGCTAATTTATCTCGCCCATTCCACATCAGTCCGCGTCTCATGCCGACGCGGAGTCTGTCGATGTTTTCTTTTATTTCTGACGACGACTCGGCAAATTCAGCGTGATTTTTAACAATGTGTATCGTTAATAAAATAATCACTTCTTCGCGGGTGGTTGTGTCGTTGGTAGAGCGGAACAATGGGCCTAATCCTGGGATATTGCCCATAAATGGAATTTGATTGCGTGTATCAGTTACAACTTCGCGGAATAGTCCGCCGATTAAAATCGTATCTCCATCACGTACTATAACATTGGTCGTGACCTCCGTTGTTTGTTCGGAGGGCAATCCCTGAGCATTTACGAAACCGACGCTGTCTTCTGGATGAAGCTCGACGCGGATGTAGCCATCGTCTGCGATGTAGGGACGAAAAATTAACTGTGTTCCGGTTTCAAGAAATTCTACAGATTGCACGGCTGATGATGCGGTAACCGTCGTGGTTAGAAAACCGTCTCGACGACCGACGATCACTTGCCCTTGCTGTTTATTCAGGGCGAGGATTTTCGGATTGGCCAGGACTGTGGTATCGGTGACTAGTTCGAGAGCGCGTAGAAAAATAGATACTTTATCTTTAAGAATTCCGATCGACAATCCGCCGTTAGGTACATCGCCGGAGAAATCGGTGCGAGCTGCGGCGTTAAATCGTTCAAATCGGTTTTGCGGCAAAGTGCTGACTGTTACATCTGGAACAGAAAGTGAGGTCGCGCCGAGCAGGTTTAGGTCTACGCCGCCTACCAGAGAAAAATCGATGCCAAGTGAGTTGTTGTCGTTTAATTGGGCACGCAAAATAGTGGATTCTATGAGTACTTGTTGAGGGCGTACGTCGATAGTTTTGATTACATTTTCTACCGTTTCGATTATAGCAGGTGAGTCGGTGACGATGACGAAATCTTGCGACGCAGAACTACTACTTCCGCTACTGCCACGACTGGAGCCACCACTGGAGCCGCCGCTACCCGAATTGCCTCCAGAATTGCTTCCCGAACTGGTATTAGCGCCGCCGGATGACGCCACGATTTTACCGTCCTCGCTCAACAATGGCCTGATGTATGTGGTCGCATCTCTTGACGAAGTGTAATTAAGCCGAAAAATTTTCGTGATTGGCTTAGCGGCGTCGTCGGTGGCGAACTTGGCTAGCTCGTCTTTGGTGTACACATAGATGAATGAGCCAGATTGTTGGAAATCTGCGCCGTTGGGAATCAGGACAGCCCTTAATGCCTCGTCGAAGCTAACGTCGTATAAATGGGCCGTGACTTTTCCGGACACGTTGGGTGAGGCGATGATATTGCGCTGGCTCTGGACTGAAAGCAGTGTGAGTACAGTTGATAAATCCACCTCAGCCACATGTAAATTTACCAGGCCACGATCGGAAATGGATATTTCTGGCGCAGCCCCATTGGGCATTTCATTTTCATTGATTACATCGATTACGGTGTCAGGTACATCGGTCGATGGTGCCTGAGCCGAAACGACGGACGCGAAGGGGAGTAATGTTATTCCTGCACACACGAATAGCTTCGCGATAAACCTTCTGCGATATCGTGCTGCGGTAACAACGTCTAAAAACATGTCCAGCCAACTCCTCGATCCGATTGAAGCTAGCCAGGATGCGTAGGTCCGAAAATGCCTGGCTAGTTATCGGTACTTGGCTTATCGGCACCTTCCCACTGCACTTTTAGTGTGTCCTTAGCCAGGATTTGCTTTATTTCTGCTAGAAGCTGGTTGGTTCGTTTGGCCTGTTCTAGCAGCAGAATACGCTGCTTACCGCTGTCTGGAACTTGGGCCATCGCTTCCTGTGGAATGGTTATCGGTCCTACCCACACCTTTATCAGTGTTACTATGGCTATGATAGCGATGATTGTTCGTCCCCAATATGTCCTATTCGTTCGTTTTATATTCATATTATGCTGTCTCCTATTGTCGTTCAAAATCAATTCTATTGGTTGCTAAGTGATCCAACTATTTCAATATCTCATGGGTAATAATCTGCTATCGTTTTTTGCTATGCGTATTCCAAGTGTCTAATCTCGATCGAACATGGCCGTGGCGACGGTGTCTTGCTTAATTAGCTGGCCCGGCGAGTAACGGATGCTGGCTATGACCAAAACCGTCATAATGCACGCGGCTGCGAGTCGCGTCTGTCGCGCTCGGCTATTAAACGATTGCTCATAGAGGACCACGGTTGTGCCTATTAGCAGAAGGCAAATGGCCAATACGCTTATCGCCGCCGCTTGACTGAGAAGTTTTACCATGAGCGGTGCGACGATGTAGATGATAACCGCTGCGAAAATAGTGATGCGAGCCAGGATGGTGGCGCCGGTTGATGTACGAATAGCCACCCGTTGGAGAAGCGCTTGTCGACCATAAGCCTTGGCGAATCCTATGGTTGTTAGGCATATACATAGGCCTGCCAAAGTATATAAGTTTTGGGTTAGCCAGCCGAGTGACCACGCGATCGCGCAGATGCCGACCGTTGCGCCAGCACCGATACAGACCGTACCAAATCCTCCCATCGTTCGATTTCCCGTTGGCTTTAGTGCGCATCCGGCGAGAACCCCCAGGCCCATGACCATCAGCAGCAGAGCAATCATCCATCCTGTAGAAAAAATATAGGAACCAGTGGAAATGACTGACATAGCGCAAACACCCACGCTAGCTACGCCAACAATGGCCACGCGCAGCAATCGGGGGCGGCGGTCAGATGTTAATGGTAGTCGAGGCGTGGGTTCTGGGCTTAGCGATTTGATAGCTGGTTCTTTTGTGCTAGCCAATACCGAAATGACCGCAGCCATGAGCGTTGGGAGGGCGCCTGCGACCAGGATAATATGATGTTGGGAGGTCGCAGACCGTAGTGACAGAGCAATGGCCGTTCCGATGCCACTACCAAGGAGCAGCCACGCTGTAGCCCGCGTGTCCCATCTTCCGTAAGGGCAACTGAGACGATGGGTGAAGGATACGCCTATGCCGAGAATGCCGAATGGTATCATGACGGAGATAGAAGTGATAAACGCGAGTAAAACCAAGACCATAGGGTCAGACCAGACAAAATGCGCTAGTAAAAATCGGTGTAACAATAAACTTTGACTTAGCACCCAAGGCAGCACGATGGCGACTAGGCCACTTGTGAGCGTGACGGCCGCGAGTACTGTCCAATATAAAGGGCGATCGGCGCTCGTGGGATTGATTGAAATTTCTGAACGGGTGGATGCTTCGCCACGGTTGACGAATTGATGCCAGGCTTTGGCACAGAGCCACATGGTGAGTCGTTGGGGTAGACGTATACCACAGGCCAGCGCGATGAACGCCATAGCTAGGACAGTGCGCGCGGCATCGTCAGTATTTTGAAAAATCGTAGCATATTGTGTATACAATCCGACAGAAAGCATAGCTATTGTTAGCCCCACGAGAACAGACACGCTCGCTGCGTATCGTGTGGGATAGGATGGCGGTACTTGCACGGGACTGAGCGCGGGTTGTGGCTTAGGTTTTTGAGAGGCTGCGATATTGGCCTGGGTTTTTGCGCGTCGTTGTGGCGAGTGATTTTTCTTATTGCGTTTTTGTTGACGGTCATACGCCGTCTTGAGGATAGCGGTGTGCCCCAAAGCTCGTTTGCGTTTTCCCTTCGCCATATTGGGCCTCCCGCCCAGCCGACCTGCTTACGCAGACACGCCATCCATTGGTCTGGCTTACGAACCATACTCCGTCGAAACGAGTGATGTATCCGCTGCATTGAAAGCCCGAATGCCGCCTTCGTCAAGCTGTAAAACAAGGGCGGCTGTTGGGTCGAGATCGATAATAGTTCCGGTGTGCTGCTGGCTATTGTGTTCCAGCGTGACCCGCGCGCCCAAGGCGTCTGCTTTGGATAGCCAATCGCTGCGCAATGATTCCTGGTTGAGCGTTTCCGGGTGGGCAAGACGTTGGTCTAAAGCGTGAAGTAAATGAATCGCGACGGCTGACCTATCGATGGGGCGATGGCTCAATAATTCCAGAGAGGTGGCGGAGTTTGCGAGAGGTCCGTCAAAATGGCCTTGATGTTGCAGGCAGTTGATGCCGATTCCTACGACATGATTCCTCGTTTCGGATTGGCTTTGGCGAGATTCTACAAGAACGCCAGATATTTTTCTTCCACAGACAAGCACATCGTTTGGCCATTTGATCGTTGGTCTGGTGTCACTGAATTTTGAAATCGTCTCGTGGACGGCTATGGCGGCGATAATGCTGAGCCAATCACCTGCAATGGAATGTTTCTGGCCTGATATGCCTATGCTAAGTAACAGGCTGGCGCCTCTGTGGGACTGCCAGATGCGTCCGCGCCGACCTCGACCGGCTGTTTGTGCTTCGGCGAAAACGACAAGCCCATCGAACGCGTCTTCATCAGCGTATAGCCATGCTTCATCGTTGGTGCTGGAAGTTTCGGCTTTGAATTCAATGCGTTGGCCAATGCGGCGGCTATTCAGTGTCGCTTGAATAGATTCAATGTCTAGCGTACCACATTTCATGGTTGCGCCTTGCGTTGAGGTCGGCCCAGGCCTCGATGCCATCCGCCTACCTGCTTTCGATCCCACTGCCAATCAATCTCATCGACGGGGCGTTTCGGGTCTTGGTAGGCAATCATGATGACCCATGATGGGTCTGGATTATCACAATTGGCGGAGTAGCGGTCGTTGCAATCCCATCCGATGGCGTTTGCGTAGTTTTGTTGCAGGAATTTCGACCACTCGGGAAATGGTTTTTCGTCGAACAGTATGATGATAATTCGAGGCGGATCGCGCTTCAGGTCATCTATCAATTGTTTGCGCCGTTCAGCGGCAGTGGGGTCGCCCACGCGTAGTCCTGTAATCATCGTATATCGGGAGGCACACTTTCGTTCGGCGTAATAATACATTTCCGCTTCGTTTCCGTACACAAAAATGCTGTCGCCAGGGTCGGTCACGGATTTAATTTTTTCGCCAACGGCTTTGCCCCAAAAATCTCTAGAGAAATATCGTGTGATGGTAATGCCAAAGGGGGGCTGACTAATGTAGTCGGTGTATTGGGTCCAAAGAAGTGCAAGGACGAGAGAGGTAGATACTATGACTTGCAGGGGTTTTTGCAAATGTGCCAATGATGTGGCATTGTGAATATAAGCGCTCAAGTGCGATAAGCAAACAGGGATAGCGATGCAAAGTGTGGGGATCATCAGGTAGTAATAATGTGGCCACGCTCGACCCGGTAGACACACGGCGATATAGCCTGCGATGAGCAGTGGCGACAAGATGCCCGCACGGTTGTGGATGCGTCGAGAAATACTCACCCATAATAGCCAGGGCGTAGCGGCGATCGCTGCCAGCCAAAGGAGGAGGGCGCTGTCGAAAATAAATGGGTGGCCCTGTGGCGCGAAAAACTGCCAGAAGCGAGAGAGGCTGCTGCCACTATCCTGACTATACTGCATATTAAAAAGAAACACGGCGTCTATGAATTCCCATAGACGACCAGTGAGCCAAAAATAACCAGTCGTAGATAGCCAGATGACCGTTGGTCCTGCGGCGAACCATATGATAGAGCGAGTTATTGCTGCGGTTTTTGGAGGCTTATTCGAGTGTCGTACAGCATCCCAGACAATCCAAACCGCAAGCAAAAGCCAGTGGATGACGACTACGGTTTTCAAGCAAGAAGCAAGGCCTAGTGATAGACCTGCAAGGAAAATATGCCCGAAGCGATAGTGTTTATCGTTTCCTATCAGATACCACGATAACAGGATGAGCGGGTTCATGAAAATTTCGCGATTGCATCCCTCGCCCGCGGTTCCAGGATCACTGGAGACGAGCGCGAAGCAAATGGCGGCTACGACGCCGGCAGCAAGTCCGCCACTGCGCCGAGCGATGATGTATACAAGCGATAGCGAAGTTAAACTAGCGACGACAGCTAGGTTGCGAAAGACGAGTGGTTCATGGCCAAAAATGGAAATGACGCCGGCGAAAAAAGTGAAAATGCCGAATGGCTGATGGTCCCAGACGTCTACATAAAGTCGGTCGCCTGCGAGCAGTCGCTGTGCGATGTAGATGTAATTGCATTCGTCGGTTTCGAGGGGGACATCAAACGCGTGTCGGCGCATTAGATAGAGGATCGTACCTGTGCATAAAAGAACCGCGCAAGTTGTCCATCGCATGTTGCGCGAGTCGGTTTGCCGGCTTGTAACGCCATCCATGGACTCATCGTAACCGTGCAGCGGAATGGGGGCTAGTCAAGTGAATGTTTCGTATGGTCAATGCGGGTAGCTATAAAAAAACGCCACCCCAGCAGGGCGGCGTTTCTTGTAGCTAAATGATAGTTAACAGTAATTACGGACAGCTTGGCACACAGATTCCTGTGAGGCAATCCGTAACGCCCATGCCAAAGGGTTCGGCTGCAAAGGCTTGAACCGCTCGCAGGATATCACCCGCGGAAATCACTACGTTAGGCAATTGCCCATCATTATCCAATCGGGCTAAGTGCGCCGCAGATGCAACCAGTGCGAATTTTTGAACGACTGCAACCACGTCACTTGAGGTAACTAATCCATCAGGTGCAGTCCATTGTCCTGCAATAAAGCCACCAACGATGTCGCCGAATTGTCGTCCCGCCGCAAACTGAGGAGCCGTCGTAAATATCGACAATGAGTCTCCGAAAACAGCGTTGTCACCTGTGGCTTCTACCACATATTCATTTCCGGGTACTAAAATACAGCCATTCACATGGACTTCGGGGATAGCAGACCAGTTGCAAAACTCCGGCGTTTGAACCAAGGTTGAGAACATGCCTTCCGCGCCAAGGTCGGTGAGCGTGCAGCTTACATACCAAGACGTCGCCCCGCCGCCAGCGCGCGTCACGCGATACGCTACGATTTCGCTATTGGTACTTGGGTCGTACGAGATATATCGATCCTTCGTATAGCCAAGTTCGCCGGATAGCGTTGCAGGAGCAAAAAGCCCTAACTCTACGACCATGTCTTTATTCATAATGTTTGTCTTGGCTACGCCATCGTCATCGGTCACACGAAGGGCGACTGCGAATGTTCCGCCAGTGGCGAAAGAATGCGGAACGACCATGCCGGTGTCTTCAACATTGAATGTGAGGCCGTCATAACTGAAATCCCATTCGTAACTGATGATAGTACGCGGTGGCGTGGGGTGCATGGAAAGTGAACCGTCGAACATGACGGATTGTCCTGTTAGCGGGGCAGCGAGCGATGGGGAGTAGCGGGCTACGGGGCCAGCAGTGTCGTCGCGTAAAACGAAAAGCCCGAGCAAATCGTCGGACGCGAGAATAATTCCGCTAGGCAAGCTGGGGTCTACGCCCCAAAGCCCAACGAAGTCTTGCCTGTTGTCTGCTGGGAACGTATCGAAAAATCCGGTTTCTACTGGGTTGGTCGGATCTGAAATATCGGTCACACGCATGCCCGTGCTATAATTCGCTTGATAGACTCGGTCGCCACGAATAATAAGGTTGTGATCAATGGCTGCCTTTCCGTTCGAGTATTGAATGACCAATTGAGGCAGGTTGAGGTTCTCGATGTTATACACTGTGGTTGTCGTTTCTATAACATTCGCATTGTCTCTTTCATCAAGTTCGTCGCCAATAAACAAAAACTTGTGATCTTCTGTAGTCCATCCCTGATGGCAGTAGGTAACATTGGGGTAGCCACGCTGAGCCATCTGAAACATGTTTTGCTTATCCGTCACGTCAACAATAGCGAATCCTACGCTCTCGCCAAAACAGAATGCAATCTCGCGTCCGGCATAAATGCCGGTATCGTAAGTAATAATGTGGATGTCGTGGCAGTTGATACCCGAGCTAGGATTCCATTGCCCGGCTATGACAGGATTGATGGGATCGGTAACGTCGATAGCTGTGATGCCTCTTCCTGAATTAATCGTCGGTATACCTAAGTAGAGAAAACCGCTGTCAGGGTTGTACGCGATGTTGTGACTAGAGGAGAGCGCACCGCCAAAGGTCTCAGTAGACGACAATGATACAGTCCCGCTATCAACCTGCGTCAAGTCGATGACCTGCATACCATTGCCGGTCTGTTCAATTACATTGTAGGCGTATTCGCCGTGAACTTTCATGTCGCGCCAGATGGAGCATGGCCCAGCCACTACGCCGACAACAACTGGGTTGACCGGGTCAGTGACCTCAACTACGCCAACAGAACATTCCAAACCTATAAGTGCATATTCTCGACCGGAAGGAGACACATAGCTCCATACATCGTTAGCCGCTGTAGGGGCGTCTGGAAAGTCGCTAAATTGTACATGGCTTAGCAGAGTTACGTTGTTTGATGAAAATCCGGAAGGCCCAGGTGCGTCGCATTCGGCGAACATACAGCTGAGTCCAGGACTCCATTTATTGCTTGCGAATAGCGTGTTGCATTGAGATTCGGTTTGGCTTTCAATACATGATGAGCTATTGAGATCGCAGCAAGCGCCCACGGGTTCGACGGCAGAAATATGCATTTGGTAGACACCGCTTGTGCTAATCGGAATATAGTATGTACCCGCAGCTAGTCCACTAAACGTTCGCCATCCACCGTTATCGTCGCATACTGGCGCACCAAAACCAGTCGTGTCCTGAAAAACAAAACCTGTGCAGTTGTTTCCGACTGGGCAGGCGTCGAACACAACATTGAACATGTCAGCACCACCCCCAGTGCAACAGAAATCCAGGGTGACATCAGCTGGTCCATCGAGCGTAAATGACTCCCACCACATGTTCAAATTACCACAAGCATCTGGGCCACTGATTGATGTGCTATCTCCTGAGATGGTGACCAACGTAGGGGAGCCGAGAGGGCCAACCGTAATGGGATGATCCACGGCCGTGGCGCAAACATCATTTCCTGTAAAAACTTGCAGAGAGCAATCATCAACCAAAGCGGCATTAAGGTTTAACGCTGCTGAGCCAATTTCTTTCTGCGTCGAAGTCGTTGTCGCTGTTGCACGATCCGAGGAAGGGCGTCTGGCTTTCATTCCCGGTGGGATAGCCAACAAGGTTGAAGTTGATAGCGCAAACAGCGCTAATCCTGCCAATAAATTACTTTTCATCTGCGACATATTCCCATCCTTAAATTCCAAACAATTCCAACAATTACCGTCCAGTAAAACGCTGTGGAGGCTTGCAACCTATTTTACAAGTATGAATAGCCAATTGAAAGACTTTTTTGAGGCACGGAGCTGTAATTTACGGGTTATTACATATAAGATGGGAGGAAGGCAGACGCAATTACAGAGTTACTGCAATAGTTGCAGCTTTCGGGCGATGGGCCTATAAAAAAACCGACCCGAAGGTCGGTTTAGTTGTACTTGAAATTAATTTTGCCGAAATTAGGCGGCAGCAGCTTTTGGTTGATGCTGCTTCGTAAGCTCGACAATCGCATCGAAATCCTGAGGATTGTGGATGGCCATTTCGCTGAGCATTTTTCGGTTTAATTCAATCCCCGACTCGTTCAGGGCATAGATAAATCGGCTGTAGTTAATGCCACGCATACGGCAGGCAGCTGTGATTCGTGTGATCCACAACGCCCGGAAATCACGCTTTCGCAGACGACGACCGACATAGGCGAAAACACGAGAGCGAACTAACGCCTCCTTGGCTAAACGCCATCGTTTGCCGGGCGCACCCCGGCGTCCGCGCGCTTCTTTAAGAATACGCACCTTTTTGCGATGTCTCGCTGCGCCGTAAGTCGCTCTTCCCATGTCGAAAATCTCCTTGATCGATTCGGCTACAAGCACATAGCTTGCCGCCGGCTAATACTGCAATAAATATCTCAGGCTTTACCGAGTGCTATTCTTATCCGTTTCGCCAAGCTGCTATGGAGCATATTAGGCTTACGCAACTGACGACGTCTGTTGCCAGACTTTCCGCTCATCAAGTGGCCAGTGAACGAGCTACGATAGCGTATCTTGCCACTCGCAGTGACACGAACACGCTTTTTAAGGCCTTTATGGGTCTTCATTTTTGGCATAGCAACAACCTTCTCCTCATGGAGTCAAAAAATCACAAGAGCGGCGTATTATACAGATCAATCCTATTCCTGCAACCTCACGAAGCACCTTAGTTGCAGACGAATTAGGTAGGGCACTAGTGGCCATATCGGCGGAATTTCTACCAATTCGGGCCAGATGAAGAGATGTTGAAGTACGTAGCTATCCCAGGTTTCAAAGTCTTCCCGTATGATCGCAACGAGTCGAAGTACATCCGGGAGTCTGTTCATGGCTGAGATGACTGAAAATGCTGTTTCGTCGCCAAAATGGCACCTTTGGTGGCTATCGCTGGCCCTAATTGTCCTGTTGGCTGGTGTACTACGGTTTTCGGGATTGGCTGAGCAGGAAATATGGATCGACGAATCTTGCACCTCTTATGTAGCCGGTCACTGGGGAGATTGGCCAGACGATGGTCCTGACCGGGAGACGAGCGTCGCGCATAAGCCGTATTTCTGGGCCTTGTCGATTTGGACCCAAATGGTTGGCCAAGATGCCTGGGGGCTGAGGAGCTTTTCGGCTATCGGGGGATGTTTTGCTGTCATTGGGATTGGGCTGCTTGGCGGATCACTTGCCGGGCGGCGGGTGGCGATGCTGTCGATGACCCTAGCCGCCGTGAATCCGATGTTGATTCACTATAGCCAACAGGCGCGGGTGTACGCTTGGTGGATATTTTTATCAACGGTTTGGCTATGGTGCCTTCAGCGGGCGGCGCGATCACTTCACTGGCGATGGTGGATAGCTAGTGTGCTGTCTGCGGGTGCGTGCGTTTCCCTTCACTATCATACGCTGTTTTTTTTACCGGCTAGTGCTTGTTGCGTTTTGATTGCCGGGCAGCGAGGTAAGGCGCTGCGGCAATGGCTTATGTCTTACGCCATCCTAGCTGTGGGTATGATTCCTGTCGTTATTTATTATGTCATTCCGCTTGGTCATCAAGGGCCACGACAATGGCTTGAGCAAACCTGGCTGGAAACTCCTCCTTCGCTTGCGATTTTGAAATCGTTTGAGGTGATGTTGCCCACGGCGGACTATCCGAATTATCTCGGCACACTGGGGGCGGCGATGGGCGTTGCGAAAGAACAGTGGGGCGGGGCCTGTGCTTATTCTGTATTTCTCCTGCCTGTTGTGTTCATGATAGCGGGGCTGGTTTGTGTTGTGTTTATGAAACCGGCGAAAAGGGAGGGCGCGGTTGATGATAGCGTTGGGAACCTGTCGCCGATTCTTGTGACGGCTTGGCTGGGTGGGTTTGCTGCCGCTGGTTTGGTGAGCATGGCTGGTTATGCCGCGATGGTGACACCGGCTTATATTGTAGGGCGATATGACCTCATAACTTTGCCAGCGATTATCGTGTTGTTTGCGATTGGCGTGAATGCTTTAGCTGTGCGGTGTACGCGATCGAATAAGGCTGCGTCGTGGGTTGCGGGGATTTTCTTAATCATTATGACAGCTTGCAGCGCCAGCGTCTTGGCGAATCAACAACATGTTAAGCCTTCGAGTGATACGCATGATCGCGCGGAGCGCATTGCGTCGGTTGTGGGTGAAAACGATTTGGTTGTTAGCCTGTCCATGTATAAATGGTTTATGGATTACGAATGGCGGCTGATGGGGTTTGCGGCTGAGGTCGTTTCGTTTCCAAGCAGTCACGATCGTCAGCTATGTTGGGATGATGCTGAAGAAGAATTAGCCGACGCGAAGAAGTTAAGCGATGATGTTGCCAAGATGATGGCACGCATTGATGAAGCGATCAGTCAAGGTCGCCGCGTGTGGCTATTGGCTCAAGGTGCGCCGGAGGGCTTGCGGTGGGAGGTTAATCTGCGATTGTTCGCGGCCATGCGCGAGAAGAAAATCGATGTAGAACTGCGCGATGAGTGGGTGGGATTAGCCGAGTTGAAGAAACGATAGAGATTGGCAGCGTGGGACGCATCGTGATCTGCTGCAATTTGAGCGTGGTGGACGTTAGGCAAAGTAGGTCACACTTCGAACGACCTATAACTTCAAGGAGTATCAAGATACGCAATTAATTAACCTGAATGGTATATGAATCAAGTTATAATACACGTTTTCTTGCAGATTTCTCTCGTTTCGTGTATCATTAGCGTTCTAGTCTTTGTCTTTCTGGATTGAGGGAGAAATGAAAAATCGAACACTTCAACTGCTTAGAGTTCTCTCTTTAGGTTTTACTTTACTGATTTTTTTACCGCTTGGATGTGGGAATCAAACTGGATCTATGGGCATTCCACCCAATAGCACAACTGAAGATACTATTGATTCATCGAGCAATGCTACCCCATGCGGTCCAGGTACTATTGCAAATCGAAATGTGTGTGTACCTTGTCCTAAACAATCGGTATGTTGCCCAGAGAATTTTACATTAATGGATGATGACGCATGTCATCAAATAGCTGATGTATGTATTGATTTTTCGCTACCAGTTGAACTTTGTCAAAGTCAGCCTGCGGTAACTATACCAACTCCGATCGATGACGTTGGCTCTGTTGATGATTTTGAAATTGAAACCATTCTTCCTGCTACGTATCAGGTATTCGGTTTCGACGACTCTGACCCTACAGTTAGTTTCTTCGCTTCTGCCTTTGCCATTAGCGATACACAATTGGCTACAAATGCACATGTCACTTTACCACTGGCGGGGATATTAGGGCGTACTGAAGGCAGGGCTTTAGTAGTTCAACATGAAACTGGAACGGTTCGAGAAATCGTGAGGGTCTATGCACACCCTGACTACAATGATATCTCAAGTACTAGCCCAGACGTGGGCGTGATTGAAACTGTTGAAATGCTTCCATCGTGGATGCCACTAGCAAGTAGGTCAGAATATGAAGATTTGCAAATACTTGACCCAGTTACTATTTGTGGATTCCCAGGAGATGTATCTATTGCCATTGATTTTGTAAACTTCGAACTAGGCGACATTTTTCGACCGCGAGCAACTTGTTTCTCCGGTACGTTAAGTTCACTTCGTCCATTTGATCCATCACAACCTGCGACGGCAACAAACACTCAATTAGTACAACTCGCCGTCCCGACGACACAAGGTACAAGTGGAAGCCCTGTTATCTCTGAACTGGGTACAGTCATAGCTATTCACTCGTCGGGTACTATTGACGTGGCTGGTACAAATAGATTTTCTGTACGTATTGACACGCTACTTGGGTTATTAGAAATGATTGAGGCCGGTTTAGTTTCGGAGCTTGATACAACACCTATTAATATCACTGGCGTACGTCCTGGTAGATGGTCTGGCACTACCAGCCAAGGAAAAATGATTTCATTTAGAACTGGCGATAATTTCGCTACAGATTTTAGGTTTGGCTACAGAGCAACCAACAGTTTTTGTAACATTGATATTGCTGAAGAAGCGTGTATTGGCTGTACGAGACCAATGAGCAATTGTACTTTTGGTATTGGCTGGGAACAAAACGAAGATAATCTTTCAAGTTTCTTTGTGTTTGCTGACTCTTGTCCAGACTCAAGTGGTGAGCGATTATCAGGTAGAATTAGTGCCTTTCCCCCTGAAAATCAACGTCCAATTAATTGTTTTGCTTTTGTTTCTGACATACCATGGACTGCCAAGTGGATCGGTCCATAATATCTTATCGATCCTAGTCGCATAGGTCTGGTCATCGCCCTGACGTTTCTTGGCTCGTGAAGTGCCGGGTCGATGACCCGAACTACGGGATGGTTGCGATGCATTAGCTTTCTACATCAATGCAATGTTCTTCCCAGGCCTCTTTTACCATTTCGATATGGCCGTCATAGACTCGGTTGTTCCAGGCTAAAATTTCTGTGACGATTCTTGCGACTAGCGCATTGGCATTTAGCTGTTGCATTTGCTTATTTGATAGATGATCGGCTAAGCATGTGGGTGGTAGTGCGCCGCTTACAACTTGTCTATCAGTCGGATGCACGTTGATACCGATGCCCGTCAGCACAGCTAGCATTTTTCCATGTTGGATGATCGACTCGGTGAGGATGCCGCCTAGCTTTTTATTTTCTATGACAAGGTCGTTAATGGGTTTGAGTTTAACGTCTAGGCTAACCTCTTTACTTATCGCGTTCACACACGCTACGCCAGCTGCGAGTGTTAGGGTGGTGGTTTCAGGCCGGACTTCGCGTTCGCCTGGCTGGATCACGGTCAGGTAGATGCCAGCGTCGAGCGGTGATGACCAGCGATGGCCTAGCCTGCCTCGGCCTGCGGTTTGCTCACGGGCGATGATGAACGCATCTTCGGTGATTTTTTTTTGGTCGAGTAGCCGTTTGGCTTCGTCGTTGGTGGAATCAATGGTGTCGTAGTGAAAGGCTAACATGGTTAATGCCTTACGACTGACACTGGTTGCGAAGTCGTAGCCATTGACTGCTGTTGAGCGGTTTTTTCAAGACGCTGGCAATGACGTCGGCTGCCTCGATAACACGCTCAAGGTTAACGCCTGTATGGATTCCCATCTGATCGAGCATGTAAACCAAATCTTCGGTGGCGAGATTCCCCGATGCGCCTGGTGCGTAAGGGCATCCGCCAAGTCCCCCGGCTGAGGCGTCGTAGGTGGTGACGCCGAGTTGCAAACCTGCGAAGACATTGGCTAACGCGCAGCCGTAGGTGTCATGAAAATGTAGTGCGATATTTTCTACGGGGATGGTGTTGAGCAGGTGAGTCACGGTTCGGGTTACGTCGGTGGGGACGGCTGCGCCGATGGTGTCGCTGATAGCGATTTCATCCACACCCAAATCTAAAAGCTGCTGAGAAACTTCTCGCACGCGATTCTCGTTGATTGGCCCTTCGAAAGGGCAGACGAAACAGGTTGAGACGTAACCTCTCGCGGTTGCGCCGGCTGAGAGTGCGCGTTTTATAAGGGGTTTGAAGGCGTCGATGGACTCAGCTATCGTCATGTTAATGTTTTTTTTCGTGAAGGAATCAGAAGCTGCGGTGAAGAAGGCTAGGCGATTGAGGCCGCTTTCAAGGGCGCTGTCCAAGCCTCGCTCGTTGGGGACAAGTGCCGAGAACGTGACATTATCATGTTGTGGAAGCTGGTTTGTTAGCTCGGCTGCGTCGGCTAGTTGGGGGATAGCTTTGGGGTTTACGAATGAAGTTGTTTCTATGTGCGTTAAGCCTGCGTCGATGAGCTTGGCGATAAAGTTTAGTTTTGTCTGTGTGGGGATGGGCGTGGATTCGTTTTGTAATCCGTCGCGCGGGCCAACTTCTACAATCGTAACTTTGCTAGGAAGACTCATAGCTAATCATCCTGAGGGGTAAGCGTAGCCAAGATGTCTCCCATGCTGACCATGTCGCCTGGCTCGCATGTGATAGATGCGATGACACCTTTTCTGGGTGAGGTTAGCGACATTTCCATTTTCATCGATTCCATGATGATAATAGATTGGTCGGCTTCGATGGTGTCGCCGGGCTTCGCGTTGATTTGCAATATGGTGCCGGGCATAGCGGCTTTGATTTCGTTGCCTGAATGCTGCTGGGCGACGGCGCTGCCACGCTGCGCGGTTTGATCGACGATGTCGAATTTGTAAATCCGGCCTTCTACCCACACTGATAATTCGTTGCCCTGCTTGACTGTGTAGAAGGGGATGGTCTTGCCGTGTAAATTAAGGCATCCTGCGCCGTGGCCTGTGGCATCTACACGCACTTCGTGGTGAGTGTCGCTACATTGGAATATGAATAGGTTATTGCCGGAGGCGTTGTCTTGTGACAAGGTGATGTCAAAATTGTCATCGCTATGTATTGGTTTGAGGGTAACACTTAACATTAGAACGCCCTCCACGATCCGCCGGTTAGCCAAGGGTTGTTTGATTCTGCGTTTGGTGAGGATGATACGTTTGTCATTTGGTGTGATGATTGTTTACTGCCATAAGCGGCGGCTATTAAGACGGCGTCTGGAGTTTGGCTATCTGGCGGCGGGGATACTTCATGTTCTTCGAGAAAATGTGTATGCAATTCGCCTTTTTGAAAAGCAGGGTGTTCAATCACCTGACGTAAGAATTCTATATTTGTCGTGACGCCCATGACGACGAAATGTTGTAAAGCCCAGCTCATTCTGCGTAGCGATTCCTCGCGGGTCGCGCCCCAGACAATGAGCTTAGCTAACATGGGGTCGTAATGAACCGTAACCTCTGACCCCGTTGACACGCCGCTATCGACGCGAACGTAAGGTGCGGATGGGGGGACGTAATGAATAATGGTTCCGGTTGAGGGAAGAAAATTTCGCTCAGCGTCTTCCGCATAAATACGCGCTTCAAGCGCATGGCCAGTTTGCTTTAGAGAGTCCTGAGTGAAGGGTAAGGCTTGTCCATCAGCGACGAGCAGCTGAGCGTGAACCAGGTCTTGCTGGGTGATGAATTCTGTGACGGGATGCTCAACCTGCAACCGTGTGTTGACTTCCAGGAAGTAAAACTTGCCTGATTGATCGAGAATGAATTCGACCGTTCCCGCGTTTGTATACCCAATCGCCTTAGCTGCCTGGACGGCTGACTCTCCCATTTGCTGTCGCAATTCGGATGATATCGCTGGAGACGGAGACTCTTCGATTATTTTTTGGTGGCGACGTTGAATCGAACATTCGCGTTCAAAAAGATGCACGACATTCCCGTGCGTATCTCCGAAAATTTGAATCTCAACATGTCGGGGTTTGTCAATATATTTTTCAATGAAAACGCGATCATCGCCAAAGGCGGATTTCGCTTCACGCTGAGCCGCAGCCATCGCATCGGCTAGCTCATTTTCTGAAGCGACCAGGCGCATGCCTTTTCCACCGCCGCCCGCCGCCGCTTTGACCAGCACAGGATAGCCAATGTTAGCTACGTCTTTGCGAATCGTTTCAGCGTCTTTCACGGAGACGGTTAAGCCGGGCACGACAGGAATACCTGCGTCAGTCATGACTTTCTTAGCTATGAGCTTATCGCCCATGTTGGTGATAACTTCAGGGCTTGGGCCGATGAATGTGATGCCGTTGTCCTGGCACATTTGGGCAAATTCGGCGTTTTCTGAAAGGAAGCCATAGCCCGGATGGATGGCGTCGATGTTGTGAGCTTTGGCGATTGCGATGATGTTTTCACCGCGAAGATAAGTCTGGGCAGTGGTTTCACCTTCCAGCAGATAAGCCTCGTCGGCCTGTCGAACGTGCATGGCGCAGCGGTCGGGCTGGGCGTAGACACTCACGGCTGTGATGCCCAATTGTTGAAGCGTCTGCGTGACGCGAACGGCGATTTCACCGCGATTAGCTATGAGTACTCTACGAAACATAAAATTCTACAATGGGTTGACCCAGTTAGGTTTACGTTTTTCCAGAAAGGATTTCAATCCATCCTGACCTTCTTCGGAGACGCGCTGAGCGGAAATCCGCCGACTTGTTAGTGCCTGAACATTGTCCCACGGCAGGTTAGCTACATCACTTAATGTTCGTTTGCACAGTGCGAGCGCCGTTGGCCCGTTGCCAATTAATACCTGGGAAATTTCCTGAATCCATGCGTCCATCGCGTCAGCGTCGGCGAATGTTTCCTGGACCAAGCCAAGTTGCTTAGCCGTTTCCGAATTGAATCGTTCAGCGGTTAAGCCATAACGTCGCGTTTGGCCTGAGCCTAGTTTTTCCATGACGAAAGGTGAAATTACAGCGGGTAAGATGCCGAGTTTTACTTCGCTCAAGCAGAAGAACGCTTTGTCCACCGCCGCGACAATATCGCACGCCGCAGCCAGGCCTACGCCGCCACCAATGCACGCGCCGTGCACGCGGGCGATAACAGGTTTGGGGCACTCGCGTATTTTTCTTAGCATGAGGGCCATGGCGTTGGCGTCGGTGACGTTTTCTTCAAACGAATAGTCTATCATCCGTTTCATCCAGTTGATGTCCGCGCCAGCGCAAAACGACTTGCCTTCAGAAGCGAGTATGACGACGCGCACTTCGTCAGATTGGCCTAGCGTAACGAATGCTTCGGTGAGTTCGGTAATGACGACTTCGTTAAATGCGTTATGAAGCTCCGGCCGATTGATCGTGACGGTCGCTATCTTGGCGTCGATGGATTGAGTGACGAACTGAGACATCTGTCTTAATACCTTTTCAATAATGAACGATCTTACATACGGAACAAACTAGCCCGCCGCTCTGGGAACGGTGCGTTGAGCGATGCCGCGATGCCTAAACCTAATACCATGCGGGTGTCCAGCGGATCGATCACACCGTCATCCCATAGTCTCGCCGTACTATAATAAGCGCTACCTTCTTTTTCATATTTTTCAAGCGTAGGTCTTTGGAATTCTGCCTCTTCTTCAGGCGACATCGGCTTGGCACCTTTAGCCGCTAGTTGGTCTTTTTTTACTGTCAATAGCACGCCGGCTGCCTGCTCGCCGCCCATAACGGAGATTCGGGCGTTAGGCCACATCCAAAGTTGCCGAGGTGCATACGCCCGGCCACACATGCCGTAATTGCCTGCGCCATATGACCCGCCAATAATCACCGTAAACTTTGGCACAGCGGCATTGGAAACAGCCGCGACCATTTTTGCCCC
The DNA here is from genome assembly GCA_024280855.1 of Planctomycetota bacterium. Taxonomy (GTDB): domain Bacteria; phylum Planctomycetota; class Phycisphaerae; order UBA1845; family UBA1845; genus JAJRPG01. Next base: position 50,203 of record JAJRPG010000054.1, on the reverse strand, counting down.
GTCTTTAGCAATCCCGCCAGATTCATACTGCTGACCAACCATGAAGCCGGTGATGTTTTGCAAGAAGACAAGTGGCACGCCGCGCTGGCTACACATTTCGATAAAGTGTGCCGCCTTGGAGGCACTCTCGGAAAATAGTACGCCGTTATTCGCTACGATGCCGACTGGGTATCCCCAGATATGAGCAAACCCAGTGACTAGCGTCGTGCCGTATAAAGCTTTGAATTCGTGGAATCGGCTGCCGTCAACGAGCCTGGTGATGACGTCTCGCACGTCGTAAGGCTGGCGAATATCTTTATTGATAATCCCGTAAATATCCTCCGCAGGGTACAACGGTTCTTCCACCGGCTGCGTCTCTAGCGGTGCGAGGTAGGGGAGGTTTAAGTGAGCGACAATGTTGCGAGTAATAGCTAGGGCGTCTTCATCGTTGGTGGCGTAATGGTCTGACACGCCAGACGTTCGGCAATGAACATCTGCGCCGCCTAGCGCCTCAGCGGTTACCACTTCACCAGTCGCAGCTTTGACCAGCGGTGGGCCTGCGAGAAAAATGGTTCCCTGCTCTTTGACGATGACCGTTTCATCGCTCATCGCAGGCACATACGCGCCGCCTGCTGTACACGAACCCATGACCACCGCAATCTGCGGAATACCCAAGGCTGACATCCGCGCCTGGTTAAAAAATATTCTTCCGAAATGTTCTTTGTCTGGAAAAACCTCGTCTTGAAGTGGAAGGAACGCGCCACCGGAGTCCACCAGATAAATACAAGGCAGATGATTTTCCTGGGCGATTTCCTGTGCCCGCAGATGTTTCTTAACGGTTAAAGGAAAATAGGAGCCGCCTTTTACCGTCGCATCATTAGCTACGATCACACAAGCTCGGCCATGAACCCGGCCAATGCCCGTTACGACGCCCGCACGAGGCCCGCGCTGGTCGTACATCTCCCAAGCCGCGAGTTGACTGAACTCCAGGAAAGGGCTGTTGGGATCAAGAAGTTTTTCGATTCTTTCGCTGACAAAAATCTTGCCGCGTTTGGTATGTTTTTCAACCGAAGCTTGCCCACCACCTTGGCTGGTCTGACCTACACGTTCCTTCAGTTCCGCGACAACGGCCTGCATGTGCAGCTTGTTATCCCGAAACGTTTGGCTAGCTATATCAACTTTGTTGGGTAGTACGTCCATCCGGGGCAATCAATCTCTAAAAGAGGAAATATTCGCGTTCGCCCGCGTTTCGTGACCTTATTTATAGTGCTTCGCCATCGCGTCAATCGCTGCAGATAGCGCGTCTACTTTTTCCATATCAACGGTTTGCTTAGTCTTCATCGCAGCTGACATCACCGCATGATGATCCGCGAGTTTCTTGAGATAGCCATCATACCCATCCGCACCAGTCGCTACGGGCTTTACTTTTTGCGTTAGAAAATACTGAGATACGACTTCGATAATATGTGAGGCATGTTTCTCTTTGGTCATAATCCAGCGCGTGGCTTGGTTGATGCTTGTCACATCGTGCCCGCTGCCCAATTTATTGATCTGATCGACGGCTTTGTGAATCGTCGCGGCGTCTTCTTTTAATCGAGAAATTCGGGCTGCGTCGTCGTAAATGCCGCAAGGCACCTGACAGTGGGCTGATGCCTGTGGCGAAGAAATCGTCCAAACGCCTATCATCGATAATCCCATAGCACCAACTACTGATCCCAAGGCTATTGCGTGTCGCTTCATCGTTATTTTCTCCCGTTCAAAAAGGGCCCCAAATCGTCCAGGTATGTGAACTGCACCGCGTAGGACTCGAACCTACGACCCGCTGATTAAGAGTCAGCTGCTCTGCCAACTGAGCTAGCGGTGCTTCGCGAGGGGCATTGGATCAGCGCGCTAAGACTCCGTCAAGCCCAAATCATCGCAGCCATGCTTCTCGGTAGCTGTTTAGTCAAGTTAACGAATCGGCATATGGCGGGTGCCCCACCCTTCGGGAGTACCCGAAAAATTGGGCATCCGGTACGAATCGGAAAGTTACAGGTGTGAACCGATTGGCCTAATATTTTTCCAGAGGTTTGAAAAAGCGGATCAATTCCTTGTGGAAGGTTTTGGCGTCGTCCATGTACAGTGCGTGCCCGGCTTTGGGTACTACCACCTTGCGGCTATCCGAAACGTGCTTCAATAACAGATCGGCGTGGCTAATAGGGATCAGCGTGTCCTTGGCTCCCCATATCGCCAGCAGCGGAACCTTGATGTTAGACAGGTTTTTTTCGTGCCGACCGATGCTCACCGGAGCTACGGCCACGAACCCACGCAAGCGGTCGGAATGGGCTACAACAAATGGCAGAGAGAATCGGCCACTCATCGACGGCGAGACCAGGACTGGCCGATCAAGCTTCAGCGCGTCGAGCAATTTCCCCAGCCAATCGCCCGGTTTGATTTTTGAAGCGGGCGTCTGACCAAATCCCGGCAGGTCAACCGCGACGACAAAATATCCCTTAGCTGACAATGTTTTTATCGTTCCAGTCTCACGCCATGTTTCCGCTTGAAACCGTCCGCCATGAAGTAGCAAAATTGGCAAACCCGTCGTCGGGCCGGCTTGAAGATAATGAACCTTGCCCGCATCGACTTCGGTCCACTTGGATTCAATGTCGCCAGCTAGTGCGAGTGAGCTGATCGCTAATGAGAAGCCAATCGTAAAGGGAAAAATATGTTTCTTTATTGTCCGTCTATTCATTTTGTTCAACACATCTTTTTCAAATACGCTATGGTCTGTATTATATACTAATCGAAGTCTTGACTGATGAAAATTCATTGATTCTATCGCGGATCGCTACCCCTGGGGCCGGTTATTTCCGACAAGAGATGCCCCACATATTTTGTTTGGGGTGTAGAGGATAATAACAATATGCGAGAAGATGTCGCAGGCCATGATTTTATGGACACTTTCCACAGCCGAAGTCGCCTTCCATGCAGCATTTGACACTTAGAGACCTTTTTGACACTGCCCTATTACTGCAATCAATTAATGTGATATCATAATGTTGCATGTAACTCGTGCTACCATCGTTTGGCGCAGGGCATGTGATAACATCCGGAAGGCGTAGTCTCTTAAAGTTATCAAATGCTAATTCTTCATTGGCCTCGGTCAGCTCGAAGGAAAAACCGTCCAGAGGCAGCCCGCCCGTGATTGGTGGCGCTGGATCGTCGTTATTGTCCAAATCTTCTTCAAAGAGTACGGTCATCGGATAGAAGATCAGTGTGTCCGGGCCTCCGACAGTTCCACTATCAGATAACAAAACGTCCGCCGTTCCACAAGTGAATGGCACTCCGCTGCCGGGAATACTGGCAAATTGAAATACCCATTCTGAGAGACCGCATGGCTCTCCAGAGTCGGGCGGTGTCGAGTTGTCCTGCACCGTGATAGTAGCTTTTTGCGTAACACCATCGCCAGTCGCGTCGATAACCTTGGCATCTACCTCAAATGTTCCTGCTATCTTATATTCATGTGCTATCGCATCTTGAATGGTCGTTTTAGTACCTTCGGAAGGCAGTGTTAGGCTTGACATTTCGCCGTCGCCCCAATCAATTTCAAATCTGTAGTCCTGCTGTTGGCCATTTGAAATGAGCAGCCCACCGGAGACCGCATAAGTGAAGCCGATGATCTGGTCCACATCGGCGGCCGTTGTGTCTGCGTCAAAGGACATCGTCAACGGGTTGCCGCCGGTCACTGTAATAGGTCGTGCGTACTGAGCGGTTTTGGAGAGAGGGCCTGCTAATCCCCCATCAAAAGAATCCTGTACTTTCGCGGTGAAGATGTACGTCCCAGGTTCGGAGAATGAAAGCGTCGCGACGTGTTCGTTCTCGCTAGTCATTATGGAGTCATTCTGAATGGCGGGAAGTAGCTCCCAGTCAATCTGGTACTCCGGGGTACCGTTCATGATGCGGATCGTATAATCGTGAGTGTCAAAGGCCGATGTAGCAGGTGTCGCTGTACCTAGCCCGTCCACCAGTAGCTCAAGCTCGAGTGGTCTGACGGTGACGGGTATCTCCAATTCGCCTGTCGCGCCATCATCATGCGTGGCACGAACGATGGCTGTGAAGCTTCCCGTTTCCTCGTAAGAGTACGATGGCGTTCGAACGGTTAACGAATCCGCCGGGTCTTGAGAGTCGATAGCCGTAGCGCTACCGTCTCCATAATCCCATTCAAAAGTAACCAGGCCACTCGGACGATTTAGGACGCCAACGAAAAATCCGCTTTCCTCAACTCCCTGAACGCGGTCAGTAGCACCCGACAAGTAGCTAAGAACCAGCCCACCGCTTTCGTCGTCCTGAATGGAAATCGCCTTGGAAGCAAAGCCGCGCATTCCTGAACGAGGGTCGACATAGGATACTGTCAGGTCAACTCGCCCTGCAGAAGTGGCATCAACTCGGCTGCTGCGGGTGGCAAATAGCACGACATCATCTGTGGAATCGGATGTATCGGTGGGCAGTGCCAGCGTCGCTGTGCCAAATAGATTCCATTCGATTTGCAGCGCTTCACCGCTGACATCATCAAATTCCGAGAGCGTGTATAATGCGGATTGCCCGGGTTGCAAAAACGCCGGTCCGACAATACGCCCATTGCGTGGCGGTGAAATATCGGGGACTGATGTTGTTTCGTTACGAATTCCCAGTGCGGCTTTTATGGCTTCGATATCGATCGTCTGCAAAGACGTAGAGTCTACGGCACCGGTTGGAGGCGTGGTAAAGTGGTCCGTAGCTGCGACGAGAAAACCATCGACGACTTCAGTACTCAACAGCGTCGTATCGCCATTGCTTTCAACCTGGAAAATTGACACTTGATCTAAATCAACACCTTCGGGGGCCGGGAGACGGAGTGTCATGGGGCGCGAGGCTAACACATCCAGAGAAATCGACAGCGTTTCGCCGATCGCGTCCACCCCTAATGGGAGCGATGGCGAATCAGCTTTGGCCACTTTAAGCTTAGCGCTCGTGGCGATACTTCCCTCTGGGAATTCGATTTCGCCACCTGAGTCAATAGGAAAAACTGACGAACCACTGCCGCCGGAACCTGTAGGCGCAGAGGACGGTGCGCACCCACAAAGCGTAACCACGACGAATAACGTTAATGGAACATACTTGCCCACTGCTTATGCCTCCTTGTTTAACCGATCTACGCATTATGGTAGCGGGCCGGTAAAGCCTGGCAATAACATAGCTAAGTCGTCCAGATCAAAATCGCCGTCGCCATCGACATCACCGGCCACGGCTTGATTGACGTTCAAGATTACCGGATCACTAATTGCCTCAGGACAAGCAAACGGATCATGGCCCGCTAAGCCCACGACGACATCGTATACCCCGGCATCCGCCATAGAAGCCGCGCCGATAGCATGGTTCGCTTGCGTGGCATCCACAATGTCCACGCCGTTGAATCGCCATTGATAAGCCAATGCTTCAGATGAGGTCGCCTCGACTGTAAAAACCACTGGCTGCCCTGCGACAACTGTTTGGCTAACCGGCTGGAGTGTTATTTGAGGCCTTGGTGGGGCAGAAAGTTCAAGAACCAGGTTATCAGCGTCTGATAATGTCCCGCCAATCATCACGGTGCGCTGCCGGGCACTGTCATAAACCACCACAGGCTTTCCTCGATTTAATTCACTTAGTAAGACGCCATCTAGCGTAGGCCCACGTAACGTCCACTCCTGTCCGTCCCAATCCCAAATATCACCCAAACTCGTCCCGGTGCCGGTCGCATCAAACCCGGCATACATCGTCGTGACTCCCCGTTCGCTATCATAGACCATGCCATGAAAAAGACGAGCAGGTGGCACTGTAGACCCGACGGCTATGTTACGTTGTTGCCAGGTATCAAGAACTCGATCGTATTCCCATGTATCATCCAGTACGACTCCGCCAGAAGTGAGCCCGCCAAACAATACGATAACATCTCTGTCCGAATCATAGCTTATCCTATGTTTGGATCGTGCAGGTGGTGGATTACCAGGAGAAAGCAGTGCCCAACTTGTCCCGTCATACTCCCAAGTCTGATTGCCGGTGTTTCCGGCTGTGTCGATTCTTCCACCAAAAGTCACCACGACGTCACGTTTGGAATCGAAGGCCAAATCATGGCTAGTGGTCAGAGGTTGCGGATCAAGTACGTCCGTGCGCTGGGTCCATGTAGCACCGTTCCATTCCCACACAACACCAAAAATAAGCATGACGCTAACACCGCGACTTGAATCGAAGACCATGTCAAAAGTCAATGAAGAATTAAAGCCAGCTATATCGGGGCCGGCTGTGCTAACTTGCGTCCAGGCAGCGCCATCCCATTCCCATGTAACGTTACTATTTGTCGCTATATTTTGATGAAAAACGGTCACCTGACGAATGCTATCATAGGCACCGGTAATGAATGGTGACCCACTTACTGGGTTGGGCATAGTAGGACTACGATTGGATAGCGTGAGGCAATCCACCTGAGCAAAAGCGGGTAAACCCATCGCTCCGCAAAACATGATGACGCTGGCAATGTTAACAGACAAAAAACGATGACGCATACTTGACATAATTTCACCTTTCCGAATCGTTCGCACCTTCTGTGAGACTGGACGCTTGTTGAGGTTATGTGAGCAAGTGGTGAAAAAAATGACCAAGCGCAACACGACCTTCGACCAGGCCATGCAACCTTCAAACCCCTCTCAAGCGTTACTTGCGCCCCGAACATTAACCATCTTAGCAAGATAATCTTTTCATTTCAAGCACGAAATGAAGTGTCAATTGAGCCAATGGGCCGATATTTTAGGCCCACTCAAGCCAGACCGGTAGGGCGCGGTCGTTCATTTGCTTACTAGCGGAAGGTTGACCTGCCTGAACTATAGAAGCGCATATCACTACTGTGTACCCAATAAAAGATGTACCGTTTAACAAACGTACCAAAAGCCGCAAAACGTATAAAGCTATTGTCGCCACGGTCAAGGCGGGTCGATGACCACGCCCTACAGGGGCTGTTTCAAACAGAACTGTCCCGATGTACATCGGGACGGTTCTGACAAAGCGATGTCACGCCCGGCAAATTATTGAATAGGCGAAGTCGCTAGCGCCGTTTGCGTACAGTATTCAGATGGGCCTGCTTCACTAAGCTTATCAACTACCAAAGTCGTGCGGCCTACGAGTTGCTCAGGCATGACGATTGGTTGCTCCGGCTGATTCGCAGGGTAGATGATGTTCAGCGGCACACCGGAACGATCAAACGAATTCAAGTCGCTAAGGATGTCCGGGTTTTCAAGCGTGAAATCTGCTTTGATAGGAATTACGCAATTGTCACGCATGAAATTACGCACGCGCTCTGTCTCAAGTGTAGCCTTCTTATTGGCTAAGCATGTCGCGCACCATGTAGCTGTATAATCCACATAAACCGTGTATCCCTGAGCCGCTAAACGCTCAGGCCAACCTTTGTTCCACCGCTGCCACGGGATGCCATCGTCCCAAGCGGACTGAGGGATATTTGGCGGAGCATCTGAATAGGCACACAGGCAAGAATCGCGGACATCCTGGACGAATACATCAACCGTTGTCTTTTTATTCCAGCCACCTTCAAACGATAGCCACCAACCACCGACTGCGAATCCTAACGCGAATGTCCATGCAATTAGTCGTGTTCCGACAGGTGTCAACGGGGTTTGTTTGCCGAGAATCCAACATGCAATCGTAAGGGCGATGAGGAACATCGCTGTCCACACCAAGCCCGGCGCACCGATTTGGTCGCCTAACGTAAACATTAGCCAAACGACTGTGCCCATGAGCATAAAGCCCATCGCCTGTTTGAAGTGTTCCATCCACGCACCGGGTCTTGGCATAAACCGTAGCCAGGATGGGAACGCGCTGAGAACGATGAACGGGCTAGCCATGCCGAAACCAATAGCAGTGAATATGGCGAACAGTTCTGTGTTGCTACTCTTGAACGCAACGCCTAATGCTGGGCCAAGAAACGGAGCGGTGCAAGGCGTAGCCAGGATGGTTCCCAACACACCTTTCATGAATGCGCCGGTAAATCCTTCACGCTCTTGAGCCGCAGAGAGTTTTGTTGTTGTAGCGCCGGGAAGCGTGATTTCAAAAACGCCGAGCAGGCTTAGACCAAAGGCGAAGATGACAGCTATCATGATGAGAACGAATCGCGGCGACTGAAACTGGAATCCCCAGCCGATCTCGTTCCCGAAAGCTTTGAGAGCAATGATAAGACCAGCTAATGCCCAGAATGAAATGACCATACCAGCTGCGAAAGATAAACCAAGCCCGACAACGCGCCTCGGAGATTCCTTAGACTGCTGCACAAAGCTAAGGATTTTTATCGAAATAACGGGTAACACGCATGGCATAATGTTGAGGATGAGTCCGCCGAGAAACGCGAAGGCCAGTAGGCCAAAGAATGTCTGAGGCATGTCACTGTCGGCTGCGACATTAGTGCTACCCAGAGCTGGCGAAACGTCGGTGGGGGTTGTACCAGTTGGTGAGGTAATGGCTGAGCCGACTTTGCTACCAGATGGTTTGCCCACCTCGACTGAAAACGCCAGTGCTTCCGGTGCATAGCAACGGCCTTTGTCGGTACAGACCTGATATTTTATGACGCCGCCAAATCGAACCGGATAAGACTTCGGCGCTTCGTATACTTCCCCCGGAATTTCAATCTGAATGTTACCCGCAAATTCGCTTACTTTTCCAAGCGTGGGCACAGGGTGGATATTGGGTTTGGGATAAGACGGTGCCTCAAAGAAAATCTCCCCGGCTGGCTCCATGAAGACTTCGCATTTTACGAACGCTTCATTGAACGGCGTGTTCGACTGAATGTGATGGCCCTTAGCAATAGTGACGTTGAGCATCAGGTCGAATGTCGTATCGACGGGAAACTTAGAAACGGTAGTGCTGGCGCTGGCGGTGACGTACTTGCTCTCAGTCAGTGGCTGTGCGCGATGCGCTCGAGAGAATGCTTCCGCATTAGCCGGTTTCGATTCGCTGCCCGACTTCGCTACGGGAAGGGATAGCGTGACGTCGGCGTCTGGGCGAAGGCAAATCTTGTCACACACCAGATACTTCACATGGCCCTTAATCGTGACATTGGATTCGGTAATCGAAGACGGTGGAGTCACCTTAGCCATGAGCATCACTCGGTCTTCGTGAATGAAGCTTACAAGCCCGGCTTTATCGACGTATTTGGTGGGAGCGGGAAACTGCAAATCTCCAATGGTGAATCCAGCGGGAAGTTCCCAGGTGACTATCGGAGGAATGCCGGCGTCGCCGCCATTTTTCCAATAGATGTGCCAGTGGTCGTCGATGACAAATTCAAGACCAACTTCAAATGGTTGACCAGGTACGACGTTGGCCACTTCGGCAAGAAGCTGAATCTTGGCCTTGGTCGGCACCGTTTGGGCGACAAGCATCTGGGAAGACGCAGCCTGAATGAGAACGCAAATGGTAATATAGAGAGTTCGAGTCATTGGCTGATGATTCCGTTTTGAAAAATTTCTACTTTCCGTCGATCCTCATGGAAGTATATACGTCCGAGCTAGGAATCGATTCATAATCTTACTATATTGTACAAACAAGTCCGTGAACATCGAGCCTTGTCTATTGCCATAGCAATGACAGGTCCAATGGGCCCATTTTGTTGACAGAAAAGTGTCTCAGCTATACTCTCCTCCGGAGATGGTGGCTAGGTCTGCCATGGATAAGGTTTTAATGTAACTTGTACTGTGACACTTTGCTTGCCTGTTTGGTATTGTTAGGCGGTGGAGTTCGAGAGTTGTAATTGAGATTTGGTTTTTGCGGCGTTATTAGCCGCCATAACCGCTGGAAATTGATTGACGTATTTTGGCCCGGCCTAGGGCGCTGATTGGGGAAGCGGCGCAGTGGCTTGGTTGGTTTCAGGGTGTTTTGCCGTTTGCCCTGTTCGAGTGTGGCGGCTGTAAGTCGTTGCTACGGCTTCTCTTGTAACCGATTGAGCGCCGCGATGTACGCGATGCTATAGTGAGCGATTGCCTAAAGAGAAACACCAAGTTGACCTTAGTCGTATCGTGAAAGCTGTAGCGCAGCGTCGCCGTTTGCTGTGCGTGACGGGCGTCGTGATTGCGTGGGCTATGCCGGTCGATTTTTCTTCCAGAATTTTCATTCCTTACTCTCGTGAGAGAACATAGTTAAAGAGTCATCGTGCGGTCGGCTGTGCGCTGTTCCTGGCGTTCGGTTGCGGTCCGTCTCATCGTAGGATGAGCGTTGCGGATTGCCTTTTACGACGGCGGTGTTTGTCCGATTACTACGGATATAGATCATCATGCAAAGTTTTTTAATCCCGGTTCTTTTAGCTGAGGGCGATACTTCCGTCATTGTGACGTATTCAATCCCCATCGTTTTTGCCGTAGCTATGGGCATTCTCGTTGGTTTTATGTATGTCAAATGGCTGGGGCGATCACGCTTGGCGACTGCTCAGCAGGATGTTGACCGTCTACTAAACGAAGCTCGTACCGAAGCGGATGTTACGCGCAAGACGGCTGAGGTTGATGCGAAGGCTGAGTTTATCAAGCGGCAAGAAGAGCTTCGTGGTGAGAGCGACGAGGCGCGAGCCGATATCAAGAAGGCCGAGGTTCGGCTGGCAAAGCGCGAGGATAATCTCGAAGGCAAGCTGGATACGCTTGTCACCAAGGAACGCAATCTTGAACAATCTCAAGAGAAGCTTAATGATCGAGGCAAGGTTATTACAGTTCGTGAGGAAGAGCTAGCGACAATGGTCAAAGAGCGTCGTGAGGCGTTGTTAAACATAAGTAGCATGTCGATGGACGAAGCCAGGACCACGGTTCTTGATGAATTGCAGTCCGAGTTGGACCTTGAAGCCGCAGATTTAATTGATAAGAGTGTCACGGCGGCCAAGGACGAGGCTATGTCTCGCTCACGAGAAATCGTTCTTACCGCTATTCAACGTTACGCCTCTGACCATACCTGCGATAGTGTTGTGTCTAGTGTTGAGATTCCCTCCGATGATATGAAAGGGCGCGTCATCGGGCGAGAAGGGCGTAATATCCGAGCCTTTGAAAAGGCTACCGGGGTAGACGTTATCGTTGATGATACGCCGGGCCTGGTTTTGGTTAGCGCGTTTGATCCCGTTCGTCGTGAGGTGGCTCGCCGATCGTTGGAAACGCTGATACAGGACGGACGTATTCATCCAGGCCGCATTGAAGAGTTGGTGGTCCAAGTTCGGAAAGATGTAGAAACGGAATGTCTGGAAACCGGGAAGAAGGCTGCGTTGGAGGCTAATGTTGGTGGATTGCATCGCAAGCAGCTTGATCTTCTTGGCCGACTAAAATATCGCACGAGTTATGGGCAAAACATTTTACAACATAGTTTAGAGGTGGCTTTCCTTTGCCAGATTATCGCGGACGAGTTGGGCTTCGACGGGCGATTGGCTAGGCGATGTGGATTGCTTCACGATATTGGTAAGGCTATCGATCACGATATGGAAGGTGGTCATCCGAAAATTGGGGCCGATTTCTGTAAGCGATTTAATGAGCGGCCGGAAGTGCTTAATGCGATTGAGGGTCATCACGCTGACATTCCTTCTACGAGTCCCTATACGCCGATTGTGATGGCTGCGGATACGATTAGTGCGTCTCGTCCTGGTGGTCGTCGTGAATCGTTGGACCGTTATGTGCAGCGTTTGCAGCAATTGGAAACGATTGCGAAGACGCCCAACGGTGTGAAAGAGGCCTATGCGATTCAGGCTGGTCGAGAGGTGCGGGTTATTGTGGATGCCAAGAGCGTGGATGATGCGACCGCCGCGAAAATTTCTCGTGATGTTGCCAAGGAAATCGAAGAGAACATGACCTATCCCGGTGAGATTAGGATTACCGTGTTGAGAGAAGTTCGAGCGGTTTCGCATGCGCGATAGTGTCAATATGTTGTCATAAAATAGTTGTCGCTAACTATTTCGCCTGTGCGCGCAGCCAATCTGCTTTGATTTATAGAAAAGTGTGCTTTGTATGGACATAACGCTGCTGTGTATTGGAGATGTGGTCGGCAGTCCTGGTCGTCATGCGCTGCGTGATGGTTTGGAGCGCATCAGGGCGTCGCGGCAAATCGACTGCGTCATTGTAAACAGTGAAAATTGTGCCGCTGGTAGCGGTCTCACGGCTAACTTGTACGACAAAATTTTGAATTATGGCGTTGATCTGATTACGCTGGGCGACCATATTTACAGGCGTCGAGATATCATTCCTGTCCTGGAAACTTCTAAGAGAATGGTCAAGCCGGCGAATCTGCCGACGACTGCGCCGGGTAAAGATGTCGCATTTTACGAACTTGCTAGCGGTGGTCGGGTCGCGGTGATTTCGCTGCTTGGTCGATTGTTTATGCGTATCCAATCGAATTGCCCATACGCTACGGCTGACCGGTTGTTATCTGCGATGCCGCCGGATGTTAAAATTATTGTGATTGATATGCACGCCGAGGCTACGAGCGAAAAGATTGCGCTGGGCTGGTATCTTGATGGTCGCGTGAGCGTGATTTTCGGCACGCACACGCATATCGCCACGGCAGACGAACGCGTGTTGCCGAAAGGGACGGCGTATATTACAGATGTGGGTATGACAGGCCCGTATGATTCTGTGCTGGGTCGTGATAAGTCGCGGGTGGTGGGGACGATGGTAAGTGGGGTGCCGAGTAAGTTTGATGTGGCTACCGATGATGCGAGGATGTGCGGCATTCTTGTGACGGTGGATAGTGCCACTGGTAAGGCATCGCATGTGGAGCGTATTCGCATGGACCTTCCTGAGGGTGCGTGACTGCGATGAACGATATACAAAATACATCTACTTTGGAATTACTCATTCGTGACGCGGACACCGTGTACTCAGCTAAGGAGCTAGCTGAACGGTTGGGGAAGAAAAAACAGCTTCGCGTTAAGATTGGCTTGGACCCGACTGCGCCTGATCTCACCTTGGGGCATGCCGTTGTTCTGCGAAAATTGCGACAGTTTCAAGATTGCGGTCACAAGGCTGTGCTGATTATTGGCGACTATACAGCTATGATTGGTGATCCTACGGGTCGCACTAAATCTCGGCCTATACTCACTGAGGACGAGGTTGATGCCAATGCTAAGACCTATTTAGAACAAGCTGGAAAAATCATCGACATGGATGAGAGCAAGCTGGAGGTTCGTCGCAATAGTGAATGGCTAAAGCCTTTGCAACTCAAAGACATTTTAGCGCTCATGGCTCAGATGACGGTGGCCCGCATGTTGGAGCGTGATACGTTTGCCAAACGACAGGCTGAGGGTAAAGAAATATATATGCACGAGTTGCTGTATCCGATCATGCAGGCTTATGACAGTGTCATGATTGAGTCAGATGTCGAGCTGGGTGGTACGGATCAGACTTTTAATAATTTGTGCGGGCGAGATTATCAGCGTAACGTCGGTCAGCAGCCGCAGATAGTTTTGGTGATGCCGATTCTCGTCGGGACCGACGGCGTGCAAAAGATGAGCAAGTCGCTCGGTAATTATATTGGCATAGCCGATTCGCCTACGGACATGTTCGGCAAGACCATGCGCATTCCAGATGAGTTGATGAGCAATTACTTTGAGCTTCTTACGGATATGCCGGAAGACGAAGTTTCGGTGTTGGTGGACGTGAGCCAGTGCAACCCGCGTGATAGTAAGGAGCGGTTAGCCAAGGAGATTATCCGGCAATATCACTCGGCGGATGCTGCGGATAAAGCCGCGGAGGAATTTCGCCGTGTGCATAGTGGGGGTAGTCAGGGGCTGCCCGACGACATTGAGGAGTGGCAAGTGCCCGCGGAACTGTTGAGTGGTGATGGGGCTACGCCTGTTGATTTGTTGGTATCTTGCGGCTTTGAAAAATCTCGAGGCGAGGCCCGGCGTATTGTCGGTGAGCGAGGTATTCGATTGAATGGCGAGGTTGTTGAAGAAGCGACCAAGCCCATTGAGATTAACAACGGGGATATATTGCAACGTGGAAAACGCCGTTTTATTCGTCTGGTCATTTCTTAGTATCGCGAAGCCGCGCGTGTGACAGATCAACTGGTTCGCCCATGAAATTACCAAGAGTCCATCAGCCTGATCGTTATCTTGGCCTATATGTTTTTGATTTTGGCACGCACGCAAATGTGGGGTACACCGCTGGCGAAATAGCGATACTGCTTGCACACGAGGAGTATGCAGACGGCAAGGCCTATGAGATTAGCCGTGTGGATGAAGATGGTTCGCTTTATCTGCGAGGGACGACAAACTTTGCCAGTCGAGCTGATGAAGCCATAGCTTTTTTGCGAGGCGATGCAGAGCAGGCGCAATTAGATTATCAAGCCATTGTTAAACATGCAGACGGTGAGCCGTTGCCGTGTCGCGCGGCGTTGATTGTGACGCGGGTTTACGAGTATCAACTATCGCATGTGACTGCGATTAGTTATGGGGCTGACGATGCCACTTTGGTGGCACAATGGTTGGTGCGTGTCGGTTTTGATGGTGGTGATGAGGTCGTTTGCGGGGCGGAAGTACGCAATCAGGTGATGTCCGAACAACATATTCGGATTGCGTCACGCACGCTGCCGGTAATTCCTGGCTATGAGAAGCGCTCTTTGCCTGAACTGATAGAAGTCATCGATCAACGGCTTCAACGATAGCGATTGGCCGATAGGTGCCGTTCATTTGCTGATAAGATCAAGCACGCTTTTACCTTGCTGCTGCGAGATTTTTAACAGGTTGATGCCGTATTTCGTGAGTATTTGAGAGCGTGTGAGGTTGCTGGATTCGACGGCGTAATCGGCATCCGCAATTATGCTACGGCTTTCTGCGATATTTTCATAAGCAATCTGTCCGCTAGTTATGCGTGGCGCGATGTCGTATTTTTGGTACGCGCCGATCGTGCCCCGTGATGTGGAAATGCCGTCTATCGCAGAGTTTAGCGCCGTTTGCGCTGCGGCGAGATTTCCGCTGTTTAATGAATTGGCTCCACCAGAAGCGACGGTAGCCGCTGAGGCAGCCGCTTGGTTGAGTGCGTTGGCGACGTCCGCATTGCCCGTGCCCGGGAGCGCGATGCCGTCGAGCGAAGTAACGGCTTCGTTAGAAAAACGTTGGATGCTGGATACAATGCTATCGACTTGGGTTTGGTTCGCTGCGATTTCATCGGAGCTTAATCCGCCGGTGTTGGCACTAGCTACGACCAGTCCTTGTAGGTCTCGATATAGTGTAGACAATTCTGAGATTCGGCCATCGGATATGTTGGCATTGGAGCTTTGTCGTTGATAGCCTTTCGACTCTGCCTCTAACGTCCGAAGCGCGGCTGCGAGTCTTTCTGAGGAAATCAAACCGGCTGGGTCGTCCTTACCGGAGTTGATTCTACGTCCGGTAGACAAACGTGTGAGCGCCGTGTTCAAGCCTTTCTGGCTATTCCCCAAATACCGTTGAGCCGTCAGGCTCGTTACGTTGGTTACAGGTGTTATCATGCCCCAAAGATCAGATATCACGATTCGACGAGCAAGTTAAATGCTGGGGAAAATCCTACGGTGCGGTAAATCCATTGCCCTGGCTTCTGAAACAGTCACTTTATATGTGAATAATTTGTGGCATCGTTTATTAGATTAGTTCCCATAAATGGACCGATTTTGACAGGGAGTTACCGTGATGATCGTCAGTATATTTTCGGGCTTCGTTCCGGGCGGTTATTTTCGGCAGTTATCGCGATACGAAACGCAGGCCGGGTGCCCCATTCTTCGGGTACTCACGAAGGGTAGGGGACGGACGTTGGAGCATGATCGTCTCTCACCCTTCGCGTCACCGAACCACTATATTACAAACGGCGTGTTATCAAGTGACACGAAGAATGGGGTACCCGCAACTGATTCGAGGACACCGTTACTGTTCTGCCTGTTACGTCGTAGACATGTGTATACATCTTGACATTGACCGGCGAGTTGATAACTTTCTCGACTCAGGACGTTTATGTATGTAGCCTGCTTAGTTTAATGTTACGGGGCTTGGTTTATAGGTAGTCCAGCGGGGATAGATCGGGGCGGAAACAACGATGATTCGTGTAAGCCAACTGACGAAACGCTATGGAGCCGTGCTTGCGGTTGATAATATATCGTTTGATATCGAGAAGGGCGGCATCGTCGGTTTTCTTGGTCCAAACGGTGCAGGCAAGACTTCGACCATTCGCATTTTAACCTGCTATCACCCGGCTACCAGCGGCTCTGTTCACATCGCGGGTTTGGATGTGTTTAAGGATTCTGTCGAAGTGCGGCGGCGGATTGGCTATCTTCCCGAATCAACGCCTTTATACCCTGAGATGCGCGTTCGTGAGTATTTACAATTTCGTGGCAAGCTTCGCGGGCTAACACATGACGAGCGGGTCTCAGCTATTAAACGTGCTTCCGATCGCTGTTGGCTGGGCGAGTTTATTAATCGGCCTATTGGGCAATTGTCCAAGGGGATGAAGCAGCGCGTTGGTTTAGCCGACGCGATTATGCACAGCCCTGAAGTGCTTATTCTTGATGAGCCTACGGTCGGTCTGGACCCGACGCAGATTCGTGAAACAAGAAATCTTATCGAAGAGCTAGGCCGAGAGCATACGGTTTTGTTGAGTTCTCATATTCTTCATGAGGTAGAACAAGTTTGCACGCGCACTATTATTATTGCTAACGGTAAAATTGTGGCTAGCGGTTCGCCGAAAGAGTTGCGGGAAAAATTTAGTGCCCAGGGGAAAATCGTAGCGGAGTTGCGTGGGCCTATAGATGATGTGGGAAAAAGCATTCGTGCGCTTAAAGGTGTTACGGGTGTTGAGTCTTCATCGGATCAAGGTTGGGTGAAAGTTACCGTCGAAATGCAGCCTGAAAGCGATGTGCGTGAAGATATATTTAAGCTGGCTTCAGCGAAGGGTTGGTCGCTTCGAGAGATTCGGCGCGATGGCGCGACGTTGGAAGATTTCTTTATCAAAGTAACGGCTCAGCAGCGATTGAAGAGTGCGTAGTTTTTTCGTTTGAGTTTAGTTTTACAAGAGGGCATCACAGATGCAAAACATAGTCACGATGGCCCGGCGTGAATTAGGGGCGTTTTTCCTTTCGCCCATCGCCTACGCTGTAAACGCCATCTTTTTGTTTACGATAGGGTTAGCCTTCGCGTTGGGCACGTTTAAGTCTGGCGCAGAGGCCTCGCTTCGTGACATGCTGGATTTCTGGATGCTCCTAATTCTGGTGTTTGTGCTGCCCATGCTGTGTATGAGGCTCATGAGCGAAGAATTTCGTAGCGGTACGATCGAAACTTTGATGACCGCGCCGGTGACGGAGGCAGAGGTTATATTCGGGAAGTTTTTCGGTGCGCTGGGCTTTTACTTTGTGCTGCTAGCTACCGTGCTATTGTTTCCCATCATCTTAGCTAGCTTTGGCCCCATCGATTTGAAGCTGCTGTTGTGCCACTATATTGGCATGGTTTTAGTGGGGTCGTTATATATCGCGGTGAGTTTGTTTTTTAGTACGCTCACCAAGCATCAGGTGGTGGCGGTATTGTTCAGCTTTTCCTTGCTCGCGTTAATGACCTTTGCGTCTCATGCCCTAGCCACCCAACTGGAAGGCTGGCCTCGGGTGGTGTTGCAGCAGATTTCCATTCGCACGCATTATCATGATTTTGTTCGCGGCATGTTGGATATGAATCATTGCGTTTTCTTTATTACGACGACAGGCTTCTTTTTGTTTCTTAGCGTGAAGTTGCTGGAGGTACGGCGATGGCAGTAGATCAACCAAATTCGTCATCAGCGACGGGGCGTCGATTTAAGGTCGGCAGTAACGTTGTCATTTCCGTCGCGTTGGTGGCTGGTATTGTTGTGGTGATGCAGATGTTGTTTTTCTCCACGTCGCTTCGCGTGGATATGTCTACGACAGGTGTGAATAGCCTGAGTGAGGGCAGCGAAAAGTTATTGAAGAGTTTATCCTCTAACGTTCGGCTGACGTCGCTATATTTTGAGACAGAATTAGAAGAAGAGGACCAGCCTCGCTATCGTAGGGCTGTGCAGGATTTGATTGAGATTTATCAGGCGTCTAACCGTGGTAAAATCGTCGCGGAGTGGATAAACCCGATCAAGGATCAAGACAAAGTTCATAAACTCATTGACCGTCTCCGTAATAAAAGCGAATTTAAAGTTACGATCGAGCAGTACAACGAACGCATCGAAAAATTCAAGAGTGATATACTGCCACAGTTGGTGACCTTGGTTCAAGATGAAGCGAATCGCATTCAGGCTACTCAGGTCGGCCTTGCTGCGGGGGCGACAGTGACAGATGCCCAACAGATTCTTCGTCGCGTAGCCTCATTTTTTCAGCAGTTGCAACAGGAGCTTGAAGCCACCGGGCAGCGTATCGAAGTAGCTACTTCAGCGGATAATCCATTGCTCGCTTCTGTAAAACTTGAGTTAGAAAATCTGTACCGCTCGCTGAGCAAGAGTTTGAAGGATGTCGCTGGTTTTGCTACTACCCAAAGCGCATCGCTGGCTTCGCTTTCACCGGAGGAGTCTGAAATTCTTTTGGGTGCGGGCAATCGCTACGCCAATATCGTCGCGACACTTGAGTCTGAGCAGTCTGCGATGGAAGCGCTGATGCCTCTTGAGATCGACGGCCTGTTACGCAAGTTGGTTCCAACGAGCAATTCGTTAGTCATTGAAACAGATGACGAAGCGTTAGTTTTGGATTTTGGCGACATTTGGCCCTCGATGAATCCTCAGCTTGGCGCCAAGGCGAGATTCAAAGAGCGGGCGTTCAAGGGCGAGCAGGAATTGACGGCTGCGATTGTTCGTGCCACCAGCAAAGAGCAGACAGCTATTGTGTTCGTCCGTTTTGGTGGCCCGCCGTTATTGGCTGGGGGCATGTTGCCAGGTCAGCCTGGTGCGCCGTATGCTCAGATGAAAGACCATCTGGAAGACATTAATTTTGCGGTGAGCGAGTGGGATGTTCAGGCAAGTAAGTCGCCTCCTACGATCGATCCTGATCCGGTACGAACGATTTATGTCGTATTCAAACCAACGCCGCCTCCCAAGGGGCAGTTTGGTCAGCCAAGTCAGGCGCCGCCGTTTGGCGATCCGGAAAAGCAGGCTGTGCTTGCCGCGATTGGTGACAGCGGCAGGGCACTATTTATAACTGGCTGGGCGCCTGGTCCTTTTGGCCCGGTTCCATCAACTTACGAGTATAACGAATATCTCAAAGAGACGTGGGGCGTTCATGTTGATACATCTTCGCTACTTATAGAAACGACCAATGTTGCGCCAGGTAGATATGCCGTGACGCGACAAGATTTTAGTACGATGTCTGATCTTGACGTCTCCGATCATGCGATTGTGAGTGGGGCGTCAGCTAGAAACTTATCCTTTCCGTCATGTGCGCCGCTGGAAATTTCAGATTCTCTGCCGGAGGGCGTTTCGATTGACAGGCTTATCACTCAGCCGGCTCGTGATGGCGTGTGGGGCATTAAGAATATCCAGGCTTATGCAGATCAAATGCGCGACCAGGAATTTCTAAGCAAAGTTGAGACGGATATAGAAGGGCCTTTCGACTTAGCAGTGAGCGGTGTGAATGGTGAGGCTAAGGTCGTTGTCGTGAGTGCCATCCATTTTGCACTGGATAGCGTAGCCTTTGCCCGGCAGATGAGCCTTGGCCCGCAGGGTTTTGTGCTTAGAGCGATCAATCCGGGCAACGTAGCCTTATTTGTGAACAGTATGCATTGGCTAAACGATAACGAAGAGTTTATGTCGCTGGGGCAACCGATCGAGTCGGGCGTTTTGCAAATCGCCAGTAAATCAACTGAGACGCTCGTGCAGGCCCTGACCATCTTCGTTTGGCCCGCGATGATTCTGTGTTGTGGCGGATTGGTTTGGTGGGTTCGACGCAGATAATCCTACGAACGTAGGTAATTCGTCGTGGGTAAAGTATTATGAACGTCAAAACAACATTACTTTTAGCTGTATCATTTGCGGTGCTGGGCATGGCTTATTTATGGCGGCCTCAACCTCAGCCTGCTAAGCCCGGCGAGGATACAACTCTCTCGCGAGAGCCGGTGTCTGCCGTGGCTAAAAATTTATTTGATCCTCCATTGGGTGACGTGGTCAACCTAACGATCACGCGCGCGGGACAAAGTGATTGGGTGTTTGAAAAGCAGATAGAAGAAGGTAAAGGCAATAAATATAGCTGGAAGATGACATCGCCGCAGGAATTGGTAGTTGATAAATATCAAATCGATCGTATTGAAAAGGCACTTAGCCTTTTGCAATATGAAGTAAGTTTTAAGCCTGGAAGTGACGGCGGCATGACAGCCGATGAAGCTGGCGTTGGTTCGACTGCGACTGTGATTGCGTTGACTGACGACCAGGGACGAACGGAATCCGTAGCGATCGGCAGACCCGAATCTGATGATACTCATTACCTGCGCATCGTCGGGCAAGATGAAATAATCGTCGGGCAAACTTCGTTACGCGATTTGGTCAAAAGTCGCCCGGTCGATTATCGCAGTACGCAACTATGGCTGATTTCAAATCTTGATGTGAAGCGTATAGAAATTACGGATCGCACAAAAGATGCGGGTCCGGTTGAGTATGTTTTTGCGCTCGAAGATGGTCAATGGCAGATGAAAAGGCCAGCTGTCGCTAAGGCGACGAGACGTGTGAATAATCTGGTGGCAGCCCTAGCTAGGCTTCGCGTGAAGAGATGGGTTGATGATGATCCGAAGGCGTTTGACGCTTATGGCGTAGGCAATTCTGCGTATACCATCAGGCTGACTGAAGAAAAACAGATTAGCCTACCTGCTGATGCGGAAGGTGCGGATTCTGAAGTTGCGCCAAAAATTGAGATCACGAAAACCGAATATGTGCTGCATTTATCGCAACAGTCTCCCATCGGTGAGGATTCGCTGGTTTATATTCGCACCAATCAAGGCTCCGCTGTGGGCATGATAATGAAAAGCGTAGCTGATAAGTGCATCCCTGTGATGTCGCAGTGGCGTGATATGAAATTCACCGAGGCCAATGTTTCATCTGCGACTCGGGTTGAGATTACCACGCCGGAAGGCGCTGCCACTTTAGTTCGTGAGAACGATCGTTGGCGATTTGATGATGGCGCTCAAGCCGAGGGCGAATCTGTCACAGAAATGTTAATGTCGCTAGCTGAGCTTGAAGCGGTTGCCTATGTAGATGCAACAAGTAGCGATGCGGCGTCGTATGGATTGAATGAACCGCAAGCACAGATAAAGTTGACTATTCCTGGTCAGGATCATATCGAGCGTGTGACTATAGGTTCGTTCACGGATCGTCGAGCCAAGCGTTTGGTTTATGTAAAACGCAACGAGTCAGTTTCCATTGCTAAGGTGAAAGTTGCGGACGTTGATAAGTTGCTGCGATCTCCACGAGCTTATCGTGATCGAACTATTTTTAACATTGATAGTAAGCGATTTACCGGCTTGAAGATGACCACGAAAACAGTGTATGCTGAGCAGCTTTTCGTAAACACATATAAAAAAGTCTTCGGCCAATGGGCAATGACATTACCCGCGAAGCGGTCGGTTCGTCAGGGGCAGTTCACCAGCTTATTAGACATACTCGGAAATTTGAAAGCGATGGCCCTCGTTGCAGACGCTTCGCAGCTCACGGCTTATGGACTGCAAGAACCGGCTATACGTTTGGACATTACATGTGAATCGCCGGATGAAACTTTCGTTCTGCTGGTGAGCGATCATGATGGCCAATACTTCGCTAAGCGTGAGGATGGAAATGTGATCTACCAGGTCGAGGATGCTCTCTATAAGCAATCGATGTTGGAATATCGCCAGGAAAAGATATTCGATTTTTCAGAGGAAGATGTCACTCAGTTTTCGATATCATCAGGTGAAACCGTTCACGAGTTTATTCGAGCGGGTGAGAAATGGACGTATCGTTGGGAGCCTGATCTACCGCTGGATGAAGCCAAGGTGAAAAATCTGCTGCTTAAAGTTCGTGATTTACGCGCGAGCCGATTCGTAGCTCACGGGGTTAAGGACTCGGCCGCCTATGGCTTGGCCAAGCCTTCTCGCTTAGTGCGTGTGCAAATGAGCGAAGGGAAATCTGTGTCGCTCTCAATCTCTGAAATGGTTTGCCCTGGCGACCCAGATAAAGGGGCGTATTCGAGGATCGACGACGGTGATGAAATCTTCCTAATCAAACCGTCTGAGGCCGCCCGCCTGACAGTGTCGCTTGACGAATTAGAGTAGAATTGACCGACAAAACGGCGGTGCTAGGTGAATTCCCTGCCATGCGATAATGAATCTATGGTGTAATATTGGCAGTGACAATTTCCATAAGTCCGCTAATTGCCTTGTAGACGCCGTCTCCTGCCTATTTTTACAAAATTATATTCTCGCTTGAATCTCGTAATTTCAGTGGCTATTATCGTGTGACGCTGTATTGAGGACACTGACAGTGCGCGCGTCGTTCGTGCGCCAAGCGTTTGTGAATAAAGAAGAAGCTAGGCGTTGCTTAGCTACGTTGGCTACAAGATAGCGAGGGAAACCGGTATGGGCGTTCGACATCACATTAAAGTGTTAGTGATAGACGACGATCCGTCCATCTGCAAGACCGTTGGGCTGCTGCTGGAGGATCATGGGTTTAACCCCTCGACATTTTCGGACCCAGGCGCTGCTTTGGCCTCGGCTGAGGAGGAATCGTTTCAGGTTGCGCTAATCGATCTGCGCATGCCAGCAATGAATGGTGTTGAGGTTGTGGAGCGGTTAAAAGTTATTGATGATCGGATGAGCTGTATTGTCATGACGGCTTACCCTGATTTGGATAGTGCTACGGAAACGATGCGTCACGGTACATGTGATTATATCGCTAAGCCATTCAAGCAGGAAGATTTAGTCGAAGCCGTGGATCGTGCGTGTCAGCGCATGGGGATTATCTATACTGATGAGCATGAACTGAATCGTCTCATCGGGCAGCGTATTCGTAGCCATCGTCTCAATCAAAATCTCACGCTAAGACAGCTTTCGGATCGTACCGATTTGACTACGTCGCAGTTGTCTCAGGTTGAGTTGGGGAAGAACGCGGCTTCGATTTGGGCGCTTGCGCGGATTAGTAACTCGCTCGGTTTGCAAGTTTCAGAACTTATGGCTGGGCTTTAGTTTGGTCCCTAGCGAAATGACGGTGCGCCATGCTCGCGATTCATCGTATACGCTTGACGGCTTCGCGTTAGAATGCTATGAACCTTATGCAGGATGGCTGTGTATTGATTCATGATCGACTAACGGAACGGAGGCCGTATGGAACTTCCCAAACGCGATGGGCCGGACACGTTTCTTCCTGATGGCGCGTTCACGCAAGCGCTTTCCGATTTAAGCATGTGTCCCGGGTTGAAGTCGCTTCGTATTGCGATCGTTTATGCGTTCGACTTCCGAACACGCATGCTTCCTTACTGGTACTGCGACAAACGCATGGCTCCGTGTTCCGTGCGGACTATTGGCGATTCTTTGAACGCAGCGGGCTTCAAGCATTTACGCATCATACTACAACAATGGAACCCGCGGTTTCAGCCTAGTGAAGCTATCCTCGACGGGCAGCCGATCGACGTGTTGATGGTGTCCGCGATGCAGGTTCATGCGGAACCGGCGTACAATTTAATTCGAGACGCGCACCGTCTTGGCGAAAGGCGACCGTTGATTTTGGCGGGTGGGCCTAAAGCGATTTATGAGCCGACGGACTTTCTTGAGTTAGGCGATGAGTCTGACAGCGGGGCTGACTGTGTGGTTACTGGCGAAGCTTATGTTCTTCTCGATTTTCTTAGGAAGATCGCTAAGCATGGCTTAGAAGAAGATCATCCAGAGCCAGGCATCGCTAGAACTGCATTTCAACTCGCTCGTGATTGCGGCGACCTCGACGACGTGCCGGGCCTTGTGTTCATGGACCCAAAATCAACACCAAAGCAACCTCAAGCTATCAATACAGGGGTGCAACAGCTTCTGCAAGACCTCGACGAATTACCCATGCCGGACGCGGGCTATCGATTGCTGGAAGCGCCTCACCGTCGAAGTACACTGGCGGCTCAGCCTTGCCCTGCAAATAAAGTTGGGAAGATTTCGTTAATTTCCTCCGTCATATCGACGCATGGCTGTAAATTTAATTGTGGCTATTGTCCTATTCCTGCGGTGAACCAGCGCACCTGGCGACACAAAAGCCCGCAGCGATTAGCCGATGAAATTAAACACATTTATGAAAACTTTGGTATTGTAGAATTTTTCAGTACTGACGATAACTTTTTCAATAGTCGTGACACCGTGGTGGCATTGATGACCGCGATGTCTGAGACTAAGCTTTCGGATGGCACGCCGCTCGGCGAGCGCATCCGGTTTTACACTGAAGCGACTGAGTTTGATGTTTGCAAAAATATTGACGTGCTACCCTTGTGTAAAAGTGGGGGGATGAGCGCGATATGGTTCGGCATCGAAGATTTGTCGGCTGAGCTTATCAACAAAGGGCAAAGCGGCGTTAAGACAGAGGCTTTATTTTCAAGGCTCAACGAAATTGGCATAGAACCGATGGCTATGATGATGCATAGCGACGATCAACCGTTGCACGCACCTAAAGGTGACCTACGCGGGTTGTTGAACCAGGCGCGGTTTTTATTCGACAATGGCGCGGTTTCTTATCAATGTACTAATCTTTCGCCGGCGGTTGGCACACGATCTTTCGAAGAGATGGCTGAGGAAGGCCTGATTTATCTGGAGGTCGGTGGCGAGTCAGTTCCTCAGGCTTTTCTGGATGGGAATCATGTAGTTGCTTCCAAGACGAAAGCGCCGTGGGCTCATCAGATGAACGTTCTCCGGGCTTATTCGACTTTTTACAATCCAATCAATACCATGCGCGTGATTTTGAATTGGCGCAAAAGTTCGATGTCAGCTAAGAAGCTTTTGTTTCAAATTATTGGGCAAATTGGAATTGCGATGACCGCGCCAAAACTATGGCTCTGGTCACGCAAACTAAAGCAAGGCCCCATTCAGCCGTGGAAAGGTATGCTTCCCGCACGCATTCCAATGGTTGATGCCCATAAAAAATGTGAAATTCAATGGGCGATTCGGAATCAGCCCACTGATTATATTCCGCAGCCTAAGATAGATGTGGACCAAGATGCAGCTAAGACGCCGACCGATTTGGCTGCCGCGTCTGCAAGTAGAGTGAATAAGCCAGATTTTTCATTATCGATACTACCGTCATGAGTTGGCGCTAGCGTCGCATCCGACGCCGCAGCAACGCTCATTGGTATCAGCGATTCATATGGTACGCTCAGGATGCACGGTGATACGAGCATTCATGTGGATGAAAGCATCGTCGAGCGCGTATTCTCCATGACCTCGATTCATCCTGCATTGGTAGAGTAATTTGGCGACTACCCAGCTCCGGACAATGTCACTTTGATAGAAATTTCCCGGCCATCGCGGACGACCACAACGTCCACGGTGTCGCCGGGATTGTTGCTGCGCGTGGAAGCCATGTAGTCGTAAATGTTTGCTACTTTCTTGCCGTCTATGCTAATAATGCGGTCGCCAGCCTTGATGCCCGCGATGTCGGCTGGTCCTTGCGGGTTGACCGCCTCGACTTTCATGCCTTCACTACCATCATCGCCATAACCAGGCGCCAGGCCCATGACCACGCGATAGGTCGGTGTGCCGCCGGGAGATGGTAATTTGGCCTGATCGACTTCTTGAAATTTTGGTCTGGAAGGTGAAGAGGCTAGGTCGCTGGCGACCTGAGAAACCAATCGAATTACTTTCGCACCAGCTGGGGCATTTATTTTATACGCATCATCCGTAGGCTTGTGGTAGTCGCTATGTTGTCCAGTGAAAAAGTGCATGGACGGGACTTTTTCTCGCACAAACGGCGCATGGTCACTTCGTCCGCCCGTGTCGGGTGATGGTGCAATTTTAATCCCCAAAGGCTTGGCTGCCTTGGTGAGATATGCCTCGAACGTGTCACCAGAATTCGCACCGAATACTTCGAGTATGTTTCCATTCACTGGCATTCGGCCAATCATATCCAAATTGAGCATCGCGACGGTGTCAGGCTGAGGGACGAGCGGATGCTTCACATAATAGTTGCTGCCATGTAATCCCGTTTCCTCTGCTGAAAATGCCACGAACAATACGCCTCGTCGCGGACCTTTTTTCTCAGATAAAGCCCTCGCGATTTCTATCAGGCCACTAACACCTGAAGCGTTGTCGTCTGCGCCGTTATGAATTTGCGGTGTTGATTTTTCTCTGACGATTTTGCCATCTTTGAATTTTCGCATCATCGGTCGGGTGAGGCCTAGATGGTCGTAATGGGCGCCAATGACAACGTATTCGTCTTTAAGAGGTCCGCTCCCTGACAGAAGCCCGACGACGTTTTGGGTCGGTGCTTTTTTCTTTTCAATCGCTGCGTGACCGCTGACTTTCACATTGGTCAATGCCGCCGAGACGTAACTGCTTGTATCATTGCGACGTTGTAGTTCTTCAAGAGAATCGGCTCCGCCAAGCTTTAGCATTGTCTGGGCATAAGCACGCGAGACATGAAAGGCCGGGATGCCATAGTCGGATGCGCCATGCTGATCGAAATCAAACAGCTTGCCATCATGCCCTGATAGGGGGGCCTGGTTCACAATCAGAACAGCTACCGCGCCACGGTCCTTGGCGTTGTAAATTTTATTGCGGAAGCTGCCGTAATCTCGCATGAATCCGCCTTCGTCCGACCAGTCGGCAGGCTTGCCACGAAGCATGAGAATGATCTTGTCCTTGGCATCTACATGTACAAAATCATCATGTTGTTTATCCGTGGCTGTGATGCCATATCCGCAGAAAATGACATCTCCTTCAAACGATTGGTTCGACGAGAAGGGGAATGGTACAAAATCTTTTTTCAATTGACGCGGCGTACTGTCCGTCGCTACGGTCAGGTAGCTATTTTCGGTCAATTTTCTTGCGAGTGTAATAGGGAAAGATTGAAAGAAGGAGCCATCATCGCCCGCAGGACGCAGGCCAATTTCTTTATACTGCGCTTCAATATACTTTGCAGCTAACTCCAATCCTTCGGTGCCAACGCGACGCCCCTGGAGTTCGTCACTGGCTAGGTAGTCGATGTGTGATTGGAATCGTTGTTCCAGTGCCGTGCTGCATCCAGACAAGACGAGCAGTGAACAGATAATGAGTGTCGGACGCATCATACGCAGGCGAAGATTTAGTAGATTCACATTCACAAGTCGAACTCCGATAGGTTAAAAACAAAAGCTACTTGGCAGCAGCTGACGGTTCTCACGCGATGGGTAGATTAAAGGCTCAGTCTTGTGGAGGCAAATGTTACAGCGAGCGTTTAACGCAACGAGGCTGGCTCTTAAACAACCAATGTAGAATGGGGGCGTCAGGAAGCGTCGGCCACAGATCATTCTGAAGGTGGTGCGGTTCTAATTGGTTAGAATGTAAGTAATTGTAAAACGATCAACGACTATGCCAACGGGACAGTCGCGTAGGGCGATCTGTCATGAACAGTAAGTCGAGATCATCAGCTAGTGCGCGACGGTCATGTTCAGCTATATCGGAGATGTAGTTAGCGTGATCTTCGCTAGACTGGGACATCGTTTGATTGTGACGATGAGGATACCATAAACCTTCAGTGCCTTTAGCGCAACCCACTCCCGCTAGGAGCAAACCTGTTATCGCTACAGTATGAAGCACAACGCGTGCTGACTTCATATCGACTCTCCTCAACTTAACGAACCCCGTTCTGTGCCCGTGTCAGCGTTGACACGAGCCATTCTCACACTCAAATAGTAGCATTGGACGGTTTACTGTCAACTAGAACGCCACTCAACGCCGCGTATAAGCCATAATTTCTTGATTACCACTTCTTTTGGGTACGAATGGTTTCAATTTGCACAAAATCTCGTTTTTCACCACGATTGAGTCCTGGGCAATTCAGGTTCGCCTCGTTCCATGCCTTGGCTGATTTGAGGTTATCGTTCCAGAATGGCCAAGTGCGGCATTGCAGCGGGCGAACGGGGTAGATACCGCACATCGATTTCCCATCTTCGCGTTTAAGGAAAATGCAGTCTCCATCAGGTTTTTCGGTCAAACTATATCGCAGACCTACCCGTCGTAGATGTTTCTTATCAAGGGTTCCGTCGGTTCGGCCTAGAAATTTCGCAATGCCGGTTATTTCTTCCTTAGTCGCCCAGACATACCCAGGCTCACCGCTACAACAGTTACCACACTGCGTACACTCGAAACTAAGCCCCGCGACATACCACTTTTCTTTAGCCATCGCTTTACCCTATTTGCGAATCCGCGTTAGTCAATTCATCATCAATCTAACGACCGATATCCTAAGCCGTCATCACGTCGAGGCAGTGTATCCAATTGAGCAGGACTGTCGATGTAAGCTTTCTTATCGGGCTAAGCGAGTTAAGGGCTATCACCACTCTTTAGCGTGCGTACGCCTGTCGATGAAGATTGAGGCGGCGGTGCGCTCTAGCCGTCAATAAGTATAGGATATTTCGATTGTAGACCCATGCCAGAGATACAAGAATCAAAATCTAAACAAAGCTGGGCGTGGGTAGTTATGTTCGGCCTCATCGCGGTGATGCTCATGCGCCTACCCCCGATGGCCGCCGAACAAGATACTGTTTTCGGCGCATTTCGAGCCTTGGTCGAAGTGGATGCCATTGCCCGTCAGCACTTCGTAGAACCGATTAAAGATAATCGTTTCGTAGAAGGTGCGCTGCGCGGCATGATGTTTCGACTCGACCCTTACAGCGGGTTTCTCAACAAGGCCGAACTTGCGAACCTGGAACACCATAACGAAGGGGCCTACATGGGCATCGGCATCGATGTTGGCTTCGTACACGATAAGCCCACCGTCATCGCCGCGTCCCCAGGAGGTCCATCAGCCCGCGCGGGCATTCTCGCTGGGGATACTATCTTATCGATAAACGGAACCCGCGTGCATAATAAGTCCGTGCTGGAATTGCAGGCTTTATTACGAGGTGAAAAAGGAAAATCCGTTACGATTACTATCCGTCAACTTGATAACGGCGAAAAACGCACGGTGGATATGATTCCCGAATCGATCAATATTGAAACCGTTCGCGGATCATACCGAAAAGCAGATGGCCAATGGTCGTTCATGCTCGATTCGGCTATGCCTATAGGCTACATCCGCATCAGCAATTTCTTACGGCCCACAGGCACAGATTTCGCAGCCGCCTTGCGAGAGGTGTTAGCCGCTGATGCCAAGGGTTTGATTTTGGATATGCGATTCAATCCTGGGGGGTTATTCAAGCAGGCCATTTATATTGCAGACTTATTTCTTGGCGAGGGGGTGATCGTGTCAACAGTCACAAGAAGATTAGCCACTCGTGAATACCGTGCCACAGCAGAGACACTAGCGGAGAAACTGCCATTGGTCGTTCTTGTCAACCAAGCTTCCGCGAGCGCTGCGGAAGTGTTAGCTGGTTCGTTGCAAGATCATGAGCGAGCGACGATTGTGGGTACGCGAAGCTTCGGAAAAGGTAGCGTGCAACATCTCATTCACCTACAAAGTATAGAGGCTGCGATTAAACTCACGACGGCGTATTATAGATTACCCAAAGGCCGAATCGTGCATCGCAACCCAAAAACGGAAAAGAGCGGAGATTGGGGCGTGTTGCCTAATCTTGTAGTAGAACTTTCCGATGCGGAGTCAAGAGCGATTCAGCTATCACGCATCGATGCTGAAAAGATTACAGGCGATTACAACGCGCCAGACGATAAACCACTTGCGGTGATAAGAGACCGACAAATCGCCCGGGCGATTCAAGTGTTTACCAAACCGTAGGCCGGGTCATCGACCCGACGTTTCTTGACTCATGCCGGGTCGATGCCCCGACCTACTCCTAGAGAGTGCTAGAAACAAGCATTGCAATAGACTGCTGCGAATAGTCATGGTTAATATTTATTATTCAGAAGAGCCGAATAACGCGATGTTGTAGCAGCGCCAGGTCGTTTCATACGGCAGCCCAAAGAAATCTAGTATATTGCGCTCAATTTCCATGAGCCAATGCAGTGGGCCATCCATCAGAAAAAACAGCAGGAAAATAATGACAAAACCCTGCGAGCCGAGATTATTGCCGGCGGCTCGAATCGCGGGTGGTAAGTAAGGCTCAATGATGCCATAGCCATCTAACGGTGGTATCGGAATCAAATTAAACAGTACAGATAGCAACTCCAAAACCACCATCGTACCCAGCAATATCTCCCACATGGGTTTGTTAAAAGAGCTATGCCCAACCAATCCGGTCGTTGGATGAACGAGGAATGCCAAAATGAGGAACAGAAGAAAATTCGATAACGGACCAGCCGCACTCACCATCGCCCGCCAATGACGATTCGGCAACACGCGCTTATCAATAAGCACCGCACCACCGGGCAGCGGAATACCGCCCATAGTCAATATGAGCAGCGGAAGAAATATGGACGTGATGGGGTCCAGGTACGCAAGCGGATTAAGAGATAGATAGCCTCGCTCTTTAACGCCTTTATCCCCGCCAACGTAAGCCACGATGGCGTGCGCGTACTCGTGAATACATACTGAGAAAACCCAGCATATAAGGACGGCTAACAAGATAGGCGTAAACGGCGCTACGGCTAACAAAATTAACTCCAAGCGTAATTATCTATGTACCAACAAACGGTGGAGCTAATTTTCCTATTTCGCTTTCGCAATCGTATCCCTATCCCATATGTCGAATCACAGCTTGTCCAAACTCGCTGCATTTCAGAAGCTTAGCCGTCTCGCCCTCAGCCCGCATGAGTCGTTCAAAGTCGTAGGTCACTTCCTTCGCGCCAATGGCTCCGTTGATACCTTTAATGATAAGGTCTGCGGCCTCGGTCCAGCCCATGTATCGAAACATCATCTCGCCAGACAGCAGCACGCTACCCGGATTCACTTTGTCCTGGTCGGCATACTTAGGAGCCGTGCCGTGTGTTGCTTCAAAAATAGCATGGCCAGTAGCGTAATTGATGTTGCCGCCGGGTGCGATACCGATGCCGCCAACCTGAGCCGCGAGGGCGTCAGATAGATAATCACCGTTGAGGTTCAACGTCGCAATCACATCAAACTCACGAGGCCGAGTTAGCACTTGCTGCAAAGTAATATCAGCGATGGCGTCTTTAACAAGAATCTTCCCGCCGCTCAGCGCCGTCTCTTGTTCAGCGTTTGCCGCTTCTTCGCCTTTATCTTTCTTGGTGCGTTCCCACTGTGACCATGTATATGTTTTGTCGCCAAATTCCTTTTCCGCAAGCTCATAACCCCAATCACGGAAGCCACCCTCGGTGTACTTCATGATGTTGCCTTTATGAACCAGCGTCACGCTTTTTCGGCCATTGGCAACGGCATACTCAATAGCCGCTCGTACAAGACGCTTACTACCTTCACTACTGACAGGCTTAACACCAATCGCAGAAGTTTCCGGGAAGCGAATACTTGTTACGCCCATCGCATCTTGAAAAAACGCGATAACTTTCTTGGCCTCAGGCGAGCCAGCTTCCCATTCGATGCCAGCGTAAATGTCTTCCGTATTCTCACGGAAAATGACCATGTCAACATTTTCAGGACGCTTCACAGGCGTAGGTATCCCCGCGAAATGTCGCACAGGACGAATACAACAATACAAATCAAGCTGCTGACGAAGGGCTACGTTAAGCGAACGAATGCCGCCGCCGATTGGCGTGGTCAAAGGGCCTTTAATACCCACGATGTATTCTTTGAAAGCCTTAATAGTATCATCAGGCAACCAGGTGCCATATTTATCATAGGACTTTTGGCCAGCATAGACTTCAAACCAGTTGAGTTTTCTATCGGAGCCATACGCTTTTTCGACCCCCGCGTCGAACACCGTTACCGCCGCCTTCCAGATGTCTCGGCCAATACCGTCCCCTTCGATAAAAGGAACAATCGGGTCATTGGGAACGTTTAGCTCCCCCTGGTTCATGGTAATCGCTGTGCCCGCAGTCGGTGGCGTGAGGTTCTCAAACATAGTCAGATGGTCCTTGTCCTAGCTAGTGAAATAGTCGCGTGAAAGTCCTTATTCATACATCTTCGGCGAAAGTCGAGACCCCATCCGTATAATACTAAAGACATGGGGTAATTCCCTCGCGTTTAAGCGTGGCAATATACGTTTCATTCGTACGATCGTCAACGAAATGGAGGGTATCGCTCATTTGTGGCCAGGTCTTATCTGCCACCGCTTTTAGCCCGCGCGGGTGCCCCATTGTTTGCCTACTGGCAAAGCGGGGGGACGGATAGCACAGATAAGAAGTTGAGAAAGCCATACCGGACATAATTCGTTTACAGCTATTGGTCATCTACTAAAAGTTTGATAGTTAGTTGAACGACTGATCCTTCCCCCACCCTTCGGGAGTACTCGAAGAATGGGGCACCAGACCGGGATATTTTCAATGCGGTAAGTGAGCAATAAGCTATCCAAAACGCGAACCGTCGATAGTGTAGATGACTATGACTACGCCCCCAACACAACGCATCGCCATCATAGGCTGTGGTTACGTCGGCCTCGCCGTAGGCCAAAAACTCGCCGCGATAGGTCACGACGTCGCAGCTACCACGACCAGCCAATCACGTATGGATGAACTTCAGCAAGTCGGCATGACGCCACACAGGATTGAACTAAAAGAGGCAGACAAACTACATGACCTATTAGCCGATCGAGACGCCGCGATACTCACCTATGGCGCAGGTAGAAACGGAGATTATAAACGCGTATATGTGCAAGGCGCTCGCAGTATTGTCGAAGCCGTTTCATCCTCATCATTGCGCCGCATCATCTACACATCCTCCACCCGGGTCTATGGCCAAAACGACGGGGATTGGGTTGACGAAACATCACCGACAACTTCGAGCGATGAGAAAGGTCAGTTGCTCGTCGAAGCCGAGCGCGTGTTGTTGAATGGTATAAGCAACGCCCAGCGACAATCGGTTGATGTGTCCGTGTTAAGATTAGGCGGGATACATGGCCCGCTAAGAGAATTGTCCCCGCGTATCCTGATACTAGCCGAGCAGACGCGCGACGATGGTCAAGCGTATATCAACTTAATTCATCTGGACGATATCGTAACGGTCATGACAAAACTTCTGCCCGTCAACCATCATGGCCTGCTAAACGTAACCAGTGACAATCCACAGACTAGGCGACAACTGTATGACACTATTATAGCCGGCGCAAAGTTGAAGCCAATCCAGTGGACGGACAACGATCAGCCCACACAAGGCAAAAAAGTTAGCAACGAACGCGTTAAGAATTTACTGCAATTATCGCTCTAAGACGACCAGTCCAACGCCATATCCATAACCTTGAGTTATGCCGTTAACCTCCGTCATACCCGCGCAGGCGGGTATCCATTCTTCGTCGGTCAGGCTATTGCCTGACGTTTGCGGATTGCGGATTTTTTTGGGGTTAGATTTGCCCCACCCAAATAAAAAAATGTCGGGAAAATGGTTTTCTGGGGAACTTGAGGAATTACTTTTCGTCTAATATCGCGTATGTAAGGCTTGAAACTGAGGTAACTATGCTACGCGGCAAACGAAATTTTAGGCTTATAGTTCGTGCTGTGGTGATTGTTGGAGCAGTGACTGCGGTTGTCGCGTTGACTCGCACCACGAAGGGCTATGAATCGCTTGAAGAATTAATTACGCAAATATGTTGGGCTATCGAAGATCGGGACGAAAATACACTCAAAGAGTTATGTCACGTTCCGACAAGTGTGCCATTCGAGTTGATTTTCCAGCAGAACGAAAATTTGAATTATGTAAAATTATTACATGAGGGGCAGGGGTGGAAGTATGCATACTCTTGGACACTTGGAGGTCATGACCTGCGGTTTGGACGCATACACTTTGATTTCGTCAAGCAACTCGATAATAAATGGTATTTGAGGTGCATTAAGCAATACCGATGACGATTGCAAATCGTCTAATTACTGATTCTCCTTTGCAAGATTTTTCGCTTCTGCGTCTGACTCCAGGAACCTGTCGGTGTATCGCGGGTCGATGCTCTGGCAAATTTGCGTAACGAGTTCTTCAATGCGTTTATAGTCGGGGTCTTGCGCGGAATGCTCGTGAAACTCCCCGGCTAGGATCACCAGTCGCAGCAGATGACGTAGCACCAGCCCCTCATTTTTAAGTAAGTTTCGCGTTCGGACAAATTTCTCGAAGTCGCCTTCTAAATCGATAATGCCGCCTGCGATCCACTTCTCGTCAGCTATGACAATTTCCGGTGAGGCGAGGTGCGACTCGAACAAGATACGCAGCATTTCCGGCAGCCGAATCCTCCTGGGCCCATAATCCTCAGCCATGTAGTCCGCGCCGAGGTCTTCTTCAATCGCAGCTAATCCACCTTCCGGGTGGGGGAGTGCAAGTCCGCGCGTTAAGAGTTGTGGCGTAAGCACTTCGATTTCTAATAATGATGCAGGCCTATCTTCCATCGGCGCGACCGCGCGGCGCACAGCAGGGGGCATGGGAAGTACGGATTCTAACGCCTCAAGCTTTTCCTCCATTTGCCCGCGGGATAATTGCTTTACCAGAAACGCGCCAAAAAGAGGATCGACGCTACGGAAATCTTTTAGCTCGTGTATGCTTTCATTGAGTGTCACGCTATCGTCATTCTCATCGAAGGTGAGATAGCCAAGTTTCGCCAGGTTGGCGATCATGCAGTCAAGCTGAGATTGAAATTTTTCCAATCGGGCAGGTTCGTTAAATCGCTTACTCAAAAAATCTCGAACCCCAGCTAGTGATCCTTGCTGCGTGATGAGGTAGATCAAAATCTGATAAGGAATCATGGACCGACTGTGCAGCTTCGCCGGCCCAGCTTTGACGAGCGTATCCAGTTGCCCCTCAGCCCAGTATTGCTGCGTCGTGCGACGTTTAGGTTTCTTTCGTTCGAGCTGTTTTTTGGCCCGCATGAGGTTCGGGTCTTTTGATTTTGGGTCTATTTTTTCGTACTTTTTATGCCACTTGGCTATTTTGACGTCGTCCTCATGAGCCATCGCGTAGACGTATCCTGATGTGTCAAACTGAGGCCGACCTGCGCGTCCAAACATTTGATGGGCGTCTGAAGAGGGGATGAGTTTCTTCTCTCTGGGCTTTCCTTTTAAGAGCGAGTTGATTACAACCGATCTTGCCGGAAGATTTATACCCGCAGCTAATGTTTCAGTGCAGACAACGAAGGGCGTAAGCTTAGCCAGGAAAAGATTCTCGATAACCTCCTTATACTTTGGCAGGATGCCTGCATGATGTACGCCGACGCCGCGAATGAGCATCTGCCGAAGCTTTGGCCCGATGCCAGATAGAAAAAGCTCGGTCGGTATACGCTGTTCGATTTCGTTGCGGGCAGCTTCATTGATGAGTTTGAGGCCTTTGAGTCTCTCGGCGACGTCCCAGCATTCATCTCGACTAAAACAAAAGACCAAAGCGGGCGAACGGTTGTCCGCGTCGTTATCGCTAACCATCCCAACAAGGTGTTCAGTGAGGAGTTTGTCGCCGACCCAGATATACTCCAAAGGCACACGTCGTTCATTGGATTGTATTAGTGTCAATTGCCTGTCATGTTTTGCCTTGCCCCATTGGGTGAATTCGACGCTATTGCCGACCGTCGCTGAGAGGAGCATCAGGCGAATCGAATGAGGTAGTAGCGACAGAGAAAGTTCCCAGACAATGCCTCGGTCGTGCGAGTTGAAATAATGAAACTCATCCATGACCACACCGCTAACTCCGGTGAGCATATCTTCTTCGCTGAGAATATGATTGAGTAAAATCTCCGCGACGACTACGCGAATGGTGGCGTCGGGGTTGATTTTTCGATTCCCCGTCATCAGGCCAACGCTTTCTCGAGGGAAGCCCCAACGCTCAGCCGCGTCTTGAAACTCACGAAATTTTTGATCGGTCAACGCGATGAGCGGCGTGGTGTAATAAAGTTTCGTGCCGGTGTGCAATGCTTCAAAGATAGCTGCTTCTGCGATGAGCGTTTTGCCCATGCCCGTCGGAGCTGCGATGAGTACGCCTCCCTCGGCTTCAAACCAAGCGAGCAAAGCCTCTTCCTGGAACGGATACAGGTCGAATTCAAGCGAATCCAGAAATTTATCACATATTTCTGAGCGGTCCATGGCGCTAGCTTAGTCGCTTACACCGCTTGTGTCTTGGCTGCGGTCATCGCTGCATCTAAAGCAAGGGCATGATAGGTGCCCCATTGTTTGTCTACTGGCAAAGAGTGGGGGACGAACAGCACTGATGAGAAGTTGAGAAAGCAATACTGGAACATTATTAGTTTACAGAAATTGGTCATCTACTAAAATTTTGATAGTGAATTGAACAACCGATCCTTCCCCCCACCCTTCGGGAGTACCCGAAGAATGGGGCACCCGTTTTATATCTGAGCCAACGCCGCGTCGAGGTCAGCGATAATATCCTGCCAGTCTTCCAGCCCGATGCTTATTCTGATGCCGCCAGGCGCTAGGCCTCGCGCTCGCTTGAGGTCTTCTGGCAAAGCCGCGTGCGTCATGGAGTAAGGGGCTTCGATGAGGGTTTTAATCTGTCCCAGTGAGACCGCTAACGTCAAGGTGTAGGCGTGCGTTGCTGCCCAGTCGATTAATTTCGTGGCTGGCTCGCCTTTATCATCCGCGT
This sequence comes from Planctomycetota bacterium, assembly GCA_024280855.1. GTDB lineage: Bacteria > Planctomycetota > Phycisphaerae > UBA1845 > UBA1845 > JAJRPG01. Next base: position 13,478 of record JAJRPG010000054.1, on the reverse strand, counting down.
CTTTAACCACAAAATACAGCATGGACCCTGGCGCGAAGCGGCCTTTGTCGTTTCGCATTTGTTTTCTAGCTAGCTTGTATTGTGGAAAAGATTCCAGTCCCGGGTAAAAGACCCTTTCGACTTTCGGGTGAGATTCTAAGAACTTAGCTACCTTCATCGCGGATTTTTGGTAATTAGCCATGCGTGTGGACAGGGTAGGCAAGCCGTGAACGAGAACAGGCCAGGCGCTTTTGGGCGATAGTGCGCCGCCGAAATCTTTACGAAACATAATCAAGTCGTGATACATAGACATGGGCCCAATCACCGCGCCGCCAATATCTGTCCCGAACCCGCCGATGGCTTTGGTAAGAGATTGGCACACAAGGTCCGCGCCAAGTTCGATAGGACGTTGGCAGTAGGGGGTGGCAAAGGTGTTGTCTACGACCATGTGTACCCGCTCGTTAGCCGGGCGGGTCTTGTTAATGTCGTCGAGCATGTCGCGCATTGCGGAAATGTCGATCAAACACATATGGGGATTCACGGGTGTTTCAAAATATAGGATGCGTGTTTGTGGCGTGATTTCGCTGCGCGTAGCTGATAGGTCTGTCATATCAGCTAAGGTATGGTTTATGCCAAATCGCGGAAGCCAGTTTTCCAGCAGCGAATAGGTACAGCCATAGAGAATTTTGTGGGCGACAATGTGTTCGCCACACTTCGCGAGCGAGCCAATAGCTGCGGCAATGCCAGCCATCCCGGAGGCAAAGCACAAAGCCATCTCTCCACCCTCGGCGATGGCCAGATTTTCTTCGAGCATATCGCCGTTTGGCTCGCCAAGGCGGTCGTAAATGTAGATGGGGTGATGCCCTTCAGACTCCATAGCTGTGCCCGCAAATTCGGAAAAGCCCAAGGCGCCACGCTCCACGGAATCTAGTCGGAAAGTAGCACTGGAAGTCATAGGCGGAATGACATGATGGTTGTAGTCCCAGCGGTGAGAATGACTTCGGCCATGAATAAGTCGGCTGCGAGTACGATAACCGCTCTCCACGCTTGTTTCGTCAATTTTTTTCTTGGGCATGATTAATTCCTCGTTTCCAATCGGCTTGGCCGATGCGCACTAATATCCCATATTCGCTGTGCAACTTGTGTACCAAAGCAAGCGAAAAAGACACTTTAACGCATATTCTGTTGATTTCCTAATGATTAATTACTTTAGTAGGGAATGTTGGTTATCCCGCATTTTCAGAGCCGGTAGCGCCAGCGCCCGGTGTCTTCGATTGATAATAATCATCACGAATATTCTTCAGGATGGTGACGTGAATAGCGTTTTGAAGACACGGGTCGCTAGCGCTCGCCGCTCGGTAAGCCAGGGGGAATCGTTATTAGCGAATTGTCTGGTGCGTCATATCTTTGCAAGTGCGCGAGAATAATGCTGGGCGTAAATCATCGACACCCCCCCATGTCCGGGAAGAAGGGGAATGGCCCTCTTCGTCTTTTTAAGAAAATTCGGCACTAAGCGTTTTTAGCACTGCGTATAGTTCTTGGGGTAGATTGAGCATTCCCTTGTCAGCAATAGTTAGAAGAATTCTCGCATAGTAATGCATGCAAAAAGTAAAAAGCTGTTCGTGGATGCTAAATATATTCGTCTTTTGCTGTGTTGAATAAGGATCACCGTGTGACCAACCTGCTACTGATTTATAAATTAGATTATACTCGCCAAGCCAGCCGACCTCCTCGGCCAATTTAGCAATACCCATTTTATACCAATTGATATGTTCTCTATTATTTGGTCGCTTAAATCGTGGCAGTACTCGATGATAATTTTCTTCAATTATTGCAACGTGCTGGGGAAGTTGTGGATGAGTTGCCAAATACTGTGAAACCGAACCGCTAGGGTTAGCCGTTGAGGCATTTACCTCATGGTATTTGGTAATATGTGAAAAATCTATGTAGTCTTTCGCACGATTATCCGGATCATCCATCAAATACTGATATTGTACAGCCAATTCAAAGAGTGATCGAACGAATAGCGGTCCGCCATATGTGCAGTGCATTCGCATGAGCGACTCGGCGCTAGCGTATAATTGACAGGCACGATCGATAAACAATTTTGCAACTCGTTGCGTGGCATCGGAAAACTTAAGCTTCTGCCAATTAGTTAAAATATACTGCTCTGCATCAATGACTGCATTTCGCATGACTACTGATTCAGGTGATAGCCAAGGCGCAGTCAATCTCGTCTCCTGTAGCGTACCATCGAAATCAAAATGCAAAGTATCAATCGCGTTGGCTCGCCCAAGCAGATTCGGCACTATCTCATTCGTCGCAATGGCATAGGGAACTACATACTCGATGTCCGCACAAAACTTCGTACAAATATTGTGAACAAAAGCTACGGTTTGCGTGCCACCAATACTTCCCAACTCGACACGGCGACCGGACTCAAGCTCAATGCCTAGAAGCTCAGCCATGGATTGTCTTAACAAGGAGACCACTGCGCCCGTGTCAATTTGTAGCGCCAGTGCATGAAATGATGAATCGTTGGCACGGAGGCTCACTTGTGCAAATGGGACGTATGTATCGCCGAAATGTTTTGTTGGGCGACTTCGCCAACTATAGGTCGGCATAGATGACGTCACTCTCAGAATCGACAGCTTCTAAAATAAATTCGTCTGACCCGATAGCTTTTCGTGCATGAGTCGCAGCCTCTGTAGCTGTTGCCCCTACGCCAACCACTTTACTTTCGTGAACAGCAATCCACTTGCCCGCATACTTCTCGTATATCTGTGGGCCGTTATTGATTAACCAGGCAAAATCTACATCGTTCATTTGGTCACCTTCTACCGTCTATTATAGCGTTATGCCCATTAAAACCAAAGATATTATAATTTCGCAGTGTGAGGCGCGTTGACAGCCGGGCACGCGGTCAGGCTCCGGCATCATTAAGCATTCCAATTCACAAACCTTCGCATGAACCCTTTCCCCTCGACAGGGAGCCGCTACGCATTCGCCCTTCGGAGCCATCCGACAGCGCCAACCGCGAACGAGTAGAGATATGTCCCCAAAAAAGATGCTGCCATCAAAGGCGCGGTTACCGGGGCATACCAAGTTACCGCAAGGGCCACGTTCACCCCCAGGATCGCCGTCGCCGACTTGGTTCTCGTGCGGACAAGGTGAGGCATAGCGAACGGGACGAGCATAGATAACGAGTTCAGAAGGTACGCGGTGATAAGGTAAGGAGTAATGTCGAAGCCAAAAAGATGATGGAGCGCAGTCAGCATCAGAATGTGGCGCATCAACTCATTCGTCGGCGTTCCGGTGCTTGCCGTGTGTGACGGAGAAATCCGCTGAACAACGCGGATGAGAATCGCAATGGCCGATACCAGGCTCGCGGCTAGCACAACTCCGCCATAATGAGAGCCGACAACCATCGCAATCAGGATGTGCGCGACCGCGTCACATACGTTGTCTAAATCCGCGCCAAACTCACTACAGAGGCCCAACTTCTTGGCAAGAATCCCGTCCAGATCATCCATGAAGTTATTGAAGACGATGAGCGGGCCGAGATAAATAAACGCTTCCTCCCGCAGAAGGATGACGAGCGGCAGCACACCAACGAACGAGACTACGTTTGGGAGATTGCGGTAGAGGAGTTTTAGCGGTGTATTCAACGCGCGGTCTGCATCCTCTCTTGCGCGGGCTGCATATCGTGCGCCTGCGCGTCCGGCCGGTCCGCAGCAGCAGGTATGCTTGGCTGAAGAACAAAGAAGTGGTTTGTCAATGACGGGAACTCGTATCCCATACCAGACAGCAACCAAGGGATCAGCCTCGTGTTCCACGGGTAGCCCAGGCGAAGCCCCCAGTACGCAAGGCGCCCGACGACTGGGAGACATCGGAATCGCTCCGGCACAATCGCCTTCCATTTCTTAACAAGTTCGCAGGCCATTTGTACGCTGATATAAGCGCTGTTGGCCTGTGTGCTCACGACGTCGAAACCAGCGTTCACAAGAATGCTCCGATATGTTTCAACTGAGCGATAGACCACCTGATAATCGCCCTGCAACGTTTTGACGCCTTTGCGAATCGTGGATTCACGACACAGTACGATTGCCCCCGGTTTAAGGTATGGTATGAGCCTGCGCATGAGGGTCGAAACATCGTCATCGTTCAGGTACATCAACAAGCCGCCGAGAAAAACCAACCCAAACCCCTCAGTGGCCGCGCGATCGTTGTTCGGCTCGAAGGACAACACGTCGCCGTTGTGTGTGGTCACGTTCGGATAGGGTGAGCATCGATCCTTCAACGCCGTGTAAAGGGTTGAGCTTGCCTCTACCGCAACCACTCTTGCGAAGCGTTGTGCAAAATACTCGGCCCATACGCCTACGCCACTGCCCAGGTCCAGAACCGACGTGTCAGGGTCGAGGTTTCTTGTCGCTTCTGCGACCGTCTCTACTTCGCCTCGAAAGCGAAAACGTCCGGCGCCGATGGGGAACCCGAACCCGTCCATCATGTAGGGGCCGAGCATCGACGGCCTAGCGCTTTTCCAGTACGCCTGGACCTTCGTGTAATCGAGTTGAAGCGGCGTCTCTGCGGCGGTAGTGACTTCGCAATGGTCAGTTGCACGTTGCGCCGCCATCATGATGCCCGCAGGGAGCGCGAATGTTTCGCTACCTGTGGTCCGTACGCACCTCGCGGATCAAGAAAGATTTGTTCGGCAGTTCGGAGATCGTCGAGTGTGTCAATCTCGCACCAGCGTCCTTCGTCAAAATGAACCGATTGCAACGCCAGTTGACCTTCGGAGACCATTTCAGCGAACACGACTTCGTAGTAGTCATGCACTTTACCTGCGGCGATGCGCTGATCTAGCCGGCGGACGACCTCAAGCCAAGTCGCCTTCGATAGGCTATACACATTGACGGTCTTATGTCCCAATTCGGGGGCACCGGTATCGGAGCCGACACGGAAAGATAAAACACGCCCAAACTCGTTTATCGAGACAGTCGTACCGAGCATGGGCGACTGAAAGCGGGAAACGGCGATACGATCCCGTATTCGCATCATGCCCAGCAGATGCGAATCAAATATCAAATCCGATTCGATTAATACGAACGGTTCTCGAATCTGTTCACGAGCCTGCCAAAGGGAGTAGATGTTGTTCGTCGTCGCATACTCACGGCAGTCCACAAAGTCAATCGTAAGCCCGGATGAATGCCGTTCCAGATAGTCGCGGATTTGCGCGTCGCGGTAACCGACGACAACAACCAAGCGCCTGAAACCCTCCTCCACCAGGCAAGAGAGAAGCCTTTTTAGAATGGGAATGCCATGCACTTCAGTTAGACATTTTGGAGATTTGTTCGTCAGCGGCTGCAGACGCGTCCCTGCACCAGCGGCCAAGAGAAGAGCCGTGGTAATCAAACCATCGCCGGGATCACATGAATCCAATAGCAACGGCAACACCTTTTCTTTACCATGATATCTCCTGGAACCGTTTTTTCTAACCATGTGGGTTGCCTTCTTCTCTTTTATGTAAAGCGTGGCCGTAATTTGCGTGTCCTGCCGAGCCTCCTCCAGCCGTTCCTGTATCTTACACGAAGAGCTATTTCCCATCACACGATGGGTGCAGAACAGTCTGGAGTGGCCAAATTCAGCGGCCACCGTCCTTCAACGATGCAGGATGCGAGTCACGGACCGCCCCGATTCCGCGGTGTATCCGCAGGCACGACTATCTACGAATACAATAGCCGGTTCGTCTTAAGGGCAGGTACCATAGCCTGCGGGTATATGTCGCTCATGTGGCGGTACATACGGGGTGAGGTGATTCGATTCGCGGCATTGTAGGGTAGCAATACGAGCTTCGACACCTATCCAAGCAGTGCATCATAACACAGCAGCCCGATTCTGCCAATCATGAGGGATAAACCCGGATGCTCCGGGGAGAAGTCACGGTGTCACGGGGTTGACTGCTGAACCGCCTGCCACATATATCATTTTATGATATTAGACTTTCGTATGAACCCATTTCCCTCGGCAATAGCGCGTGAGTCCCGCAGTCCCGCGCCATATGTTGTCGGCGAACATGCCCATCCAAGCTCCGAGCAATCCGCCTTCTAATACGATGCCGCAGACATAGCCCGTTAGGATACGGATGTTGACGCCAACTATGGTGATTAGCAGCGGATATCTTGTGTCGCCGGACCCGCGTAACGCCCAGATGTAAATGATAGCTACGACGAGTATGGGTTGTAGAAATGCTAAGTATCTGAAGGAATCCGCTCCGGCTAGACGAACTTTTTCGTCGGTGCTCATCACATTGTAAATCAGGTCTGCACCGAAGTAGAAAAAAGCTGCGACAGCCAATGACAGAATGCCGCATTGAAAAACGGCTTCGTGAGCGATGCGTCGGGCGCGGTCGATGTTAGCTGCGCCGAGCGACTGGCCAATCATCGTCGCCGTAGCCGTGGACCAGGCGACGGCGGGGAGATAAGTGATAGCTTCGACGCGAATAGCTACAATGTGAGCGGCGAAAAGAATTTGGCTTTCCTGTGGCGCAGCTAAACGAGAGATAATAGCCAGGAAAACAAAATGTCCTGACCACATGATCATGCCATCCGCAGCCGCAGGGGTTCCGATGTTGAGTATGCGCTTCACGTCCAGCTTGCGAAGTTTGAGTAAGGGGGCTTGAAGTTCGATCCCTGTGGTTCCTCGGGCAAGGACGGTTATCATCAACATAGCCCCAAGACATTGGGCGGTAACGGTCCCCACTACGATGCCGGTCACGCCAAGCTTCGGTATTGGTCCGGGTCCAAAAACGAGCAAGTAAGAAACGAGCATGTTCACCAAATTGATAGCCGTGAAAATAAGCATGGGCGTTCGCATATTGCCCAACCCGCGAAGGGCGGCGCTGCCGACGAGTGTGATGCAAAGGAAGAATAATCCGATAGCGTCGAAACGCAGATAGTTCACGGTAATCGTGTAGGCCTCGCCGGTCATGCGGCAGTAGTGGGCAAACCACGGGGCGAGGGAGTAGATGAATAGAAAAATGCCCAGGCCTACAATAGCTGCGAGGGTGATGGACTGGTTGGCGAAACGATTGGCTTGTTCGTGGTCGCCCGCACCCTCGAAGCGAGAGACGAGCGCTGTCGTGCCGGTCCCGACTAGCATAGCTATCATAGAACCCAGCCAGGCGACGTAAGCGCCAAGTCCGATAGCTGAGGTCGCGGTGTGGCTAAGTCGGCCTGCGAGAAAAACGTCAAAAGTCCCGACAGCCGCGTTGAGCATTTGCTCGCCCAGGACGGGGATAGCCAGGATGAAGAGGGTGCGGCGGATAGGGGCGGAGACAATAGCCGACGATTTCGACTCGCTTGGTTGGTCGCTATTTTTAGAACCCGAAGGGGCGTCGGCCATATCATTTACCAGGGGCGTTAGTCGTCGCAACACGTTCGATCTTTCAGTTTGATCGAGATACCGTTCGCGAGGTTGGCATAGTACACAGTATGGCGGCGAGCGCCTCTTGCCCAGTGTTGTCGAGATATCTGATTGACGTTGGCTAAGCTCGGTCATGTAGGCAGCTTTCCCCCCGTTTTGTGGCGAGAAACGATGTTTTTAGCTACATTTCGTTGATACAAGATGTATCAAGGCTATACTCGATAGGATACGGGAACGGAATAATACTGAGATTGATTATACGAGAGATGTTTATAACTAAGGATACATAATGAGTGATGCACCAATTAGCGTTTCTGATCGCGCACATGCCGCCAGGTCGAGCATGTTATTTCTTCTCATACTGCGCGTTGTTTTCGCGCTCGTGTTGATAGCGGTCGGCTGGAATCTGGCTTCGGAAGAGCGATTGCTATCCAAGCAGCTATCGGACCATCGTGACCTGATTATGTTAGCTTTTGCCGGAACGGCGCTGATTGTGATTGCGATGGATGTTTTTATGCCACGCAAGTCGCTCTCGGCGATTTCTGGTTTGTTTTTCGGGCTTGTCGTCGGCATGGTCGTGGCCTATGGCTTGTCTCTGGTGATTGACCTACTGGCTGAGGCTAATGCCGGTGCGATTGATATGGATAATCCCGGCTCGGTTTCGGTCGTGAGTGCGATTAAGCTGGCGCTGGGGGTCGTGTGCTGTTACATGGCGGTCAGTTTTATCATGCAAACCAAGGATGATGTTCGCTTTGTCATTCCCTATGTGGAGTTCACCAAACAGACCAAAGGCTCTCGGCCTATGGTTTTAGATACCTCCGCGATTGTTGATGGCCGCATCGCGGATATTGCTGATACGAAAATTTTTGATGCGGAAATGATTGTGCCAAGATTTGTGTTGCAGGAGTTGCAGACCATTGCAGATAGCAACGACAAGCTCAAACGCATTCGAGGCCGGCGAGGGCTGGATATGCTGAATAAGCTACAGACCAATGAAAAAGTGGATATCAGGATACTTGAGGTCAAGCCGGAACGAAGCGCTCCAGATGCCGGCGTTGATGAGATGCTGGTTGACCTCGCCCAACAGTTGGACGGCAAGGTTGTTACGAACGATTTTAATTTGAACAAAGTCGCGCAGCTTCGTGGCGTCGTCGTGATAAATATCAATGACCTTGCTAGTGCGCTCAAGCCGGTAGTGCTTCCCGGTGAGGGGATGGCTATCAAAATTGTAAAACCGGGCGAAGAGTCTGGGCAGGGGATTGGTTATCTCGACGACGGTACGATGGTCGTTGTGGAAGGTGGTAGGGAGCGAATTGGCGATACCGTTCAGCTAGGTGTGACCAGCGTATTGCAGACATCTGCGGGGCGCATGATATTTGGCCGTTTGGACGGTAGCCCAGAACGACGTAATGCGTAATTTGCCTGAAGGTAGGGAGAGTTGTGATGAGCAAGTTTTCGGTGATTATTGTGGCTGCGGGAAAGAGTGAACGCTTTGGCGGCAAAGAGAAAAAAACGTTCGCTAAGCTTGATGGCCGGCCGTTGTTTTTGCGATCGTTAGAGCCTTTTACGCGACGTGACGATGTGTGTCAGACGATACTTGCCGTCGCACCGGAAGATATGGACGAAATGAAATCCAAGTTTGGCGCGAATTTGGGTTTTATGGGCGTGAATCTGGTTGAAGGTGGCGCGGAGCGCTGGCAGACCGTTCAAAACGCCATTGAGCGTGTAAGCGAGGACGCGACGCACATAGCGGTACATGATGCCGCTCGTCCTTGTGTGACCGAAGCGATGATTAGCGACGTATTTGCTGAAGCGGTTAAAAGTGGTGCTGCGATTCTTGCGACGCCACTAACCGGCACACTCAAACGTATGGGCCAGGGTGGAATTGAAGAAACCGTATCTCGTGACAATTTGTACGAAGCCCAGACGCCGCAGGTTTTTCTCAAATCGATTTTGGTTGATGCCTACGCCAAGCTTGCGGAAGGGGCGAATGTAACCGATGACGCTCAGGTGGTAGAGCAGACGGGGCATTTGGTGACGGTAGTTAATTCGAGTCCCCTGAATCTGAAAATCACAAGCAGGGCGGACCTCTCGCTCGCTCAGGCGATCATAAAAACACGTCCCGCAAAAGCCGCGCCTAAATTGGGCATATTCGATGAGGCACAGTGGTAGGCGGCGGAATCTGTGAGTTGTTTGTGAAGTGTTGAAAGGCCAGTTTTTGTAGGCTTTTTCGCGTTGACATGATCGTTGGCCGAGGGTGTAATGAGGTCAGAGATGTAGCGCGGGGAACGGAGTCACAAATCCTTAATAGCGAGGCTGGGAATTAGCCATGAACACAACACAGAGTAATCGAGTGATGTTTGCCGTGATAGCTGCCGCTTGCGTAGCGGCGACTGGCTGCAATGTTGACGGTGTGTATCGAGACCGACATTCACGAACAACGCCGGCTATCAAAATGCCGGTCCTGCTCGCGTCCACTCAATCGAGTAAGGCAGTTGATATTACAATAGCTGATGAACGCGAGGTTGATCTCGTAGAGAATATGGCTGACTACAGAGCGAAGTACCATGAGAGCCTAGGCCGATTGCATGACTACTATGAAGTGCAAGGTTATTCCGAAAAGGCTAAGTGGGCTGCGTTTGAGATTGACGGATTAAAATCAGTCAAAGCATTTCGATTCTTGATGGATGCTGAGATTCCGTCAGATCAGTTGCGAGCAGACACGAGTATCCCAGAGGCTGATGCACTGCTAGCTAAAGGGCTTGATTTAATGAAGCGTGGCGGGCATGGCGTGCCGGGTTTATTCCGTCGAGATTTAATGGTGCAAGCTGCGGGAGTTTTCCGAGATTTAATTGAAACGTATCCCAATAGCGATCAAATTGATGACGCCGCATTTTATTGTGGCGAAATCCATAAGGAATATCTGCCTGACCAGGAAACGCTGGCGGTGAAGTGGTATGAACGGGCCTGGGCGTGGAATCCTGAGACACCGCATCCCGCTAGGTTCCAGGCGGCAGTCGTCTATGATTACCGTTTGCACGATAGAGACTTGGCTTTGGAACTTTATCAAGCGGTCATTGCTAAAGAGTCCGCCCACGAGGGTAATGTGCGTTTTGCCGTTCGTCGTATTGACGAGATAACCAAAAAACACTTATCAGCTAATGCTATTCGATAGCAGCAAAGGCGCAGACCTGCTTGTTAGCTTGATCTCGCAGCGACGTTATGGCCAGGGTTTTTACATGTCTTGCGGTTAGCAACCTCATCGTTTTTTTCGGTGTGGCTGCGTTGGGTTTGCTCAAGCCTGATGAAACACCGGACCGCCATGTGTTGCTCGCGGTATTCGCGTTGATGGTTAGCGCTCTGGTTCAGGTAATCACTTTCACTTATTTTACAGTGACAGGAAAAATGATGGCCCAGGCGATGCACCTTGGCCATATGGGCCTTGATCGCATGGCTGAGGTGAAAAGTTTGAAGCGTTCAATGACGTATTGCTTAGGCGGAATTTTTGCGAGCGTTGTGTTGGGAACTGCTTCGGGGGCAGTGCATTGGCGTGATGGACTTCCCGCACGAATGCACCTTGTCGCTGCGATGGTCGTGCTGGCTTGTCATGTCTTTTTACTGACGCGTGAATATATTCTGGTCGTAAATAACGGTAAAGTATTTGACGAGGTGATGGGCGAATACGCTGCGAAAAAAGAATCGCAAACGTCGTCGCCAAAGACCTAATGCTTTACAAAAAAGTTTCGAGATTAGCCTGCTTACCTAGTCTGCCTCTGTGACATTTTATCCTTGTTCGTTGCAACCTTGTTACTGTGCTGAGTTTATGGCCGATTGTGTATGTGTGTAAGGCCGCGCGCATGATGAATGAATGGGGAATTTATCAATTTCGCTTGTCGTTGTTGAAAGATTTTGTAAAATGAAAGTGACTGAGTGGCCTTATAGGTGTTTTTTTGAATTCCTAGACCGGTGAGTGCCGTAGTTACGGCACTTCTAGGAGGCGACTATAGTTTGACAGAGCTGTTGCGGTGAATCAACGGATGATTGGCTGCTGATGGCGTTTGTATTTGATGTAAAATCTCATTCCACTCGACTTTTCAAGGAAGGATGTCGCGTGGCAGAAGTCACTTTCGCGTAGCTGTATATCGCTGCGTGTTGGGAGGCATAGCGATGCTGTTTTGGGAAATGCTTAATGCGCGACCGTCTGCTCAGTCTCCATCCGGGGCAGAGCCAAGCAATCTAGCTGGCGGTAATCAGCGTCTACCTTTTGATCAACAATGCCGGGCGCGGAAAAAAGACGGTACGCGGTGTCTGGGTAAAGTACGCGGAAACTGCGATTTCTGTGTTTTTCATGATCCCGCTATCATCGCCAAGCGAAAGCTTAGCCGACAAGACCCGGAAAAGCGTCACCGGCGTTCTTTAACGCGCATGCCTGACGGGTATCTGAAAAAATTGACGTCTCGCCACGCCGTTGGTCAGGCTATGGATCGTTTATATCGGGAGATTCGTTTAGAGCTAATCACGCCTGAGATGGGATACGTCATGTTTCGTATACTCACACGCCTGATGGACGATGGGTTATGTCATGATGACACTGGCCTGCAGGATGCGTGGGACCGTACCAAGGCGGCGCGGATGCGTCCCAAGCTTTCAGATTTGATGACCCGGGCTGAGCGTCGTGCGTGGCGCAAAGCTGTGGAGCGTGCGCCATCGAAGTTTATTCACGCTACGAAAAAAGACGCCGCGCAGCCGCTGCAGCAGAAGGCCAAAGCTGAGGATTCAAAGGCGACCCGTAAAGCACCGCTATCTGTAGCCTCGTAGTTTCGTTGCGAGACGCCTGGCATCGGCGTGTGGTTAAGTACAATCCTAAAATGATGCGAAAGCATCGTCGATGATGCTTGGCACGTTCTCAAGGAAAGACACGAAGTTAGGCTGCGTGTTGAGGTTTAGTGCCTTAACCACGTCAGTGTTTAGAAGGTCGTAGGGGTAAAACGGCTTAAAGTGTTGCAAGGACACGATCATGTCAGTGAGTTGAAGCTGAAGGCGTTGCATACGCAAAGGGTCTTCATCGCTGGGGAACGAATGATGGTCCGTGATGATAGCTTTAACGTCGTCGGGCAGGTTCCATTCGGTGGCGATGAGTTCGCCGAATTCCTGATGGCATTCTGCGCACAAGTATTCAAAAGTGTTTTCGTCGGGGTCAAAGCTGCTGACAGTTTTATCATTTAGAATAATTCGGAGTACAACCACGCAGCCAATGTCGTGCAGCAAGCCCAGCAAGTAGGCATCTTCCTCATCGACTTTGGTAAACCTCGACAGTGCCCGCATCACATGAGCTGAGACGAGCGAGCGTGACCATAATCTTTCAGCCATATTCGTTTCGTTGCCCTTGTTTCCTGGGAACATCGTAGAGCGTAGCGACTCGTGCATCATCAGCGTGTTGACCGCTTTAGCGCCAAGCCGGGTAGCCGCTGGCGTGACCGCCGTTATTTTGCTAAGCCCTCGGTAAAGGGGACAGTTCGCCATGCGCAGGATGGAGGCCGCGAGGACAGGGTCTTCGGAAAGAGTCTCCGAGATTTTAGCCATGCTTGATTTTTTGCTGCGTAAAAGCTTCAGTACGCGCTCCGTGACATGCGAAAGAGGCGGCATATTCAGGTCATGACCATCGAAGTAAGAAACGAGAAGGTTTTCAATGGCCACCGCTTCCGGGGTAAGCTCTGGTATTGGAATACCAGCTAATTGCGTTAATGTGTCACCGGATGGTTGCCACCAGAGAATGTCATTTTCGGCGTCGCAACTCTCCCCTTCAGCCTCCGGATTCGCAAGAGTGGCTGTAGACGTAGCTTTTTGTTGGGGTGTAGCCTGACTCGGTGATTCGTCAGTCATCCACGACCAGAATTTATCCCATATTCCCATTACAAACAGCTCCCCCGAATCGGTATAAGCCAGTTCGCCTGATTTTGACTGCCCGTGATATGCACAATCCGTACGCACATGACGTCATTCCGCGAACCTGGTTATCTCTTAAATCGACACATTTCATGGCTGAGTTGGGTGATTTACATTATCTGGTGATAACG
>JAJRPG010000053.1 GCA_024280855.1 Planctomycetota bacterium | reverse complement strand
ACTGGTTACGCGAGTTTCTAGTTCATCGAATCCAATTGCCCAATTTTTGGCCTCAGAAATTGAAATGGGCTACGCCAGCTTACACGTCCGCCCATATCTGAACGATGGCTGAAAATGAGGATTCTTCAACAGGCTGCTAGGGGCATCCGACATTGCGATGGCTGCACTAGCTGTCACCGAATCCGATACGGCTGGCTCCGGTCATGCAAACGTATCGGGCTTGGTTTTCGGCACGTCAAACAATACCGGCGGTTCGGCGTCAACGCTTCCGAGTGCAACCGATGACGGTTTGATCTTCGCTATGGAGATTGATCTTCGTAATCGTAAGCGCTATCTCGATTTAACATCGACGGCGGGCAATGGTGCGGCTGGCACATACGCTGCGGCATGGTGCGTGTTGTCGCGCGGTCACGAATTACCGAATACGGCTGCTGAGCGAGGATGTTCACAGATACTTAGAGCGTAATTGTCAGCTACTGGGCTTTCATTTTTCTTCACCCAGTAGCCGCATAAGCCGTGCGAGTGCGGACGGCATCGTGTCACGGATTCGATAAGTGTGGCACTAGTCCAATCTACACGCTCCAGTAGATTGCCAATCCACGAGCGGAGCGATGGTTCTACGGCGGGCTGTTATGGCCCGCTGTAGGACTGTTTTTAGGAGAATAGATAAATGGGATTCATAAAAAGATTACTTGAACGACGATCGACTGTTCGCAACCCTGCGGACTGGCTACACGCTACGCTGAGCGGCGGCGATCGCACGGCATCGGGCGAGACGAGCGGACCTGACAAAGCATTGACACTGAGCGCATACTTCGCAGCGATTCGGGCAATCTCTGAGGATGTCGGCAAGCTTCCGCTGATCGTTTACAAGCACCTGAAACCGAGAGGTAAAGCGAGAGCAACTGAACATCAGCTGTATCGACTGTTACACGATGAACCGAATCGAGAGATGTCGTCGATGAGCTTCCGAGAGACGTTGACGATGCACGCGATCGGTTGGGGTAACGGCTACGCGGAGATCGTGCGAGACGATAAAGGCAATCCGATTGCCTTATGGCCGATTGATCCTGGCCGAGTCCGTATCGAGCGCAGCGACGGCTCAAAGATCGTCTACGCGGTATCGGCGGCACATGGTAAAGAGATCGAGCTACAGTCGAGGGATGTCTTTCATCTACACGGGCTGGGGTTTGACGGGCTGAGCGGTTATTCGGTCGCACACCTAGCACGCGAGTCTATCGGCGCGGCGTTAGCGGCTGAGAAGTCCGGCGCGGCGTTATTCGGCAATGGCAGTCAACCGGCTGGTGTACTCGAGATTCCCGATCATTTACCCGAGGAAGCACGCAAAGCATTACGCGAGTCGTGGGATAGCCGGTTCAAAGGTGCGGCGAACGCTCACAAGACGGCGATACTCGAGCAAGGTTTACAGTTCAAGGCGATCGCAGTACCCAACAAAGACGCACAATGGATCGAGATGCGCGAGTTTAGCGTTTCCGAATTGGCTCGCTGGCTGAGGATTCCGCCACATAAGATAGCGCACATGCGAGACGCGACATTCTCGAATATCGAATCACAGGCTCGGGAGTATGTCATCGATACGTTGCAACCTTGGCTAGTACGCTGGGAGCAAGAGATCACACGCAAGCTGATCGCTAATCGCACGATGATCTTCGCCGAGCATTTAGTCGATGGACTGCTACGCGGCGATACAACGATTCGATTCAATGCCTACCAAACGGCGATCGCGTCCGGCTGGATGAGTAGGAACGAAGCTAGATCGCTTGAGAATTTGAATCCTGTTGACGGGCTGGATGAGTTGTTAGTGCCAAGCAATAGTGGACCGGCTGGTGCGGAGGAAAAGTAGGTGTCACACCACTGACACCAAACGTACCAATGGTACGTTATGGGGTAAAATCACAGACAAATCATGCAAAACTTGCAATACTAAATGGCTCTGGTAGACTCTAAACAGCGATTGCAGTCTACGTTCATAGCTCCTGGCCTTTTTTGCAACCAGGAGGTCGAGGGTTCGAGCCCCTTCGGCTCCAGTGAACGTAAATGCTGAATTCATAATTGTTTATGAATACCTGCCGAGCGCGGCAGAGCGGCTGTAATTTTAAGCAATTCCAAATTACCGAACCTAAAAATCGTGGTAGATTTTTGCTGAAATAATGCGGATTGAGTTAGGGGCTTTGGCTGACGCTGCTCTAGTTGCCTGGCCCTGAGAAGTTCACCTGGAGAATCGAATAGTCCATCAAATCGACATCGCAGTCCGCATCCGCGTCACCGAGGGGGCGGCCTTCTGCATCTACACCCGCCGGGGCTGGTGATGACGGGCAGATGTCACTGCATCCCACAAAACTGTCTAAATCAGGGTCATCCGCGCAGGCTAAGAAATCTCCCAGATATCTGCCGCCGACCATGAGGCAGTCACTCTTCGTTACGTTCTCGCTGCAAGTATCATTAGAATCGCAGCACGCACCAGTTTCATTGACTACGACGCCGATGGGTACGCTACAGCTGCCGTAGTCGATGTTGGCCGGTAAAATTTCTCCGCCACCGAAAGCCGCAGATTCCCCTTGGGCAGGATTTAACACGACGTTGGCTACGCCGGTTACGTCAGCCGTGAACTCGACAAAAGCAACTCGAGCCCATTCCGGTGCTGCGCCAACGCCACCGGAGAATTGACTGCCGCCTAATTCGTCTACAATCAAACCATTACAAGTGCTGGGATCAAAAATTATATTGAATAGCGATGTGGCGAAAGGCGTGCAGCTACTTACCAAATTTTGTGGGTAATCCAGGTCAGCGAAAACGACTACCAACCCTGCGGTCGTCGTGCCGGAATCCGTGGCCCAGAATTCTACAACAAAAGTATCGTTGACCAAGAGTTGTGTTTCGCCAGTTGGAAGCGTGGTGGTCCTATTAACAGTACTCGGAGTTTTCAAGATAATGCATCGGTATTCTAAATCTATCTCTTGTGCCATCACATGCGCGGTACAAAACCCACTTGCCACAGCTATCACCAACCCGCAGATAATTGTTCGTAGATACTTCCCCATCTTCACAGCATCTCCCCAAAACATGGTATCGTTGAGACTCCCCTCAACGTCGCCACCGGCAACACAAGCACGAGGGCTAAAAAGTTGGCCCTCGTGACTGCATAGTCTCTTTGATAGTGACACGGCTTGTCACTATGCAATTATTAACGTACCCCATTTCTCTTGGCCTTGACTTTACTGGACTGGCCTGAGATTACGCGAATTTCGTTCACCGGCACAAGTCCTAGGCCGTATAGAGAGACCGCTTCACCCTGGCTGGGACTAAGCGAGACGGTTGGCCTGATTACGTTTACCAACGCTTCAAGCTCAACAACACCCACGCGTGTCCACGCACCAGCACCATGTGATGCATCAAGCGTCGCGCCGCCCACATGACTAACGATACCAACATTTTCTTGAATAATCGGGTCTGCGAACAGCGTAAATGTCTCGTCCGAATCTACGGACACAACCACAAATTTTGAAGCGTCGAATTGGATATCGGCGAAGACGGCTGTGAGTCCGTCAGCGGATGCGTCCAAATCCTTAGCCCAAACTTCTGCGAATACATGCTCGCCAGCTTTAACCCAGCCAAGAGCAATTCGACCTATGCTCATTGGCGATTGCGCCTGGGTAATTGTTTTCTGCAAGCTTAATGATAACAGCACAGAAGAATCGGCTGGGGACGACTGAGGATCAAGCTTTAGGCTCGTAACCGGCTGCTTATTCAAACTTCGAGAAGCAGCAGAGGGGCAGGTGACCGGTCCACTGCACACGCGACAAGGTGGGTATTCAATTGATGCATTGATACCGAAACATGACCTGTTCCACCCTGCGGCAAACCAGCCAAGGTCGCCGCCGCTGACTGTGCCATTACAGTCGAAATCTTTATCCACACAACCAAGCGTATCCCATGTAGGATCAGTGTTGATCAATGACCAACATGGAGCGAACACCCCGAGGTCGCCGCCACCAATGTTGCAATTGTTATCCAGATCGAAGATGCACGGACAAGTGCCTGTAACGACGACTGAGCATGTGCCATATTTGATGCTAGATGTGGGGACCAAACCACGTCCAAAAGCGGAGGATTCAGTTGTCGCAGGTTGCAATACAAACTCCGCTACTCCGGTGAATCCTGTATCAGCTATAAACTGGGCATAAGCGATGCGGGTCCATTCGGGATCAACACCAAAGCCGAAACCAACCTGACTACCGCCAAGTTCATCAACGATGAATCCATCACAAACACCTTCAGGCTGAAGACTAAATAAAAGCGTGTGTTCAATCGAAAAATCGACGCAAGAGAGCAGACTTTCTGGATAGTCCACATCTGCGTAGGCGCTAACAACTCCAGGATTTGATAATCCGGAGTCAGTAGCCCAAAACTCAACATAAACCGAGTCGCCTGGAATTATGGAACCTACGTTGGCGGGCAAAGAGGTTACATGGTCTTGCAAGCTTGGAGAACGACGAATTCGGCACTCGTATTCGAAGTCAGCCAGGGAGCAGTCAGCCGAACAGCCATCTCCACCGACTGTATTTCCATCATCGCAAGATTCGATGCCGCAGGTAACTCCATCACCGCATCCGGTCTCGATAGTCATGCAGTCGCCGAAGCAGCCGTCGCAATTTATCGTGTTGCCATCGTCGCAAACTTCGATGCCACAAAGAAAACCATCGCCGCAACCCGTCTCAACGGCTGAGCAATCACCGCGACAGCCGCCGCTGTCGCAATCAGTTGTGTTGCCGTCGTCACATACTTCGTCGGCATCCAACGTCCCATCGCCACAAATGGAATCTGTGATAGTAATCGTGACCTCAACATAATCCGCAACCCCAGGCATTGTTGAATCAGAATTAAAAGGTCCATCGCCAAAGAACTGTTGAATAGAAACACCTATACCTGTCGACATCGCCAGTCTAATTCGATAAGTGCCCGCCGTTGAAGGCGCTTGAAATGAATAAGACATGTTAATAGTATTAATAGGGTCTGCTTCTGATATGCCGCCTTGTACTATGGCTACTGGTGAGCCTGGAGCCCATTCGCCAAGTAGAGTCTTAATAACTACTTGGAATGGATGTGAGTCGACAATTGTCCATTGTGCGGTGCCGTTGACAGTCTCACTAACACCTGCAGTTGCCGGGATATCTAAAAAATCAAATTGAAAATACGGTCGAGCGGCGGTAGGCATTTCACCCGCCGCATCGTACTTATGAATATCACCAGCAGCTGCTGCGTCTTCGAAGAAGTCCTGCCCCTGCGCCGTAGTAGGCCCAAGAAGTATTCCGCCTAACAATGCGCAATAGCCGAAAAACATCACTCTGTTCAACATAATAGTATTCAACTCCATCAAATCACGGTCTACCAAAGACTATGGTTCAAAAACTCCGACAGCCGATTAGCCATCATGAGTCCCCCGCCCCTACGACCAGTGTCATGAACATTCACACGCCTTGACTCAGCGATCATTAAACACTGTCGCTGCGCAAATCTCGCGTCTCGCGCACGACTAATCATCTGCTCAGCTAAGTGTCGCTGCAACCACCAATAATAGTGGTTGATTAGCGAATTAGTGGTGTTTAACCCCCCGTAGCCAACGCATTAGCCGAGTCTGCCATCCTGACAGACGCTATTCATTGTATCAGACGGGCCTTATCCCGCCAACGCAAAAGTTGTGATTTTATCCGCATTCCAAGAACGTGGTGACGGGTCTCGCTTGCGCACTTTTTCTCGGACTTCCAGCTAGAAATGGCAATTTGACGCTAAAATTTCTGCCAGCGTATACAGGTCTTTCTTCGATTTGAAGGAACACATCCTAGCCAAGTGGAACGATTTTCACCTATTGTCCCATGCTTCAATACAGACACTTGGAGCCGGAAGACTAACTCTACGACTGGTACTGAAATGGGGAGCGGGTCACGTATGCAGTTTTCTAAATAAACCATATAGTCGTTAATCTGGGGGATGTTTATGTGTAGAATTATACAGTTAAACCGATTTTCCTTGAATCCAAGGCGGTTCATAGCTAGGATGGGTGGATTGCGTTATGGGCGGGGAATCTTCTGCTATTTCCCCTCATTGAAGCACATTTGTATTTACAAGGGGGTGCAAAAGGTGATCAGTTTGATTATTTATTGCAACCATCGTCGTTCACCATTCCTAACAGTTTTGGCGGTATCGTTTACATTTTCCTTCTCTGCTTTCGGACAGACGACTCATTATGTAGTCGTCCCTGAAGACCCCCTCTACGCGGCGGGAGCATAGTTGCGCCGGCGTCCGGTGAATGTTGTGATCAGTATTTGCCACTGCTGAATCAGCGCAAAAACAAGCCGCCTCGCCTTGCGACGGAGTAGGCCCAGTAGTT
>JAJRPG010000052.1 GCA_024280855.1 Planctomycetota bacterium | reverse complement strand
TGCTCACGTTTACGCTTGCCCAACGCCATGAATTACCTCATCCTTGAGTTCAATCCTACTCCTCAATCACGCGACTCTAACATTATAACACAATTGCCAAAGAGTTCTTCAACAGGCTGCTACGGGACTGACGTCATGAATGACAATTTGATAGATGAATCTGAAAAAATTAAACCACCTAAACTGTTTATTTCTTACAGTTGGACATATCCTGATCACGAAGATTGGGTGTTCAATCTCGCTACTGAGCTAGTGAACTCTGGTGTTGATGTGTTATACGACAAATGGGATTTGAAGGAAGGACAAGACGTCTATAAGTACATGGAACGAATGGTCAACGATTCTGAAGTCTCGAAAGTCATCATGATCTGTGATAAGTTGTATGTAGAAAAAGCAAATAACAGGGTTGGAGGGGTAGGCTCAGAAACGCAGATCATAACACCAGATATTTATAATAAGAATGAGCAAGTAAAATTTGTTGCAGTGGTTACAGAACGCGATGATGGTGGACAACTTTGTCTCCCGACTTATTTTAAGTCGAAGATATGCTTGGATTTCTGTGACGAAAGCAAGTATACGAAAAACCTCGAAAAGCTACTTCGTTGGGTGTACAACAAGCCTCTAAACATTAAGCCTGAAATTGGGTCGATGCCCACTTACCTCAATGATAGCAGTGGCGAGGTGTCGCTAACAACTAGCATGTATCAACGACGCGCATTGGAAGCAGTAAAAAATAACACTGGCAACGCGCAAGCACTGGTCGAAGATTATTTTGAAACCCTCGCCGCCGAGCTAGAAAAAAAGCGGATTACTCACGATGGTAATGAATTTGATGACGCTGTAGTAGTTAGCATCGAAAATTTTGTACCATACCGCAACGAATTTGTTGTTTTGATTGAGGCGATCGCTAAATACAGACAGAAAGACTGTATGCCGGAGGATATGCATCGTTTTTTCGAGAATGTCTACCCTTACATGGAACGATGTACCGAGGGCAGTTACAATCAATGTGATTTTGACAATTTCAAATACATCATTCATGAGTTATTTCTATATTGCATAGCCACATTGATACGGCATAATAGTTTTGAAGCAGCTGGTTACCTTCTGAGAACGGAGTACTACCTACGAGGACAGTCGCAGTACGGTCATAATGCCATGACAACTTTCTGCATATTTTCACAATATCTAGCAACGCTAGATCATCGAAACAAGCGTCTTGAACTTGGACGCACTGACTTGAGAGCAGATATTTTGAAAAAGAATTGTACGGGACTTCGTGTTCGGTTTGAAGATATGATGCAGGCCGATTTTGTTATTTACATGCGCTGCTTGCTTCAAAATGATCATGCATGGTGGCCTCACACTCTATTGTATGCAGACCATCGAGACAGTACTTTCGAAATTTTCCGCAGATCACGGTCGAATAAGTATTTTGAACAGATGAAACCGCTTCTAGGAATAGACGATGTTGGTGATTTTCTACCGGTTTTAGATAAAATTGACGAAGGTAGGATCCAGATTCCACGGCTTGGGTTTCACGGCATATGTATAAAGAGCCAAATAGGTTACGACGAATTGTGTACAAATAGATAACATCAACCAATCACAGTTCTGGATTCCCGCCTTCGCAGGAATGACGGATTGTTGAATTGTCGATATTCGATAATTTCTCGTTGCAGTGCCATTCCACATAGGTCGGCGGAGCCGCCCTCACGGCTTGGCCGGTTAATTGGCAGCTTGCTGCCCAACCGAGAAAACCGAGTTCGGTTGGTTCGGTTGGGTGTTGTGGTGTTGTGCGGTGTAGCGCTAAATCGCTGGCTTATGGCTAGCGACTTATCACAATATTCGTCCGCTGAAGATGTTGAAGCTGCGTTGCGCGATAACGCTGACTTTCTTGAAGCTGGCAGTGTGGCCAAGGCCAAGGCGTTTTGTACGGCTTATGTGCATTGGCTGACCTGGACAGCTAAGGTGGGTCAGAGCGGCGGCGGCGCCGCCGGCGAGCGGCTCGAGGTTCAAGCCGAACAATTCCAACAAGTATATCAAGCGGCTCAGGGTTTTATTACCGCTAACGATTCGCCTAGTAACGACGGTACGGGCGTAACTCACGTCGATTTTAGGGACTTCGAACGATGAGCGGATACCGTCCCCGACATTTCGAAGTGGGTAAAGTCGCTGAGGGCCTGGGCCAGATGCGAGCTGATTACGACGCAACCAAATCGTCTCGGTTCATGCGACGTCGAATCGGTCTGCCATCCATGGGTAGTGGTGCTGATTTTCATTACAAAAACGAAAGCGAATATCTGCGACTAATCGAAATGGCACGCGATATGGTTCGTAATGATTCGGTGATCGGTCCGGCCATTAGCACGGTGTGTCTCAACACGATTCAAGGCGGGATGCAACTCAATCCCGATACCGGCGATAAAGAGCTGGACGATTAACTCAAGGCCCGCTGGATTGATTGGAGCGGTGACCCGAACCAATGCGACGATCAGCGAGAGCGCACGTTTAATGACATGGAACGATTAGCGCTGCGCCACATACTGATTGACGGCGACGTCATTTTTGTGGGTAAGGACACCAATAAAAGATTGCAGATGCTTGAAGGACATCGCCTGCGCTCGCCCCACACTAAGAAAAATGTGGTGCATGGCATCCTGATGACCGACGCCCGCGAGCGTAAGGAATACTGGTTCACTAAGGAAGACATCGAACCCTACAGAAACCAGCCTCGCAATGACCAGATGGTGAAGATTCCGGTACTAGACGCGGAATGAAACCGTTTACGGCCCCAACATCGATTGCTGAAACTCCGCGTAGTCATTGATGTCAATCTGGTCGTTGCCGTCGAGGTCGAACTTCATCAAACACGGAAACAGGAAACCAGGTGGGTCGCGATGGCAGAACTCAAAATCGGCGAAGTCGCCTAAGTCTACGTCCCAGTCTGCGTCGAAATCGTCGGGTATGCCCGACTGGTGCACAGCTGCGAAGGGGGCTGCTGTGAGGACACGATAACACGTCAATCATATTTGAAAGTCCAACAGCTCAACTGTTTCATCTGGTATATCAAACAGGCTGTTGTTCGGCTAGGTTTTTTATCTGTATGTTATTTTGTGCTTTTATTCCTTGGCAGAACGGCTCGTGGACATTTGCACAATCAATCAGTAAAGACACAATACGCTAAAAACATATCGTTTTATGATGGCAGTATCAGAAAGTAGCGAAGTAAAGGATAAGTTATTGCTTTATGTCGCGCAGGCCATAATTGATGCTGAAATACGCATTCTTAGTTGGGTTAGTATCGAGACGACGCGCGATAATCTACTCAGGAGTAACCGGCATTCACCCCTCATACCGGGTTTCCCTCTGCTGTTTCCTCAGCATTATGGTCGCGGCCGTAAGAATCAAGCATGTCAGCACGACAGCCCCCCACGTGGACATCGCTGGGCACGGATCGGGGCACACACCGCAGTCGCTCGGACAGGTGAAGCAGTTCTCCCCACCGCCGCAGTTTCCGTCCCCGCAACCAGCTGGAGGCGGGCAAGTGCAATCGGCCTGGCATTGCGCGACACATGCAGCGTCGTCCGCCCCGTCGCATTCCTCTCCTCCCTCCCGGACATTATTGCCGCAACAATTCGAGAGTGTGCATCCGGTAATTGGCTCCCAAGCGTCACCCGCTGGGATTGCGCCGACTGGGGATGGGAATACACCCCCTCCTCCTGCTCCTGCCGCGTTAGCCAGCGCTGTCGTAATATCAGCGACTGAGGTGCCAGGTAGTGGGATCAGCGCACCGATGACGATCGCAGGCGGATTCGCCGGTTGTGTGTTCTGATTGTACGTCCAGGAAAAACCCGCGAGGATGCAGAACTGCTGGTTGGGAAAGCCTCCGGCCGTAACGTCGTCAGCCACCAAGTAGGTATTAAAGGTAATTACAGTTTCATTTGGGTGGCCTCCTTTAGCATCAGTGAATATAGTCCCAGTACGTTCCACATGAGTTCCAGCGGGATTGTTCGCTGTCCAATTCCCCTCGTTGAAGTAGTACGGCCGGTCATCGCCGAGATTATTCGGTAGTTGTCCGGGGGCGATCTGCCCGATCTGCGGATCGATCGCGGGCAACGGTCCTCCTGGTGATGGACCCGCCGTCACTAGATTTATCCACCGGAAATCGTACCAATCGTCGAGCCAATCGTATTGGGCAGCTAAAGTAAAGCTGCCTGTCAGGGGCGGAGCGCCCGCTGCACCAGTGCTAACTACAATGGTCCCGATGGTTTGGGGCGCAGCCGGCCCACCACCGGGAGGCACCACGTCTACCATTACGGGAATGTCCAATGCATGTGCAGGCATTACAGTACCCATGCTCGTCCATGCGAGGCTGATTCCAACACCAAGTATTTTGTATAGTGACGATTTCATGCTCTTTCTCCATCTGTCCGACGTTTCCCAGATACTGGATTTGAAGCATCCAAATTGTATATTCAGCAGAAAGTTAAATAAAGTGAAATCCATTGAATTGCACAATAAGATTGAGTTGAGTGCCATAATGACTGGCACTCAACTTTAACACAATTTGCGACGCGCCCGACGTTCAAGCGCGTCGGACGCTATTAACACTTCGATTACCCATGTAGTATTAAAGCGATCGTGGCCACGGCACTTGGTACTTATAGCAGTCATAAAGAAGTCTTGAACGCTTATTACCATTCGAGCGATTATGACGTCGTTCGTTCGGTGGATAAGGCCAGGACGTTCTTGTAGACTTGCCGGATACTTCTAGTCAAACTTTCCAAACGTACCCGCCAAGGTGGCGTGGGCGGTGACGAATTAGAAATGAACCCCAGTCAAATTGAGAAGCAGCTTACAGAAGCCAAACAATGGCTAAGCGCGAATGAATCGCGGTCTGACGGCAGTGGGAATGTGTCGTATGTGAGCTTTGAGAACAATAGGAGTTAGCTTTGCGAAGGCGCGGTAACAGTCACGAATTCGGTAGCATCGCGGAAGTGATGAGCGGCGCACGTAGCTCTTACAACGCTGCCACCGAAGGTCGCTTGCGTAGCCGTCGCACAGGTCTTGCACCGTAGGGCAGTGGTGTCGATTTTCATTTTCGTAGCGAAGCCGCTTACCAGCGCATGATGGAAGTGGCTCGTGACATGGATCGCAACGATGCGGTCATTGGCCAGGCACTCGATCGATATTCTACTAACGTCGTTCAAGATGGTTTCACGCTGGACCCGCAAACCGGCGACGACGATATCAACGCATTGATAACAGAGTATTGGCGAGAATGGTCCAAAGACCCCAAGGCTTGAGACATCGCAGCGGAAATGGACTTTCCTTCGCCGTCACTGAGTTATGCCTTCAATTCAGCTGATGCCGTTCCTCACCGCCCCCTAAACGAGAACGGCCTTCCATCCGGTGTGGTTAGCGGGAGGCTTTCTATCCTTGTCTTCTCAACGATCTGCGGCTGCTCAGCTATAAGCCGCACGCCATTCAGATGTCCAGCAGCACAAGCGTTATATAACGCATCGAACCAATGATTCTGTCGTCGTAGTCGCTCCCATTTTACGACCACTCTGCGACCGGTTACGAATTGTTCGGTTTTAGTTTCAGCCGTTAAGTGTTTGGCTAAGGCTAGATGTTCCTGTGGAGATGCCTGGAACAAGGTCATCGCCCCAGCCTTATCCAATGGTGTGCTTAGCCGTAAATGGACCCATGTCTTCCAGTGATCGGCGTCAATTTCCACAAGGTATAGCCGTTCGGCTGGAAGCATGTTGATATGGAATCCTTCGCCAACGTGTTTTACGATAGCGCCGGTACTCGTGGGGCGGTTATACCATTGATGACGTTGTTGCGCTGCGCCTCGGCCAATGGCAGGTAAATACCTCTCATCTGAATCATTACAGAATGAGTACACCACGGGTGTCATGTACCCCGCATCGATCCAGGCGTAACCTGGAATCATCAATTCACCATCGGCATTACCAACCGGCCAGCCTTCATTGACCATCGCCCGAAACTCTTTCATGGCTAGCATGCTGGCCTGTTCAACGCCGAGATCATAACTTGGCACTTCGATGCGTCCGTAATCAACAATGTGGCACGATGCATTAGGGAACCAGGCGACCACGATCCAATGATCCAGATGCTTACCGAGGTCCATAGCAGCCGTAAGGTACTGCGCACCTTCAGGTACAACTCCACGAGGTAAGTTGATCATCCGGGCCACCAGTTCAGTGGCTTCTAATGAGGTTTCAGACCATTTGGTCGGTGCAATTGGTATGCACCAGACAAACTGTCTTAACTCGCGCTCAGCGTTTTCCTCGTCTGGTGAACGACTCGCTCGCCATTCGTCAGCGGCTAAGTCTGCCGCTTCGAGGAATAGGTTGTTAATAGCCGACCACCGAAAACCTAATGTGTCTGTTTGCGGTGGGGGGCTATTCACATTTCCATCGGCATCTATTGTTTGGTCATTGTGTAATAGACGGCCATTACGATTGGCTAAAATACGATCATCGTGGCTCCATACTTCGCTACATAGTGGACAAGTGAAAGCGCCGTCCTGGCGAGCTTGTGCTTGCGTCTTCGCGCCCTGCCAACCGGTTAGATGTTCTCGTTCGGGTACGACCCAGCAACCACAGTGCGGGCAAGGTAATTCGATGCGGCTACGCGTGCCTTTTTTGTATTCTTGCCATGTACGACCTTGCTGAGTGCTGACCGTACACTCCATGTATATACGCTTGCGATTACCATAGGCGCGCGTACGGGCCTCAAGTTGCGTGATCTTGTCGCTCTCCCGGCTAGTCATGGACGATTGGTCCATGCCATCCGTCTCTGTGATGGCTACCACGCGAGATGTGAAGCCCGCACGGCTTTTATCACCACCTCCACCCGACATGAACTTTAAGGTCGCGCCATTGGTAAACTGAAGCGACTCTACTTTACCACCTCGACTGCCGCCGCCTCGTTTGGGGAGTAGATTGCGGTATCGAGATCGTTCTAGTGCTGGAAGAATATCTTCTCGCCACTTGTCGGCAGCCATATCCATATCAGGCAAACCGCAAATCACAGTCTCACCGACTTCAAATAAATGATAGAGTAGGGGGATCACAAAGCACGCGAGCGTTTTACCTGACTGCGTGGGACCAGTAGCGACACACCGTGACCATTGATTGGAATCCACCTGGTCGAACCACAAGCCAGTATATGGCTGGCGTGAACATCTAAATCGACGACCAGCATAAGGGCCATCAGGTATGACGATCTCTTCTTCTGCAAAGACGCGCATACTACGCAAAGGTCTAGGTCTAGCCTTAGCTAGGAAGGATTCAAGATCACGGCGCGTCTGATACATCAGTTACGTTATCCTCATCTTGGCCAAAGAAGGATTCCATATCGCGCTGGGCGTCGTCGAGCGCTTCATGCATGATCTGAGCAGCTGAGTCACCGAATTGACGCGATAATGTATCACTAGCATTACGGAGGATGACAGCAATGCGGCCCAGTGCTTCACGAACCTCGTCACGAGGCAGTAGATGGCCTTCGCGCTCCAATCGGTCGAGTCTAGCTAATGCTGCGCGTTCTTCACGGTATCGTTCAAGGGCGGGGCTGCTAACGCCTACTAGCATCCCATCAGCCTCGCGTGCTAACAGCTGAGCGTTGTCAGCTAGGAAATCATGCAGAGCTTTGATTACGTTGGGTAGATCGATCGAAGCGCCGCCAAACGGAATGCCATAGCGCGTGGCTTGATCATTGATCACCTTGGTTTGCCTACCAGACATCTGCCGCCAATGCTTTTGAGGGATAGAATGATAGTATTGCCAGCGAAGTTTCTCTTCTTTATGTTTTTCGTGTCGCTTGAGTGCTTCACGTTCAACCTTTGTCAACGACTGTCCATTCATGACCTTACGGTAGGCTCGACCAACAGCGGCATTGTCGATAGTGGACACCACATCGGTGGGTTTTACTTGACGAGATTGACCTTTTCGGGGCATTTCGCTTACTTGGCTTCCATAGATTTTGAGGTCATGTTTAGAATCGAAACACTATACATAAAGGGTTATTCAGCTTTTGTTCGGTGATTCTTACTTACTCGCCAAAAAACGCCATCTTGTATATAAAAGTTGCTCGATAGCCAGCCCCGCATAGGGCACATGCCCACAGAGGAACCAAACACTTTTTCAAATAAATCACCATGTAGATTATTGAGTGCCACCATGCTTGCACTTGGCTTTCTGGCCAGTGAACTGTTCCCATCGCTCAACGATCACATCACAATAAGGCGCATCAATCTCTATAAGCAACGCGCATCGATCCGTCTGCTCAGCAGCAATCAGTGTTGAGCCACTACCACCGAACAGGTCCAACACGTTTTCACCAGGTGATGAAGAGTATTGCATGGCACGCACCGCTAACTCAACAGGCTTCTCTGTA
Source organism: Planctomycetota bacterium (assembly GCA_024280855.1). Lineage (GTDB taxonomy): Bacteria > Planctomycetota > Phycisphaerae > UBA1845 > UBA1845 > JAJRPG01. The sequence continues at coordinate 37,587 of JAJRPG010000052.1, read as the reverse complement.
AGATGCACCATCGCATTGGGATTGACCTTTTTGACGGACCAAACATCGGTGGCATTGTTAGGCCCAAGGAAACGGTGGGCTGCGCCTTCACGCCAACCGTAGAAGCACCACTCGTGGTTACACATGAAGTCTTTGCGTGATAGTACGGGATGCTCTTTTACCCATATGATAGCCTGCGAGAAGTACAGTTCGCTTGCTTTGAGTACTGGTGGGTAGTTGGCACAGTTGGCATAGCCGCCCAAAATATAAAACGAGCCACCAGGTATAAGTACGCGTGCAATGTTGCCGAACCACGCATGTAATAGTTTTTCAAACGCATCATCGGTGAGGAAGTCGTTGGCTAGTGGTCTATCTTTGGGGCGGAGCTTCTTAGATGTCCTTTTGTTCCCTGTAGCCTTTTTAGGATGCGACTTCTTTTTTGCACGGTGAAGGTCGAACGACTGATAATGCTTTAGGCCTTGTTTGCCGTTGTATGCTTGTGCGGCGGCGATGGCGTTGTTGCTTCGCGGTTCTACTTTTACGTTGTAGGGCGGATCAGTGTTGACTAAGTGGATAGACCGGCCATCTAACAATCGATCCACATCAATTGGCGATGCACTATCGCCACACAAGAGCCGATGCTTGCCAAGCGTCCACAGATCACCTGGCTGCGTGATAGCTTTGTCTGGTGGTAACGGTACATCGTCCGGATCGGTGAGACCTTGTTTGCCATCTGGATCAAGTAGCGTGGCGAGTTCGTTGGAATCGAACCCAAGTAATGACCAGTCGATGCCGGCGCCTTGAAGCTCGGCCAGCTCGATGGTTAACAGCTCAAAATTCCATTCGGCGAGTTCGTTTGTTTTGTTATCCGCGATGCGATAGGCCCGAATCTGCTCAGGAGACAGGTCCAAGGCCACATGTACTGGCACCTTACTCAAGTTAAGTAGTTGAGCTGCCTTCCAGCGTGTGTGCTCGACGACGATGACGCCGTCTGTATCAACGACCACTGGCTGGCGGAACCCAAATTGCCGGATCGACTCAGCTACGGCGTTGACCGCCGCCTCGTTGAGGCGGGGGTTGTTATCGTATGGCTTGATATTGGCTAGTGGTCGTAGTTCGATCTTCATGGCATGACCTCCTTGTCAATTGAGTACCGAGTTGGCCTCGGTTAATTGCTTGCTATCATAGAAGTGCCACGCTTTGGCACTAGATAGAAATCTATGGTCATAATATCGTTCATGTATATAAGCCGCAGCGTAAAATGCAATGCCAATTATTGTTTCTGCTTGATGGACGTATTGGCGTTGTTGTCAGTGAGTGACTGGTGAGGACTGTGTCACCCTAATTGTGGTTGAAATGGATATCCTTGAATTTCACCGAGCAGTATTAGTACTTCGAAAACGTGTTGAATGGTTTGTTGCATTACTACGATTGTTGGTCGCCTTATTGAATGCTTATGGCTACTCACTCGCCGGCGTGCGGTTTCCCGGCGGTTTATCCAAGGCTTCGTCCCGCCCGCCGGATGGCGTCCCAGAGCCGGAATGCTCACTCTACAGCTGGTACAGAAATGGGGAGCGGGTCACACTGGCCAGAATACTTAACTCCGGAACTGAACCGAAATATAGGGGGCAGCCCAACCGGTTGCGGACTTGCATCGCGCCGAAGCGAACGGCGATGTGCCCTACTATGGAGCAATCATGCATCTCGGACGTGGCTTCCCGTCTAGATTCAGGATTCCGATGATACGGCTTCGATAATGCAGATACTGGAATCCTCGACCGATGCAATCCGCTGCAGCTCTATTCCAGCCATCCCAAGCAATTTTTTCCATTCAGTCGCACTGCGCTCCCGCCCGCCGGTCGCCACAAGCATGTTGAGGTCGCTCATCAACATTTCTTCGACTCGTGGGTCGGATGGTCAACTCTGTCCGGCACAACGGTCTCGATGACGAGCAGCCGGGCGCCTGATTGCATCGCGGTATGGCATTGCTGCAGAACGCGTAGGGCTGTGCTGTCGTCGTATCCATGGAGTACGTTTTTCAAGATGTAGACGTCGGCGCCGCTGGGGACCGCCTGTAATAGGTCACCTACTACCAGCTGGCAGCGCTCTGCTAGATCGGCAAGCTTAAGTCTCGCCGAGGCACGATCTACGGCTTCTTGCCTATCCACAAGGACACCACGGGTCTGTGGATTCGCGGTTAAGATCGCTGAGATCAAACCGCCGCCGGCACCCCCAAGATCGGCGATGACTCCACAGCGGGAGAAATCGTAAGCCGCTACGACTGGTGCCATGTCGGCGGCGGTAAGTTCGGCGAATACCTTATGAAATATCGCCTGCGCGTCTGGTTCCATCAACCATCGAGGTTTGATTCCGAGGCTCTCCATTGCGCCGGACGCGCCCGCATTACCTCCGGCCCGCACGCATTCTGGAAGATACGTCCAGGAAATCGGCAATCAGATCGGCCCAAAAGATGATCGACGCCCAGATGGAGTTTGACGCACTTCTTCTAAGAGGATCACCTTATGAAGTCAGTGTGAAACGACCCGGCGCGGCTTCTTCAACAACGCCCATACTGGTAAGGGCACGCAGAAGGCGATTCAACGAACTTGAGTCCGATTTGGTTTCCGTCGCCAGTTCGTCGAGACTCTTCTCCCCGCTTTCCAGTGCGTCAGCAATCCCAAGTCGCACAACAGCGCAGAGCACGTTCCCGCGTAAGAACGCCTTTGCCATGTCCACAAGCGTATCCGCGGCTTTTTTATTCATTTCGGCAGTCATTGCATACTCCCATTGTCTTTGCTCGCATCGAAACTGTATAACGCAAGGTACACGGATCGTACTGGCTCCGACTAGAGCAGCAACGGTACCATATTACATCGTCGAAGACAGCTTCGCTAACCGCCACCACGCTAGACGTGCGGCGTCCGTCCATGAGCCTCCGTATTCCTTGAATATAGGATTTGGACTAGAGTTCCGGTTTGGAGTGTCCATCATAAGTAACGGAACTGGGAGTAAGGCATGAACACCGTCTCTATTATGGCTGGTACGACAAGACCAACAAAGACATGATCAACCTGTTTAAGAAACTAACAGACGGTGACTTCAAGAACGGAGCGATTGCCAGGATTCTCGCCCGAGAGTTTTGGACGAGTGGCAAAGCCCCAACTTTTGCAGAATTCGCTAAGGCATTGGTAATCGCCAACAAGAAGGGCTTGGGGGTAGGCGAAGGCAAGCAGCCTGAGGCGGCTTGGCTTACGGACCGTGCTCGAAATAAAGCCGGTACGGATTGGAAAGCGACACGGAAACGAAAGGCGAAAGAAGTGCTCGAGGTGCTGTCATCGGTTTGACGGAACTCTTTCGGCGATTGTCCGTTAGGCTATCTATAGACCCACAGCGATGGAGATCGTGGCCTGACTACCATATTTCGGGCCAGTACCAGAGTTAATATTCAGGTCAGTTGACCCGCTCCCCATTTCTGTACCAGCGTAACGAGAAAGTCGGGATTTTCTTTGGTCATTGATTTCTGGCCTTCTTTGGCGAATTCGCTGGGGGCCAGCCGAACAAAGACACCACACGGGGACAGCTTTAATGATTCGTGTCAGGCGTGAGTGATCGAGGCTTTTCTTCACGGGACAACTTTAATTGTCCCGAGATTTTTTGGGTAAGCGGGTGATCCTTGTCGAACACGTCGTTTACGAGTTCCTGAGCCTCTAATAAAACCTCAATCGCATCGTCTCTGCGACCCTGCGCTGTGTACACTCGGCACAACGCGCTCATCGCCGCGATTCCCTTGTTCGAGCCGTCGATTCCGCGGGCTCGAATGTCAGGAATAGTTGCCTCTAGCGTAGAAGCAGCGATATCATAGCGCTGCCAAGCGACGTACAGGTCTGCCAATTTTATGATGACGTCGAGCGTCGAAGGATGTGCAGGCCCTAAGGTCTTCCTTCTAAGCACGATTCCTTTCTTGTACCACATCTCTGCTTCATCGTAGCGCTTTTGCTTAGCGTAGAGTTCACCGAAAGCCACATGGGATTCGGCCATGTCGGCATGTTCTTCGCCGGTATTGTGGCGCTGGATGCTACTTATTTCGGTGATTAATGCTTCAGCTTCGCTGAATCGCCCCTGATCTCGTGCGATCCCGGCGAGAAACCGTAACGCATCGACGACACCAGGGTGACGATCACCTTCTACGCGGCGAACGAGTTCCAGTTGGGATCTCAAGAGAGCTTCCGCTTCACCGTATCGTTTTAGATACGCGTACCTGCCGGCAAGATTGCCCATCGTGATTAAGGTGTGTGGGTGTCCCTCTCCTAGTACGCGGCGACGAATTTCGAGAACTTCTTCATATCCGCGCACGGCGTCTTGCGTTCGACCAGCTTGCGCGTGGTAGTACGCCTCGTTGTTCATCGAAGTGAGTGTTTCGGGATGCTCTGGACCAAGTGTTCGTCGCCGTATTGCGAGAACCTCACTGTTGACGTCGAATGCGTCGTTTATGCGCCCCAGCTCACCATAAAGAACAGCTAGGTTGTTCATGCCCATTGTCATCAGTTCCGCGTCCGGTTGCAACATACGTTTCGCGGACTCGACCATCTCGGTGAGCAAAGTTTCCGCTTCCACGTACCTGCCCAACCGTCTGAAAAGGCGTCCGGCGAGGTTCATGGAACGTAAGGTGTCGGGATGTTTTTCGCCTAGTAGGTTGCGTCGCAGTTCCAATGCTTTGCTCGCGTGTTGCTCCGCGACCGACCACTCTCCAAGATCCATGTAGGTGTTTCCGATGGTTTCATGAATCGCAGCGCGCACCAGCGGGAATTCCTCGAAGCGTTCATCGACGCGAGAGGCTGCAACATCGAGCGCCTCGCGTACGCTAACGTCGCGTCCCTGCTCTTTAGGCGATGCAGCCCCAAGTATATCGACGTTTAGAAACTCATTGACGGCACGAGCAATGCTCGTCTGCTGTTGTGCCTCAGCGCGGAGTCGTGATTCGCGGCGGTTCACAACGACCATCGCAACAATTGAACAAATGACCAACACGAAGGCGCTGGTAATGAGCGAAGCAGCGAAACGATGTCGCTGCGCAGTTTTCCTTAGCACATACCAGGCGCTGTCGCGCTTGGCCTCGATCGGCTCACCGGCGAGATAGTTACGGATGTCTCGGGCGACCTCTCCGGCTGTCTGGTATCGGCGCTCCGGACCCTTGTTCAGACATTTTAGAACGATCGTATCGACCTCATCGTTAATTTCACGACGCATCATACTGGGTTTCGGTGATTCGGCGGTAAGGATATTGTCCACGACGTGTCGAATATTGACCGCAACATCATACGGGAACCGCCCTGTCAGCATATGAAAAAGAATTACGCCGAGTGAATAAACATCAGTGCGGAGATCTACGCCGTGCGCTGGCCCTTCGACTTGTTCCGGGCTCGCCCAAGGTAGTGAGCCCACGAATTGCCCCGTCACTGTCATGGTCGCTTGACGCGGAATCCCGGTTTCCTCGCCAACAGACACTTTGGCCAATCCGAAGTCGAGTACGTGGGGCTCACCGTGTTCGTCAACGCGGATGTTCCCGGGTTTTAGATCTCGATGGATCACGCCATGTAAATGGGCAGCGTTAACGGCACTGCAAATCTTCTCGAAAACACGAAACGTCGCGCGGACTGATCGCTTACATCCAGCCATGAAAATGTCCAGTGGCTGACCGTGAATGTAGTCCATCACATAGAAAAAATGTCCGCCAGCCGAGCCGCTGTCGTGAATCGCGACGATGTTGGGGTGGCGCAGTTGCCCGAGTATTTTCACCTCAAGTTCAAAGCGGGTTCGGTCCATGTCGCTAGCATTGGGGCCTTTCTTGATGACTTTGATTGCCACCTTGCGGCTGGTGGACTTTTGGATCGCCTGATACACGACGCCCTGACCCCCGCGGTGAATCTCGCGCAGTCGTTCGTAACCAACCATCACACTCTCATCGAACGGTATCGAAGAACCGGAGGTTTCGTGAATCATGTTGGCGCGGACTTCCTCGACCTGGCGCGACGCACTAGCGATCAGCTCGTGATGTCGATTAACAAGATCCTGCTCGTCAATGGGATTAGGCTTCATGACTTTACCTCATAGTCTCCAGTGTCTGGGCGAAAAATGGGTTGCCGTTATCACGCGCTATCGCTAAAAAAATCCGAGGCTGGACCAAGTAGGCCCTTCAGTAGATCATGCGCGCGCATTCGTAGCATGTAGACCGCCCCGATCGATCTTTTCATAGCGTTTGCGACTTCTTCCGCTGTCTTACTCTCGAGATCGTAAAGCTTCACCACTGTCCGGTAGTCCTCGGGAAGTTTTGAGAGCGCGGAATCAATTGTGCTACCATACTCGTCGCGTGCCGCGTGCTGGCTGGGTGTGGAGTATGTGACACCGAGCAGGTTTAATAAAGTCAATGATGAGTCTCCTCCGGAGACCGACCTGATACGCCGTGTGGGGTCGGGTCGTTTCTTGGCCCGAAGTTCTCGAATGGCGTCGCGCAGGTTGTGGTCAGCAATCCGGGCAACCCATCCCTCAAACGTAGCCCCGTCGCGTCCTGCGAGCCGATCGATTTGCAGGAACGCTTCAAGATATGTGACTTGCATCACGTCGTCCGCTTCGAGCATCCCTTGCCAGCGCCTCCCGATCCGGCCATCAACTTGCCGGGTGACTATCGGACCGTAGTACTCCAGCAAGGAACTAAGGGCCGTTCGGTCTCCCGCTACAGCCAGGTCAATTAGCTCGGTGTCATCAGGATTCATAAGGGCTGCTCCCCGGGGCAACGACTCGGAAACCCACCCCGGCAACCTCAGTATAGGGTCGAGAAACAAAAAAACAAAAAAAGTGCGTTAGCAGTCCGTGTACATTATCGCCTTTATAACTAGGGACACTAGCGATGGACCTAAACCAGGAGGTCAGATCACGACTTAACGGCCTGTTGGGCTGGTTGGACCGGATCAACTTACATTACGCAAAAGGAATTGGGACTTATGTCAAGATATACAAAAAGAATGCCATGCTAATGGTTAGCATCCACCTTAGTTTTGTTGCCGCTACTTTTTTACCCAGGCTGCGGAAATGATAGCGGCGAAACCATCCAAATTTTGCAAACATGGTCCCAATTTCAATCTGGCTTCTCTGGTGAAGGGTTCATCGCAGTTGATGCAGAGTTAGCGGTACCGCCTCTTCTAAAACGGGATACTGAGGTCGGGACTTCTTTCTTTGGAACTAGTTCCCCAGTCATCGGCCCGGACGGGACTATCTACGTCGGAACACATAATGGCGAGTTAGTCGCGCTCGACCCCGACGGTAACGAAAAGTGGCGAACGGTTTTCTTCGACGGAGGGATTATTTTAAGTACGCCCGCAGTGGCGGACGACGGGAGCATCTTTGTCGTAGTCACACATCCGTCCGACCCGTCAAACATATCCGAATCGGAATTGGAATCTTCGTTGGCCAGAGTTTCTTCAGACGGGGCACGAATGTGGGTCGTTCCTGCTATCGAAGAGGGACGGAGAACAACTTCATCCCCAAGGGTTGTTGGTGATTTCGTGTTTTTGTACGTTCCTTTTCGGATCGGAGTGTTCGACTTCGACGGGAACCTCGTCACTAACGAAGGCGCGGAGCCATGCACTCCACTATGCAGTAATTCCTCGATTGTTGACTTCTTTGGGTCACTAATCACTGGCATTGGTAACATCTACCTCGACTGCCTCACAGTGTTGGTCGTCGCCGACTCCGCCGCGTGTTGGGATAACTTCAAAATAGAATTCGATGGTTCCGTCGAATTTCTTCCACCACCGGATCCGACGCTGGCGATCGTGTCTTCAGAGAATATAGTAGGAAGCGGTGGCCCAATCGTAATTTCGCTCAACGGCTTTTGTCTGACGGCGTACAGATTTAACGAGCCGAACTTGGAGCTCATGTGGTTTAAGAAAGTCTACGGAGGCGATTGCGGAGACTCTCCAGTCAATCACGGATCGCCAGCCATTGTCGGCGGCGGAATGCTAGTTAAGGCGAATGTCAGAGGCGAAGTCACTGCTTACGATCCCGTAGTGTCCAAATATTCAAACGCGCATAAATAGTGGGGGGCAATGACTTACAACTTGTCGTTTCTGCATGTAAAATCGAATAAATGAACACTTTGGTGTGTATTTGCCGTGATAAAATCACATATTCTGCGTCTCCAACGGCAATGTAAGCGTGCCTGGACACTTGACACTACGACGACGAACGGTCAACGAATTCCTTGAATACTATCATCACGAGCGAAATCACAAGGGGCTTGATAATCGATTGATTCAACCATCAACTGAGGTCGGGTCGTTGGACGGCCATGATGCGTGTCGTGAGCGGCTCGGCGGCGTACTCCGATACTATTATCGCAACGTTGCTTGACTATACCGCCGTATTGAATTTTAACAAACAAGTCAGGCGATGCGCGACAGGTCTAGAGTTGCGTATACATAGGCAATCTAGCCGGACGATCGACGCGTGGAATTGAGTGTTTAGTCGCGGCATTTGAATAATTGGACACTACGAGATCTCTAAAAACGGCGTTGCCGTGGGGGTTTCGACCTCGGTCGAATAAAGACACCATACGAGGTATTCGATTTCGACGACGACCAAGATGTCGTCATGAAGGACTTCGCGGAGTTTGGCACCGTGTTTTCGTCTCAGCCATTTGCTACGGCGCCGCTGAATTACAGCCCTGCTGCTTTCCCGCCGGCATCGATCGATGAGAATTTCAACCTCCACAAGCGGCACCCGGTGGCTAAGTCTGTGTGAACACCCTTGGATTTCATAATCCGCCCCGGAATTCTAGACGCTGGGCATGGAACGAAAAACGGGGAGTACGTCACCGTAGGGGCGACAGTGCCCAAGATCAGCACCCGCGGTCTCAGCAGAGGGAATAAAGAATATTTATTATTTGAGTGAGTCATTTGTGTTAACTCACGCCCTTCATGTAACAGACACGAGTTACGGGGCAACCAGTAAGCTGGATCCCGGGATCTGCCTGGAGACAGATTCAAGAACGTTTCGCTTTGGAGGTATGAAAATGTCCTGTTCACAGGCACTGAATGTTCGTATATGGGCCATGTCTGGAGCACTAATGCTCATGTTGGCCCTCGGGTTCGGCTGTACGACCGATCCAGTTCCAGACATCGATAACGATCCAGTTATAAACATCGATGACGATCCAGGTAGAAGCATCGATGACGATCCAGTTACAAACATCGATGACGACCCAGTTACAAACACCGATGACGACCCAGTTGCAAACATCGATGACGATCCAGTTGCAGATGCTGGCGAAGACCAAACGACGACAGGTGATTCGGTCCAGCTCGATGGCTCCGCCAGCTTTGATCCGGATGGCAATAGTTTAGATTTCTTGTGGACGCAAATCTCGGGAACCCCTGTCGCTCTCGTGCAGGCTGATTCAGCCATTGCAGGATTCGAGACGCCGGATGTGAGCGACATGTTGGTTTTCCAGTTAACGGTAGACAACGGACAAGCGCAAAGCACCGATAGTGTCACGGTCATTGTTGAAGGCCTACCAGACGCTGAGACACGTGCCGAGCGAGTTGTTACAAGGCTTGAAAGCATCGAAGATCCTGCAGCACGGGCCTCGGCCGCAGTTTTTACGTTTAATTATTTTCGCACCTTAGATCGTCTCGCAGGTGGGACTGTCGAGGGTCGCGTTGAGACGGCATTGTCGGGCTATATCGCGGGCCTCTCACTAGAAGTCAGAGCGGAACTTCAACAGCTCGGAGGCACGCTCGATGCGATCCCGGTTGCGACTCGCTTGAATTTGCTCGGACGATTTGGGAAATACGACCCTGTTTCGACCGGAGCGCCGAACTGGGACGCTATCTCAAAATCGGTTCTCAGGAGCCATCGATTGATGCCACGCCTTCGTGCAGAGTACTGCTCTGGCAACTTTACGTACGGCGATGGTACTATCGCCGATCGTGCCATCACGGTGAGTTCGCGGACCTTGATTTCGAGTAGCGACCCGGAATTCGGGGGTGATGTTGTTGCTGCAGACGCAAGTCCCGTAGTTCTCGGCGTCGAAGGGGAGTTCGTATCGGCAAGGCACCCGAGCTTGCAGGCTACCGACACGGTTCCCCCCGGCGATGGCATTTCGCCATATGGTGCGTCAACAGGCATCCCCTGTACAAGTGGAGGCTCCCAGTGTGACGCGAACAAAGGATATGTGTGCGGTACCGTGTTCGGGTTCGCGTCACCGGCTTCATGTATAGCTTACCCCGTCTTACAGAAGGAACACGACGTCGTGCTTCGGGGGTACAACTTCTGGGACATCGACGAGGCGAGGCTGGTTTTCACGCCACTGTTTCCCGGCGACGGAACTGAGGCCACGTCAATCGTCAGCTTCGTCGACGCTAAAGAGCCGACGACCGGTGCGGATGCCTGTCCGGTTCCGACGCCGGCCAACCCGACGCACAATCTTGCGCATTTCCGCGTGGTAGCTGATGAAGGCCATTTCTACAAGCTGCGGATGTACAATCACAACGGCAACTTTTTCACGCAAGCGGATGCACTCGACGACGCTGATGCCCGTGTCCTTCATGTCTGCTATCCCGGCTCGAGTCCAAACAATGCTCCGGTTGGCACAGTTCGGGATTGCACGCTGCCAGTGGGAACATGCCCTGAGGATGGTGCAGAATGTGCCGCAACCTGGGGAACGCCGCCGCGTAAATTCGAGGACTGCCGACATCTCCCTGGTGAGGTGCCCATATGTGGGGAAACTCCCGAATGGTTTGGCTCCGAAACGCTAATGAGACGAGAAGACGATGTTGCGGTCACGCCATTAGACATAATCGTGTATGTCTTAGATGAGGAGCCGAGGTACGAGTTTACGGCGACACTTCAGGCGGTCCAGTGTCTAGAAGAGACCGGCGCGGACTTCCTAGGCTCTGACGAACCGATGTTGATGCTCGCTGGTTTTCCGGATGCATTGCCTCCCGGAGTGGATGCGGATATCGCTTCAAAACTCGATGAGAGCCTCGATGCTTGGCAGGGCAGCGGCTACGATTCAGGTGACCGAAAGACCGAGATTCAAGTGCTATCGACCGTGGGTAATCTTACCTTCGAAAATCAGGTGCTCTACATCCTCGTCGTAGCAGAGGATGACGGTTTCCTCGGAGGGTTTCTGGCCGGAGCCGCAGTGATTGTGGGTGCGGCGGCGATTATCTACCTAACGGGCGGAGCCGCATTGTGGACGACGGCACTCGGAACGGCCGGCGCACTTGCGATTTGGGGCCCCATCATGGCTTCCTTGGGCGAGGACGACCTATTAGGTACGTCAACCTTTACCGCAATATCCCTTAATTTTGATGAACGCACTGCAGCTTCCCACTCCCCCGACTTCCTTACGGTGCCACGCCTTTTTGGAGCTTTGCCGGCGCTTCCGGACGGCCCAAGCGAGGGCGAGCTTCCTGCACGCCTAATCCACCCATTCGTGGATTACCGGGTAAGCGAGGAGCCGCTCGCTGCCGAGTGTAATCCGGGTGCGTGTCCAAGCGGAGAGGATTGCGTGATCAATCGGTGCTTTGAACCCGCGTTTTTTGAGGACCCTTCCCTCGTAATCGGATTTAGAGAGCGGCGTGAGTTCGAATTGGGAGGCGGTCATTACGCGATTGACATTCTCTGGGAGATGCGGACGACCCTGCCATGAGAAATCGCCATGGCATGGCATTGTGTAGGCCCAAGGTTGCTGCTGACTGGGATTTGCGGGGACGCGGATCAAGGCAGTGCTTCCTGAAAGCTCCCTCTGAGTTGTTACTGCGCCTGATGTCATTGAAGGATTGCTCCTGAGGGCGTTAGCCGTGCAGGTTTCAGCTGTGATTAAGAGGAGCATCGGCCATTCTGAAGAGTGCAGGCAGAGTGTTTGCGAGTTGATTCCACGTCGCGCAGCGTCGTAGTTGGCTGGGCGAAACAGAAGGAAGCCACAGTTTGTGGCTAAGGAGACATCTTATGACGAATGTGAATCGCTGGATCCGGCTCTCGGTTGACCTTATTCCTCGCAATTCACGCCATTGGCGTGGTATCGGTTGCCCGTGCAGCCGAGATTGACTTTGAAGATTCAGTTGTCGGCACCATAGTCTTCGATCAATTCCCCGGCGTCGAATTCCCCGGCACGCCGCGTATCGTGACTCCTGTTCTCACATCTGCATCCGGTACGCAAGCATTGTCCAATGTCGATCCGGACAAAGAGTTCAACAACCAACCCCTTACTATCGTGTTCTCCGAGCCGCAACGATTTGTTCGCCTTGCCGCAGGCCTGGATCACAGTTCCGCCGCACCCGTGCAAGCCGAGTTCCGCGCGTATGATGCCGCCGACAACTTGGTGGACATCGTAAGCCCGATTGCGATTGGTCCCGGCCCCGCAGCCGCGACGACTGTGCTGTTGGTCGAGGTGCCTGATCCAACCATCGTGCGCGTCGAACTCGAATACTTTGGTGCCTATGTGGAAGTGATCGACGACCTCGAGTTCGAAGTGGTCGGCTCCCAGCCGCCGCCCGATACCACCGCGCCGATCGTATCGATTCTTCAGCCAACCGATGGCGCCAACATTGCTGGCGAGTTCTTTATTCTCGCTGTAGAAGTCGTAGAAGATCGCAAGCTCCGTTCCGCATCGTTGACCATAAGCAATTCGGCCGGGACCAACACGTTCGCTCTGTCGTTTGGCGATGGACCCGTTCACACGATCGGCCCGTTCAACACCGGCCCTCTGACGGCGGGTGAGAACACGATCATCTTTACGGCCGAGGATTTTGCCGACAACATTGGCACAGACACGATTACCGTGCGTCGTGTGGCAACGGCGGGGCAACTCTCACTCCCCGGCGGCCCGCTTGTGATTCCCCGTGGAACCAATGGCATCACAATCCCCATCGCGCTCGAGGAGACTTTTCCTGGAAGTCTCGCCGGACGAGATGACATCGTGATCGCAGTTGTGCAGCCCGAGGAGATCTTCGGGCAGGTCGTGATACGTGACTTCCTCAACCAGCCCGATCCGCGATCCGAGCTGGTGCTCAGGGGCCGCAATCAGGCACTTCTCGGTCCGGTGTTGGTCACAATCCAGGCGACTGAAGTAGAGACCGGTCGTGTAATCGACACGGTCTCAGTACCTGCCTCCGTCACGCCCGGCCGCGAGATCGACTGTTCAGGTGACTCGATTCCGATGTATGGCACAATCGAGCTGGCAGACCTGACTGCCGACGTGAACGCCGCGATCGACGCGGATCTGGCCGGTCGCGATGACATTAAAAAACTAAACGACATGTCCATACTCTATCGCGACTACGAGTTCGGTGCCGGACAACTCCAGGTGAGTCAGAACTTCGAGGCCGAAGGTAGCGGCTTCACGGCCACGATCAAGTTCGTTGGGAATCTTCGCGTCATTCAAGAGAGAGACCGAATCGAGTTCACCTACGGCTTCACGTCCGTTGTCGCCGAGTCGGGCCTCTTTACGCCGGGCTTAATCGAAGAGGAGTTTCGCAGCCGATTCCGCGACGATTTTGTTGGGCCGTTCGGCGACGGCTTGGGTGTCGCGCTGACCGCGCGCATCGCTGAGGACGTGCCGCTCGGCTTGCTTCTCCTCCGCGATATATACATCAACAGCGCCGAATTCGGGCTGGGATTCTGTATCCCACGCGCTCTCTTTCCGGGGGTGGATGGTACCCCTGTATCGCGAATTCACGTGCAGGGGCCGTTGCCCATGGCGCTCTTCCCGGATCGTGCGACGGCCGAAGCGCCGACTACCGACCAGGAAGGCGACCCTCAAACTGAACCGGAGATGGCCGACGAGCTTGCGGAAGCTATCGTACCGGCCGCCGTGCCGATGGGGCTCTGCGGAGCAGGTATTCTTGGCATGGTGCCGTTCCTCCTCCTCGGCCTCGTCACTACGAAGGTACGTCGAGCGAACCGACCTGAACGACACTCGGCATGACATGCGGCCATTATTCAATGATAGATTACGTATGCGCTCAACACCCTTCAGCATGATTCGGTTTCTTGGACTCTTGCTTGGTTTGACCTTTGCCGGAGGGTGCCCGTCCGCTGGCAATGCTGTTGACTTAAGCAACCGTCATTCTATCCGCCCTTCCTTTGATCCACTTGTTAATCTTTCGCTTGGAGACCCGCGGTGCTGACGGTCGTGGATGCTTGGGACGCTAGTATTTGACTTTTCCGATCTGCTTCAGCAGCTCGGTAAACTGTTCCAAGGCTCGCAACGGATCATCGGCCACCAGCATCGCAACCTCCTGGCCTAGCGCCATGATGGCATGCTTAAACTGAGGCTCCGGCTTGGTGCGACGCGATTGCGTTGGTGACTCCTGTACGGCAGCCGCGAGTTCTTCCTCGTCGTTTTTCTCGTCGGATGCCAGCGCCATCGAAAGAACCATCAACGTTCGAGCGATGACCGTCATAATAGCCACCGCGAACAACTCCTGGTGAATGCCATTGACGCTACGCGTGTGGAATGTCTCGATATTCAAATGGACCTTTTCGTCTCTATAGTGGGTTTCCACTTCCCAGCGACGGCGGTAAAGGTTGGCAATTTCCTCGCACGAGAATGTCGCGGAGTCCAATAGATCGGTGAGATAGACAGCCGGCTCGCCGTTGGGGAGGATGACGCGAACCACACGAACAGTGAGTGAGGTGAGTTCCCTCCGCGCTGCGGCAGGTTGTTGGGACCGGTAGGTATCCGATGGCGCGATTTCGATGATGCCGTCATCGGCCTCGGAAGCCAAAAAACTCACGACGGCTGGGAAGGTGCCACGGGAGGGGCACCGGAACAGAAAATGACCGGCATAGTTCTCCATCAGATAGAGGATGAACTCATAACTCGGGTAGCCACGGTCGAAGATTACCACGCCGCGGGGCATGCCCGTCAACATGACCATGGCTTCCTTTCGCTCAGAAGCATTGTTGGGCATCACGGTACGCGCCACTGGTATCCTTCTAAATACGTCGAAGGCCGTTGAGACCAGAGCCTGGGGATAGTGTCCTTTGCCACTGTTGTGCAGGCCGGAGTCGGGATCAAAGTAAGCGCGAATCTCGTCGGAAGCAGGCAGTGTGAACTTCGATCCGTCCACGGCGAAGACGGACAGGCCGTGCCAGAGATACTTGTCATTTTCTGGCCAATGTTGCCGCGCCAGGTCAACGACACGCTTGAAAACGCATTCAAATACCTTCCAGTGGAGCTTCTTTCGGGCCTTGGTGACGGCTGATCGAGTAGCCGGCTGGGCGTCTGTCCACAGGCCACTTTGACGGGCCATCCTGAACAGCAGTCCGCTCTTGATGTCGATTCCCTTGGTGTCCCCGGAGACGATATGAAGGATGAAGACCACCAGCCGTTCGAAAGTCAGCTTGCGTTTGCGATTGAAATGCTTTGGATTTTGTTGGGGATCAGGGCTGATGCCGCTGGAAAAGAAAGTAAGAATATTTTCAAGAAATCCGGTGGTTTGGCCCGCAAATTTCACGCATGTTCTGTGCCATGGCTATCTCCTTTTGTGAAACTTTTTGCACCTTTTTTCGTCCGCTCCCAACATGTCTCGTAGCACGTTTCATGCATGTATTATAGCGGTTTTTTCTTCTCGATACAACCACAAAAGCAACCCAATCACCCCGAATTCTTCGCCAAGACCAACCTCCAAAACAGTGCCCGCTTAAGTCAACAGCATTGCGCTCGCCCCCCCCCATGCAAGGCGGTAAGTGAGGCGTCATTTTCTTCAGTCCATTTTTGATAAGCGTTTGGATATATTTTCTTGATACGCTCCATCCGTTCATGATAGTCTGAGGGTGATTCAATTATTCTCAACGCCTCTTCCGCTGCGCCAAATACATCTAGATATGTAATATCGGGATGACCATCTACAATTTGACTGTAGCTATAACCTTCTGCGATTAGTGATAAGACGGTTACACTCTTACTACTTGGTCGCTGATGCGTAGTCATGATCATTCCACCCGAAAAACTTTCATCACCTCATCGCCGAGATGATTAATTACCTTTACCGCAATGCGGCCATTCTTTGGCTTATCAAATGGCCGGGACGTGTCGCTGTTTAGTGTGGCCCAGGCGTCTTCGTTGATCTCGGCTTTGAGCGTTGTCTTTAGCGATTTATAGGGGTCGTTCGCGCCGAGGAAGTATGCGTGGCGGACGAAGAAGCTTTCTTCGTTGTAGTCCGTGTCGATGAACCAGAGGGCTATGCCGTCTGGCTCGCCGGATTCTACCTCGCCGGTCTGCGGCTTGAACACGTCCACGCCCTTGATCTGCACCTGAATCTGCCCGTCCGCAACATCCGTATTTTCGATGTCCGGCTCACCGAAGATGACGAACAGGTTGCCCTTGCAGGTGTTCTTCAGATCGTCAGCCATGTGCAGGTCGGCGTTCATCCTAGCCTTTAGTACGGGTATGCGGCCGAGCTTGGTGAACTCCGAAGCGTGGGCCTCGTAGTTGAACGCGCAGGCTATGACCAAATCAAAATCAGCGTCGCCGGCCTCACGGGCTGCGACGACCAAATCCTGCCGAGTCACCGTACCGAACTCAGGGCCGATGAAGACGCCAGCACGTTTTTCTTTGCCGTCGTCGGTTTCACCCTCAACATAACACGCTTCTGCGCAGATGAAGTGACCGGGCCAGGGTGCGATCGAGGAAAACGTGATTTTGTTTTCCTTATGAGATTGCTGCACACCGGAGGTCTTGAGGTTCTCCATAATCATCTGGGCGAAGTCGGCGTGGTCGTCCGTTCTACTTGGCGATTGCATGGGGTCGATCAGCTCGTCGTCGGCGTCAACCGTCAACACGCGGTGAGGTGACAAGCTCTCGACAGTGAATGGCCCAGCGACACGCACCTTTTTCTTATCTTCATAGGGTTTGTCGTAGAGGTATTCATAGTCAGCCTTAGCTGCGATGGATGCGTCGATCTCCTTCTGCCGGGCGATGCGCTGCTCCCACCATTCAGCGTGGAGTTTCTTCGCCGCTGCTGACCACTTCTCGTTGGCCTCGCGTGGAATCTCCCACTCTTCCCATTTTTCTTTGAGGGACTTGTTGAGTTTCTCACGGAGCGGTTCGAGGGTTTCTTGAAACTTGTCCCAGATCACGTCGATCTCGGAGTTGTTGGCGATTGAGCCGGCGGTTAAGTGTGGTACGCGCTTATAGACGAAACCCTGACGGATATCTCCCTCGTAATATCGTCTGACGTGGTCATCGGGGAGTTCGCTGCAATTAACATCGGCTTCCTTTTCGACGCCTTCCTTTGAGTCTGAGAGCATATAGAACAGGAAGCGGGCACCCATGGCGCGAGCGCGAGCAAGGGCAAGCGAAACTCGGGATGTATCAATCGTGATCCAGCGACGACCCCATTGTTCAGCCACGAATGCTGTGGTACCAGAGACGCAAGTCGGGTCCAATACGAGGTCACCAGGGTCTGTTGCCATCAACACACATCGCTAGATCACGCGAGACGTGCTAGCGACATGCGCTCGCCCGATTCTGTCTCGCCACATTTGTATTGTGTCGCCCCTTCTTCGCCTGGAGTGCGTTCTAAGTAAAGACGACGAAACTTGGTGTCATTACTCTTCCCATACCATAGAATACTGTCAAATACAGATGCCACATACTCGCTGCTGTGACCTCCTGTAGTCTTGGACTTGAGTTCTGCACGGAACTGGTCAACTCCAACACCTCATCCATCAGTGCCCGAACGCGGTGGACGTACTCATCGCCGATTTGCACAAAAATGGAGCCGGATTCGGCGAGGAGATCGCGGGCGACGGTAAGGCGATCCCGCAGGTAGGTGAGGTACGAGTGAATACCGTCGCGCCAAGTGTCGCGGAAGGCTTTGACCTGCTCAGGCTCGCGCGTAATGTGGTCGGTCTTGCCATCCTTCACGTCGCGGCTGGTCGTTGACCACTGAAAATTCGAGTTAAACTTGATGCCGTATGGCGGGTCGAGGTAAATGCACTGCACCATGCTGCGAAGGCCTTCGCGTTCGGCGAGTGAGGCCATGACTTGTAGGCTGTCGCCGAGGATCATGCGGTTGGTCCAGTTGGAGTTGTGCAGGGTACGTTTTACCCTTGCAAACGAGGTGGTTGTCGAGCCATTGTCGTGTGATGCGTTTTAATTGTCCAAACAAAAACAGCTTGGGTTCCTCTCCAGGATCACGCCACTTTGTGTAAAGCAATCGCTGGGTGAGATGAAATAGAAGCGTCGACCGGCGTAAGTCACCCGTGTGGATAAGATTCAAATCAACAGCTTCACCGATGATTCCTGAGTTGTGCGTAATTGATGGTCCTACGATGTCGGGCGTCAGCTCTAACGTTGAGTCGTCGTTGAACTCCGCTGTGAGCCGTTCCTCGGGCAGCTGGACACGATAGCCTTCTACGCGAGGGAACTCGATCTCTAGTTCGTCACGCTCAGGCCGCATGGCTTTAACATGCACGGTTTCACGCGGCGGCTGTGGGGATGAGACGACCGGCTTGGCAGTGAAGTCAAAGGGGATACCTAAGACATCGGCATATTCAACATTGAATAGGCCTTCTTCGTTCAGGTCATATGAATTACGTCGCAGGGCTCTACCGATGACCTGCTCGCAGAGTAGCTGTGTACCGAACGCGCGAACACCGAGGATATGGGTAACGTTGTTAGCATCCCATCCTTCAGTCAGCATGGACACGGACACGACGCAACGGATGGCTCCGCCAAGCCTGTCTTTTTTGCCTACCGTGTTCATCACTTCACGCACTAGCTCTTGGTCGGTGATTTTTTCAGCCTTTTGACGGTCTCCGGTACGTTCAATGATTTCACGACGGAAGCGTTCGATTTCGTCGGAAGCGGCAATGCGAAAGTTCTTATCGAGCGCGTCACCAGATTCCAACTGCTCGCTATCAATCAAGAGGGTACGGGGCATAGGAAATGGATCGCCGTGTTCATTAAAATTACGGAACAACTTGAGCCTACCGTTTTCCAGCGTGGACGAGCCGTCATCATTATCGCGGTGGAAGCCGGAGATGTAGTCGTAAATGAGTTTTGACGTTGACGTATTGTTGCAAACAAGTATGAAGCAAGGCGGGACACTAATGCCTTCTTCTTGCCACAGGTTGTAGGTTTTTTCGTAATGGCCATATAACGCTTCAAGTGCTGTCTGCAGTTCTACCGGAATGCTGAGCGGATCGAGTGCAGCGCCTTTGCCACGACCTTTCTTAGGCATCTTACTGGCGATATGCTTCCAAAGCTCACGGAACTTTGGCATGTCGCTGCCAGGGATATTGTCGGCCACGGGAACACGTGGGAGTTTGACGATGCCGCACTCAATGGCATCCATCAATGAAAAATCAGTCGCGGTCCATGGGAACAGTGTCCCTTCTGCATAGCCCGAACCACTTAGGAAAAATGGTGTAGCTGATAGATCGAAAATACGGTTCACACCAAGCTTGCTGCTAACCGTTTCAAGGCCAGAGATCCAAACACGTGCGGCCTCGCGGTTCTTCTCAGCCGTCTTCCGATCATCGCCTTTCAATTCGCCTTCATCGTCGTTACCAGTGGGCTTCTCACGATAACAGTGATGGGCCTCGTCGTTGAGGATGAGAACATTCTTCATGCCCATAAGGTCTGGCATGACGCGCTGGAGCATTTGCCCTTCAGTCTCAAGGGTCTTTATCTCCTCGCCACGGCCCTGCAGTAGTGATCGGCCACCCTTCGATAGTGTCATTGTTTCGCGCAACTTGAAGGCGTGGTAGTTGGTGATGACGATTTTGGCTCTGTCGAGGTCAGCGAGCATGTCACCTGGGACAAGTTCACGTGACTGGTAGTAGCTGTCCGGGTCGTTGGGTTGCAAGACACGAAGGCGATCCTTGATGGTGATGCCTGGAGCGACAACCAGGAAGCCCCTTGTGAACTTCTTACTGTTGGGTCGTCGCACAGCGTTGATGGTTTGCCAAGCGATCATCATGGCCATGACCGTTGTCTTGCCAGCTCCGGTGGCTAGCTTAAGTGCAAATCGAGCTAGCCCAGGGTTGGCTTCCTCACTGGCTGCTGACAAGCTATCAAGGACAGCTCGGACTTCCTTGCCTTGCTTAGGCGCAACTTCGGTGAGCCAGGTAGCTATTTCGACGGCTTCTATTTGACAGAAAAATGGACGCAAGCTGCTGAAATTGTGATGCCGCCAGTGTTGAAGCAGTCGCGCTGTTTCCGGTGTGACCTGCCATTCGTTAGTGTTGGTGGATTGACGCCATAGATTCACACGGCGGCGGACCTCGTTAATCATCCCCACCGTGACCATTGAGTGGAATCCACTTGGTCGAACCACAAGCCAGTATATGGCTGACGTGAACATCTAAATCGACGACCTGCATAAGGACCGTCTGGAATAACAATCTCTTCTTCTGCAAAGACGCGCATGGAACGCAATGGTCTAGGCCTAGCCTTAGCTAGGAACGATTCAAGATCACGGCGCGTCTGATACATCTGTGGCATGATCCTCATCTTGGCCAAAGTAGGATTGCATATCGCGATGGGCATCGTCGAGCGCTTCATGCATGATCTGGGCAGCTGAGTCACCGAATTGACGCAATAATGTATCACTAGCCTCACGGAGGATAACAGCTATGCGTCCTAGTGCTTCACGAACTTCGTCACGAGGCAGTAGATACCCTTCACGCTCCAATCGGTCGAGCCTTGCTAATGCCTCGCGTTCTTCACGGTATCGTTCAAGAGCGGGGCTGCTAGCGCCTACAAGCATGCCATCTGCTTCACGTGCCAACAGCTGGGCGTTGTCAGCCAGGAAATCATGTAGAGCTTTGACTACGTTGGGTAAATCAATCGAAGCGCCTCCGAACGGAATGCCATAGCGAGTGGCTTGGTCATTAATCACCTTTGTCTGCCTACCGGACATCTGCCGCCAATGCTTTTGTGGGATAGCATGATAATATTGCCAGCGAAGTCGCTCTTCTTTTTGTTTTTCATGTCGTTTGAGGACTTCACGTTCAACCCTTGTCAACGACTGACCATCCATGACCTTACGATAGGCCTTGGCCAATACGGCATGATCGATGGAAGATCCTACATCAGTGGGCTTAGCTTGACGGGGACGGGATGTACGGTTTTTGGGCATTTCGCTTACTTGGCTTCCATGGCTTTTGATGTCATATTTTGAATCGTAACACTATAAATAAAGGGATATACATCTTTAGTTCAGTGATTCTTACTTACTCGCCAAAAAACGCCATCTTGTATATAAAAGTTGCTCGATAGCCAGCCCCGCGCGGGGCACATGTCCGCAAAGGAACCAAACCTATTTTCAATTAAAACACTATGCATATTATGCAGTGCCACCATGTTTGCGCTTGGCTTTCTGGCCAGTGAACTGTTCCCACCGCTGCACGATTACATCGCAGTAGGGCGGGTCAAGTTCCATTTTTCATCGTGTATGCCCCACGGCGATTACGCCGTTAGTATCAACGACAACCGGTTGGCGGAATCCGAACTGCCGGATCGATTCGGCTACTGCGCTGACAGCGGCATCGTTAGTGCGGGGGTTGTTATCGTATGGCTTAATCTTGGATAGCGGGCGTAGCTCAATCTTCATGGCATGACCTCCTTGTCGCATGAGTGCCGAGCTGGTCCCGGTCTTATGTTTGATGATAAAGTGGTGCCTCGTTGTGGCACATGCATACACTCCTAATTTCATTGTCCACTCATGTATACCGACTGTTGCGATGAATACAATGCGAATTATTGTCTATTCTTGATGGACGTTTTGGCATTGCTGTCAGCGAGTGACAGGGAACGACTGAATTGCCAACTGGTAATGTACTCATGTTCTAATAAATACTTTTTGACTTGCATCGAATTTGTGTGTGCTGTTTAATTGGATGATTGTTAACAGGCCTGCATCTCTGAAAAGTGTCTAAGTAGTGACACTTACTTCGTGGGAGTGCCTCCATAATCGCAAGGGGATTTTAGTTCGCCGCAGTCGCATGGCGGCGGTCGCAATCTTCAGCCATGAGGGACAGGCTGTTATATGGTCCAGCTCAATGCAAGGTTGATTAGTGCTTATCTATATCGTACTGAGCAGCTCGGTATCACTGATTTCAAGCGATCAAACCAACATGGTTACTATGGGATAGGCCGATAACATGTTCGATTAGAGATTAATATCTTTGCAGACCCTTGAATTGGCGACCTCGAATTGCTACAATTGCTCCAAAGATCGATCGGGGCAGGGTTCATGTTGAGGAATTTCATTTTCTCCGCCCTGCTATTGCGCCAGTCAGGATTGGGGCGGCCTCGCGTGCCGGTCTGAAGCATGTACTCTCAAAATCGCGGTGGAGTTTTCGCCGACGAGACGCCCGAAGCTCTTTGGGCGACAGTGGGATTAGATACAGACGCAGCAGTTGAAATTATTGAAGGGGAATCTGTGTTCAGCCAAGACCGCTACCGCAAGCTAAGTACGCTTATCACCGTTGTCGTGATTTTGTCTGTTTCTGGGATAGGACCAGACAGGGCAAACGCACAAGTGGCTTGCGGCACTTTGGTCGACATCATCGGTTCTGCCGAGGAGCCGGGCGTCAGGCAAACGATCTGGGGTTCCAGGGCTGGCTTTGACAACGGAATGCTGCATTCATTTTGCGGAACGAGTACCTACGAGGACCAAGTAATATTTGGCGGTAAGAAAATCGAGGTTGCGTCCGGAGTCTTACCGACTCCACAGGGTCATACGTTCGCGGGGTTCTTTGAAATGGACTTCTCGGCGTTTGATGCCAGCTTCTACACGAACCATACTTTTACGATTGTAGGTCTCAATCCACCCGGAGGTGACCTTATCGACACAGTCTCAGTATTTGGCGCTGGCTTTGCCACGACCGATTACCAATCCATCACATGGAATGGATTGGGAGCTGACATTGATTCGGCAGTGGGCGGTAATAGCTTGGTGCGGATTGAGTGGACTCAGAGCAGCGACTGCAATGCCAACGGCGTGCCTGATAACGACGAACTAGTCAATAACGATTGCAATGCCAACGGCGTACCTGACGATTGTGAAGAACCCACGGGCCTATTTGACATAGCTGTAAATTATGATGCGGTTGATCCCAAATCCGTGGCGCTAGGCGATCTGAACGGTGATGGATTCCTCGACATGGTTGTAGCGAATGGTGCCGACAACAACGTTTCAGTCATGCTGGGAAACGGCGTCGGTACTTTCAGTACAGCGGTTAAATTCGATACTAATAATGCGCCCGTTTCAGTGGCCATTGGTGATTTGAATGGCGACGGCGCACTCGATCTCGCTGTGGCGAATTACAGTAGCCAAAATATCTCGGTTTTATTGGGCAACGGCGATGGTAACTTCTCCGCAGAGGTAAGTTACCGTACAGGGCTGGGGCCTAGTTCAGTGGTGATCGGTGATCTGGACGGCGACAATGCGCTCGACCTGGCCGTCGCGAACAGTGATGATGTCAACGTGTCAGTCCTGCTTGGCAACGGCGATGGCACCTTCTCTATATCTGTTAAGTACGGCGCTGGGCTGGGGCCTCGGTCCGTGGCTATGGGCGATTTGAACAATGATGGTGCGCTCGACCTGGCAGTGGACAACAATTTTTTCGGTAGCGTTTTTGTCCTGTTGGGTAACGGCGATGGCACCTTTTCTCCAGCGGTGAGCTATTTTGTGGGGAGTGGCCCCGTTTTCGTTGCCATCGGTGATATGAACAATGACAGCGTCCTCGACTTAGCCGCTGCTAACAACTCCGGTAACGTTATATCAGTCCTACTAGGCAACGGCGACGGCACATTCCCCTTGCCGGTTAATTACGGCGTGGGTAGCAGTCCCGGAGCACTGGCCATCGACGATTTGACAGAAGACGGCATACCTGACTTAGTCGTAGTTAACAGTGCGGGTGACAACATCTCAGTCCTACCCGGCAATGGCGACGGTTCATTTGCCGCCATGACTAACTTTGACGTGGGCGATAGTCCTATATCCCTAGCTATCGGTGATTTGAATGGCGACATCGCCCTCGACCTCGTCGTGGCAAATGTCAACAGCAATAACTTCTCAGTTCTTCTGCGCTCTGACGGCGACTGCAACAACAACGGTATATTAGACGAGTGCGACATCACAGAAGGAGCTAGTGCGGACTGTAACGGTAACGATGTACCGGACGAGTGCGAGCCGAACAACGACTGTAACGGTAACGTCGTGCCTGACGATTGCGATATTGATGTCGGTAATAGTTTAGATTGCAACGGCAACGACGTGCCTGATGAGTGTGATATAAATGTCGGGAATAGTCTAGATTGCAATGGGAACAGCGTGCCTGACGATTGCGATATAATCACTGCGACAAGCATAGATTGTAACGGCAACGGTGTGCCAGATGAGTGTGATCAGGACTGTAACGGTAACAGTGTGCCTGACTCATGCGACATCGTCGTTGGAACAAGCCAAGACTGCAATAATAACGATCTGCCTGACGATTGCGAATCGAGCAACGACTGCAATGGTAACAGTGTGCAGGACATCTGCGATATTGCTAGCGGGACGAGTTCGGACTGTAATGCTAACGACGTGCCGGATGATTGTGACATTGCCACCGAGACGAGTGCGGACATTAACAACAACGGCATGCCAGACGAGTGCGAGCCGGACTGTAACAATAATAGTGTGTCGGACCTTATTGATATTGCTTCCGGGACCAGTCTAGACTGCAATAATAACAGTATACCTGATGAGTGCGAGCCGATTGACGACTGTAACGGGAACCTCGTGTCGGACATATGCGATATTGCTAATGGGACCAGCCTTGATTGCAACAACAACAGCATGCCAGATGAATGCGAATCGAGCCAAGACTGCAACAGCAATGGCGTGTCTGACAAGTGTGATATTGCCAACGATACCAGCACCGATTGCAATGAGAATGGCGTGCCAGATGAATGTGAATTGCCATTGAACTTGTTTGATGTGGCAGTCAACTATGCGACAGTTTTCAATCCCAGGTCAGTGGCCACCGGCGATCTAAATAGTGACGGCAACCTCGACGTAGTCGTAGCAAATAATTTCGGCAGTAACATATCAGTCCTTCTTGGAAATGGCGACGGAACTGTCGCAACAGCAGTCAACTACGCTGATGGTGTTCGTCATTTTTCCGTTGCCATTGGCGATCTGAATGGCGACGGCGTGCTTGATCTGGCAGTGGCAAGTATCAGCATCGCAAGAGTCTCTGTTCTGCTAGGCAATGGAGATGGAACTTTCGCGGATGAGGTCAACTACGAAGTGAATGGCGTTCCCATATATGTTGCCATTGGCGATCTGAATGGTGATGGCACCCTTGACATTGTTGCGAACAACAGTAGCGACAACATTGCAGTTCTGCTGGGTACCGGCAATGGTACTTTTGCTCGGCGCGTTAATTACGATGTTGGTGACGGCCCCGGGTCCATAGCCATTGGCGATCTAAATGGCGACGGCGTTCTAGACTTGGGATTGGTGAATAACGTCGATGATAATATTTCGGTGTTAATGGGTAACGGTGACGGCACCTTCGCCGCGCCGATCAACTACATTGTAGGTGACGCTCCCATTTCACTGGTTATGGGCGATCTGAATAGCGATGGCTATCTCGATCTAGCTATTGCGCATTTCATTGACAATAATGTTTCTGTGATGCTAGGTAATGGTGATGGCAGCTTTAAGGCGAGAGTTAACTATAATGTGGGCGATGGTCCAGAATCCGCAGCCATTGGCGATCTCAACGGCGATGGCAACCTCGACCTAGCCGTGGCAAACTTAAACGACGACAATGTTTCTGTTCTGCTCGGCATTGGTGATGGCACCTTCGCGCCAGCATTCATCCTTGGTGCAGATGACGGCCCCTTTTCTGTGGCCATTGGCGATCTGAATGGCGACAGCGCACTTGATCTGGTTATAGCAAATGTTAACAGTAATAATGTCTCTGTCCTGCTCCATACTGTTGGCGACTGTAACAGTAACGGAGTGCTGGACGAGTGTGATCCAGACTGCACCGGAAATGGTATACCGGACGCTTGCGATATTGCCGTGGGAACGAGCCTAGACTGCAATGGTAACGGTAAACCAGATGATTGCGATCTTACTGCCGTGTTTAGTCTGGACTGCAACAGTAACGATATTCCGGATGAGTGCGAGCCAATCAATGATTGCAATAGCAACAGCATTCAGGACATCTGTGATCTCGCGAGCGGGATTAGCCTAGATTGCAACAATAATGACGAGCCGGACGAGTGCGAGCCGAGTGACGACTGTAATAGTAACGGCGTTCAGGACATCTGTGATCTTGCAATTGCGACGAGTCTCGATTGCAACAGTAATGACGTGCCGGACGAATGCGACATCAATGTCGGCGTAAGCCTAGACTGCAACATCAACGGAATGCCTGACGAATGTGACGTTCCGGCGGAGCTGTTTGATTCCGCGACCAACTACAGTACAGGTTTTTTTCCCAGATTCGTTGTTATCGCCGACCTTACTGGTGATGGCGCTCGCGACCTAGTTGTGGTGAACGACAACAGCAAAACTGTATCAGTCCTGCCAGGCAACGGTGACGGCACGTTCGCCGCCGCTGTCAACTACGCAACAGTAAGTTATTCCTTATCAACAGCTACCGGCGATCTTAACGGTGACGGTGTGCTCGATCTAGCTGTATCAGACCTGGACGGCATTTCGGTATTGCTGGGTAACGGCGACGGCACCTTATCTAGCGCGGTCAACTACGTAGCGGGTAACCTGCCTGATTATCTGGCCATCGGCGATCTAAACAGCGACGGCGCCCTCGACTTGTCGGTGACACACCGTAACAACGGAGGCATCTCAGTTCTGTTGGGCATCGGCGATGGTACGTTCGAACAGGCAGTATTTTTCAATACGGGTTTATCTCCTAATTCAATTGCTATAAGAGATCTGAATGGCGATAGTATCCTCGACTTGGCCGTCGCAAGTGGCAGAGATGAAAACATCTCAGTCCTATATGGAAATGGCGACGGCACCTTCGCCATTGCAATCAAATATAGTGCAGGCGATGGTGCCAGATCCGTGTCTATCGACGACCTGAACGGCGATGGCATTCAAGACATGGCTGTGGCGAATGCTGACGACTCTAATGTCTCAGTTTTACTTGGAAATAGTGAAGGCACCTTTGCTAATGCGGTTAATTAAATGTAGGCGACACTCCCCTTGCTTTAGACATCGGCGATTTGAACGGTGATGGTGATCTTGACTTGGTCGTAACGAATCGTTACGACTTCAATATCTCAATCCTGCTGGGCAATGGCGACGGAACCTTCGCCACAGCAGTCAACCATAGTGTGGGTAACGAACCCTTTTCCTTGGCTATTAGCGACTTGGATGGCGATGGCACTATTGACTTGGTCGTGGCAATTCGCAACGACGACAACGTATCTGTCTTTCTTCATACAGACGATGACTGCAACGGCAATAGTGTACCAGACGAATGTGACATTGCCACTGGGACTAGCCTAGATTGTAACAACAACAGCGTTCCAGATACTTGCGACGTAAATGCCGAAAACAGCGCAGACTGCAACGCTAACGGTGTGCCCGATGAGTGTGACATTACCACCGGAACAAGCCTAGATTGTAATACAAACGGAATACCGGACGAGTGCGAGCCAAGCGATGACTGCAACGTCAATGGTGTGCAAGACATTTGTGATCTTGCGGCCGGCACCAGCACGGATTGTAACACTAATGCCGTACCGGATGAGTGCGATCCAGATTGCAATGGCAATAGCATACCCGACGACTGCGACATCAACGTCGCCACCAGTATAGACTGCGATGGTAACGGCGTGCCTGATGAATGCGATCCAGATTGTAATGGCAACAGCATTCCCGACGACTGTGACCTCACCACCGGGACTAGCGTGGATTGCAACAGCAATGAACTGCCCGACGAATGTGACATCGACAGTGGTACCAGCATTGACTGTAACACAAATGGCGTACCTGATGAATGCGACGTTCCGGTAGAGTTGTTTGATGCTGCGGTTAATTTCGCAACATACTCCTCTGCCTCTGCTGCCGCCATCGCTGATCTAAATGGCGATGGCTCAGAAGACCTAGTCGTTGTTACTAGTGGTTTCTCAATTCAAGTCTTTATAGGAAACGGCGACGGAACATTCAACGTCCCAGTTGAATACGCTGTGCTCCGCAGTACCTATTCCGTGGCCATCGGCGATGTAAATGGCGACGGAGCCCTCGACTTAGCCTTCCCCGGTCCCTCATACGACGACGTTGCAATTCTGTTGGGTAACGGTGACGGTACTTTCGCTACTGCAGTTTACTATAGTGTGGGCAATTACCCTTTTTCTATAGCCTCCGGTGATCTTAATGGTGATGGCGTACTTGACTTTGCTGTCACGAACCTAGATGACGACAATGTCTCCGTCTTGCATGGTATGGGCGATGGCACCTTTGCTCCAGCAGTGACATACAGTGTTGGCAATAGACCCTATTCTGTCGTCATCGGCGACCTGGATGGCGATTGCAATCTCGACCTCGTTGTGGCTAACTCCAGTAGTGATAATGCATCTGTCCTGCTGGGCACTGGCTATGGAACTTTCAAAACCGCGGTTAACCACGTTGTTGGCTACAGCCCCATTTCCATGGCCATCGACGATCTAAACGATGATGGCGATCTCGACTTGGCCGTGGCGTTTGGAAACGGCGATACCGTCTCAGTCTCGCTAGGCAAGGGCGATGGCACTTTTGCCGCAGCAGTCAATTATGCAGCAGGTTATCGTCCTCGGTCCGTAGCTATCGGCGATCTGAACGGCGACGGTGCCCTCGATTTGGCAGTGGCGAAATACAACGATGCGAATGTCTCAGTCTTGTTCGGTAATAGTGACGGCACATTCAATACCTCTGTCAATTACAATACGGGCTACGGATCTTCTTCTGTGGCTATCGGTGATCTTAACGGCAACGGCGCGTTCGACTTAATCGTAGTGCATCGCGCGAGTAGCGGATCTTCAAGCATCTCAGTCCTACTACACACTGAAGGTGACTGCAACGGCAACGGCGTTCCGGACGATTGTGACTTCGCTACTGGTACTAGCTTGGATTGCAATGGCAATAACATATTGGACGATTGCGACATCGCCTCTGAATTTAGCGTTGACTGCAATAGCAATGGCGTGCCAGATGAGTGCGACCTAATCGTTGGGACTAGCCTAGACTGCAATGCAAACGGCATACCTGACGAGTGTGAGCAGAATAACGATTGCAATAGCAACAGTGTTCAGGACATCTGTGACATAGCTGTTGGAACGAGTCAGGACTGCAACAAGAACAAAACGCCAGACGAGTGTGATTTGGACTGCAATAATAACAATATACCCGACGACTGCGACATCACATCCGGGACGAGCCTAGACTGCAATAGCAATCGAGTTCCCGATGAGTGTGATCTGGACTGCAATAGCAATGGCGTGCCCGACGACTGCGACGTACCAGCGGAATTGTTTGATGTGGCGGTTAGCTATGGTGCGGGCGACGGCCCTTTTTCAATGTCCATCGGCGACCTAAATGCCGATGGCTTCCTCGATTTTGCTGTTGTGAACATCGATGACGACAGCATCTCAGTGTTGCTGGGCCAAGGCGACGGCACATTTACCCAAACGGTAAACTATAGTGTTGGCGATGGACCGCGTGACGTGGTCATTGGCGATCTAAACGGCGATGGTGACTTCGACTTGATTGTTGCGAATTTCAGTGATTACACTGTATCGATTCTGTTGGGAAATGGCGACGGCAGCTTCAACGCAGCTGTTCATTACAGCGCAGGCAGTAATCCCTATTCCTTAGCTATCGGCGATCTGAATGGCGATAGTGTCTTGGATGTGGTTGTGGCGAATTTTCATGATGACTTCGTCTCTGTCCTAATGGGCATTGGCGACGGCACATTTTCATCTAAGGTTAGCTACCGTTTTAGCAGCCGATCTAAATCTGTAGCTCTCGGCGATCTGAACGGCGACGGGGTACTCGACGTGGCCGCTACAGTCCTCGGCGGCACGTACGTGTCTGTTCTGTTAGGCAAAGGGGACGGCACCTTCCCCACAGTCGAGATTTACTCAACTGGCACTGCTTCTACCGTGACTATTGGAGATACAAATGGCGACAATGTCTTGGACCTGGTCATGGCTGTTAGCAATACGAGCGGCATCGTGGTACTTGAGGGCAATGGTGACGGTACTTTTGGTATGGCTGTTAACTACGTTGTGAGCGGCGGTACTTTTAGGGTTGCCATCCGCGATTTGAATGGCGACGGTGTAATCGATCTAGCCGTGACAACTACAAGCCGACGCACAGTTTCATTCCTGTTAGGCAACGGAGATGGCACTTTCGCAGATGCGACGCACTACGATTTGGGATTCAGTCCCTCGTCATTGCTCATCGAAGATTTGGACCGCGACGGCAATCTCGACATGGCCGTGGGGGATCTGTACGGGGACAACATCTCGATCATGTTGCATACAGTGGGCGACTGCAACGGCAACGGCATACCCGACGAATGCGACATCGCTGCTTGGTCCAGTCTGGACTGCAACAGCAACAGTATCCCCGACGAGTGCCAGGGCTGGGAGGGTAATGATTTTTCGAGCGATGGTCGTGTTAGCAATGCAGATCTGCTGGCACTGATTGAATGCGCCGAAGGACCAAGCACGGCACCGACGATAATGGAGGCCGCATGTGTAAGTACTTGCCTTATTGTGTTCGACAGCGACAACGATGGTGACGTTGATTTATTAGATTATGCTGCATATCAACGATCGTTCACCGGCGAATAGATCTCTGGACTCCGTATTAAATTGAAAATAAAAGATTTACATGACCGATTGTAGGCAACTATTTTTAAAGACCATTGAAAAATCCGTGTCGAAACGATATAATCGTCCTTAGACGATCATGTGGGGCACTATTCACGTTTGGGGGATTTTACTTCCTTAGCCCAAGATATTGACCCAGTTCAGAGATGCTGGCACTACTTGCCACCACGGATCCTATAATTTCGTAATCGTAGTGGCTTTCTAGTCGACATTGAGCCAGTAGTTCTTTAGGGCGACTGCAAGCTTAACTACGAATACGGTGAGTATACATTTTGGAAGGAGTATCCATGTTCTGGAGAGATACCAGCAATAAATCTATAATTGTTTTCGCGATCCTCTGCGCCACCAGTCTGGATATAGGCAGGGCGAAAGCCCAAATCGCATGCGGCACTTTGATCGAAGTCAACGGTTTTGCCGAGGTGCCTGGCGACAGACAAACTCTCTGGGGCACTTGGACCTCAGGTAGTTTCGATAACGGACAGCCCCACGAATTTTGTGGGACCAGCACTTTTGAGGATAAGATACTCTCTGGCGGTAGGAACATTGAGGTCGTGTCAGGTGTTATGCCAACTCCGCCAGGTCATACATTTGGAGGGTTTTTAAATGCCGATTTTTCGGCTTTTAATGCAAGTCATTATACAGAACACTTATTCATTATCAAAGATCTCGCACCGCTTGGTGGTGACCTTATCGACAACGTTACGGTAATTGGCGCGGGCATTGCCACGACTGATTTGCATTCCATAACATGGACAGGACTCGGGGTAGACATTGATTCTACAGTAGGCGGTAACGATACAGTCCGTATCGAGTGGACCTTGATTGCTGATTGCAATGATAGCGGGGTACTTGATAGTGATGAACTGGTTTCCAACGATTGCAATTCAAACTTTGTTCCCGACGAGTGCGATATAGACTGCAACGGAAACGGCGTACCCGACGAGTGTGACATCACTGCTGAAACTAGCCAGGATTGCAACAGCAACGGCGTACCAGACGAATGCGATCCGGATTGCAACGGCGATGGTGTGGTCGATGAGTGTGATCTGGCCAATGTTATTTCGATCAGTCAGTGGGCATCCTATGTGATCGACTTCAGTTCACAATTCGATGACCCCGATTGGTCCGCATCGCAAGCACTAGGAATGCCTGACACTTTCATCTATACAGATATAGAGACGGCCTGGGCCCCGTTGCCTCAAAACGGTTCTCTGGAGAATATAACCGTCGGTTTTCCGAAACAGGTGTTTGCTTCAGGCGTTACCATCCGTGAGGTTTGGGGCAACGGCATGGTGTTTCGGGTCGATGTAGTGGATTCGAATGATGATCTACACCCCGTTTGGTTTGGGGAGGATACGAGTTTGCCAGGCTCGCCGGTTGACTTCCTGGTTACATGGCCATTAACGGGATTTCTGGTCAAGGGGGTAAAAGTCTATATTGATACTCGTCACAATCAAATGACATGGGAAGAAATCGATGCCATCGCACTACACGGTACAAGCCCTGACTGTAACGGCAACGGCGTGCCGGACGAGTGCGACCTCGCCGCAGAGACCAGCTTGGATTGTAATGAAAATAACGTACCGGACGATTGCGATGTTGCTGTCGGGACTAGCGTAGACTGTAACAGTAATGGTGTGCCCGATGAATGTGACTTAGACTGCAACGGCAATGGTGTTCCCGACTTGTGTGACATCAACGACGGGAGCAGCCTCGACTGCAACGATAACGGTGTGCCCGACGTTTGCGACGTGCCAGTGGAAATGCTTGAGGTGGCGGTCAATTATGATGCTGGCGTTGGTGCCAATTCCGTAGCCTTAGGCGATCTTGACGACGACGGCGCCCTTGATCTCGCTATCACCAATAATAGCGGCAACAATGTATCAATCTTGCTGGGAAATGGAGACGGTACGTTTGCCACAGCTGTCAACTACAGTGCAGGTAGCAGCCCCACTTCCTTGGCCATGGGCGACCTTAACAACGACGGCGCCCTCGACATGGCTATTACTAATGTTAATGGAACTATCGTCTCAGTCCTGCTGGGCCAAGGCGATGGCACTTTCGGCGCTGCGGTCTACTATGGTGCGGGTGACAGGCCCAGTTCCATTGCCATCGCTGATCTAAATGGTGATGGCGCTCTTGACCTCGCTATTGCTAATGTTGATGGAGATAATGTCTCAGTCCTACTTGGTCATGACGATGGCACTTTCGCCAATCCAGTCAACTATGGCACAGGTGACGGCCCCACTTCTGTGGCTATCGGTGACCTGGATGGCGACAGCGTCGTAGACCTTGTGGTGAGCAACGGTTATGACGATAATATTTCAATTCTACTGGGCAACGGTGATGGCACATTCGCATCTTCAATCAACTATGATACAGAATTGGATCCTATTTCCGTAGCGATAGGTGACCTGAACGACGACGGGTTTCTAGACCTCGCTGTGGCAAACCTAGGCAGCGACAATGTTTCTGTTCTGCTGGGCAAGGGCGACGGCGATTTTAACGGGAGTATCAATTTCAACGCGGGCGATGCGCCTCGCTCAGCAGTTATTGGTGATCTAAATTTCGACGGCATCGCTGACTTGGTCGTAACAAATCTCCATAGCGACACCGTCTCGGTGCTATTGGGCATTGGTAATGGTACTTTTGCGGCAGCAGTAAACTACGTGGCAGATGACGGCCCTTTATCCGTGTCCATCGGCGATCTAAACGGTGACGGTGCTCTCGACCTAGCCGTAGCCAATCACTGGAGCGATAACGTCTCAATTCTGCTTCATACTGTAGGCGATTGCAACGGCAATGGCGTACCGGATGACTGTGATTTAATCGATGGGACCAGCCAGGACTGCAACAACAACAGCTTGCCGGACGAGTGTGAGCCTAACAACGACTGTAACAGCAACAGTGTGCAGGACATTTGCGATCTAGCCTCCGGGACAAGCCTTGATTGTAACAACAATAACATGCCGGACGAATGCGAGCCAAATAATGATTGTAATAGCAACGGCGTTCAGGACATTTGCGATCTTGCCGCCGAAGACAGCCTGGACTGCAACAGAAATAGTGTGCCGGATGAGTGTGATTTGGATTGCAACGACAACAGTGTTCCCGACGAGTGCGAAGTGCCAGTGGAGCTGTTTGGAATGGCGACTAACTACATAGTGGGCGACAGTCCCATCTCCGTGGCAGTCGGTGATTTGGACTTCGATGGAGCTCTCGATATAGTCGTTGCGAATGTGCGCGAAAATAATGTCTCAGTCTTTCTAGGTAATGGTGACGGTACCTTTGCTACGCAGCTCAACATTGGTGTTGGTGGCGCTCCCGTTTCTGTAGCCATCGGTGATCTGGACAGCGACGGGAATCTAGATCTAGCCGTGGCGAACTCTAACAGCGGCAACATCTCTATTTTGCTGGGCAACGGTGATGGCACTTTCGCTACACGGGTCAATTACGGCGCGGGCTTTAGCCCTAGCTCTGTGATCATTGTAGACATGAATAATGACGGCGCCCTCGATTTAGCCGTAGTAAACAGCAACAGCGGGCACGCCAATATATCGCTTCTGATGGGCAACGGCGACGGCACATTCGCGGTAGCAGTCAACTACAGTGAGGGTGTTTTTTCCTTTACAAAATCAGTAGCTGCAGGTGATCTGAATGGTGATGGTGCCCTAGATTTGGTCGTCGCAAATGTCAGCATCTCCAGTATTTCAGTATGGATGGGTGACGGCGACGGAACTTTAGCTAATGCGGTCGATTACAGTGTTGGCTTCAATCCTAGATCTGTTGCCATCGGTGATCTAAACAACGACGGTGCCCTCGATCTCACTATTGCGAATTTCTTAGGCGCCAACATCTCAATTTTGTTCGGCCAAGGTGACGGAACCTTCCCCACGCGGGTCAACTATGATACGGGTGACGGTCCAATATTCGTCGCCACCCGCGATTTTAACGGCGACGGAAACCTTGATCTGGCTGTGTCCCACGGAGATGGTTCTTCCCAGTTGCCAATGGCGGCGACTAGCAACAACGTCACTGTCCTACTGGGCAATGGTGATGGTACCTTCCCCACGCGTGTCAACCACGACGTAGGCGACGCTCCCCTTTCTTTAGCCATCGGCGACCTAGACAGTAACGGTGCTCTTGACCTAGTAGTTGCGAATTTCAAAAGCGACAACGTTTCTGTTCTTCTGCATTCCAATGACGATTGCAACGGCAACAGCGTGCCAGACGAATGTGACTTGACTTCTGGAACGAGCCTGGACTGCAATGCTAACGGCGTACCGGATGAATGCGACATCAATACCGGGCACAGCCAAGACTGTAACGGCCATGGCGTGCCTGATATGTGTGAGATTTCAAATGGCACCAGTTCGGACTGTAATATCAATGGCGTACCCGATGAATGCGATCCATACAACGACTGCAACACCAACGGCGTGCAGGACATTTGCGACATTGAAGCCGTAACCAGCCTGGATTGCAACAACAACGCCATGCCTGACGAATGCGAGCCGAACAGTGATTGCAACAACAACGGGGTACAAGACATCTGCGATATTGCAGACGTGACAAGCCTAGACTGCAATACCAATAGCGTACCAGACGAATGCGATCTTACCACCGAAACTAGCCAAGACTGCAACAGCAACGCCATGCCTGACGAGTGCGACGTGCCGGCGGAGTTGTTTGATTCAACAGTCAACTATATTGCGGGTAGCGCTCCCTTTTTCGTGGCCATCGGCGATCTGGACGGCGATGGTACACTCGATCTGGCAGTTGCAAATGGCAGCAGTGACAACGTCTCAGTCTTGCTTGGCAATGGCGACGGAACCTTCGCAACGGCGGTCAACTATAGCGTAGGCGATGTTCCCGCGTCAGTAGCTATCGGCGATCTTAACGGCGACGACAATCTCGACCTTGCCGTAGCGAATAACAGCGACGGCAATGTATCTGTACTTTTGGGCAATGGCGATGGCACCTTTGCCGCACGGGTTAATTACAATGCGGACCGCGGAGTCATTTTCGTGGCTATCGGTGATCTTAACGGCGACAGCGCACTCGATCTGATTATAGCGAATGCTCGAAACAATAAAGTCTCAATTATGTTGGGCAATGGCGACGGCACCTTTACCACACGCATTAATTATAGTGCGGCAGTTACTCCCCGTTCAGTGGCAATTGGTGATCTGAACGGTGACGCTATCCTCGACATAGCCGTAGCGAACAGCGGTAACGTGGTCGTCTCAATTTTACTGGGCATAGGTGACGGAACTTTTGCTACAGCAGTCAACTATGATGCGGGAGGTTCTCCCCATTCCGTGGCCATAGGTGATCTGAATGGCGACGGTAACCTAGACTTGGCCCTCGCGAATTTCAACAACGGGAGCGCCTCGATCCTGCTGGGAGTAGGAGACGGCACCTTCAGTGCCGCTGTTAATTACGATGCTAGCTTCGGCCCCGTTTCAGTGGCCATCGGCGATCTAAACGGCGATGGCATCCTCGATTTAGTTGTGGCGAACAGAGGCGACGGGAAAGCTTCACTCTTGCTGGGAATAGGTGATGGCACGTTTGCCCCCCAAGTAAACTTCGGCGCGCTTAGCACTGCGAGGCATGTAGCCATCGGCGATCTGGACCGCGATGGCAATCTCGACATCATTGCCGCGAATTCAGGCCCTAGTAAAGTGTCAGTCCTTCTGCACACAAACGGCGACTGCAACGGCAACGGTGTGCCTGACGCGTGCGATATTACATCTGGAACTAGCGGGGATTGTAATAATGACAATGTCCTTGATGAGTGCCAGATATTGGAGGCTGGGGATATTACTGGGGATGGGCGTGTAAGTAGTGACGATCTACCGGCACTAATTGAATGCCTGGCTGGACCTAGTGAGGTACCAAGTGTAATGGAGGCAGCATGTTTAAATACTTGCCTGCAGGTGTTCGACAGCGACAGCGATGGTGATGTTGATGTATTAGATTATGCGGCATATCAACGTTTATTCACGGGAGAGTAGGAAAATACTAATAACTATGTGGATTATTGATTAAGAGAATCAAATTCCATTGGATTGGCGAAGTCGAAACGATACAATCGATCCTTGAACGTTCGAAGCAGGATCTCAGTTGTGGAATTTAAGTTCCGCAGCCTAGGCCATTGCATTATTCAGGATCATATTGGCCTGCTACCCAAAACCTGATCCAGTTGTTATTAGAGTCCTATCCGCCCGTTGATCGGGCAGGGAGGACTTGGAAATGAAACGTAAGCGACACAGTCCTGAGCAGATAATTCGCAAGCTTCGGGACGCGGATCGACGCAGCGGTATGTGATTCGTGAGCGCGACGACGAGAAGACATTGGTGCAGCGGATGCTGAGCTTGGTTCGGCGTCATCCGCGTTATGGCTATCGTCGTATTTGGGCGTTGTTGCGTGACGATGGTTTTCGCGTGAATCGCAAGCGTGTGTATCGTCTGTGGCGGAAGGAAGGGTTGAAGGTGCCAAGGAAACAGCGTAAAAAAAAGGTGTTTGGGCCATAGTGGCAACGGATGTGTGCGACATCGCGCGGAGCGCATCAACCATGTGTGGTGCTATGACTTTGTCAGTGACCAGACGGTCGATGGGCGTACGTTGAAGTTTTTGACTCTTGAGGACGAGTACACGCGTGAATGTTTAGCCATCGA
>JAJRPG010000051.1 GCA_024280855.1 Planctomycetota bacterium | reverse complement strand
GATAAGACTTCCACGGGCCATTCCCCGTAGTAAGTCCGGCCTTGGTCGCGTCACCCCAACTGAATGTCTGCGTAACTGGGTTGCCACCTTTGCGGCACACCGTGCAACTAGCCGTCCAATCTGGCGTGCCCGGCTTACCCTCGAACGTCTCTTTGAATTGAGACATATCAAAAGAACCGCTCGCCATAGCCACGCCAAGCAATCCGTCACCAAATAGCGATGGCTTGCCTCTAATCACGGCGATGTTTTGCAGCGATGCCATCGGAGACAGGCCAACCTCAAGGCCCATCTGGACTGCTGCACAAACATCTTCCGGGGATTTGAATCCATCCGGCACTAGCTTGGAGTTGTATATCGCCTGCGAGAAACGCCACAAATCTTCAAAGTTATTGAAAGATATGCCACGCTGGGACATAGCCATTGGACTCCTTGCCAATGGGGCTGATTGCTGTGCTACAATTTCCGTCATACTGATTGCTCCTGCGTTAGTAACATTTTCATTTTCTGCACGGCCTTAACCGACTTAATTCGCATTGTTCTCGATGGTTTCGTGTTGCTGAATTGCTCGTAGATGTCTGGGTGGGCAGCCTTCAATGCCTTGCTGTCTACCGTTGTTCGCATGGCCTCAAAGTATGTCACCCAAGTACCGTCGGGCATTTCAATAGCCTCGGCGTCGCCCATAAAAGCAATCACCTTGGCCTGCAATGATTCGGCGGCCTCTTTGAACTCTTTTTCCTCGGACTTGACTTGCAAACGCTCAGTCCACCAGTCATCCACGTCCTGATTTCCTGCGACGATCTTGTTTGGCACGCGAACGATACGCTTTAGTGCGCTCATAGATGCAGAAGTGTCAGTAGGTGGCACTTCGCACATGACGTGATCCATCCAAAATGCTTCGGCCTTGTCGATGATTAGCTGAGCTATTTCCCGATCAAAAGGAACGACAAAAAGAACGATCCCCCTACCACCGATGAAAGCGGGAACATGGCAATGGTCTGGATGCTCCGCCATCGAACCTACGTCCTCAGTTAAAGCGAGCATATGGCCGTGGCATTGGATGTTGACGTGATGAGGAACCTCAGACGAACCCGCTTCACCCCACTGATCGGTGGGTGCAAACTGCGACAGCAAACCAGCCGTCTTCACCTCAACCGGATTGCCGGTGTTATTGACAATGGCGTCAATGTTGCAAACGATTGGAGAGCCAGAAACCCGACGCTTTTGGTTGCGGGTCATCGTACCCACCGACTGCTCGGCGTAGGCAATGATGCCATCCTCAAGGAACGTGCCGTGATCCATCGCCTCGGATTTTATGTCAGTCGAGCCGTAGACCTTGCTCAGATAAACATCGTGTGCAGTCTTATAAGGATCGACGCCGACCACTGCGGCAAGGTCAGAACTTCCTAATGATTTTCTTCTTTGTATTCGCTGCTTGTCGGTTATAGGCATGGAACCCCCCACTTCTGGGTAGCCCCATTGATTGCGGCAAAGCAGCAGAACGCTGATCTAGCTGATCTAATTGCTGCAACTCTGCGACGCGCTCCATTAAGCACTGCATCGCACGCGACGGGTCGTACATCCATGCCCTCGCTACCTTGCTGATGGCAGGCTCCCATGACTGGGTTGTCTTCGTAGGTGACACGTTCAAGAAATCCGACTTCTCTTGTGTGGTAAATGCTTCCATGCTTACTTACTCCATTTAACCACCTAACCGCTAGGTGGTTAATAATTTTACAAAACCTCTTTGTAGGCCGTCCAATAGCCATATCCACAATCCTTTTAGGTGGTTAATCTTGTTTTCGATTAACCGTTGTTAGCTTTTCTTCGTGACGTAAACTTCATGCGTCTTGCTCGTGACTCGAATCGTTCGATGTCGCAGCGACGGAATAAAACTGGCCCGCCGTTGGGCCTAATTGGAGAAGATAAAATGCTGGAAGCAACCCAATTGTCGATCGTTCGAGTCGTGCGACGTAGACGACAAGCGACCTCTTTCTTAGTGAGAAATGGGCCAGGAATTGAATGCTTATCCTTTGGCATTTTTCCTCCTACGACTTGATCGGGGTCGGGCAGTGGCCTTTTCCTTTTGTAATTCGTATTGGGAATACTCTTTGCTGTTGCGAATAATTACAGCGAGAGCCAACGTGCGTGATCCGTACTTCTTGGAGAAGTAACTTGCCACGTCAATAATGTCCGAATATCTGTCGTTGTGTCGGTTTTCAAATACTAAGTGTGCCATGCCCCAAGCTCATTAC
This sequence comes from Planctomycetota bacterium, assembly GCA_024280855.1. GTDB lineage: Bacteria > Planctomycetota > Phycisphaerae > UBA1845 > UBA1845 > JAJRPG01. The sequence goes on along the minus strand of JAJRPG010000051.1, from coordinate 63,932 downwards.
ATGCTTTGTATGGTGTCAAGTAAATTACAAGTTTTTTATGGGGTGGCAGACGGGGCTTGAGAAGGGATAATATAAATATGAGCAGCAGGAATAAATTAACCTACGAATTTCTGACGGACGCCATCGCGGAAATGAAGGCGCTTAATGAGCGAGGCTATAGCAAGCAAGGTATAGTGAATGCCGGGGTGTATCTGTTTTCATTCGCCCCCCCTGACTTGAGAGAAGCTGCGCTTATGGGTGACAAGAAACGGATTCAAAAGTGGTTCTCTCATGCGTTCGATGCGTGGGCGGTGTCAATAGTCGAGGAAATGAAGAAGGAATCCGAGAAGAAACGTGATTCAAAAGCTTCCGCGTAAGTGCTATTTTTTCCAAATCATTTAAGTAGCCGATGGCCAACATAAGAGAATCGGATTCGTGGATTACTGTGCGTTCTGCGGGCGTAGATTCAGGCATACAGGTGGACTCCCGTAGTATGTAGGACTGCCGGTGTCCTTCATCCTTGAAGGGTAATTCCATGACCCCACCGGCGAGAATATGACTGGCAACGGCAAGTGCCGTTCAGCGTGTGGATTGTATCAAGATTATGTTTATATATCAATGAAAAAATGAAACATTTTACATCGACAATTATGGAATTTAGGCTTTAAGAATTTAGGAAATAACGAGATGAAAACTTTTACAATTCTAGCATTATGTGTGATGCTGTCGGGTTGCGGAGTGGTCGCAGAAGTTCCCACTATTGACCAATCTGCTTTCAGGGCTTCTTTGCAAGATGACAGAGAAGATTGTGAATCACTTGGGTCGCACAGCGGAGAACTGTTTGATGATTTCGTTGAAGCCTATTTACTATTGAGGTCTAGGGGATGGTCTTTAGGGCGAGCGATAGATTTATCTGTTGAAGGATGCGAATTCGGATGCCAGTATTCAAACGAATCTTCAACGTGCGAGACGTCATGCGTTCTATGCGAGCTATTCATTATTGAATCTGTCTACGGACAGTAATGCGTACAAAAATGCGTACAAAAACAAAGCGGTTCTCATAACTTGTTACTATAAAGCCGTTTATGAAAGCACTGTAATGACTCTGGATCAGAAGGTTCCAAGTTCGAGTCTTGGCAGCCCAGTTTGGAATGCGGCGTCTAAGCCGTTACACTCATGCCTAATCTATACCAGCTTTTATTTGGCAGAATGTCGCCAATCGCTTTTTTTAGTCTGATAACTGCGTTACCGCTTTGCAAATTCGACGAAATCTATATTTTCGTGGAAAAAGAATACGCAACATGATAGTATTTATTGGCAGTTGGACGATGTTTGATAGCTGAGTCAGTATCGTTGGTATCGTTCGTGAGTAAATATGGGCTTAACATGTAACGGCGGTTTCATGGTAAAAGGACATCAACAAGTTAAGCCTAACCTCATCGCTTTGGTGGTGTGCGACAATGTTTATAAAGAACCAGATGGTAAACTTGCTCTAGTCGGCTTGTTTAGCCGCGTTTATGCGTCTACTTTTCCTGTGGTACACGCAAGGATGGTGGTATTTGTGTCTGTAACAGGGTTGCGTAAGGGTTCCACAGGCAAAGTGGAAATTGTTAATGCTGAGACTGATCAAGTTGTCGTCTCAACTGGTGGCGATTTCCCTGGCGATGAAAATCCATTGGCAATCCTAGATATGACCTTCTTTTTACGGAATATTGTGTTTCCAAGTCCAGGGACATATTTTATCAACTTTTGGGGTAACGAACAGATTCTGGCAAGCAGACCATTTTTCGTGGGTGATGCAACAGACTTAGGAACGCAACTATGACAACAATAAATACATCATCATTCGAGATCATTAAGCCAGAAGAGATGGGCATCACCGTGGAAGAAATGGCCATCACTACAGCAAATGCAAACCAGTATGTCGGATTCCCTTCTGACCTAACAACGCAAGACCAAATGAATGCTATTGATTATTCCGGCTGTCTCGATTTCTGGGATGATCCCGAAGAAAATATTTATTGAGAGTTTTGGATGCATTTTGACACTGGTCGGATCATTCTTGTACGGTTTCCCTTTACAGATCATACGACAGGTAAAGTTAGGCCAGTACTCGTGATTTCTACCAAATGTAATAGTGAATATGATTTTACAGCCGTCCCTCTTAGTTCTCAAATAAAAGCTAACCGCCAAGGCTTTATCATTTCAGATCAAGAGCCTTATTTCTCAGACACTCAATTGAAACAATCCTCGACCGTATTGTGGTACAAATTAATGACTGTCAATAATAGCATTGTACATAAGCCACTCGGCGTAATCCCACAGAACATTGTTACTAGAATTCAAGCCGACATTTGTAGAATGTTCTCTTAGTTCCTATCGCAGACTAAGTTTACCTTATGCCATCTTAATGCGACGACCGCAATACAAAACAAAAAAAACGAACCAATTAAGGTCCAGGGCTTTGATTGGTGTCCATTTGGTAGCAGGGATGGTCGCAGAAACCACGCCATTCGGCAGCAATTCCCAATAAGCCATGCCGCTTCTGGATTCCCGTCTGCACGGGAATGACGGGGGGATGGGCGGCGACCACATGCAAGCATAATCATGCTCGCGCAAACGTGCTAGAGTATTGGGTCAGCTATCCCGGCCTGCTCGAAACCCTTTGCTCTTAGCAAGCAGCTATCACATTTCTCGCAGGCCTTTCCTTCTGGCGCGGGGTCGTAGCAGCTGTGGGTTAAGCTATAGTCAACACCAAGGCGCAGGCCCTCGCGGATTATTTCTCCCTTACTCATGTGGATTAGCGGTGCGAGGATTGAACATGTCCCGCCGTCGACGCCGGCTTTCGTCGCTAACTGGGCTAGCTTTTGAAAAGCGGCTATGAAGTCCGGCCTACAGTCAGGATAGCCTGAGTAATCGACGGCGTTTACACCAATAAAAATGTCCCTTGAGCCAATCACTTCTGCATAAGCTAAGGCAAACGAAAGGAAGATGGTGTTGCGGGCCGGGACGTAGGTGATGGGGATGCCGGGCGAAATATGTGACGCATCAACAGACTTGGGCACGTCGATGTTGGCCGTCAAAGCTGAGCCGCCGAATGATCGTAGGTCGATTTTCTGGAAGACATGCTCAACGACGCCCGCACTCTTGGCTACGCGCCTTGCGGCTTCGTGTTCAATGGCGTGACGCTGGCCATAGTCGAATGATAGCGCGTGGATGTCGAAGCCCATTTCGCTGGCAATGGCTACGACGGTGGCAGAGTCCAATCCGCCGGATAGCAATACCACTGCTTTTTTTCGTGTATCAGTCATTTTATCAATTGATCTCAGGATTTCGTAATTGCTTACTGCAAAACATTTTAGCGTCAATTCTTCTCGCACTACACATGTATAATTCAACAAATGGCAATCAACCACTAGCATCGGCCACAAACCTTCAGGATAATACACGATTGGTGCGGGACGTGCATGCAGGCTCGCATCAAAAGCGTCATGGGGGTTGTCATTGGCTGGAAGTCGATGGCACGAGAATAAAAAAGTTTCGGAGAGACTAGAGATGAATGCACGAAAAAGTTTGATGGTTGTTGCGTTGTTGGTGGTCGCATTGCCTGCTTGGGCACATTGCGGCAACTGCGGAGTTGGTGGTAGCGAGAAGGACCAGGCTGATTCTCATGCTGGTCATGGACATGCTGAACACGCAGGTCACGACCATGCTGAACACGGCGAAGCAACTACGGCAACGCTTGGCCATCCTGCGCCGGACTTCACGCTTACGGGCGTGGACGGTAAGACGTACAAACTCTCAGACCTGAAGGGGAAAGTTATTGTCCTGGAATGGACCAACCACACTTGCCCGTTCGTCGTTCGCCATCAGGGCGACAAGAAGACCATGCAAAAAACGTTTGCCAAGTTCGCCGGTAAGCCTGTGGCTTGGTTTGGTATCGACTCCAGCCATTATTGCATGGAAAAGATTGACGGCGCGAAGGCCTGGGTGAAAAAGAATGATGTAACGTACCCGATCCTTATGGACGCATCTGGCAAGGTTGGCCATATGTACGGCGCGAAGTCTACGCCGCATATGTTCGTGATCGATCAGAAGGGGAACCTGGCTTATACGGGTGCGATTGATGATGATCCAATGGGGTCAAGCGATCACGCGCGTAATTACGTCGAGGAAGCTGTCACGTCGTTGCTGAAAGGCTCGACCGTAGCAGTGGCTAAGACTAAGCAGTATGGATGCTCGGTTAAGTACAAGAAGTAAGTCCTACTGTTAGCTAATGACCTTAATCATTCTCAGGGAATGATCGAAAAACGTGAATGGGCCGGCGTGGCGTTTGAAAGCGTTGCCCCGGCCCAATCCTTTGCCTAATGCGTGTCGGTTATTTTCTTGTAGGGCATGGTCATAGACCTGCCTTTACCATTTGGTGCGGTATTGATGTGATTACGGCTTTTGGTGTTCAGGTTGAATGGTGTATCTTGTAGCTTCTGGTGGTGATACGCGTATTGATAGTTCAGGCAGGTCAACCTTTCGCTAGTAAGCGAAAGAACGACCGTGCCCTACTTGGATTGTTGATTGGAAAGCTTTTGGGGGAGGGTGGTGAAAAAATCCTTCCCCCACCCTTCGGGAGTACCCGAAGAATGGGGCACCAATAATTGATAGCGTATCAGTGTAGACAGGTTACTATAATCGCTGAAAAGCATGAATCGGGCGAAGCTTCGCGGGGGGAATAGCCGATCTACATGTAAGTTTCTATAATTGTTTTGGATAAGATTATCGGGCGGTAGAATACGAACATGAGTCAATCAAAAGTAGCTATGGTCCGCACCTCGCCGGAGACGGTGCTGGAAGATTATCATCGGCTGATGAACCTAGCGGGTTATCAAGATACGCTGGGCAAAGACGTTGATACTGCGCTGAAGGTTAATATCTCCTGGCATTTTTTCTACCCAGGCAGCTCGACAACACCCTGGCAGCTCGATGGGGTTATCCGCGCGATGAAACGAGACGGGTATGATCCTGATTTAATCCATGCCTGCCATAATCGAACGGTCGTCATTGATGCGTATCTGGGCGAACGCGAAAATAAACAGGTGAACGTAGTAGAGGCTCACAAACTTCGCAATATACATTTATATGAAGACGGTATCGAATGGGTGAATGTGCGCGATGCGGTGGGCGAGATCGCTGACAAATTCTTGTGTCTTAATGAGGTTTATCCTCAGGGCTTTAACATTCCCAAACGATTTATCGGTGAAAACATTATTCACCTACCGACGGTGAAAACGCATGTTTTCACGACGATGACAGGCTCGATGAAAAATGCGTTCGGTGGCTTGCTTAATGAACATCGTCATTGGACTCACCCGGTCATCCACGAAACACTGGTTGATCTTCTTATGATTCAACAAAAAATTCACTCGGGTGTTTTCGCGGTGATGGATGGCACGTTCGCCGGTGACGGGCCTGGGCCTCGGTGCATGATTCCTCATGTTAAAAATGTGCTGCTCGCCTCATCCGATCAAGTCGCTATTGACGCAATGGCTGCCAAGCTGATGGGCTTTGATCCACTTAGTGATGTAAAATTTATTCGCCTGGCTCATGAACTGGGCTTAGGATGTGGGGATGTTAAAGAAATTGAAGTGGTTGGCGATTTAGAACTAGCGACAGAGAACTGGCACTTCGTTGGGCCTTTCAAAGATATGACTTTTGCCTCACGCATGCAGCATCTTATCTACTGGGGCTGGATGAAGGGCATTGTCGAATGGTCATTAAAAACTTGGCTAGCACCGTGGGCGTATATCGCGAGCGTGTTTTATCACGACTGGTTCTGGTATCCAATGAAGGGCCGAAAGCGGGTACAGGAGACGCTCAATAGCACATGGGGTAAACTATTTCATAACTGGGATGACGTGAAACCAGACGAAAAGGGATACCCCAACGTGGGCGAGCAAAAACCTGGCATCGTTCGCAGCGTAGGGAAACTTCTTTGGATGTCCGTGAAAATCATGTGGACCTGTATTCTCGAAGCACCGGAAATTGCTATGCGTAAGCGGCGTAAAGCGGCGTCGAGTTAGCAACAAGTCGCGTTTTTTATGTGTGGTCATTAGGCGAACGTAAGTCATATATATTCGCACGTCCGCGTAGGCTCCCGATGAATCGGGATTTCATTACGCCTGCGGCTCGTTTCAGACATTTATTGTTGTGCGCTCTGGAGATGGTTCCTTCGGCGCGTTTGGGTCTGGCTCCATTAGCGTTTGAATCAGCTCGTCCACCGGCGAAAATTTCGGCTGCTTGGCTACCGTGGCTAATTCCGGCGCTAGGGTGAGTCTGCAAGCATTGGCTATTACTTCTAACATGAGCACGCCAACCACGCATCCCGTAGCGGCGAGCATGGGGTCTGTAATCGTAGCTATACGCACGGGTATGAAAATCTGCACGATTTCAATAGGGATAGACAATAACACGCCGAACTTAGCTACTTTGTACGCCCGCCATCCCAGGCTGCCTCGGCGATACCATCGCGTGCTGACAACCAACATGATAGCTAACACGCTGTAGGTGACGATTTTTTCTAATATGTCATCCGCTGCGATATCGAATCTTGTATAGAAGTATCCCAGAAATGGCATGAGTGGATCAGTCTGTGCAACTGGGGCGAATGCGGACCCATCTGCTGGTGCGAATGTCATTGGGATGACACCAGAATATATGATGTAAGCCATCGTAAGATATAAGCCTGTTCGCGTCTGTCGTTGCAAATTCGTGAGCGTCTGCCTCATGGAAATTAACCCGACCGACCGATGCGACCACCATGTTATCATGACCACGGCAAGGCCACCTGCGCTGCGGAATAGAATATCCGTCGTGTCTACATGCCTGCTAATGACGGGAAATTGTATCGCGCTAAGCACAGCGGCGAATCCCACACAATACCAGCCGGTTAGCATCGTTGATGTGCGTATTGTAAATCCATAGTCGCTCCGCAGGAGTACAATCATTAGTTGGGCTAACACGGCAAATGCGAGGCATTCGACAACCCACCGCGCGCATCTTTCCAGTAGTCGCCATCGAGCGAAGGCGTAGGCCCGATGGTCATGACGCTTCAACGCTACGTCTGCGTCTTCGACATCAGCTGCGGCGCTGGCGAATGGTACGACGGTCACTTTGCTTGCTTCTCGTTTGAGAAGCCCTGGATTAATGGAGAACGAAAAAGGCATAGCCGAGAAAAATACGAGGGCGAGCATGTAGGCTTTCACGCTGGTATGAAGTCGCCAAGTACGAAGCTCAGCCATGACTACAGCGACAAAGCGTGGGAGATACTTATACAACCCAGCAAATAGCACGCCCCCCAATGCGCAGCCAATTGTGTTACTCACCAAGTCGATAAATGACGAGACGCGCGAAGGAGATAGGCATTGTATCCATTCAATGACACCGCTTGTCACTACCCCGCCTACCATAGCTATCACCCAGCGGATCAACCTATTTCTTCGCAAGCGAAACAATCGCCATTGCAAGCAAAATCCTAGCGGAATATATAGAAAAATGTTGCTGAGAATATCGGGCAACGTAAAATTATCGACGTCGAAGGTGAACAAGCCTCTATGGCCTGCGTTGTCATCTAGATTGAAAAAGTCGAACGGTAGCAAACCCGTTTGGATAATAAACAGTAGACTCACAACCGTGAGAATTTCCACGTACCGGCTTGATATTAGCTTAAACGCGGTTGATCGTGAATGCTTTGACATGACGCCCGGGTATTCCTGGAGCAAGCTCTCAATTTTTTATGACACCAACAACCTTAGATCGTTAGATCATGCTCATAAATGACACGTCCATCGCCCGATTAGTCGGCGGCAAGACTTACCCACGCGGTGGCCAAACTGCCGGCCGGGATGGCGGGAGTGGTTTCCAGCCAGCGGACGATTCCACTTCCGCAGGTTCGTCACGAAGAATCATTTCACGGATGCACGCATGCGCGAGCTTGGCAAATCTTAAGCGAACAATGCCGCGTGAATCCACTTTCCAAAGGTCCGGATTTTTGGCTTCCGGGTCGTCTTTATCAACGGGAATGGATACTGCGTGCGCGTGCAGCGTTGCTAGGATTCGGTTTTCTTTCGTATCAATCAGCGTACCAATCATTTCTGTTTCGTCAGGACTTAACTCATTAAAAGCGTACACGAAACCAATTCTGGCATGCAGCGCAGTTATCGCTCGAGTAATTTGCTGCGGCGAGGTTTCTGCGCCGCCTAAATCTCTCTGAGCTAGGGGAAACACTTCGCTAATAGCCATCTGATCGTCGAAGGCCTCGTTCCATTGTAAAAATTCATTACGAGGATCACGAACCAATTTCGTATTCAGGCCTGATACCGCTGTAGGAAGATCAGTTACGGCGACCCGTGTCACAGCAATAGCCGCCGGGAACAACCCCTTAGTCGTTTGTTTGTTCAAGATGCGATAACTATTTTCGTCATAGGAGATTGCGTGTATGGACAGGTCCGCCCAATCGACGCGTGGACGAGGCATCCACGGGTTTTCTTTTGGCTTGCTACAACCCGAAGACATGACGACGATACACGCTGTCAAAAGCATGGCATTTACGATTCGTTTTTTCACGGTTCTATTCCTGTGTAACGCGATACCGGCGTCCCGCTGACTTACCCCCCAAAGGCCTGTATTTTCGGCCTAATTGCGGTGCAGCACTGATTAGATATCGGGCTATTGGGCGCGCGACTGGTCCAAAAAAAACCTACTTTTCAAGCAACCACAGCCCTTTTCTATTATCGGGCGTCAGAGGGAGCGTCTGATAAGCGGTACTCTTCCCGATAACTCAGGTCTGTTTGAGGGGCATCCGATGGGTCTTGATAGATAGTGAGTCTTTCTGCGAGGGATTTATGTGCGCTCAGCTAGCTACTAGTACAGGCCCATCGGCCGTTACTTCGACTGCGTTTGATCGATTGACGCAGGAACGACATGCGCCAAGGCGTGTCGCGCTTGGTTCTATTTGGGAACACGCGATTCACCGAATCGGCGGCATGCTCACAGCCATGCCGTTGTGGATGTGGCTGATTATCGATTCAGCCATGATTTCGACTGGCTTGATTTTTGCTTACGACTTCTTCCCGCCTCCCGCTGAACTGGCCACGCCTCACATTCCACTTTGGCAAGCGTGCCTGATATTTTCCTGTACACTCACAGCGGCAAGCATGGTATTTGGCCTATACGAACGCGAGACGACACAGAGCCGTTCTCGCATTTTGACGCGCATGCTTCTCACGACGACAACCCTTCCCGTTGCGGCCTATGCTGTAATCTATATTTTCCTCTACGCCACGGTGAGTCGTCGCGCAACAGGATTTGCCCTAAGTACATTTTTAGTGCTGGGAACAACAGTCCGCTTCTGCGCTTGGTGGGCATCTCATCGTATCCACCGATTGTTATTGGTAGTCGGTTCGCGCAAATTATATAACTCGTTTGCCAATGCCCAAAAAGAGGGCCATCTACACGAATATGATCTTGTTGGCTATACCACAGGCGAAGAAGCTTCCCATGAAGATCGTAAGAGTCCAAAATATCTCGGACAAGTTCTCGATCAGACTTCCAGTATAGACAAAGCGGGTATCACCGACATCGTCGTTGATGCCGATACCGCTAATGATCCGGCGGTGATGGATTGGATTGTCCCTTGTTTGCAACGAGGCTGTCGAGTCATTAATGAAGCCATTTTTTATGAAAAAGCGACGGGCCAAATTCTCGTCGATCAAATTACCCCGTCATGGTTTCTTTTCGCTGACCTAAAAGTCCACTGCAACCATGTGGCGGCCATAAAGCGGGTCTTCGATGTTATCACCACGACATTAGTGTTCTTAGTAACTGCACCACTTTGGCCTTTGATTGCCCTGGCTATTAAGCTCGGCGACGGCGGCCCAGTCTTTTATTGGCAGGACCGCGTCGGGCAAAACGGACAAAACTTTCGACTCTATAAATTTCGCACGATGCGCACCGATGCAGAAAACGGCAAGAGTGTGTGGGCATCAACAAACGACCCTCGCGTGACCAGGTTTGGCCGAATTCTTCGTAAGTCTCGCCTGGACGAATTGCCGCAGCTATACAATGTTTTAGTAGGGCAAATGTCGGTAGTAGGGCCAAGGCCTGAACGACCTGACATCGTGCGCAATCTGTGCGAAAAAATCCCTTACTACGCCGAACGCCATCTCATCAAACCAGGCATCACCGGCTGGGCACAGATCAGCTTTCGCTACGGCAATACCGTCGCAGACTCAAAACGCAAGTTGCAATTTGACTTATACTACCTCAAACACATGGCCTTCGAGCTGGATATGACCATTCTCTTCCGCACGCTAGGGACTTTCCTGCGCGGGGCATGTTAAGCATACTCGACGGTTACTTCCAAACATATTAAACTCCCATCGATGATTTTCTTTCTATGAAGGATTTTTCCGATGGTTTACACACAAGCATTCGATCAAGCTATTCAACTTATTGACGACGCAAACGCACTAGACCCGCGCAAAGAAAATGTAGAAGGGGAAGATTTTCCGTGTGAATTATTATTCTCGCAACGAGTTTACCAATGGGTAGAAAAGCTGACCGATCCCCCTTCCGAGGCGCTTCTCCTTGCTGCCCGGTCACACACGATGTGCCGCTGGATGATACCGCGCGATACATACCCAAAGACTACGCCGGGCTATCACGAATGGCGTAAGGCATTGGCTAATTACCATGCTAGCGAAGCTGAAAAGACGCTACAAAAAGCCGACTATCCCGCCGAAGGAATCGAGGCGGTAAAAGCCTTCATCTTGCGAGCCAATTGGCCCGACGACCCAGAGGCCTGCATTCTCGAAGACGCGGACTGCCTGGTGTTTTTTGAGACTAAGCTACACAAATACGCCAACGAATGGGACAGCGACAAATCACTTCGTGTACTCATGGGTACGCTAAGAAAAATGACCGAAGCAGGCCGAGACCGAATCTCAGAACTTTCGCTAAGCGACGCTGAGAAGAAAATGTTAGCCGAAGCGACACAACTCGCAGGGCTTTGATTAGCAGTAGTTAGCCACATAACGCAGCCGCATGTCAACATGCTGGTACGATGGAGCTACTGCACCATACTATGACGAATATGTACTACGCACTTTTACTGGTATAGTTCACGAGCGCTTTCATATAATTACTGCGGTCATAGCCTTTAGGATTAGGGCAATGATCGTAACACATGCTACCCTTCATTTGCCCGACTGAAGCGTATTCATATCCACCAAGCCAATCATACAAGCCTTCAATTAGCTTGCTGACATGAGATGGACCTTTCTTGATAAGTGAAGAAGCGATCATGACAACGTCTGCGCCTACCAACAGAAGTTTAATCAGGTCTTCACGAGCGTGTATGCCACCCGTCGCGGCTAACGAAGCGTTGATGCGATTGTGTAAAACTCCGATCCATTGCAGAGCCTGTCGGGCTTCGCTCGATTGACTTAATTCGAGTTGTGAGACCATTTGCATCGTCTCTAAATCAATATCAGGTTGGACAAATCTGTTGAACAATACCAGACCATTTGCACCAGCTTTTATAAGTTTATTAGCCATATTAGCCGGGCTGCTGAAATAGGGAGAAATTTTCACAGACAATGGCAGCGAAACCACTTCTCGTACATCGCGCACTAAGTCTATGTAGCGTTGTTCTACCTCATCACCAGACACATTAGCATCTGTTGGCACGAAATAAATGTTTAGCTCGAGCGCATCTGCGCCCGCAGATTGGATTAATTTTGCATAGCGAACCCATCCGCCACGCGAGATACCATTTAGACTAGCTATCACTGGAATCCCCAACACTTGCTTCGCGTCTTTAATCAACTGAATGTATGTATCTGGACCTGTATTATAAGAAGCTAATTCAGGGAAATAATTGATCGCCTCAGGCGTGGACTCGGCACCAAATGCTAGCAAGTGATGAACCTCTTGCGCTTCATGCTCGATCTGCTCTTCAAACAAAGAGGGTAATACAACAGCCGCAGCGCCAGCTTTTTCTAATTGTACAAGCGATTCAACGTTACCCGTTAGCGGAGACGCTGAAGCGACGATTGGATTATTCAGATTCAGGCCAAGATACTCTGTTTTAAGAGAAATGCTCATGCGTTTGCCTCCACGTTTAATGTGATGGTGCGCTCGACATTAGCCATCTGTTCGTACAGATGCCATTGCTCATCCACATCCTGCTGCGCCAAAGTCATTAGTTCATCAGCCCGCTGTTTATCTCCGCGAGCGAGCATAGCGAATCGCGCTTCCTTCATCGCAAATTCCTTGAATCTGATCGTTGGTTTTCTACTATCCAGATGGAACGGATGATTTCCATTCTTCGATAATCTGGGATCAAAGCGATACAAAGGCCAAAAACCACTGTTGACTGCTTCCTTTTGATGAGACATCCCAGTAGACATCTCAATCCCATGCGCAATACATTGGCTATAGGCGATAATCAACGATGGGCCACGATAACTTTCTGCTTCCATAAAGGCTCGAATCGTCTGCCGAGGATTCGCGCCAACAGCGATTTGCGCTACATATACCGAGCCATATGCTACCGCGATCATACCGAGGTCTTTGCGGCGAGCTGTTTTGCCACCGGCCGCAAATTTTGCGACGGCTGCACGCGGTGTTGATTTAGACGCCTGGCCCCCGGTGTTGGAATATACGCCCGTATCCAACACGAGGATGTTGACATCATGACCTGACGCTATCACATGATCCAAGCCACCGTAACCAATGTCGTAAGCCCACCCATCACCACCAACGATCCATGTACTCTTACGCACTAGGTCATCAGCTAAGGTGAGTAATCGGAGCGCATCCTGACCGTCAAATTCGCTAAGTTTATGCTTTAGAATCGCAACCCGCTTGCGCTGCTCCGTGATTTCTTGCTCACTTAAATGCTCGGATTCTAAAATGGCGTGGACGAGTTGATCGCCAACCTTAGGAGATAGCTTTTTCAATAACTGTTGAGCGTATAGACGCTTGTAGTCATAGCCCATACGCAAGCCCAAACCGAATTCCGCATTATCTTCAAATAGCGAGTTTGACCAGGTTGGACCGCGACCCTCTTTATTGGTTGTCCACGGCGTGGTTGGCAAATTTCCACCGTAGATAGACGAGCATCCGGTGGCGTTAGCGATCATGATATGATCGCCAAATAACTGCGATAGTAGTTTGAGATAAGGCGTCTCGCCACAACCGGCACACGCCCCCGAAAACTCAAACAACGGCTCTAGCATCTGTGAACCCTTGATCGTATCCATCACAACCAGACTGCGATCAACTTCTGGAATTTTCAAGAAGAAGTCGAAATTAGCCCGTTCGCGTTCCAGATGATCGTCCTTGGGGGACATATTGATCGCCTTGTGTTTCGCCACTTCTTTACTCTTAGCCGGGCAAACATCTACACAAACACCGCAGCCGGTGCAGTCGTCTGGCGCAACCTGAATCGTCATGCGATAATTAGGAAAATCTTTTCCCCTCCAAGACATTGAGGGGAAATTTTCTGGCGCACTATCAAGCTCATTTTCTTCAAACGGCTTCATACGAATAGCCGCGTGTGGACAAACCAAAGGACATAGGCCACATTCGATGCAAATTTCTGAATCCCAAATGGGAATCTCGTGAGCAATGCTACGCTTCTCGTATTTTGTAGTCCCCGTTAAGAAAGTGCCATCAACTGGCATCGCACTAACCGGTAACAAATCTCCTTTGCCTTCAATAATCATAGCTGTAACGCGCTGCACAAAATCTGGTGCTTGCTCTGGAACAGCTCGCTGGCGAATAAGTTGTCCAGCCGTTTTCTCAGGAACAGCCACTTCATACATCTCAGCCAATGCACCATCGACAGCCGCGTAGTTACGTTCCAAAATGGTTTCACCGCGTTTGCTGTATGTCTTGCGGATGGCTTCTTTAATTTGCTGAATAGCTTGTTCACGCGGCAGGATACCACTGAGAGCGAAAAAACATGCCTGCATAATCGTATTGATGCGCATGCCCATCTTGGCTTGTAACGCCACATGGTTTCCATCTACGACAAAGAATTTTAGCTTCTTACTGATGATGACTTCCTGAACTTCAACCGGAAGTTTCCCCCACACTTCGTCCGGGCCATAGGGACAGTTAAGTAAAAAGGTCGCCCCTTGAGCCGCGTGCGCTAATACGTCCATATGCGACAGTAGAGAAAATTGATGACATGCGACGAAGCCAGCTTGTTCTATTAGGTAAGTAGACTTAATTGGCCTGGGACTAAAACGTAAATGTGAGGTGGTCACCGATCCCGCTTTGCGAGAGTCGTAGACGAAATATCCCTGGGCAAATAAATCTGTATTTTCACCAATAATTTTCACAGAATTTTTATTAGCACCGACCGTGCCGTCGCTACCTAACCCGTAAAATATGGCCCGCGTAACATCCGACGGCTCCGAAAAAGCTTCCCGGTCCCACTTCAGCGAAGTATGCGTCACGTCGTCCACGATACCTATGGTGAAATGATTTTTCGGCTCGTCGTGGTCAAGTTCATCAAAGACACGCATAGCCATCGCTGGTGTAAATTCCTTGGAAGATAATCCATAACGCCCGCCTATCACCTTCGGAAGCGCGCCATTATGGTCAGCGCGATGCCAAACTTCAGACAAAGCGGTAACTACATCCTGATATAACGGCTCACCGATGGCGCCAGGCTCTTTCGTTCGATCTAACACCGCAATCGAACGGGTCGATTTGGGCAAGGCGTCGATAAAAGCACGGGTATCAAATGGACGAAACAGACGAACTTTTAATACACCCACTTTTTCGCCACGTGCACGCATGCTTTCGACGGCTTCTTGCACTGCGCCTGCACCTGAACCCATGATGATAATTACCCGCGTCGCATCATCAGCGCCGCCATAATCAAATAGGTGATAAGATCGGCCAGTCATCGCGGCGAATTGGTCCATCGTTTGCTGAACAATCGAAGGTGTTGCATCATAAAATTGATTAGCGGCTTCTCGGGCCTGGAAAAAAACGTCGGGGTTTTGGGCCGTACCGCGTAACACAGGGTGATCGGGACTCATGGCCCGATTGCGATGGGCTTCGACCAATTCGTCATCAATCATCTCCCGAATATCACCCAGGCTGACCTGCTCAATTTTGTTGATTTCGTGAGAAGTACGGAATCCATCAAAAAAATGTAGAAACGGAATACGCGATTTGAGGGTCGCCGCCTGCGAGATCAAAGCCATGTCTTGAGCTTCTTGTACTGAAGAAGACGCCAACATCGCCCACCCCGTCGTTCGAGCAGCCATCACATCACTATGGTCGCCAAAAATGGACAAAGCATGAGTCGCCAAAGTCCGGGCTGCGATATGGAAAACCGTGGGCGATAGTTCACCAGCGATTTTGAACATATTGGGAATCATCAACAACAAGCCTTGCGACGCGGTAAATGTCGTGGTCAGTGACCCAGCCTGCAACGCGCCGTGACAAGTGCCTGCTGCCCCGGCTTCGCTTTGCATCTCTATGACTCGCGGCACTGCATCGTAGATATTACGTTTATTTACCGCAGACCACGCGTCTGACAGCTCACCCATCGTCGAGGCTGGTGTAATAGGGTAAATAGCTATCACTTCGTTGGTATGGTAGGCCACATATGCCGCAGCCTCGTTACCGTCTATTGTCACATTTTGTACTGACATGACGTTTCTCCATTGCGCCTAAGGATCGTAAATGAATGATTCCAGCCCACGAACCGGGATTCACTACCGTTACGCGGGTAGCCAGCCCCATAATGCGCCCCGCAATTTGCGTTCCAAAGCGGAAGTCAGGGAAAAAATAGAATCAGCCCCCCTGGATAGCACTTTTAGTGGACGTAAAAAACTACCGATAATCCTATGAGGCGCGGGATGCAGCAGGCTATGATGAGGACATGCATGGCCAACCCCAGGGTCTGGAGTTTCTTTAAATGCATGGGAAGACAGCTTTAATTCAGAAATATTACGACCGCTACGCCAGCGTCTATGACAACAAGCATGGCGTCTCCTGGGCAGGCCAAGGCCACAATTTCACGCATTACTACGAGCCTTTTTTGCGTGAAACGATTCCTAAAGGCAGCCACGTTCTCGAACTTGGCTGTGGAACTGGCTTTTACACTAAATGGCTGGTTGACCATGGCTGCCATGTAACCGCGATGGATATCAGCCACAACATAATCGAATGCGCACGTCGGCGCTGCCCTGAAGCTACATATGTCGAAGGCGACTGCGAGAATCCTAAAGATTATCTTGATAAAGCTGTCGTACAAAACCAGTTTGACATCATTTTAGGCGTCAATACGTTTAGCTATTATCCCAATAAGTGCGAAGCGCTTCGTTGTTACAACCAATTATTGACGAAAACTGGCAAGCTCGTCATCCTTGATATGAATGGTCGATCGCCCCTTTACCGCATGATGCGTATGACTGGTAAAAATGAAATGCGTGAGTGGTACAGTGAAGTAAGTCAATCTACGCGTTCATCGCTATGCAAGCTGATTAAGGAAGCCGGGATGCAAGTCAACAAACTTGGCCATTTCGCTTTTATCCCCAACGGAGTTAATCAATCGGTCGTGTCCATGCTTCGCCCGTTCGATTCACTACTGCATCGGATACCAGGGATGTGCGACTATTCGATGCGCATTGCCTTGGTCGCAGAAGGAAGCAAATAACCTGAGAGTGCCACGCTAGCGTCATCCATACCATGTTAACCAACGACGCGTTACAAACTGATCTTGAAAACACTGGGCAACGTCGCCAAGGCATACCTACATGGGCAGCGCTTTGGCTAATCACGTTAATGGTTATGACGGTTTCGGTACGACTCACGTCCCCCACCGGCTGGCTTGGTTCGGATGATGTCTCCTATTATTGTGCTGCGGAACATCTTCTGACCGGCGAAACCATCCAACGCACCCATCATCACTACGCTCGACTATCCGTCATTGCTCCCATCGCCCTGTCTATGGTTGTGTTTGGCGAAAACCCCGCAGCTATTGCACTCCCCTCTTTTTTAGCCTCCTTGCTGTGCGTATGGCTGATCGCATTATTAGGTCGCCGCGTGTGGGGTTGGTGGGAAGGACTTTGCGCAGCGACCATTATTTCAGTATTACCCTACTATCGCATTCTCTCGACCACAGCCTATCCCGAAACTCAAGCGTGCCTTTGGAGTGTCAGTGCAGTACTAATCACTATGGCCATCGTACGATGCCAATCCCCAAAACGTATCATACTACTTAGTCTTACATGTGGCCTGTTCGTTGGCTTGGCGACTTCAGCCAAGGAATTTTCCGTCTACACCTTCGTCGCGGTTGCCGCCATTATAAGCGCACATCTTAAGGCGTCTTGGGCGGTCCGCCTTGGTACCATCACGATTTGCGGCGCTGGTTTAATAACTTACTTTCTCGCCGAAAGCGTTTTTTACATGCGGGTAGCCAATGATTTCTGGTTCCGCGTTCACGCACTCGGCAATACCAACGCTATCAACTGGATATATCCAGTAAACGGATTTCACGAAGCAGCGACGTTAACCGGTTTGATATGGAAACGGCTAACAATAGTTATGCTGGAATACAAGACATTCGGCTGGGGGATTATCTCCGTTGTCTTTTGGCCCGCAGTTCTTGTCGTCGTCGCGGTAAATCGCCGTGGGCGTTGGATTGGCATTTGGGCACTAGCGGCCTATTTGCTGGTGGCTTTCCTACCCGTGAATTTTAGAAACGGGCCTCAGCCATACCCTGTATTTGAAGGGCGAAATGATTTACTAGCCTGCATTCCATTCGCACTTTGTCTGGCTTGGTCACTACGTCGTTGCCTGGCTTATAAATTAAACCCAATCATTATCCGTCGATGCTGGCCTGTAGTCATGGCTATTATCGTGATGCTTGCCTACGCCAACCCACGCGAATTATACGTTTTCCGTAAGCGCGATACCCAACGTGTTGCCCTAGCTGTGGAGAAAATTGCCAACTATATCCAGTCGCAACCTATTAACAAAGACTACAAAATTTTCATGCCGCCCTCGCTATACCGCAGACATAGAATCATGTTCCCAGCTAATATGCGATCCAGACTACGCGTAGCCGTGAGCGATCAGTCGCCACCGTGGTGGAAAAAGGCCACGGTTGACATCGCATCCCGCGCCGAACCGTTACCGTCACCGAGTCAGGCATACCTAATTGCAACGCCTTTGCAATGGCTAGGCCAACCCGAAACGTGGGACTATGGCGTGCATTTGCCTGAACAAGACATTCAGGCCTGGCAACATCAAACACCGCTAATCACGGTTCAAAGAGAAAGCATGCACACCATTAGCCTGGTTAACATTGATGTCGAGCAGGCCAATTCGCTTAATGAAAAAAACGGTGGCCGCAAAGAAACGGTGCTTGTGTTGCTGGGGCCAAAGGTTCCTGAAAAGCCACGAACGCTCGCGGCGACAGTCAATGCGCATAATGGCTTGACTCAGTCACCTCAGTAAACAATTGGACGATTCAATGTTCATCGGGAGCCAATAAGAAGCCGCTTCCTGACGGGCGCGGTTCTGTTTTTATCCTGCCAATGGCGGCTTGGTACCATCCATGCTGCCTGCTGGTTGCTTTTCAATCTCGGTAATCATCGAACCCAATCGCCACACACGCACATCGCCGGTGGATTCCGAAAGTGTCATCGCAATGCTCTTGGTACACCCGGTGATACTAGCCGCTGCTGCGTGACGAGTGCCAACACCCTGCGGGATAGGCTCATCTGAAATCGCAGGCCGCAAGGTCGCACAAGCTGAAACAATCACACCGTTACCTTTAATAATAAACGCGCCGTCCAGCTTAGCGATTTCCTTAACAGTATCACCGATAGAATCGTCCAGAATGTTCCGCTCTTTTTCCGTGTAACCCTTAAACGGATTAATCCGACCCTCATGGCTATACTTTTGCACTTCACGATGATCGCCAATGACAAACAACGCACCGACCGGCTTACCCTCACGACCTTCATGCGCGAGTTCCAGCGTCAACCGAAGCACGCGCTCGAACACTGGCCGACGAATGTGTTCGGTAAGTTTGGGCTGGCCTACGCTGCGAAAAATTTCGTATTCCTTACCCACGCGCATGGTCACTAACGTATCAATGTCGCCTTCACTAATCCCCGTGAGAAATACGAAAACATCGTCCGACTTGAGAAGCTGTTGAGAAAACGCGATGAGGGTAGCCATCTTGATCTGGCCCATTCGCGTCAGCGAGAACTTCGGAACAGATAAAATCTGAGCAGAAATTTCCTTGGCTTTGTCAATATCCTGCTGGTCACGACAGACCAACACTAATTTCGTCGGGGGTTTAATCGCCTCTGATAAAGCGGGCAAATCTCGAATGGAGCCTACATAAGCAAAAAGCGTAGCTGCACCGACAGACTGAGCCACTTGGGCCGCAGCGGTGATGATCGGCTCGGTGAAGTTCTTCTCGTCGGCATTCACGGCTTATCTTACCTCGTTTGGCGGTTACATTTGTAGCACCTTTATACGTTCACTATACTGTTGGGTAACATGACCGACAAACGACATCTATATATTTTCTTTTCCACCATGTTGCTGCTGCCAGTTTGCAGCTATGGACAGACGACTCAGCCCGTACCGGAACCGGTTCAACCTCAATTGTTCCCGTCGGAAAAGCTATTCCTCTCACGCATTGCCCGACGCTCAATCAGCGACGCAAACGCTCAAAAAAGCATGTACGAACCGGGCTATATTCCTAAACGATTACAATCCATGCAGCGCGAGGTCATTATCCGATTGCGACAAGATGGCTATCTGCTCTGTGCGGGTGTCGGAGCTAAAGCGCCCATCTCCCTGGCTGTGAGAGACGCGGCTTTGGGGGCTTTTGAACTATTGAAAAAGTCCAAGGTCACAGACCTCTCGCAGGTCGATCGGTTGCTCATGGAAATTGAGGTCATCGGAGACCCGGTAGACATCCCTTTCCAGGATGATTGGACTCAGCCTCATGCACTGGATGCTTTTGTGGAGCCTGGCCTGGACGGACTGATTTTACTCGGTCAACAATCTCAACACCGTTTTTCTCCGACAGAACTTTTCACCAGTGACATGACGTTGTCAGAGTCACTCAAGAACCTGGCTCAACTTACGCATTCAGACCCGTCCCAAGTTCTCAAGACGGCGCTTCTTCGTTTTCGAACGGTGCATTGGTATCAAACACGCAAGGACGCGGAGGTTGTGTCACTATCGCGGGGATTAACAATTATCCCCCAAGAAGCAGTCACGCGGAAAAAACTTGACGAAGTTATCGAATCACTCGGCGCGTATTTGGTATATCGTCAAAAGCCAAACGGCTTATTCACCTATCAATACGAACCGGCAATGGACCGCTATAGCGACGAAGAAAATCTCGTGCGACAGATCGGCGCGACCTCAGCTATGGCTGCTTACGCGACCTGGTCTGGTAGAAGCGCTTCCATCGCGGCGGCAGACATAGCTATTCGCTATCACATGAAAGGCGTCACGGATATTCCCCATGTAGCTAATGCCGCGTTTCTCGCTACGGCAGATGGGCTGCACAAGCTTGGCGTGACAGCTCTATTTTGCCAGGCGCTCGCGGCTCATCCTAAGGCGGATCGCTTTTTGGATGTACGAAAAAAACTTATCAATGGCATGATTTGGTTGCAACGGCCTTCCGGACTTTTTATTACCGCGTTCCCCCCGGCGGAGTCTATCGCCGCGCAGGATTATTTCCCCGGTGAAGCGCTCCTAGCTATGGCAACGCATTACCAGCAGTATCCGGACGAGCGAATTTTTGACGCGTTCAACAAAGCTATACAGTTTTATAAGCCCTATTTCCGTGAGCGTCCCAGCCCGGCATTCGTTCCCTGGCAGGTGTAGGCCTTTACGCAAATGACCAAGCACACGCAGCGTGATGATTACGATAACTATGTATTCGAGTTGACTGATTGGCTGGCCAGTAAACAACTCACCCGTGACAACTGCGATTGGCCCGAGCTTTGGGGAGGTATCGCAGCGTATCAAACCAATCGCGTTGGCGTCTCGACGGCGTCTTACCTTGAAGGTTTTGCCGATGCCCTCGCGTTAGCCAATCGCCGAGGCGACCAAGCCCGCGTGAATCGTTACGAAAGAGTCGTGCGCCGAGCCGTACGTTTTGTCATGCAGCTACAATTCCGCAACGACGAAGCTTACTTTGTTCGCAGTCGCCAGGATGCCATTGGCGGCATTCGCACGTCGCCATCACTTAACCTACTTCGCATCGACCACGTCCAACATGCACTCATCGCCCTCATGAAAACCAGAGAAGTGCTATACGGACGCAAAGGATAGCTACCGCCGTGAGCAGACGTCATCAGCAGCGAATTCATCATCCGGGCGTTGCGATAACGCCTAACTGGCGACTACGGTTTTCCATTTTATTCGTAGCCATCACATTATTCGGCACAGGTGTCGCCTCTCCTTACGCCTTAATATCCCTAGCTATCGACGGATTATCTGCGGGTATTATTCTCATCCCACCTATGCTCGCAGGCCTGTGGGTGATGCGACTCGCGCGACTGGAACATATGCCACTACGTTGGCACTTGTTATTAGGAGCCTCATTCGGGCTGGGCGGGTTATCATTGGCTATCTTACTAAGCGGCGCGTGTAGCCTGCTCAATAAACCTGTCTGGACAATCATTTATATTCTCCTCACGACTGCTGGCGTCGTGCGCGCAAGACAATTATGGCTAGTATCTGGGCCTGTCAAAAACCAACCGCCATCGCCCGACATTAGCGCTAGATTTATTGGCGCGTTACTACTACTCACCTGCCCTTTCGCCATCATGTCGTTACTAGCTGCGGCGAATGCACCGGGCCTTATCTGGCAGGAAGAGGGCTTTGGCTATGACGTTCTTGAATATCATTTGCAACTACCTAAAGAATACCTCGCGGAAGGCGTTATCTCCTATCGCCCACACAATGTCTACGCCAACTTCCCAGCCAATGTCGAAATGCTATATCTCTCAGCCATGATGCTTCTTGGCGAAGATGTTGACGTCGGCGTCACGGCTAATTTCATTCACGCCGCTTTACTTTGGCTAAGCGTGTTCGCCGCCTGGGTAATAGGAAAAGACTGGTCATCCAGAGCAGGCGCAGTCGCAGCCGTCGCCCTAGGAACCTGCGGATGGATACCTTATTTAAGCGGGTTAGCCTACAACGAAGGCGGACTGCTACTCTTTGGCATGGTAGCGACCGGCCTAACACTTCGCGCGATACGTCCACATAGTCCGCACGATCAACACCCGACAGAGCCATGGCGTTTATGGCTGCTTGCTGGCGCATGCGCAGGCTTTGCGTGCGGATGCAAATACACCGCAGGACCAATGATCGCGCTGCCGCTTTGCTTGGCCGCACTCGTTACGCCATTCACAACTATGGTTCGCCGACTAAGTTTTGCCTGCGTATTCTCATTGGCTACCATCTTGACCCTTTCCCCCTGGCTTATAAAAAATACTTTAGCCACCGGCAACCCGGTCTTTCCACTTATGAACAACACGTTTCACGCCCAGCCGGATGGATGGTCAGATACGGCTGATGAAAAATGGAACGCAGGTCATCAGCCTCAGCAACATGAACAAACCGTTTCCGCAAAGCTTTCAGCCTTATGGCATCGCGTCATTGCAGATGAGAAACATCGCTTCGGGCCTGCCATCATGATACTAGCTGTCGCAGGCCTGGCACTACGTCGATGGCAACGCGAAGATGCGTTTTTACTTTTTCTATTAGCGGCGCAACTAACCGTGTGGCTGTTCGCCACCCACCTTTACGCGCGTTTTGCGGTCGTGCTGCTAATCCCATTAACGCTACTCACCGGAAGCATACTCAAAGAAACAAAATCCATTTCTGTTCGAGCGGCCGTATTCACCATGTTGACTCTGGGCTGCGTGTTCAGCGGCTATTTCAGTGGAAAATTGATAGCCAATGAAGGACCAAACGGTGCACCACCTTCAATTTTCTATGATGGCCAACTCCCCGGCTTTGAATATCTAAAAACAATCAACCACGATTTACCAACCCCAGCTAAAATACTCATGGTCGGTGACGCCAAGGCGTATTACATTCGTCGGGAAGTCGATTATTGCGTGGTATTTAATCAGAGCGATTTCGCAAAAATAATCCTGACCAATACAGACGAAGCCATCGTCAATTGGCTGCGCGAAAATTCGTACACCCATGTCCTGGTCAACTGGTCGGAAATTTTGCGACTAAGAAAAAGTTATGGCTTCGCTGAAGAAATTACGCATTCACTATTCGAACGTTTATTACCTCATGGCTTGCATGTATTAAAGGATTTCGATCACCCAGCGAATGCCGAGCGATACATCACGCTATATGAAATCGAACCAGTAAAAAGCATGTAAGACGCCGGGTGGCATGGGTAAGCCCCAGCTTACCCGTGGTCTTAAATCTTAGTAGTCGAAATTTATCTTTACTCAATGCCTTGGTCCGCCAACCACCGCTCCGCATCAATCGCCGCCTTACATCCCATCCCCGCAGCTGTAATCGCCTGACGATAAACACTATCCACACAATCACCCGCCGCGAAAATGCCTTCCACGCTAGTCGTAGATCGATAGGGGTCAGCTAGCTTAATATATTTCTTCGCATCGAGTTCAAGCTGTCCATCAAGAAAATCAGACGAAGGCGTATGACCAATAGCCATGAACAATCCGCTCAGCTCAACGGTAGACTCTTCGCCCGTCACGGTATCTTTTAACTTCACGGCTGAAATCGATTTATCGCCAATCACATCAACAACGCCTTTGTTCCACAAGACTTCAAGCTTAGGATTTTCCAACGCCCGATCAGCCATGATTTTTGAAGCACGAAGTTTGTCACGCCGATGAATCATATAAACTTTCGACGCAAATTTTGTGAGATAAGTCGCTTCTTCGACAGCTGAATCACCGCCGCCAACCACAGCTAACACCTTATCACGAAACACCGGCAACGCACCATCGCAAACCGCACACGCACTCACGCCCCCACCGGTCTGGGCTAGTCGCATCTCATTTTCCAACCCCAACCAATTCGCCTTAGCCCCTGTCGAAATGATGACACTTTGAGCAAGACAGTCGAAGCCGCCATCACCCTTAATCGCAAAAGGCCGCTTCGATAAATCAATTGATGTAACGCCCTGAAATTGGCTATAAAGACCAGCCGACACTTCCGTCGCAATGCCTTCATTTGTCACGACGCGCGTATCAAACCGCATCGCCTGCTTGAAAAACAGATCCATCATCTCCTGGCCATTGATACCCTCTGGAAATCCTGGATAGTTTTCGACATCCGTCGTGAGCATTAACTGCCCACCCGGAACCAAATCCTTGCTCACCGCACTTCCCGGATAAACCAACGGACTAAGATTAGCTCGCGCCGCATATAACGCCGCCGTCCAACCAGCTGGACCTGAACCGATGATGACCAATTTTTCAATGTTATTCGCTGCTGACATGTTGTCCGTTGCTCCGTCGAAATAAGCTTAATTTTTCAGCTTCACACTAGCTTCACACCGTGATGGTGTGATCGCGAGAGAATAATAGTCTTTATCTTTCCAAACGTCCAAGTCTAAATTTTTCCCTAAGACGTTAGTGCTGGCGCCCAATTCTGCGCCTTAATCGCATTCGTAATTCGCTCAGCCATCTCCACAGCTGCGTATCCATCTTCCGCGCTGACCGCAGCGTCTTCCCCGTCACGAACGGAGGTAAGAAAAGATTCGAGTTCCGCCTTAAGCGGCTCCACATCGTCTATCTCCAATGGCTCTATCTGCATCATGGACCCGAAATCCATATCCGCCATCTGCGACAAATCTTCAAAGTTTCGTTCGCGTGCGAGTTTTATCAGATTCAAATTATCATCGAGCTTCACAGCTACACCCGACTTCTTATGATAATCCATTGACAAATACGCCGACGGCGAAAAGATACGAATTTTTCGCTCGGTCTTTAACGCCAATCTCGACGCCGTCATCGTAACCGTCGTTCCATCCGGAAAACGGATACGCGCATTCGCCACGTCTTCGCAATCGCCCAACACAGCTACGCCCACAGCATCCACCGTATACTCACGCTGATTCAAAAGATGTAACACAATATCAATATCGTGAATCATCATATCGAACACCACACCAATATCAGCGCTACGAAAAGTAAATGGGCTAATACGATCGGTCTCGATAAACTTCGGCTTAATTTTCATCCGCAGCATAGCTTGCACCACCGGATTAAACCGCTCCGAATGGCCAACCTGCAACAGGCAATCATACTTGTGAGCCGCATCAACAATTTGCTTGGCGGTTGTCGTATCCGGCGCGAGCGGCTTTTCTACTAATACATTCACACCATGAGACATAAGCTCAATAGCTACATCCGCGTGATAGACCGTCGGAACTGCCACTGTCACGGCATCTACAAGACCAACAATATCAGCCACGCTCTCGTAAGCCTTGCCTCCGTACTGCTCGACAAACTTCTTCGCCCGCTCAATATCTTTATCTACAATAGCCACGAGTTCGCAGCTATCTAATTCACCATAAATACGCGCATGATGACGGCCCATATGACCCGCACCAATAACAGCCACCCGCAAGGGCTTGCCAGATAATTGCTTCATAATTTCCACTCAGACATGTTTAGTAAACGTAGCGGTCACCCGCTTAGGACCGTCCAACACGACATCTACAGGATTGGTATCACCGGAAAGATTGCCATTCCAACCGCTAAAAGACCAGCCAGTCGCCGCCTTCGCCGTCAGTTGCAACACATCACCTTGATCGCGTTTCCCAGTACTAACTTTGGTCACTTGGCCATCGCCCACAACATCAACCGTCAGGCCTTCACCAGAGCCAGACTGTTTATCCTCTCGACTCAGCTTCCAGGATGAGCGACGCACCGGGTCTTTTCGCAGCGACTCCAAGTATCGGCCATGCCTACCATGTGCAAATGAACGCATCAGCGAATCGCACAGATATTTAACGTGTTCATTCAAATCAGACGTTTCAAGCATCACCTCAACACGGTCACGAATCGAAGTTTTTGTAAGCCTCGCGCGTCGTGAGAATATTTTTAAGTACGCCGCTTTAAGCGCCCCCACATCTTCATGGCTAAACCCGCACCGCTCAAGACCAACCCCATTAACCATGCGAATTTCCGACCGTGTCCCCCGCGCAGCCACAACGATCATAAACGGAGGCACATCCGCAGGCACGCGCGTCATGCCGCCAACAAATGCGTGCCTACCAACTGTCACAAAATGATGGACCGCACTATGACCACCCATGTTCACATAGTCTTCCACATGAACATGACCCGCGAACTGAACGTAGTTAGCGAAAATGCAATGGCTACCAATCGTGCAGTCGTGCGCGATGTGCGCACCAACGAGAAAGAGATTATGGCTACCAATTTTAGTCACCCCGCCGCCATTCGCGGTGCCCGGATGACAGGTGACCATTTCTCTAAATACATTATTCGAGCCAATTTCAAGCGTCGTAGGCTCACCTTCATACTTAACATCTTGAGGCGGTGCGCCAAGGACCGCCTGCGGAAACACTTCGCAGTTTTCGCCAAGCGTCGTATGGCCTTCGACCGTCGCGTGATGATGAATATGACAACCGTCACCAATCACCACATGCGGGCCGATATATGCCAACGGGCCAACAATCACATCTCGTCCGAGCTTCGCGCCCGATTCTATCACAGCTTGAGGATGAACACTCACGAGTTACACTTCTCCGCTAATTATATCGCTTGCCCGAATCAGCTAGCATAAATTTAATTTCCGCTTCCGCCGCGATTTCACCATTCACCAGGGCACGCCCCTTCACATGCCCCGACGTCGGTCGCACACGAATAGCTTCAACTTCCAAAATCAACTGATCGCCAGGACGAACCGGACGACGAAACTTTACCTTATCCAACCCCAACAACACAGCTACCTTACCCTTATGCTCCAATGCCTGACTCAGCAGAATACCCCCAACCTGAGCCAACGCCTCCACAATCAACACGCCAGGCATAATCGGGTCGCCGGGATAATGCCCCTGAAAAAAAGGCTCATTAGACGTCACATTCTTCACCCCAACCACCTTCGTAAGCCCCTGAATTTCAATGATCCGATCGACCATGAGGAACGGATATCGATGAGGTAAAATTCGTTGTATTTGATGAACATCAATAACGGATTGACGCCCCTCACCATCGCGGGACTTAACGGCATCGCTCTGCGCGATAATAGCTCGAACCAATTGATGATTTAGTGCGTGCCCACTTTTCCTAGCTAGCACACGACCGACAATTGGCCGACCCAACAACGACAAATCGCCGATAAGGTCTAAAATTTTGTGTCGCACACATTCATTCGTATAACGAAGCGGATTATCAATCGGGCCATCATCGCCAAAAACCAAAATGTCTTGATACGAAAGGTGAACACCCAATCCAGCCGAATGTAATTGATCCGCTTCAGATTTCAGCACAAAGGTTCGTGCCGGCGCGATGTCAGCAATAAAACGCTCCGGCGTCACCGATACGCGATAGCTTTGCGCCCCAATCGGATTCCCATCGCCATAATCTAGCTCATACGCAATATGCAATAACTCGGCATCGCCATCCAATAGCGGCAACGCAACCAACTCCGCATCTCCGTCAACCACCCGCACAGGCTCACTGATGACACAAGGATCACGAAACGCATCTTGCTGCTGCAATCCAGCCTCTTTAATAGACTCCACGAACGGCATGCAGCTACCATCCACGCCAGGCAATTCATGGGCGTCAATTTCGATGAGCGCATTATCAATACCAAGACCCGACAGCGCCCCCAGAAAATGCTCCACCGTTTCAATTGCCACAGCCCCGCTTTCTATCACGGTTCGACGCGCACGCTTGATAACATTTTCTACCTTAGCCGCTATCCGCATTGGCGGGGACTGATCGGTACGCACAAACCATATCCCCGTATGCGGTTCACCAGGGCGCAGCCGAACCGAAACCGGGTCGCCCGTGAACAGGCCTCGCCCGGATAACAAAACATCTTGGCTAATCGTTCGTTGATGCTGCAACAAAATCCCTCGTCGATCGACCGAATCGCTTACCGCGACCACAGGCCCGTGCGATACAGTTGGCGTATTATGAGGGAATACTTCGCTATTTTCAACGTGAATCAATAAATGACGAAAATAAGCCGGAAGACGGTCCTATCC
The DNA here is from genome assembly GCA_024280855.1 of Planctomycetota bacterium. Classification (GTDB taxonomy): domain Bacteria; phylum Planctomycetota; class Phycisphaerae; order UBA1845; family UBA1845; genus JAJRPG01. The sequence continues at coordinate 35,641 of JAJRPG010000051.1, read as the reverse complement.
ACACCCCAATCCGCGTGGCTTTAGCCCGCGCGGAGTCATAACAGTCGACACCCGCTCCGAGAGAATGACTACTCTACATAACAGCCTATTTCGACCCCTTTTTCGCAGCGTCATATCGTGCATTAAGATGATTCACGACATCGTCGGTGATATCCACGTTGGGATGCCAGTAAACAACCTTCTGCAACACAATCTGCTGCCTAACTTGAGACGTGTTTTCCGGCGCACTCACTGGCAATTGATCCGCCGCTAGCACGATTTCAATATTACGCTGCTTGGCTATCTCACTGACCGCGACCTGTATATCATCGAATATAAGTTTCAACGAACCAGCTAGCTCGCGCTCGATCCGACGTCCTTCCGATTCCACAAAATACTGAAGCTCAGCCTCCAGCATAGCCAACTCTTTCTGACGAGCCTGAAACTCTGACGTACCGGGCTTGAGTTCTTCCTGCAACGATCGACCAGCACGCGTAATTTTATCGCGCAATTCATCACGCTTTTTGTTCAAGCCTTCACGAATCAACTCAAACTGCGCCTCAAGGTCCGCGCGACGATTGTACCTCTCTGACACGTCCGGGATATTCACCACCGCCACCGACGTAGCCCCCCACGAAACAGACTGCAATACCAAAGACGCCAGCACCATATGTAAAAATGTTTTACGCAATATCATCATTGTCTCACTTGCTTAGAAGGTTTGCTTCGTAATCCCAATCTTCGAGCGATAGCTCTAGAACAGCCCGCCCACCACAAAACTAAATACTTGAACGTCGTCATCGGCATCGCTTAACATGGGAACCGCGATATTAAACTCCAGCGGAACCGGGCCAAAAACATCCAGCGTCAACCGAACGCCAAAACCAACAGCCGCTCGATAAACATCAGTATCCACCGTGCCACTATCCAAAAACACATGACCTCTCACATTGTCGCCAAACAACGGATAACTATACTCCGCCCCTAACAACACTAGAAAATCACCGCCAACATTATTACGATCAATGCCCTCATGCGGACCAATGCCACGAAAATTGAATCCACGAACCGAGCCAGTACCACCCGTAAAAAATCGCTCGAACACCGGCGCGTCACCAATAATCGCGCCGCCTTCTGATCGAAGCTGTAACACATGCTTCCGCTCGCGTGAATCCGTGTGAAGCGTCTTATACCAACGATAGCTCGCTATCATTTTGGCGAAATTATGATCCCCGCCCAAAATGCCGAACTGCTCAAGCGAAAGACGCAAGCGATCACCACTACTAGGCTTAAAACGATTATCCGTCCGATCTCTAACCAGCGAACCTTTAAGGCTCGTAATCAAATTAGAACCTTGATCTTCCCGAATCGCACGGGCAGTGAACACCTCAAATTGATCCAGACGAACATCTTCCACGCGGAAAGCTAACTCACTCGTCCAACCACGTAATTGTCCGCGATCAAATCGCTTCCCAAAACTGACCGTCGAACCAATGCGCCTTTCGCCATAACCCTCGCGGCCACGACTAAACAGATAAGCGCTATAATCAAATCGAACCGGCTTATCGAACAAATAAGGCTCTGTAAAATCTATGCGAAACCGGCTGACATTAGTACCAGGCTGCAACTCTATACGCATCCGCTGACCAGCGCCAAAGAAAGACTTAAATTTGTAAAGCTCCTCCCAACTCGTCGGCGGATCGTATAAATCAAAGTTTCGCAAGTCCAACGTAACCGTACCAACCAAACCGCTGTTACTCGTCACACCCACACCAAAAATAAAATCGCCCAATCGCTCAGCCTCTTGAACGTCCATCACCACGTCACGAACGCCGGGCAGATCTCCTACCGGATAAACGCGGGCGGAACTAAAAATACGAGACTGCATTAACTGCTTTTCCGCGTTTCGAGCCGCGGATAGATCAAGCAAATCGCCAGGCGGATATAAATCCAACGCGCGTCGAACGACTTTATCCTTCGTCCGCGCATTACCTCGAACCGCGATCCTACCCACGCGAAACTGCTCGCCTTCTTCAACATGATACGTCACGCGAACCAGACCCGGATCGTCAGAAAAAACCCGCGTCACCCGCACAGCCGCGTGAATATAGCCAATCGTGCCATACTTTTCTCGAATCAATCGAGCGTCGGCTTCGATCCTGGGTCGCCGCGCGATTTCCGACACCCGCGAAGCCATCTCCGCTGACAATTCGTCTTGAGAAAAAACCGTCAGCCCCATGAACTGAATCTGCTCGATCGTATACCGTGCGCCTTCTTCGACCACGAAAACAAGGCGAATGTTCTTGTCCTCACGCACGTCAATACGAAACGTAACCTGCGCATCAAAAAATCCTTCGTCTCTGTAAAATCGTCGTAAGTTCACGACATCAGCATCAACCCGCGACGGATCAAGCGCACCTGTGCGGATGATCCACCAAGCCGTCTTCGATTCAACTTTCTTCTTTAACTGCCCAACATCGAAAGCCGTATTGCCTTCATAGGCAACTTCGCGGATCACGACGCGAATGCCCTCTTGAATGACATACACAACCTCACCGGCTCGCCCAATCTCAGCCCGGGCAAACGTCACAGCTACATCGCCATAACCAAGGTCTCGATACCGCGCAACGATGGCTTCTCGACCTTCTCGGATCGCAAACCAATCCAGATCGTCTCCCACCTTAAACGTCAGTTCGTTTTGCAACTGACCATCACTAAGCTTAGCCTGTCCTTCAAACCGAATCGCCGTCACAACCCGCTTTTCGACAACTTCAATAATGACCAGCACCCCGCCATCATCCTGAGTTTCAAGCTGGTGCGTAACGGATATAAATCGACCGGAATGTTTAAGCCTATTAACCGCTGCGACCAGCGTAGCCTCAGTAGCTAAGTCACCCACACCAAGCCCCGCAAGTTGTACAGCTAACGTGTTAGACGTCGCAGATAAACCACGAAACTCGACACCTGAAATAGCGCCTACTTGCTGAGATTGGTTAGCACTGGCTACATGCCCAAACGACAGAACCATCCCCACCAACACCGCATAGATAAAACCAAACGGCTCGACCGCTGAAAAAAACTTCGTCATCGTTATATTTTTTTGGAAAGTATGCAACGTTCGTCATCACCGTGGTCTAACACTACTCAAACGACCGGCGAATCTTAACGCCAGATTCAAGCCAGAGCAAAGCCCACCAACAGCCTTGCATGACCATCGAGACCCCAACTAAAATTCACAGGCAAGCGTAACCCTATCCAGCCACGACTAAAAGGGCGCATTACCATGATCGATCTGCCCGGCTGAGAATGGAACTTCCTGCATCGAATAATTTGAGAACCGTGTCAGCTTTTTATTAAATTGCAATTGGATGCTGCCAGTAGGCCCGTTTCGCTGCTTCGCTAAAATTAGCTCCGCTAACCCGTGAACGGATTCATCTTCCGGGCTGTAATACTCTTCACGGTGAATCAGCAAAATCACATCCGCATCCTGCTCAATCGCACCCGACTCCCGCAAGTCACTCATGATAGGCCGCTTATCCTGACGACCTTCCGACATTCGGTTCAACTGGGCCATGGCGACAATGGGAATACCAAGCTCTCGGCCCAAACTCTTCAACGAGCGGCTAATCGTCGAAATCTCTTCCTGACGATTATTCGATCCAGGATTATGCATCAGTTGCAAGTAATCAACGAACACAATCTCAATCCCATACTTATTCCGCATACGCCGAGCAGAAGCCCGAAGCTCCATTGCCGTCGTTCCAGGCGTATCATCCACATAGAATTTCGCCTCACGAAAATCCTCTCGCGCATTCACCACCCGAAACATTTCATCATCATTAAGCATACGACGACGCAATCGCTGCGCATCAATCCCCGCGTGCGAACACATCAAACGTTGAGCTATCTGGTCGCAACCCATCTCCATAGAGAAAAACGCGACACTCTTCTTCTCAACCATCGCTAAGTGCTCCGCCACGTTCAGACCCCACGCCGTCTTACCCATAGAAGGTCGAGCCGCGACAATAATCAACTCACCGCCATGAAAACCGGTCGTCAATTCATCAAGCTTGTTAAACCCCGAAGGCAAACCCGTACATATAGAATCCGAACCCTCTTCCAACTGCTGCGCCAACTTCGCCACCGCATCGCGGATAGCTACTGTCTGACCGCTGACCCGCCTTTCAGTCACTTCAAAAATGCGCTGCTCAGATTTGTCGAGAATTTCGCGAGCCTCTTCCATGCCCGCATAGGCTTGATCCGTAATTTCAGACGCGCATCGAATCAACGACCGCAGCATGCCCTTATCACGAACAATCCGCGCGTAATGCTCAGCATTCGCCCAGTCGCCAAAACTCTCAGCTAACCGGACCATATATTCCTGACCGCCCACCAACTCTAACATGTCACGCCGACGGAGTTCGTCCGTAACGATAATCAGGTCGATCGCCTTGGTAGGATCGTCATATAAATCGATAAGAACTTCAAAGAGTTGCTGATGCGCAGGGACGTAAAACCACTCGCTGTCAGGCCGACCAATGATCGGGATGACATCGCCAATGGCGTCCCGACTCATCATCATAGAGCCAAGCAGCGCAGCTTCGGCGTCAATATCTTGTGGGGGTACGCGCTCCGTCACCCCGGAGCGTCCTTCTGGCTTATGCGTCGGTGCTGTCACCATCACCGCTAGCCTCCGTGCCAGCCTCGACTTCTTCAGCCGATTTTTCTTCGCCCTCTTCGCCTTCCGCGCCTTCTTCATCTACCTTATCGCGCACCACCCAAACCTTAACCTGCGTTCGAAGGTCTTGGGCTAGGCGCACATCAACCATCACATTATCCAAATGTCGAATAGGATGATCAAGCAAAATCTGTTCCGTCTTGAGGAAAAGCTGGTCCTCAGCTAACGCATCCGCAATGTCGCGAGCGCTAACCGAACCGTACAACACGCCGTCTTCATTAGCCTTAGCGCGAATCGTAACCTCAACATCCGTCATGCGGGCAGCCAAGGCTTCCAACTCAGCACGCGCCTTGGAACGTTCAATTTCTGCGACGCGACGAGCCTCAGCTAAACGACGCATATTCCCCTCAGTAGGCGTCGTCGCCAAACCGTAAGGAACCAAATAGTTACGACCATAACCAGCGGCCACATTAACGACATCACCGACAATACCCAGTTTGTCGATAGTTTTGCAAAGCAGTAATTTCATAGCTTGATACCAACCTCTTTCGCGCCTACGCCGCCTAATAACGGCCTTCATTATCATCAAACCCAGCCGCCCACATCACGCGGGCATTAGCCTGGAAAATTCATACTAAAACGGAATATCTTCATCCGTAGGAGCAGGCGGACCGTCAAACCCACCTACCGCACCAGAAGCCACCGGCGCAGGACCGCGAGACTCATTACGAGATTCGCCACCACCACCTTGAGCTTGACCACCGCCGCCACCGCCTAAGAAAGTGAAGTTCTCTACAAGCACTTCATGCTTGCTGCGCTTGTCGCCTTCGGGAGTTGTCCATTGATTAAGACTCAAACGCCCCTCAACGAGAACTTGTCGCCCTTTGCCCATATATTGGTTAAACGTCTCGCCGCCACGACCAAACAAAGTACAGTCAATGAAACACGTATCATCGCGTTCATTGCCTTCTTTATCGCGCCATTTGCGGTTCGTGGCTAAACTGAATTTACATATCGCCGTATTTGACGCCGTGTAACTCAATTGCGGATCACGTGTCAGGTTGCCCACGAGAACAATTCGATTATAGCTGCTCATCACACACCCTCGACTTTCACAAAAGTCTAAGTCAACACACTACAGCACGACACGCAAGTGACACACAAAAAGCTAACTAAGCCTTAGCCGCGTCAGCATTAGCTTTGTCTGCCCCGGCATCAGCTCCGACGGCTTCTTTATCCTTGCCATCATCTTTCGAAGCCGAAGGCTTTCTGTCATCACGATCACGACTCGGATCACTTGGATCGCCGTCACGGCTCTCGCCATGCGCAGCACCCCAAAGCTCCATCCGTTCAGCCGACACACCATCCGCCCGGAGGATTAAAATGCGAAGAATATCTTCGCTAAGCTTGGTGTCGCGTTCAATGCCGCCAATCTTCTCGGGGTTAGCCTTGAAGTAAGTCAACACATACACACCACGCTTACGTCCATCCACCCGGTAAGCCAACCGCCGCTCATCCCACTTCTTGCAGAATAGCAGCTCCGCCTCAGCCCGTTCCATCAGGCGCCGGACCTCTCCTTCGCACTGCTCCATCGACGCGCCAAACGTCGGATCGAACAGAAACATAGCTTCATACTGGTTCAATGCTTTTGATCTCCTGCACCCTGTCAACTCAACCAAAAATCGTTTCCAACTAACCCATCAGTACCATTAAGGTTCCACGGGGTCGCTATTATACCGATTCATGGTCGACTCAGGGCCGTTACAAATCCAATGCTCTACCGCGTCCGCCGCACGTTTACGCGACGCCGCCATTTCCATTTCCTCAGCCTCAGTGAAGCGACTCAACACAAACACCGAAGGCACACCGATCGGCTTATCAATACCAACGCGAAGACGACTAAAATCGTTTCCGCCAAGCCGATCTATCACATCCTGCAAACCGTTATGACTCCCGGCTGATCCTTTCGACCGAAACCGAATGCGTCCGAGTGGCAAAGCCAAATCGTCCGCCACTATCAAAACGTCTGCCATCTCAAGCTTATAAAACCGACCCGCCGCAGCTACTGCCTGCCCGGAACGATTCATCCACGTGGTCGGCTTGAGCAACACAACACGCTCATCACCACAAACCGCATCGCCAAACCACGCGTGAAATTTTTCTGTCAACATCGAAGCCTGCCAGCGAGAAGCCAGCACGTCTACGACATCAAAACCGACGTTATGGCGCGTGCCATCGTAACGTTTGCCAGGATTGCCCAAACCGACAACCAGCTTCACGACTCACGCCCCACCAACAATCGATTCAAACTACTTCTTCTTATCTTCTTCTGGCTCGTCACTACGCACCCGGCCAATAACCTCTGGCATCTCAGCCGCTTCTTCGCCGTCTGCATCAGCTTCTACTTCTTCTTCAGCCTCACGAACCAAAGCGACTTTATCTTCAGGCCCTGGCGTCACATTCACGCCGGCAGGCAATCCTAAATCTTTCACCAACAAGGCATCGCCAATACCCAATTCAGTCACGAAAGGATGAAGCGTGCCAGGAATCTCAGTCACCAGACAATCGACTTCGATCTCATTCATAATCTGCTCAAGAACACCGCCATCGCTAATACCCTTTGGCGTACCCTTTAACTCAATAGAAACCGAAACCGTTACCCGCTCATTCAAATCAACACGAGTCAAATCCAAGTGTATGGGATACTGATCCAAATGATCGTACTGAACAGATTTAATCAAATGAGGCTTCGTATTTCCATTCACATCAACTTCAACCATGCGTGCGCCGTGTGCAAGCACCATCGCCAATTCACGAGCGCCCACAGCCACCGCTTCCGGCGTCTCGCCATGTCCGTAAATAATGGCTGGAATCTGACCCTCCGCCCGAAGCTTACGCGACACCCTGGTGCCCATCTCAGTACGGGGGACTGCTTTTAACTTCTCTGCTTGCATACCGATCCTCATTCCTCTTTTTCTATAGCACGCCGGCTCTTATTGCCTTGCTGCATTCATCAAATATAGAGCCTTATTGCTCTGTGCATTCATCTTTGCGACCAGTAGCTACTTCTTAAAAAGCTCGCTCACCGACCGATGTTCATGGATTCGCTTAATCGCTTCACCAACCAGATCCGAAACCGAAAGAACCGTCAAATTTTTCAAACTCGATGCTACCGTCGGACTGGTCGGAATCGTATCCGTCACCACAATCTCATCCATCTCAGCCGCCAGCAATCGCTCCACCGCAGGACCAGCAAAAACGCCATGCGTCGCAGCTACATAAACCGCCTCAGCCCCATGCTCACGCACCAGCCTTGCCGCCTCACTAACTGTCCCAGCCGTCGTAATCATGTCGTCAAACATCATCACGCGCTTGCCCTTCACATCACCAATAATACTGACTGCCACAGTCTTGTCACCAGACAAGCGACGCTTGTGCACCACGGCTAACTCGCCACCAATACGCGAGGCGAATTCACTACCAAACTTAATGTTGCCAACATCCGGTGACACAAACACGGCATCATGTAAATCACGAGTCAAAAAATGCGCCGCCAAAACAGGGGCAGCCGTCAAGTGATCTACTGGAATATCAAAAAAGCCCTGAATCTGGTCAGCGTGAAGATTCATCGTCAACACGCGATCAGCCCCGGCGGTCGTAATCATATTGGCCACCATCTTGGCCGTAATCGGCGTGCGCCCCTCAGACTTACGATCTTGTCTGGCATAACCATAATAAGGGATGACCGCTGTAATCCGCCTGGCACTCGCACGGCGCAGGCAGTCAATCATAATCAGCAGTTCCATCAGATTGTCGTTGACCGGAGGACACGTCGATTGAACAATAAAGCAATCCGTCCCACGCACATCGTCGTCGACTTTGACCAGCGTCTCACCATCAGGAAACTTGCTAATCACGGCATGGGCACGGGGCGTATCAAGATAAGCGCATATCTTATCCGCCAGCGCATCACTAGCCGTACCACCGAAGATCGCCAGACCGTCAGTGTTACCGCTTCGAGTTCGTCGACTGCTCGACGTCATCATGTTGCCATCACTCCCGTATCATTAACCGGCCCAACGACGCCACCATCTGGGACCGTCGAACCTTTTTTCACATTAGCAAACGGACCTACACGACAGTCCCGACCAACCACAGCCCCAACCCCGATCACAGAAAACGGATAAATCACCGTATCTTTGCCCAAGGTCACGTCCGCCTCGATCCAGGTCGTATCAGGGTCAACAATCGTCACGCCATCTTTCATGGCTACCAACTGTATGCGATCCTGCATCAACCGACCGACTTTCGCCAGGTCCAATCGGGAATTAACACCCGTCGCGTCTTCCGCGTTTATCGATACCGTCGCCGAAACACTCAGCCCGTTCTCGCGCATCACCTTCACAACATCAGTGACATAAAGCTCACCGGAGTTAGGATTTACCTGCACGTTACCAAGCGTTTCAAACATCTTTCGCGCATCAAAGCAATAATAACTCGGGTTCACTTCCCGAATCTCTTGCTGCGCTTCCGTACAATCTCGCTGCTCTACGATGGCCTCGAGCTGACCATCCTCATCACGAACAATTCGGCCATAACCCGTCGGGTCGTCAATCATCGTTGTCGCTATCGTCGCGGCATCATTCGACGCCTCGCGAGCATGCAACAACTCCGACAAAGCCGGTCGCCTAATCAACGGCATGTCGCCAGCAATAACCAGCACACTACCGTCGAAATCTTTCAGCGACTCCTGGGCACACAAAACCGCGTGACCAGTACCCCGCTGCTCTGTCTGCTCCACCCAGACAAGATCGCTATCATCGGAAAAAGCAGCCATGACTTCTTCTTTGCCATGACCAACGATAACTACAATCTTATCAACACCTGCCATCCGGCAGGCACTCAGGACGAAGCCGAGCATCGGTCGTCCGCAAATCTCGTGCAACACCTTAGGACGGTCACTATTCATCCGGGTGCTTTTACCCGCCGCCAGAATAATCGCCGCCGTATCGCTCAAGCTACTGTCATCCATGCGGCACTCTGTATTGAGTAAACCGCGAAAGAAATTACCCGGCCAGGGCTCGAACCTGGAACGCCAGGACCAAAACCTGGTGTGTTACCATTACACCACCGGGCAGCTTGAACCTAAAATCAAGGTCAAGGCCATCAACATTCGGCATCGCAAATCCGCATGTCGCTATGTATAGAACGCCGCATTCCGAAGGGTTCGCGGCTGCAGTACCACATCGGAGGCCTGAACGCCGCGCCGCGAGGAGCCACGTCCACTATGAGCCAAAAATCAAACCCATTCACCCCATTGATGCCAGTCAACAACGGATTAGCCAAAACAATCCTCAATCTCTGGTCAAGGACCACTCGGCTCGGCAAGAGGTTACGAACTGTTATTGATATTGTCAATAATACAACTTCAGCCCCTTTTCCAATACTGTCAGCACCAACTCATACCCCAGGACGAAACTTCACGATGTTAAAATAGGTAAATATCTTTCCAAATCGTCTGAAGATTTTTTATCACTCCATCCGATACTGCGGAAATGAGAATGTTGAAATGGGCAACATGGAAAACATAGGAAACAATATCATGCGTACTAATTGGAAAAAAAATGTATGGCGAACCATCGTCGTAAGCCTCGGAGCAACAACGCTTTACGGCAGTTCCTGTAACGCTCGAAACGTCCAGGCCGTCTTCGCTGGAGTAGAAGCGGCCACCGGCCAGCTCCTGATCGACCAAAACAGGAATAATTCGAGCGGCTTTAATCGATTTGTCGATGAGCTGGATCGCATTTTCTAAATAGTAAGGGTTATTTAATTGCCTGGCATTCAGTGAAGCTTCAAAAAGGACATTGAACCGTTTACACAATCTCCTTGAATGGGCGTATTGGTGCGGGCGGCGCTAGCACGGAGGCGAGCGCAGCCATGCATCGTCCCAGTCTTAGGCGTTGGGAAACAAACGGTTTCTGAGGTTCATTAGTGATTGCTGCGTCGTTGATAACTTCTCCGACGACAAGCGGGCTTGTCGAACCCAACGAGACATTGAGGCGTCATAGAAGCTACAACTCATCAGCAACACGGTAGGATGAGCCAGCTTCAAATCACGGACAATTTCCGTGAGCAAGGTAGCCTGTGACGGTGGCAATGCTAAACCGTGCGTCAGCCCTTCGAACAGTTTTTGAGGATCGCTGGCTAATGGCTTGAGAATATGCTTTCGCTGTTGATAGTGGTTCACGATAGTAATGGCGCAAATCACCGCCGCTAAAATCCCCAGGACGACCAAGATCGCCACCCAAGAGCCACCGTCACGAAAATGGTCTTTTACCGCCTGCTGAACCGGACTGAGTATTCGGCCATCAAATGGTATTGAGTCGTTCAACTTTCACCCCCCGCGTGTGACGCAAATAAGTGTTCCAAAGAAAACATGTCGTCGCTATCAGCAAACGCTCCGCCCCATCCGCGCAGTAATCTTTGTGCCCGTCGTCGCACACGATCATCGGGATCATTTTGTGACATGTGCACGACATCATTTAGAATCGAGCGAAGATTAGAACGCTCCACCACCCACAGCGCGCTGAGACGATAAGCCTGAGACGGATGACTCAACATCTCCAAAAGCGACTCGGCGGCTTGTTTATTTTCTGAGCGTATCAACGACTTGATGGCATTGGCCCGCACCCGCGCACTCGGCGAGGACAGTTTTTCTTCTGTCTGATTTTCTAATTCCAATCCCAACGCACCTAACTCTTCCAGCGCTTCGATCGCATTGGCTACCACGCGATCATCAGGATCGTTTAGCGCGGCCCGCAGAATGCGCTCCGAAATAACGCCCGGTAGCCAAGGCAACATACTTATCGCACTGGCTCTTACAAAAACATCTGGATCATACGACAAACTGTAAACCTGCTCCTGCATATCTGGGATAAGATCGAGCGCCAGAACAACTTGCAATAATTTGACACGGTCCGGTGTGCGACTTGACGCACTCTTAGCCCGCAAGAACATGAACACCGTAGACTTGTGTGCGCCATGGCACACGCGCATTGACTCAATACCCGCATCCAAATCCTGGGCTAATTGATGCCACGCGGCTTGCACTCGATCTCGCTCGTGCCCGGCTTCCCCTCCTGTTTGACCTACTATAGCAGTTTGAACCTTGAACTCCGGGTCTCGACGTTGTAATTCTCGCAGGGCTAAGCTAGCCACCCGGTCACGCCGTCTGCTCGTCATGGTTTCAAGAAGAGAAGTCGCTTTATCACTTTGATCCGAAATTATTTCCCAGATCGCCGCTTCGCGCACGACATCAGAATCGCTAGCTAGCAAAAGTCGCAGGTGATCGAACTTGTCCTGGCCTGTGCCGCCAGAATCCTTGAGACGACGCACGAAATTCGTCAATTGCGATTCGTCCAAACTATCCAACAAAGGCGCCGCGCCCATTAGCCAGGGTGTCAGATTTACTTTTCGAAAAGCCCGCTGAATACGTGGGTCTGCCAGCCGCCAGGTGTTATCCAAAATCGCTGCTGCAAATGTTGGGTCATTGGCCTGCGAAATGGAGGTGACAGCTGCGTCTTTGAGCGGCGTCACGGCTAGTGCCTGTAGGGCAAAACCAGCTAAGCGTGTGTCGGTCGAAGTTTTTAGAATGCCCCGCATCGCATGCAAGACCGGATGGCGTGGGTCTGATGCCAGCGAAGCGATATCATCTTTAAGAGCGTCACCCATCCATAGAGCTGCTTCGAGTACGTTTCGTTGTCGATGATGGTCCCAGCGGTTCAGGGCTGTGCGCAGACCTTCACACAACGCCTGCTGACATCGTGTGCGATGACTTGAATCGTTGAGCGACTCCGGGTGAGTAGCTACATCAAGCCATCTAGCGGTCATCTCATAAAGAGAAAGAGCCGCTAACTTGTGCGTTTGTTCGCATCGGGCGCGAATGGCTTCACCGAGCAAATAGGCGAGCGAAAAGTCCTGGCTTTGCCGAATGATCTCGATAGCGCCGAGACGTTGATTTATATCAGCGGACCCCATCGCCTGACGGATAGCTGGCGTTAGATCATGCACACGATTTAGTAGAAGTGATTGCAAGCGATGTTCCATGTGGGTGAAGTGCCCGATTAAAGACACGACCACCGGCTTTCGCATCCGCTTCACCAATAGATCAATCGCCGCTTCGTCAGCCGGCGCGGACAGATGGGGCAGTGCTTGCCATAGAGCCATGTCCACAGCCGGGTTGGCGTGCTGATCCAAATGGGCGAACACGGAAGGTAAAGCCTGAGACCCTGTCATCATAGGATGTATATCGGCTCATGAGGTTCGGACGCTTGCAGGCAAAGATGAGGTTTTTAAGGAAGAAGCTGCGAAAACATACATCTAAATAATGCCTAGAAATGAAGTACTCTTGAAATTAAGTGATTTCATTCTTATTATGGATTGCTGTCGGCGGGATTGCGTTTTCTTTAAGAGTTGCCGCAACACTATCTGTTCAACGAGCATCACGAGTTCTGATTTTCGGTAATACAAATGGGTACTAATCATCCTTGGTCCAGCGAGTTTGCCGGTAGTATTAAAACTCTATACGCGGCTTTTGCATCGTATAAAGCCCAGCCGACATCAATTGGTATTTGTGGTAACTGCGTTAATGAGCAGGAGTTGGAAGCACTTTTTGCTAAACCGCTTCGTTTACTCGATGCAAATACAATACATGTATTCGCTTCTGTTGCGGTCGGAACTCACGGTAGTATTACAGATTGGAAGCATTTCCTGCCCCGCTTTTTTGAACTCTTGCCAGACGAACTCTACAATAATGATATGACAGAAATTTACCTTAGCACCTTACGGCATTCTCACTGGCTATCTTGGCCTAACAAGGAATTGCTAGCTGTTCGTACTTTTCTTATTGAATGGTGGCGTTGGACTATAAGCTATTATCCATCAAATCTAAAAATCGGTGATGCGATAAGCGCCATCGCTCAGGCTGAGGACGATTTATTGCCGTATTTGGATGAATGGGATTTGCAATGTCAAAACACATCGCCCGCTCTTAGACATCTTGTCGATTTCTATCATACTAAACTTATGATTCACGGACGGCAGGATAGACTTTGGTTGGGGCCGTGGTGGGATGATAGGACGGTGCAGGAATCGCAGATGTGCCATTGGCTGATGCAGGACTATATCCGTAAGCACTTCGAACGCGCCAGACATGAATATGCTACGACATGGAATATGAAAAATGAGATCGATCTCATCTTGATACATCAGAGCACCTGGCGCGAGCCTGGTGGCAAACAGTAGACTGCCTCCATGATTCAACACGAACCTCGTAATACATGCCCGCAGGCTTGCGCCGTGCGGCTCTGATTGGAGCACCCGCGCTACTCAAAGTTGCGGCGTCTCGTCGTCTATGCGAGCATGAAGAGATGTCTTTTATCGTAGAAACCGACCGACTAGGTATGAGGCCATTTCATCCTGATGATGCGGAGCCGTTCTTAGCGATGTACAACGACCCAGCGGTCATGCGTTATCTTACTGCCGAAACTGCGCCGAGCAGCGTCGAAGAAATGCGTCAGAGGATTGTGGACTATCCCGATTACAAGAAACATGGCTTCGGAAGATGGTCTTGCATTCTTAAAGAAACCGGAAAGTTTATCGGGTTTTCCGGCTTGAAGTTTCTGGAAAAATTTCATGGTGAAGTCGATTTGGGTTATCGCTTCTTTCCAGAATTTTGGGGGAAAGGACTAGCCACGGAATCGGGGTTGGCTTCAATACAATATGGTTTTGAAGTGTTAAATTTGAAACGCATTATCGGCATGGCTATTCCTGAAAACAAAGCTTCGGTTCGCGTGCTTGAAAAGTGCGGGATGAGTTTTGAAGGATATGCGGATTATGATGGAACCGAGGCTGTACTTTATGCTTTTGAAAGGCGGCAGGACTAGTCATTCGCCCTTTTGATTGGGGTCAACCGCCTGACAGTCTGGAATATCAGTGCCGCATTCCGAACAGACGCCCGATTTGTTACCGGTAAGATCGTAATCGCAATGGTAGCAATGGCCAGGGCGAATCCTCCCGCCATACTTACGAAATCCTGCAGACAACAGTGCGAACAACAATCCAAACATCCACAATGGAATTTCGAGCGAGATTAAGTTGAAGATGTTAGTTATTTTTGGCAACCACCTCATGTCGATAAACAACAGACGAGCCATAAAATTTGCGTCATGTACTGATTCACTCCCCCCATAGAAACCGTAGTCCTCCGCCCACGGAAACTGTTTGAATCCTTCGTAAACGAAGCAATCAATCACTCCATTATAGCAATTGATACTTACATAACGGCCCGACCATCCGAAGGTATAATCGACACTGATAATAAGCAGCAAAATGCTTAAGCCAGATAGGAAGAATCCAATATAAGCACATTTACGATAGGAGCGCCGTGTCATGTTGCGAAGACACCTCTTTTCACCTCATGCCCATTGCGCAATACTTGAAGATCGTATATTTGAGAATAGATTCGCATAACATCTAAGACCTGCCGATGTACAATTTTAGCGACTAATTATTAATCAACGATTCTCAATTACATTCCCACGTCCGCGCGGGCTGAAGCTCGCGGCTCGATGCGAAAACTTACACGGAATTTCTAGCGTAACTCTTTTTCAAAAATGGCTACGTTATTGGCCGTGAAGGTGTCGTAGCGCATGCCCACTAAGTCGAAGCCTTCGGTGATGGCTACGTGTAGCATGGGGCGGTGTTGGTTGCGACACTCGAAGCGCAGAATTGAATAGTCATTATCTCTAGACCATGCAAATAGAGCTTGCATGAGTTGAGTAGACACGCGCGCTCGTCTAAAGTCTGGCAGGACGCCGCATAGCCAGGTGAAATAGGTGGAGGGCATTAACTCAAAGCCGATGATGAAACCTACATGCATACCTTCGATCATCGCGACCATCATCGTTTCGTTGTGACGGCCTGCAAAGCGTCGTGTAAAAAATTCGGTGTCCACACCGGGGGAGAAGACTTGGTTGTATAGGTCCGTAATGAGTTCAACTTCACTCGGGCCTACCACGATAATTTTCGCATCGGCCATGATTTCAAACGTCCTTCAAAAAAGCTCGCCCCAGAATCTCTAAGATACGCACACTGAAAATTGGATTGTTCAAATTCCTCAACAATCCGCAAGAGACAATTCAAATTATAGCATGAGTGAATAAGTTTGATAGATCACTATTCACAGGGATGCGTCCAGATAACAAGCGCAACAGTTTTTATGATCGGCTAATATCACATAGGCGTTTTGAATCCGCAAGCGCGTGTTACACACCAGGATTTTCTTGCTTCAAACATTTGGAATAGGCCTAAAAGCACAGCTACGCTGATTACGGTCCAGCGCCAGCCGATACTCTCCGGCCAAGCATACAACCAACAGGCCACGCCAGCGCCGATAAATATCGCGCCCGATATCGCCCTGGCAACCCGACCTGCCATAGTTATATTTTTTCTCACGACGAATCACGCCTCCCTCATATAGCCACATGCCTAGTTAGCGCACCTGAATAATTACCACTCATGACTATCTTACCATATTTTCTAATCATCATAGCCCGAAATCGTGCGTATCAAGCGGCTACTTGGCTCAACAATTGCGTAGACCCTCGCTCTAGGCTATTTATCTGTGATATGGACACACCACGATACATAAATGTACGGCTTTTTCATCGCCTGAGTATTATTGGCTGGCTAGCGCTTTCACTGTCTTGGCTAAGTGGTTGCCAAACAGCGCCGCCTGTTGGCGTTAACGACCCTACGCAGACCGATCGATTGATTCGCACATATTCCGAACTTAGCAGCGGGCGATTTGCCGTTATTGCAGATTTTGAAAATGACTCGCACATGGAGCTGGTGCAACTTAGTAGTGTATCGCCGCAGGCTCGTTGCATTTTGGATGCACGTCGAGGACGTAGTGAAACTGGCCGACGCTGTCTTGCGTTTACGGCTGGTTCTACGCACGACTCGGCGGTGCTGAATAGCGACCGCGCGGAAAATTGGTTTCTTAAAAGAGATTGGCGAGACTACGACCTGCTTATGATGTCCGTGTTTTCGCCCGTTCCACAAGCCAAGTTACAACTTACTCTGTCGGCGGGGCCTTTGCGCGATCGCGTCTCGGCGGGGACACCGCTTCAACTTCATCAAGGCTGGAATGAGTTAGCCGTTGACCTTGCAGAAGTCGGCGAGAGGTTGGCACTCGATGACGTACGCGAGATCAGGCTCTCACTAGACAAAGTCATTAAGCCGGTCGAGCTATTGATTGATGATATTATTCTAGCGGCGCATCGTGAATCTATTTTTGGTAACGCAGAAAATAAAGAAGGCTTGCTATACGCGCAACGAGTGGGGCGACGATGGCGCGTCGGCGCTGGCGGAAAATTTGAGCTTGAGTTTGCCAACGGACAGATCGTAGGCTGGTATCAAACTTCGGGGGATCCGTATCGTCTGCACAATTTGTGCGATCACACCACGCTGGGGCCTATGCCAATTCGGGCAGCGCTTTCGACCTCTGTTGAGCAAGACTTCAAAAAGCTGGGTGAACAAGTAGTGGTGCGTAGCCAGCTTCCAGAAATGAATGAAACACGCATTGTCATGGAGACCACATGGCATTTTGTGGATGACCCCGCGCAGGCCTATACGAATCGTCCGGTGCATCGATGGACGTACACCATTTACGCAACCGGACAGGTATTCGTTGATGTCCAGGCGACGCAGCGAAGCCCGGATTGGAACGCGGGCGATATGGGCTTAGCTATATCCGTCGCGACGCGCGATGGCGACATTGTGAGAACGCAAAGTCAAACGGAAGGCGACACCGATTCCCAGCCTTATGCGTTAGTGCGGCTTCGTGCTACGGACGCCGCGCTACTTTTCATGGCTAAGACTGACCAGGAAAATGCTCGTGGGCAAATGGTCGAACAGTTAAGTGCTAATCGAGATCGAACCACCGTCGTCTATGTTGCGAACACAGGTTCCGAAAAAGTCGCCCGTTGGTCCGCTCAACTATTTCTGACTTCGAGTAGTACGCTGAGTGACGCCCAGGCCCAGCAGCGCGCGTTAGCTTACAATCGTGTCGCGGTGGCGGAGCTGGAACTCGGTCATGCCTTGGATGCTTCCGACCTAAAAACATCCAGCGCATGGCTCAACCCGACTACTGGAAGCATGACATTAATCCCTGCTCAAGGACGGATTCGCTTAAAAATGCCCGGCTCACCCCGCCCCTTGTTCTCGCCAGCTTTCCTCATCAAAGGACCACCAAACGCCTCGGCTTGGGTGTATGTGAACAACCTTCTCCTGAAGCAAGTCTCCCACGATGGCGTGGGGCAATTGCTGTTTCAACTGCCTCAAACGGTGCAAAAACCGACAGTAGTGGAAGTCCTTTATCAACAGGACTAGACAATTCAACCGCTTGACAATCAGCGTACCAGCGCATATACTTCGGCGTTCCATGCTTATGTAAGTCCTTGTTATTAAAGAGATTAGAGACGAAAGAACAGAATTATAATCAACACCGATGGGGTTAGCAGCTTGGCCAAAAAAGTGAAAAAAACTTCGACTTCTAAGCGTCGCGTTTCCAAGAAAAAGAAAACGGGCAGTTCCAGTGTCCGTGCTGCAAAGAAGGTCAAAAAATCCGCAAAATCCGCTGCGGCGTCCAATGCGAAAAAGCCTACCAAGAAAAAGGTGACGAAGAAGAAGGCGGCGACCACGGCAAATAGAAAAAAATCTACAACTAAAAAGTCAGCTACCAAAAAAGTAACGAAGAAAACTGCTAAACGGACTTTGACGGCTATTTCAAAGAAAAAAACTAAGAAGGTTGCCAAAAAGAAAGTAGTGGCTTCATCCAAAAAGGTTAACATCGCTAAGAAAAAACCTACCAAGCCTCAGCTGGCTGTTCGCGTCGGCATGAATATCCCCAAGAAAACGCCAGCGTCGTCGCGTTTAGCTAACAATCACACAAGCACAGCCGCCACTACGGAAGATCCAATTCAATTTATTGAACAACGAAAAACTCCCAAGACATCACTACGCGCCAAAGAGCTACGAGAATATAAGAAGCTGTTAATTCAAAAACGAGACGAACTCACCGGCGACGTCAATCACATGTCTGGTTCGTCTGCACAAGCTGCAGGGTCAGGCGGCGCGGAACACTCATCCGCCCCGGTACACATGGCTGACCTGGGTACTGACAATTGGGAACATGAATTCACGCTTGGTCTAATCGTCAACGAACAAAAAAGGATTCGTGAAATCGACGATGCCTTGTCGCGCATTAAGAACAAAACATACGGCATTTGCCTAGCCACTCACAAAACCATAAGCCATGCTCGGCTACATGCAAAACCTTGGGCAAAGTATTGCATCGATCACGCGCGGGCACGAGACGAAGGCCGGGCCTAGCCAATCTAAACACGCAATCTTATGAATGATACACAACCATTGGAATCGCCATCACAACACGAAGACACACGAGCGCTTACTCATCTATGGTCTCATGGCCGATTCTGGGTCACGGCTATTGTCTTCGTGTGGTTGGACCTCTGGTCCAAACATTGGGCTTTTTCTAACATTGAGCCAAACGAACCGCGCAGCATGATCGATGGATGGCTAATGTTCCGCCGTTCTCTTAACGACGGCGCGGTATTCGGATCATTCAGCGGGCAAACAGAGCTTTTTATCGTAGCCTCCATTCTAGCGTTAGCCTTTGTCGTTTATCTTTTCGTACAAAGCCCGAAGCGATCGTTCGTATTACACATTGCGTTAGGATTGATCTTAGCTGGCGCGGTCGGAAACATGTACGACCGAACGTTCATCAAAGCTGACATTATCAGCATGAAAGACGGCACCAACGCGCAGCAACGGGTGGTCATTGGGAAAATTGTTTCTGATGAGGACGCACCGAACATCCGCATCGGCGTTTGGCCTGAAGGTACGCACACGCAATCATTTGTGAGGTCAGAAGTCACGCACCATCAACAAGGTGTCGTACGCGACTTCATTAAATTCGTGCCTAACTTGCCAGCGTGGGTTCCCGTCATCGGCGGCCAACAGGCTTGGCCTTGGGTGTTCAACATCGCAGATTCTGCTTTAGTTTGCGGCGTCATCATCTTATTGTTTACATCAAGCTTGGGTAAACGAGCGCAGGCCTAGTGGGTGACTATCCATCTTGTAGGGCAGGTCGTGGGCCTGCCTTTACTATTAAGCGCCAATATATATATTCGTTGCGGCAGTTAGTAATCGTATACGCTTGCGTGTGCGCTTAGAAAAGCATTGGCAGTTCGAAATTCGATAGTTCAGGCATGTCAACCTTTCGCCAGTAGACGAAAGAACGATATGCCCTACCGGACTGGATTCCCGCTCCCGAAGTACATCGGGACGGGAATGACGGGAAATCAAGGCGTATCTATCATGAGTTCAACTTTTGACCACGACATGATGAACCTTGCTTTGCGACTAGCCCGCAAAGGGCAAGGATACGTCGAGCCTAACCCCATGGTCGGCTGCGTAATTGTCAAGAACAATAAAATCCTTGGCCAAGGTTATCATAAAAAGTTCGGCGGCCCTCATGCGGAAGTGAGCGCGTTACAAGACTGCACATCAGCCGTCCGAGGCGCGACGGCTTACGTCACGCTAGAACCATGCTGCACGACAGGAAAAACGCCGCCTTGCACCTCTGCACTTATCCAGGCCAAAATCTCGAGAGTCGTCGTCGCCACCAAAGACCCTAACCCAAAGGTAAAAGGTCGGGGCATTCTACGATTACGCCGGGCGGGCATTGCGGTAGACGTTGGCCTATGCGAGCAAGAAGCCCGCGAACTAATCGCCCCTTTCGCAACCCGCATGATTCTGCAACGACCCTACGTCATAGCTAAGTGGGCACAAAGCCTGGACGGAAAGTTAGCTACGCATCGCGGCGATTCGCAATGGATTTCCTGCGCAGCTTCAAGACGACTTGTTCACAAACTGCGATCAAGAGTTGACGCTATCATCGTTGGCTGCGGCACAGCCATTCGAGACAACCCGCAACTTACTGCCCGCGAGGTTCGCGTGCGCCGCGTCGCCAGGCGTGTTGTGCTTGATGGCCACTTGAGAATAAAAGCTTCATCCCAACTCGTGCAATCAGCCAGGCAAATACCGCTAACTATTTTTACAACGACCGCACAAATAAATTCTAAAAAAGCAGCGTCACTTGAGAAACATGGCGCACAAGTTGTCGCCGGCAAATCCCGTGGCGGGTTACTGCAGCCCAGCGACATATTACATAAACTTTATGCGATGGATGCGACTAACGTGATGATCGAAGGCGGAGCCAAGGTCTTGTCATCGTTCTTCACGGCAGGCCATGTTGATGAAGCACTAATATTCACGGCCCCATTAATCATCGGCGGAGAAAAAGCTCCCGCCGTTTGGATGGAAAAAGGAAGCCCCACCATAGCTGACGCACTTCATCCACGACTCATAAAAACATCGCGAAGCGGCTGCGACGTGGTGCATCAGCTTCATTTTACTGATCTATCAAAACACTCTTGAGACATGGCCGACCAAAAACAAAGGGCGTTCCAGGCTTTGTTGATCTGAAACGCCCTTCTGTATTCCGGTTGCTTCCTTTCCAGGGAAGCTCGTCTCGGCGAACTATTTGCCCGGCCCGGTAATTTCTCGTTGCCAGATGGCGATGTCCTCTAAGTCCGAATCGCAATCGCCATCCGTGTCCGTTAGCAACGTACCATTACGCTGCACATCTGCGCCCGCAGGCGTGAAGTCGCAAATGTCAATCGCATTAGGCACGCCATCATTGTCAATATCTGGATCGCATCGATCGCCTTTGCCGTCGTTGTCACAATCGGCTTGGCCAGGATTAAAGATGAAAACGCAATTGTCTTTCAAATCACAAACGCCATCTTGATCCGTATCACGCATCGGATGAACGCAAACGTTATCACGGCAATAGTCTACCGTACATGCGTCATTGTCATCGCATTCCGCATCCACTCGGCAACATGTTGATGTGCCGGGCAATGGATCAACATGCTTGCAGAATCCTGCATCGCAAAAATCTCTTGTACAATTATCATTGTCATCACAATCGGCATCACTTTGGCAGCACAAGAAATCGTGCCGACAAATACCTGCAACACAGACATCACGGGTGCAAGGCCGATTGTCGTCGCAATTAGTGTCGGACAGGCAACAGTTCGGATCATTCGTATTAAACCTTCGCACGCACGCCCCGTTGACACAATCTTCAATCGTGCAAACATTATTGTCTTCACAATCAGCCGCGCTCAGGCAGCAAACGTTCCTTCTTCGACATCGGCCATTATCACAAACGTCCACCGTGCAATCGTCATTGTCGTCGCACTGATCGTCAGAAACACAACACAATTGTCGCTGCCGACAGAAGCCATTGACGCACACATCCAACGTACAACGATCGCCATCTTCGCAGTCGGCATCCGCATTACAGCAATTCGGGTTTGTCGTATCAAGTACGCTTTCACATCGGCCATGATTACATCGGTCTATAGTACAAGCGTTTCCGTCGTCGCAGTCGTCGTTAGCCTGACAGCAGATGAACTTTCGTTCGCACACACCATTATTGCATATTTCGCGGGTGCAAGGATCATTGTCGTCGCACTGAGCATCTGTTGAGCAACATACTTCGACGTGCCGACATTCATTGCACTCGCAAATATCTCGCGTACAGTCATCACCGTCGTCACAATCGGCTGTCGTATCACAGCACACACGGCGCTGCACACATCGCCCACTCACGCATCTGTCCAGCGTGCAGCGGTCGTTATCTTCACAGTCAAGGTCTTGACTGCAACAGTCTGGATTATTCGGATTTGTGGCATGACGGCAGACGCCATTCTCGCAGAAGTCGCGGGTGCATGAATCGCCATCATCACAGTCTAATGCGCTGCGACAACATATGAATTGATGTTCGCATCGGCCATTCGAGCAGAAATCTAACGTGCATCTGTTCCCGTCGTCGCAATCCGTCGTCGCAGAACAACAAGTGTCACGATGGCGACATCTTCCTGCGTCACAAACATCAACCGTGCAGGAATCGTTATCATCGCAGTCAATGTCAGCCTGGCAACATACCCGCGCGTGGACGCAATTACCGTTTATACACGCATCACGCGTACAATCATTGGCGTCGTCGCAATCAGCGGTTGTTTGGCAACAATTTGGCCGTGTTGGGTCTTGGACATTTCGACAAGAACCCGTATTCAAATCACATACGTCTACGGTGCATGGATTGTCATCGTTACAATCTACATTTGTTTGACAGCAAATGAATGTTCGCTCGCATTGGCCATCCGCGCGACATCTTTCCACAGTACATTCGTTTCCATCGTCACAGTCAGTATCGTCGCGGCAACATCCTTGCAAATTTGGATCGGGCAGAGAAACGCAAAAATGATCTCGGCAAATATCGCGTGTGCAGGGCAAGCCATCATCACAATCGTCGTCGTATCGGCAGCATTCAGGATTGTTCACATCCGGCCTGTGCCGGCAGCGATCCATGCTGCAAGTGTCAATAGTGCAGGCATTAAAATCGTCGCAATCTTGATCCGTTTTACAGCAGATGTCTCGGCTAAAGCACTGCCCATTCAAACATCTATCAGCCGTGCATGGATCATTGTCATTGCACTGTGCGTTGTTGGTGCAGCAGGTATACGCATGACGACATTGGCCATTGGCGCCGCAAACATCTCTCGTGCAATTGTCGGCGTCATCACAATCTAAATCTGTTGTACAACAGTCTGGATTATTTGGGTCAACAGCATTTCGGCAAGAGCCATCGACGCAATAATCGCGCGTGCATACATTACGGTCATCGCAATCCCGGTTAAATTGGCAACATCCAGGGATGCTCAAGTCAGGCTCATGAGCACAATGTTGATCGTTACACTTATCAACCGTACACGCATTGCCATCATCGCAATCAAAATCAACATCACAGCAAACAAAAATGTTTTCGCATTGGCCATTATTGCAACGGTCTACCGTGCAGCTATCATCATCCTGACAATCTTCATTAAACTGGCAGCATCCTGGCCCGAGAATATGTTGGCAACTATTGTTTACACAAACGTCATCCGTGCAAAGATTTCCGTCGTCGCACCCTGGGTCATCCACGCAGCATCCTAGTAAAGTTGGATTAGGAATGAAGCGGCATAAGCCGTCAATGCATGCGTCTTCCGTACAAGGGCTACCGTCGTCGCACTCATCATCGAACTGACAACAGTTAGATAAAGTCGTATCTGGTTGATTGAAACATTGGCCATTAACACATTCATCTTTGGTGCAACTGTTGAGGTCATCGCAGTCGGCGTTAGACTGGCAGCATTTTTGTAAATTTATACAGCTATTTTGAACACAGAAATCGCGCGTGCAAGCAATCCCGTCGTCACACTGCGCGTCAGTATCACAAGTCACTTGCGCGCTACTGACAGAGGCCAACATCAAGACAGGCAACAGCCACACGGCCAAGAAAAGTTTACACATAATACGCGAACGCTCGGCTAGTCGGTTCATCAAATTGATCCTTTGTGATATGCAAAGACAGTGACGCTAATTTGAAGCCTCTTACGAATAGACACTTCCCCCTTTTGCAATTTTAGACCCCGATAATACACTTCTCAAGAAATTTATTAAACTTTTTCACACGTTGAGAAATACTGACACAGCACGAAGACATTTCCGGGAAATTTATAGACAAGTTCTTGTTAGTCTTTGACACGAATGTTGAATTAAATTATGGCTGTAGATATCTGATGCACGTCAGGACGATGCCCATGCCTCGTCATCTTCCCGACATGATATCGATACGATCAACAATCGACCGTTTACGGAAATCGAACGGCTTACCCGCTAACAAAAATGGCCTATGTTGCGAAACGCTAATCAACAGCGCAAGCACCACGAAATTACTCAGTAAACTACTCCCCCCGTAGGAGACGAAGGGCAGGGTCATGCCTGTGATGGGCAATAAGCCGATGGTCATGCCTACGTTGATGAGTACCTGAGCCGCGAGTAGTGTCACCGCGCCCACGGCTAGTAATCGGCCAAACGGGTCTTTCGTCACAGAGGCAATGCGCACTCCAGCTGTTACGATCACTACATAACAACACAACACCACGCTACAACCGATGAACCCCCACTGATGGCCTATGAGCGAAAAGACGAAGTCGTTGTGGCGATCGGGCAGCAAGCTATTATTAACATAAATGCCCTCGCCCCAACCATAGCCAAACCAGCCGCCGCTGCCTACTGCATTTTTTGAATGAACCAGTTGATAGCCCGAACTCGCCGCCCACTCCATCGCCTGCCGTTTGGTCGCTAATAATTCGTAATCCTGCGGGCTATCGATCACCGCTTGTCGCAAGCTATCGTTTTGCAACAAAACAGACGCGATGCGCAATCGCTGATAACTCTTGATCTGCCCCCAAGCAAGGGGCGTCATGGCTAAGCCCATTAGCATGATTAATAACAGATGCGAAATTCTAGCACCCGCTAAAAATAGCATAGCGAATAAAACCGGAACCAGCAGCAACACCGTACCCAAATCAGGCTCTATCAAAATCAGCGCGAACGGCACCACAGAAATGGCAAAAGGTAAAAGCAATCCACCAAAATGTCGGTAGTTGCTGCGATAGCGAAGATACCACGCCAACGCGATGAGGTACGCCGCTTTCATAATTTCTGAAGGTTGAAGCTGATAGCCGGGCAGGTTGATCCAACGATACGCACCGTTACGCGGAGCCGTAAGCCCGCCGAAACTCAAATGAAAAACCCTGGCGATAGCAAGCGGCAAGAGTAACAGCAATACAATGCCAAAAATAATGTACGCATACTGCGAAATGGTGTGATAGCCAACGCGAAGCACAATGCTAGCGGCGACCATGCTAATCATCACGAAAATAAATTGCTTCTTCGCATTAGCCGGGCCATCGTGACCGCTGACATAATGCGTATCCGTCACATAAATACACGCCAAGCCCACCGCGAGGAGTACGCCAGTCGCCAGAATAATCAAGACGCCAGGCTCAGATAATTTCCACGCCCTGATTTGCATCAATAACCACTACTTTTTCTAAGCGTCGTCGCTATGTCACTTCCGAATCGATCCAAAATCGCGTCACACACCCGTTTCGCCAAAGGCCCACTGGTCCGTCCGCCACTACCGCCAAACTCTATCAGCACCGCAAACGCAACCGGAGGCTGTTGTCGCCAATCAGGTTTACCGTCTGCGCCCAAAGGCTGAAGATAGCCACCAAACCATGCGTGCGAATATTTCTGCCCTTCCGGCGGTTTCTCTACGGGCCAATATCGCACGGCTTTGACGTCTTTCTTGTCATACACCGCATCAGGAAACTCTCGCTCAAACCGTTTGATCGCAGGCCCGCGCGCTCCTTCCGCTAAAACCACTTCCCGATGCGACCCGTCTTCTTCCATATAAGGAATTTTATACGCCGTAGGCCAGGGTGTCGCGGTGGCTGACCCCGTCTTACCCGCTAGTGCGTAACCATCGCGAACGTAATTTGCATACTTATAAGCCGTGCCATCCGGGTCGTTGGTCACGCCGAAAATGCCGCGCCGAATAGCTAACCACTGCGCATCCGAACCCGGCAGCCGCCATTCTGGATGATCTTTACGTCGCCGAATCAGCG
Organism: Planctomycetota bacterium; assembly: GCA_024280855.1. GTDB lineage: Bacteria > Planctomycetota > Phycisphaerae > UBA1845 > UBA1845 > JAJRPG01. Next base: position 9,247 of record JAJRPG010000051.1, on the reverse strand, counting down.
TCACCGGCTTATATCTCCCCGAAGCATAAGTAGCCATGAGATTCGCCACCTGAATAGGTGTCAACGAAATCTCGCCCTGCCCCATCGCAAAAAGCCTGCTATGCGCCTTCGTTGTAGTCCGATTCAAATGAGACGATAGCCAAGCTGGGGTCGGATTGATGCCTGGGTTATCTTCTCGCAATCCAATACCACTACCACGCCCCACGCCCACCATATCAAACACGCTACACAATCCGTCCACACCCACGCGCTCGCCAAGACGATACATAAAAATGTTGCAACTACCAGTTAGCGCCTCGGTCACGTTGATAGAGCCATGCGCTTTGCGTATACCCGTCCCGTGAATTTCCCAACATCGCCAACCATCGCGCTTTTCAGAAAACATATAACCTGTACATGTTTCCCGCGTATCCAACGAAATTTTTCCACTGTATAGCCCAGCCAAACACGACAACGGCTTAATCGTTGACCCCGGCGCGTACCGGGAAGACAAAGCCCGAAACCGTAATGGCAGCCGATCCGTATCATCACGCAAGACAGAATATAATTCGCTAAACCGATTCGGATCGTAAGACGGATATGACACGAGAGAAAGCACGTCGCGCGAAGCTACATCCAAAACCACAATCGCACCGCCTGATGACAGCGGCACAGATTCGACCACCTCGCCTAACATATCATAAAGCTGACGTTGAAGCGGCGCATCAATCGTCAACTTAACATCCAGCCCATGAGCCGCGGGGACATCTTCCGTGACCGTGCCATCTCTGCTGGAAACAATCTGACCGCGCCGACCGCGCAATAAATCCTCCGCTGCATACTCGACACCGCTAATGCCGTGCTTTTCGCTGGCTAAGTATTTCGCAAAAGGGTTATCCGCTTGAGGGTCAGCCGAAACCGTCTCGGCATCCACACGCCCCATGCGGCCAAGCACATGCGCGATTGGCGTAGCGTCTCCCAGGCACCGCCTTTTAGTAGATGCCTGAACATGCACCCAAGGCCAAGCGGAAAATTGATCTTCCCATAGTGCCTGATGGTCGGCACCGATATCCGGAATGATCGTCTGAGCTATCCTTTCCTCCGCGACGGGACTATCGAAACCTCGCCTCCTAGACACTGCACGTCGAATTCGCTGCACTTGTTCATATATATCTAAACCGCGCGAACGAATATCCTCCAGCGTCACGGGTTGGCCAAGACGCTGAGCGAATTGAACCAGCGCCCGCCAACTGCCCTCCATGTCTTCTTGTAGGCGCTCGCGACGCTGCTCAACCGTCGCCATCGTACCATCTGAGTTTTTCGCATAACGCCTGCGGTATCTGCGCAACAAACTCGACCACGCCTTAGCTTCTGAATCGACCGAAGCCGCTATCATGGCATAATCAATGCACACATCCCATGTCGGCGTATCCGCGACGAGGACCTCGCCAGTTCGATCGAGAATTCGCCCGCGTAAAAACGGTAATGACTTAGGCCGCGAGATAAGCGAACGGTTTGCCCGTTGCGTGTAGTAATCAGCCCTGACAAGTTGCAACTGTGCTAACCGGAGGAATACGCCCAGACATGCGATCGCTAAAACAGATAACAAGATGCGCAGGCGGTTTTCAAACATGCGGTCATGCTAACCGATTCCGTGTAGAATGCGCATAGCCAGACTTATCTTCGCAAAAAACCGCCGAAATGCTTACCAACCCCCCGGAACTGATGAGCGCGAAGAAAGCGGAATATACGGCACCACCAAACACATCATCCAACAGCGCAGCTGCGATACGCTCACTGGAATCGTACAACAGATGGCGATATATCAGCCACGACATTCGCAAAACCAATCCCGCCACCAACGTTACCGCGACGAACGCGACCACATGACGACGGAAAAGAAATTCTTTGGCAAACGAAACGAGCATGGCCACCAACATATAAGACACCGCTAACAAGCCGAAACGCTCGATGGACATCAAATCGCCCGCGACGCCCATAAAAAATGCGCCAATCCCCGCATCTCCTGCACGCACCCGCAAGCTCAGAAACACGACAAACACCAGGCACAAATCAGGCCTCACGCCACCAACCGAAAGCCAAGGCCCAAGCGACGCCTGCATCGTCACCACGATACCCGCTATAACAATAAATCCAATCCAACGCATCGGTGACTCCGGCTACTTCTTAAATAGTGATGCAACGTCCGAGGCACTCGAATGGTGCGCCTGCAAAATTTGTAAAATCGCCTGAGCGGCGGACACCTGCACGCGTGGATCTTTCGACGACTCCATCAAAACCATCAGCCCCGGCAACGCCCCTTCATTCCCCATCGCCCCCAGCGCCGACGAAGCCATCAACCAAGTCCGAAGCTGCTGCTGCTCGGGACCATCGCTCGACTCATATTTTCTCGCCACGCCAGGCTTCAACGCACGCAGCGCCAATCCAAAACCGTCCATCAAGCCCAACATCCCCAGCCCCTTCGCCGCCGCAAGCCTCGTTTCAATATGCACCGCATTGACCAATTTGTATCGAAACAACTCAATAAAACGTGGGCTGCGAGACGTCGATAATGCCTGCACCGCAAAAACTTCCTCCGCCCCGACGCCGGTATTCGCCATGAAAGTCAATTCCTGAATCGCCTGCTTATTTTCCAGCAACGCCATGGCTTCCAGAGCATAATTACGCACACCACCATCCGAATCCTTCATAGACTGTGCCAATGGCATGACAGCAGAATGCTCACGCAAACGCCCCAAAACCATAGCTGCGTTGCGCCGAACCAGCGGATCATCATCACGCAACAAGTAACTTGTAAGCTTAGCTGTATGAGAAGTATCTCCCAAGCGATGAACTGCAAAAATCGCGGCGATGCGCACGCTGTCGTCCGCATCATCAAGAATTTTCTCAACCGCTGACCTTGCCCTCTCATCCGCCAACTCGCCCACAGCCATACATCCTGCAAACCTCACCGCTGGATGATTATCTAAAAGTGACGAACGAATCCACGGAAGCGCCTCATCCCTGGCACTATGTCGCATCGCCTCAACCGCCTGCGCTCGCACGGCCGGATTGTCTTGGTAACGCACACCTGCGCCCAAACAATCCCATGCCGCCCGACTAAGCTTCGCCTTCTGCATGACAGGCATCGCCTTCTTCGGCGCAGCACAACCCGATACCCAAAACATGGCAAAGAATAACAAAGTCGAAACTGATAGTCTCAACAATTTGCGACGCTTGTTCATGGCTCGTCATTCCTCGTTCTTACGCGCACGATCCAATAATCCACAAAAAACGCCAGCCAAAGCACCGCACACAACCAGCCAAACCAGTCGCCGAACCTCGTATAGAAAGTATAACGCGAATCGACCAGCACATTAGCCGAGACGTATCCCGCGTTACCATCAAACTCCGTTTGCTCATAACCATTAACCACGTCATGCACATAGCCGCTGGGATCAATAAACGCACTGATGCCGGTATTAACCGCCCGAACGATGCCGATGCGATTTTCCACCGCACGAAATGTGCTTATCGCCAAATGTTGAGGCTGCTGAATACCTCGGCCAAACCAACCATCGTTGCTGATATTCAAAAGAAAATCGACCCGCTTCTTCCCATCCTCACCAAACGCAAACGCCCGGCTCACATAAGGCATCACGTCTTCATAACAAATGGGAATGCCAAAGCGATACTGCTTCCCCTGCTGCGACTTCGGAGCCATCGTAAACACGTCGAACGCTTTGCCATGAATTAGCGAATACTCATACTTACCGCCCATGCTAAACGGCATCAGACGATTCAGCCAAAAGTATAAAAATCTAAAGTTGCCAAATCGAAACGGAACTGTCTCACCGAAATAGACCAGATGAACCTTATCGTAACGGTCAGGCTCACGCGCATCCGGATGAAAAACATTAGCCGAGTTGTACCGACGTTGCTTGGTCACTAAATCATTCGGCGTCTGCTCAGCCGACGCGCTGCCCGTCACCACATAAGCCCGATGCTCGCTGGCGTGCCTTTGCAATCGCTGAAAACTATCCAACCAGAACGACTGAAAATGACGAGCTTCTTGATTCAAATACATGATCCAAGGCGTTTCCGGCAACAAATATAAATCTGGATCATCCGCGGTCGATGCCTGCAACATCTTCATATAAAGCGCGCGTTTCCCCACATCATCCACTGCGTCACCTTCTACCAAATTCACAAAATCGCCCTGCAGGGTAGCTATCTTCGGGCCAACGCTGGTCGTATCGCGATTGAGTTGAATGACGCCATACCCCACGGTAAACACGACCAAGCCCAGCGCCACTAGCCCGCCTAACGTTCGATGCACCGGGCCAAGCTTCGCCGGTGGTGATTGCTTCGCTGCTAACTTTTTGATAATCACATCCGCAGCTGCGCCGTTCACCGCCGCGATCATAAAACTCACGCCGTACGCACCGACCAGATCACTAATTTGAATAAGCGTCTGTACGCCGGACACGCTATGCGCAAGGAAAAACCACGGAAACCCGGAGATCACCACCGAGCGAACAATCTCGCTGCCCACCCATACAAAAGGAAACACAATCGCCAAAGGCCAGCGACGACGACGCACCACCGAGCGAACCGGACAAGCCATCAGCGGGAAATACCACGAAAGATAAACCGACATAGCCGCATATCCAGGGCCTGTCGTCAGATACATCCATCGCATATTGATAAGAAAAAACGCCAGCCCCATCGCCACGCTATAAAAGTAAACCCGCGGCGCTTGCTTAGCCCCACCCACCAATACCAGCCACGGGACCAAGCAAACGAAAGACAAAGGCCAAAAGGAAATCGGCGCAAAGATCAAACTCATCGACACCAGCGAGCAAAGCGACAGCCACGCAAAAGCCCGATGGGAAGAGATGACAAAATCGGTAGGCTCCATCACCTCGCGCAATAGTGAAGCTTCCGGCTCAGCCATCTCGACTTGCGATCGTTTTTTATTTTTCTTACTTCGTGTCAACTAAAAACCTTCCGATGTCCAGCCCGCTACCGTTGCATATCATACTACAAATTGTCAATCTAACCGAGCCGCGGGCTTCAGCCTGCGCGGGCATGACAAACTGGATCTGCACACATGAAGTTATTTCTGCCGACCATACAGTCCATTCCACTAGGCCCCAACATAATAGGGCCGAAGCATTTTCCGAAATCGCCAAAGAATAATCGTATCCAGTACGACAACGACGCCAAACACAACCATAGTACCTATAGCAACGTAGTCTATAATGCCCCACACCCCCGCCGTCATGAAAAATCCTTGCCAAGTGTTACCACTTAATAGGCACGTCAAGACAGTAATGCCAGTGACTATCAATGCAGAAAATATAATCAACCTCGCACATTTTGTGAAACGAAAAAGAGGATCGTTACCTGACCTATGAGCAATTTGTCCAACGCAACGGCATACTAGTTCTTCAAACAAAAATGGTGCAATAGAAATTGACCAGTTCGCCACCAATTGAAATTGTGACCTGGACACCTCCGCTAGTAAAGCAAACACAAACGAAATGAAAACGTATACCACATAACGCAACAGGTCAGTGCTGACGCAATTCATTTCCCTAGCCATTCTAACTATGCCAAGCATCCCCCCAAAATATAGCAATGCCGAAACACTTTGCAGCACAAGCACAGTGGTAAACACCAGATCACCCAAATCATAAGGTAGGCATCGCAATATAACGCCCGCCAAAATAATTACCCGCGCTATTGCATAGGACGAGATCGTACCCCGCAATTGCGCAAGAAACGACGGCCTAGCCAATGACAGTACATTCACAAGCGAAGGACGCACATTCGCCCCACACTCCGAACATCGGCCATCCTCCTGCAACCCGCGCAAATTATATCCGCACGTTACGCACGAAACATCGCGGTCAACACAGGCATTTAATTCAGGGCTAAGCTTCATTCGAATTCGATAACTTCACAAGTAAACACATCACGAGAGCGCCGCGCAAAAAGGTTTGAGTATCCGTCGTAATCGCCATAGGATAACAGCATTGAGCAATAAAATAGTTCCCAACACTACAACACCACCAAGCGCTACATAGTTCATCATTTCCAACACATTCATACCCGTTAAGCCTTGCAAATCGGTCCCACAAAACATTAACAGTAAAATCGCCAGACTCGTAATCACCACTGCAAACCTAACAATTGCCTTAGCCAATCTCGTAATCCTTTTAAAAATCTTGTTACCTGTTTTTTTCGCAATACTTCCAGCTAAGCCGCAGACATAAGCTTCCATCAACAATGGAATTATGGTCAATGGCCAAATCAGCAAAAAAAGAATGTATGGCTCAATCATTCTGACCAACAAAGCAGAAAACATTACTATCACGGCAGCGAACACAAGATATCTCATCATGCTCGGCCGAGTATCTAGCAAATCCCAGGTTATCCCAGCCATCCCGAACAACCCGCCAACGTATAAACACATTGAAACGATTAGCAAAATTAAATCTGCGCCCATTAACTCATCACTATATTTGCTAGGTTGCCCCTGCAAAATAATGCCAACCACAACCGGAGACAATACACAAACCAATAAACAGACACGCACAATCGCAAGCACAGTGACAGTTTTCCGCAATTCCACAAGCAACTTACGGTCAGCCATCGCCAACACATTTTCCAGCGTGTCGCTTACCTTTTCGCCACACTCCGGACACTTCCCATCCTCCTGCAACCCGCGCAAATTATATCCGCACGTTACGCACGAAACATCGCGATCAACACTTGCTTTCAATTCTGATTCAGGATTCATGTCGGCTCACCAATCGTAACACTAAACATCCATACTATGCGGCAACAACATCACAGAAACTATATCGCCACGCGTAACCGCAGCCGCATGCGCCGGACGATGAATCAGCGCATTGGCATTTGCTGCCCCAACCGCATCGCCTGACCCGAACCATGACAACAGCCGCACCGCCCACGCGCCATCATCATTCACCCGCACCACAGCCGGGATAAACGTCTGCCGGTCGCGCACAGCTGACAACTCCCCGTCACATATCGCCTGCATCTCTCGCGCAGCCTTACCATCACCACCCTGCATTCGAGAAAGCGCCGGGCGCACCATTAACTCATACCCCACCAACGCGCTCAACGGATTCCCCGGCAGCGCGAACACCCAAGCCCCTCCCGGCATCCGTGCCACAATCGTCGGACGACCTGGCTTAATCGCAATTTTATGAACCAGCATCTCTGCACCAAGCTCTTCCAAAATGCGGGGCACAAAATCAAACGCCCCCATCGAAATTCCCCCGGTCGTAATCAGCACACCCTGCTCACACCCCGCCTCCATTTTCCGGCGCAGCTCAGCCGGGTCGTCACCAGCTACACCGAGCGACTTCGCATCAAGCCCATCCGCCTTCAACAGCGAAGCCAATAGATATTCATTCGAATTACGAATCTGCGCACCGCGAGGCTGAGCGTCCACATCAACCAGTTCATCACCCGTCACCAGAAACGCCGCCGTCGGTTTTTTATAAACGCAAACCTCCGCCGCACCCGCCGTCGCAGCCACAGCCATGTTCATCGGAGAGAGTATTGCACCCGCCTCCAGCACTACGTCACCCGCCCGCGCATACGTCGCCCGCTCCGTGATAAACTTCCCCTCCGGTACCGATTCCAAAATCTCCACATGCGAGCCATCATCGCTCAGCTTGGTAATTTCCACGCGAACCACGGCGTCCGCACCATCCGGTATCGGCGCACCAGTATTTATCTGAATGGCCTCACCAGCTTTCAACACCAGCGAAGAATCCAGCCCCGCAGGAACCTGCCCCGCCACCCGAAGCTCAACTGGCGCCTTAGCTACATCAGCAGCCTTCACCGCGTACCCATCCATCACCGAACGAGCAAACGGCGGATAATCCATATCACAGCCAATCGCCTTCGCCAGCCGACATCCAGCCGCATCACGCAGCTTCAGCGAAACCGTAGGACCAACAGGAACCTGTTCCAGCAAAATTCGTTGAGCTTCTTCTAATTCAATCATGTCATTATCACCTGGAGCCTTTGCCATCTATTTCAGGCAAGTACATCAAAAAGCGCTAGGATTGCATGATAAGGCATCCCCCAGCCAAGCCAAACATGGTATCCTATCAGCCCGAACGAGCCGTATGCTCGGACGAAATAGGGTTGCAACATAGGCTTTTCAAAATCATGCTGGCATTACTAAGTGTTTGGGTCGGGCTTCTCTCCCTCATCATCGCAGGAAGCATGGCTATTCATCGCCCATTTTTCACCGATATGAACGTGGTGGGCGTACTCTGGTTTGAATCACCCGGCGCACTTTGCTTCGGCGGTCTAATTCTCTGGGCATATCGCAAGGAAGATGACAGCGACCCAGCTATCCAGTCCCAACGACTCCAAGCCAAGGTCGGCATGACCCTAGCTATTCTCGCGGCTGCGATTGTCTATATTTTAATAATCCACTCACAAAAGCTCGAACCACTTGTACCAACCACGGCCTCAATTCTATAATGACATCAACGAGCCAGGAAATACGAAACTTACGCAGGCACGAAACATGCAAGTAAACGTCAACGGATCAGATACAACGGTTAGTGAGAATACGACGGTCACGCAGTTACTAGCCACGTTAAAGCTAGAGCCAGTCCGGGTAGCTGTGGAAATAAACGAAAACTTAGTTCCTCGAAAAACATTCGAACAAACACAAATTAAAGACGGCGATCGAATTGAAATCGTCACATTCGTAGGAGGTGGATAATGTCAGACCAAACTTTTCGCATCGGATCATTTGAATTTACGTCACGCTTACTCGTGGGAACCGGAAAATACGCCAGCTTCGACCTCATGAAAGCCTCGCTAAGCGCAGCTGAATGCGAAGTCGTCACCGTAGCTATCCGTCGAGACGTCCTCACCTCCGAAGGCGGCGCAAAGGCTGACAACATTCTCGACCATCTCGACCTGACCAAACTAACCATTCTACCCAACACAGCTGGCTGTTTCACCGCCCGCGACGCCATTCGCTCAGCTAAGCTCAGTCGGGAACTGCTCGAAGGCCTGGGCAACCCCGGCGCGAAATGGGTGAAGCTGGAAGTACTCGCCGACAAAAAGACTTTGCTACCCGACACGCAAGGCACACTCGAAGCCACCAAGGAACTCGTCGATGCCGGGTTTGAAGTCCTGGCTTATACCAACGACGACCCCATCGTAGCTAAGCGTCTCAAAGATGCTGGCGCAGTCAGCG
>JAJRPG010000050.1 GCA_024280855.1 Planctomycetota bacterium | reverse complement strand
GGCAGCAGGCTTGGGGCCTCGCTTACCCTCAAACAGACTCTTCGCCTGCTCCTGAATAGCCTTCTTCCACTGACCCACCTGCACGGGGTGAACTCCATACGCCTGACCAATCTCGTTGATTGTCTTCACGCCTTTGAGGGCGTCAAGACCCACTTTCGCCTTGAACTCTGCACTGTGTACCTTGCGTTTCTTCTTCTCGCTCATTACCTGTTCCTCAGATCCTGGGGGACAGCTTAAACTACTGTCTGGAATCTGGGGTCCACTTTAGCCTTTCGACAAGCGAGTAAGTGCATCGACGACTGCGATTTCATTTTCACGGTCAAGGCCGGTGGTCGGCTCATCCAGAATCATAATCGGAGAGCGACGGATTGCCATTCTGGCAAGGGCGATGCGTTGTCGTTGGCCATTGGAGAGCGTGGCACCCCGCACACTGTGTTGGAGATCCTTACGGTTGTTAGCGTCGAATGAAGTCGCGAATTTACTATCAAGTGACAGTGCCTGTACCGCTTTAATCGACGCCATTGATTCGGCTGCGGTAGAGGCCATCGCACCTTCCTGGCGCCGTTGTCTGCGAGAGGCCTTTGTATGCGTTTTCCTAAATAGCTCGCCGCCAACCAAAACAACGGCAGTATCGCCCAATGCAAACAATGCCAACTGCCAATGCAGCCAGAATATAACACCGAACATGCTGAGCAGCAGAACCACGCTGCCAAACAACGGCAGTACCGTGTTGATCATAACCTCTTTAACAATGCCTAAATCGCCGATGACCCGTGTGATGAGGTCACCACTTTGTTTTTAGCGTGAAAGGTCAGAGATAGCGTTTGCAGATGTTGGTAGAGATCCTGACGAACTTCGGTCAATACCCGGCTACCGATCACAGCAAAACCGATGGTGTGGAGATAGCCGGCCAATGCTTTTAGCCCTGCGATGGCGACCACCGCTGAAGCAATTAGAATTAATAATAACCCTGGGTCTGATACGACGTCGCCAGCGCTTGCATCCTGGATTATAATATGATCAATCACAAACTTGAGTGGCCAGGGAGCGGCAATGACGAATGCAATTTCACACAACATCGCAAAAAACGAACCTGCCAACATCAGCCGATAAGCACTCATTTTAGCGAAGAAAAAGCGAAATATCCGCCATAAACCCGGAGCGCTTTCACGAATAGATTTACTTTTGCCCATCACTATCTCACTGGTGCTTTATGTCTCATTATTGCTCTGCCCCGGACGCCCCATTAGCGCAGGCTTGACGGATGTATTGCTGTGGTGCTACTGCGGTGATACCGGCAAGTTTAAAAACCTGCTGCGTGACCGAATGCCAACTATGAGATTGCTCGACTGTACGACGGGCTTCGCTACCCAGTGTCTGACGCAGTGCTGGGTTCAGTATGAGTTCTTCCAATGCCTGAGCCAGGGCGATGGGCTGGCCTGGCGGACACAACATGCCGTTATGACCGTGGCGAATTAACGCAGTGAGCTGACCGATGCGGCTGGCGACAACAGGCAGACCCGCTGCCATATATTCCAGTACTTTTAAGGGTGAGAAATAGAAATCCTGGCTATCGGGATAGGGCGCGACGGCGACATCCATCGCGGCCAGTAGCTCAGGTACCTGATCGGGCGACACTGCACCGGTAAAGTGAGCCGCATGAGACAGACCATGAGACTGTAATGATTTTTCCAGCTCTTCACGTTTGGGGCCATCGCCTACGATCAACAATCGAGTACCCAAATGCTTGCGATACAAGTGAACGAATGCGACAACTAAATTGTCGACTCCGTGCCAAGGTTTGAGTGTGCCAACAAACCCGATGGTGAATACCTCACCCGATTCAGTGACAGGTGTACTTTGAAAACGGGTGAGATTCACGCCATTGCTAATCACATGAACCCTCCCCTGAGTTTCGTTAAAAGTCTTTACATAATCGGCTACTTCATTCGATACAGCGGCCAGCGCTGAGGCAGCCGCGAAAGCGCGGTGTGTTGTTTTTTCAGCCTTGGCCACATTGAAGAGTTGGCGATGGCGGCCTTGCTCTTCGATCAATGGCGCATTGACTTCTAAAACGCAGGGCAGTGCCTGAGCCTTGGCAAATTCCATGGCAGCAAAGCTCCAAAGGGAATAGCGTTCGTAGATCATGTCGAAAGGGCCAGCCTGAGCAATCGCTTCAGCTGTTTTTCCATTTAGCGCTATGGCAAATGCTTCGCGCTGACGAGAATCCGCGGAAGCGCCGCTGGGTAGTTGAACCAACGTCACATCCTGCAAATCAGCTGGTGCCTCACCGCCGAAATGCCGGGCAAAGAGCGTCACCTCAGCGCCTTGGTTTAAAAAAGCTCGAATGACCTCTTGAACATGTATCGAGCATCCCTTGTAGCCGAAAACCGGCACACCCAGATCGGCGCAAATATAGGCAATTTTCATTATCCCGCCTTTTGGCTGTTTAGCATGTTGGCTGTAGCAGCGTTGAATACTGCTCGCAAGGCAGACGTGTTTTGATGAATACCGAAGGTGCGCTCGATCAACTGGAGCGCCTGTTGTGCAAGCCGTGTGCGTTCTTGCGGATGGCTTAATAAATGTTCCAACGCATCTGCGAGGGCTGCTACGTCTTTTTGCGCCACGATGATGCCAGTGCGGTCGTGCTTAATGGCTTCTGGTATGCCCGTGACATCGGTTGAGATACACGGCACACCTAAGGCCATGGCTTCGAGTAGCACGGTAGGCAAACCATCGCGGTTACCATCGATACCCACAACACATGGCGCGGAAAATACAGCCGCTTCGTGCAAACAGGCGATGACGTCTCTTTGCGGTAAGGGCCCCAGCATCTTAACGCTATGTTGTAAACCATACTGTTGGATATCTGCATTGAGCTGATCTAGCAAAGGGCCATCGCCTATGATCTGGCATTGAAAGTCAATGTTACGCTTATACAACTCGGCGCAAGCAGCGATCAAATCGGCAAAGCCCTTTTTCTCGATCAAACGGCCAACGGCAACAATACAAAGCGGTCGGTGGCAGGGATCGGAAAATGGTAAACGGGTTAAATCGAGACCATTGTAGATGCGTTGTACCTTGCTGGCAGAACCTCCAAATTTTTTCCGAAGAAAATCTATATTGTAGTCACTAACCGTAACAACCGAACTGGCGTCTTGAATTTTGTGGTGTAAATCATCGTGCTCTACACTGTCATGAAATATATCTTTGGCATGAGCGGTAAAAGAATAGGTTAGCCCGCCAAACAGTGCCGCCAAGCGAACTACAGTGGTCGCCGAAGTGGCAAAATGAGCGTGTAGATACTCAATGCCTTTGTCTCGCGCCTGCAAAGCAAGTAACACCGCCTGGTATACATTCCGGGCAACTTCGTCCTGCGCCGCCTTCAGACCCGCTGAGCAGCCAGGCAGTGTCTTCACCGCGGCCATGAGTTCATCCCAACATTCGCTGGTATTAAGTGCATTTGACGCGGGCAGATAAGTAACCGGAGCACGCACTCTGGTCATCGTATCCTGAAAATGGCTATCGTTGGATGGACGCAGAGCGAAAATATCCAATGACAGGCCAGCCTCCTCGTGAGCAAGGTTTTCATTAACAATAAATGTTTCCGAGTAACGTGGGTAGCGTTTTACGACGTAGCCCACGCGCGGTGTATTGGGATAAGGAATCATAATAATAGTCTCCTGTGGCTTAGGCTGTAATTTGGCAAACTTCGCTGATCAGACCGGGCAAGCGGGACAAGCCGCCAAAATCGAGTTGAGTGTGAACCGAAGGAGTGCTTGGATATCGGGAGGCATTATCCAGCCATACTGACAATCCCTCCGGTGTTAGATTTTTCGGATGGACGACATCGACCATTCCCAACGCTTTAAGCCGTTCGGCGCGCAGCAGTTGTTCCCGCCGAGGGCTGACGCGCGGAACGATGAGCGCGCGTTTCTCGAACGACAGAATTTCCGCAACGACATTGTAACCGCCCATCGCAATCACATAGTCAGCTTGCTGGAGCAAGAACGTTGGTTCCTTCACAAACTCGAACACCCTTAGATTGGTTCGTGTCGCGGCCATGCGGTGGAGTTTAGCCTTCGTCTCCGCAGGCATGAACGGGCCAGTAACGATGACACCGAACATGTCCGAAGGTAGCGTGGCTCGCGCAAATGCGTCAGTCAAAGATACACCCTCCTGCCCACCACCCACCATGCACAAAACAAAGCGGCCATCGGGGAGACCAAGCTCGGCGCGACTTCGTTGCGCAGCAGGCTCATTAGTGTCTTCAAAACGAATACGACGATCAAAATAACCCGTGTAGCTAACCTTGTCCGCAATATCACTGGGCATGTTATATTCGCGAACAGCATCGTAAACATTCGGGTCACCGTAGATCCACACTTTGTCGTAGAAATCGCGAATCGTTGCCTTGTTATTAGCTTTGTAACATTCAGACTTCACCTGCTCTGGCTCATCAAGTATGTCCCGCAAGCCAAGTACGCAATAGGGGCGACCACGTCGGCGGATATCCCTTAAAGTAGCGTCCAGCGGGTGCTGCCTTAAAATAATGTGCTCAACCTAAAGCCATGGCCCCATATTGGTCGATGCGATCCCAGAATTGTTTCCATCTGTCTTTTGTTAATACTAATGAACGCAAACTCAAAACCGTTTTCAATCCCTTATCTTTCCACCTCATGCCCGAACGACACAAGCGCTGCTTTATGAGGGTTTTACACGCCGCCTCCGTCACACCAGAGCCAATTGGAAAATGCCGTTCCCGATAATCTGCATAGTTCATCATTGACAGATGGTTTTTGAAGTACCTCACAGCATCCGTGACTTTTTCCTTGGTGCTTTGTGTTAATCGCTTGCGACTGATTCTTCGTAGTTCTTTGAGTATGGTTTCAGCGCCATTTTCTTCATGCTTCAGCCTGTGGCACTGTGCTTTCAACCACGCCTTACGTTTCGGCTTTCCGGTTTTTTCGGGATAGGCTCCATTGGCCGCCTCTGCCAAATATTCTGTGGCATGATAAAAATCTAATATTTGATGTTGCGTCAACGGGGCTAATATCGTCCAGTTTTCTGCTGCACCATCGGCAATTCCTACTCGACTTGCTTCTGGATAAAGGAGGGTTACCCGCTTGGCTTCTTCGACAAATCGCTTCTTGAAGTGTTGTTTGCCGTATTCCGGGGAGGCTCCGAGATAAATGCTATGTAATCGTTCGCCTTCGCCATCATACAAGGAGATTGAACCAACCATTGCCTCTCGCCATTGGCCATCTCGCATCAATACCATCGCCCCATCCAGGCTCATGCTGATCGTTTCGACCCCTTCCTCTAACTTCGGCGGCGCATATTCCCATACTTCTTCTTTGGCTTGCGCAATCGCTCCAACCTGTTCCGCCACTTGTTGCAAGTAGCAATTTGACACCTTACATCCATGATTCTCTTCCAGGTCTGCGCGGGTCTCATTCGCATTCAATCTGGCGTATTTACTCGACAGTATCTTTGCCATGCGCGGCGTTCCACTTTGAATGATTCGTCCCGATACTTCCAGGGGACAATAGATTTTACCGCCCTTCGAACTTTGATACACATGCCGCTTTACCTCGGTCGTACCAAACGGCGTGTAATACTTTCTATTCGTCTGCGTTCGCGACGTGAATTTTATTCCACATACGTCGATTGGGCTTCCATCTGTATCAAATCGTTTCAATGCCTCGCCTGTTGCTTGACTTCCGACTTCATCGCAACCCGACAATATGGCTTCTTCCATGTCCAATAACGAACCCTTTAAATCAATTTCAAGTTCAAGCTTTATTCGACTGCCCTTTCTTGACACTATCTCTACTTGGGGTCTGTTCGATGACATGTTTCACCTCGTAGAATGTTCATGAGAGGGCTAAGTTACTAAAACTTAAACATTATTGCAAGGCAGAACCCCGTCCAGCGTCCAGCTCACCCTGTGCGCCACGAGGCACGTTATCTACAATTAATACAGCTGGATCGAAGCCGCCAACTGACGCTTGTATTACTTGGGAACGGATCTTCGTTAGCTCATGTACCGGTATATCCAGCGAGCGAGACAAGTCACAGTCTTTACTTTCCTTACTCAAGGCCGGCAGTGTGATGCAGTCGACCCCCGGTGGCATTTGGGCGACGCTTGCCTGACGCGCCCCTGTAATCATTAAAATACTGACTTGAAGGTCGGAATGAGCAGTGCTTGGCTGATCAGTAGATTACGTCTCATGTGGCCCATACCCACGGTGTCGTGGGAATATAAAGCGATGCGAAATTTGCGCGGCTCAATGTTGGAAAATCGTAGATCCTTTGTCAAGGACACCTGAGGTAACGAAAAAATTGTTTGATTCATGGTAGCACTCCTTTACACCACATGTTTTTTGCTACTTGCTTACACTATGACGCTCTGCAATGAAAGTGTGACAAACCTGTCATGAACTTCTCTTAAAATTAGCATTAAGATTTGATAAGTGTGCTGTGCAGAGATTCAAGCGCTAACCCGCTTATTATCCCACCAGTCCTGAAAATATTTCGCCTGCGTCGCAACCCCCGGTGAAATCGTCGGATACTCTAGATCATAGCCTAGCTCTTCGAGCATATCGCCAGCGATAGCTTCAAACATTTCCAAATCCCGCCCTGACATCTCAGTACGCCAGTTGCGCAATCCCTTCGTCGGTGAGCGCCATGCGCGATTTGCCGATTGGCTGGCATCGGCCGTTTCCCGACCTTCGTTGAAGCGCAACATGGCATTATCATAAGGCAGGTCAAGAAACTGGCACAGGTTTTGGCATTGCTGCTCCGGATCGTCCACCAGTGACTCATAACGCAACTCGTAATACTTCTCCGGCGCGACATTCGCACCACTCTTTTTGCCACACTCGATATGCCATTTCCACCACAAGGCCACCGTGGCAATCTGGTCTTCTTTCCAAATTTCAAATCGTGCTGCCGCCTTTTGGGATTTTGGCCAGTTGATCATTGATAAGCAATTACTTCGTCCATCACGTATCAGATGGACAAAGCGCGCACTAGGCCACAGGGAATGCAGTATATCTAAGTTACGCAAATACCCCCCCGTGGTTTTGTCACCCACATACTGTTTGCCTCGGTGCGAACCGAACTGATCAAAAATACGAGATACGAATTGTGAATAGGTTATGGGTTCAGGTCCTGCCACCAGTTTTTCAATGAATTCCTGACTGGTATAAAGCAAATTAAAACGGTGATGATTACAGAGTGCTGACACCATATCTGGTGTAACAATGCCATCACGTGTTACACCGATGCCTTTTTTAAAAAACCGCGTTATCCAATGACTCTCATGAATAACGGCGATCTCTGGATGAGCATTGACGATACGCTCCAATAACGTAGTCCCTGACCGAGGGCAACCCACAATAAAAACATATGGATTGCAAGAAATAGCGGGGCTGCTTTTCTCGCTCATCTAAAGACTCCTCAAGTAAATTTCCAGCAAGCAAGGGCAATATCATATAAACCAAGCTCATTAGTTATATAAAACAACATTAGAGACAGACCCGAATGGCACTAAGTTAAGCCTAAGCTATTAATTTAAAAGAAAGAAAGCCAGTCTGGTGGTAAGCTGATTGTGACGAAACAATCCAACCACCCCCGGAGCCAGCTTCATGACTATTAATAGCAAACTTATTCGCAGGAAACAACAACGCATACAGGCTATCGTAAACACTAGTGTAGTGCGTCAAACAGATTGAAGATTTGCAAGTTGTTGTCTCGCTCGGTTCACTTTTTCAAGAATTTCTTCGGTAGTTTTAGTCCAAACAAACGGCTTGGGATCATCATTATATTTTTCAAGAAATATCTCAATC
>JAJRPG010000049.1 GCA_024280855.1 Planctomycetota bacterium | reverse complement strand
TCTAGTTCATCGAATCCAATTGCCCAATTTTTGGCCTCAGAAATTGAAATGGGCTACGCCAGCTTACACGTCCGCCCATATCTGAACGATGGCTGAAAATGAGGATTCTTCAACAGGCTGTTAGGCTAATCTTTTCGCCTTTTGGTCTTGTGACCATATAGTGACCGGATATCAATTTGAAGTTACTAAGTTTATTAAGTGTAAGGTCCACTTGAATGCCAACACTTAGCTGGTCGTCACCGAGTGTGATACCCCATTTGTCTTTAATTGAAGAAGTGCTTTTTGATTTTGTTCGAATTTGTTTCTTGGTCAGTTTGGTGCCATCGCCTAAAACGACTTCAGCGACATTGAGATTATAGGCGTCAAGGACTTCTGATTCTAGCTTACCCATAAACGATAGGGTTAAACCCGTTCCCAGTACTCCATTGTTAGAGAATACCGCAAGACCTTGCTTCTGGTGTCTTTCTTTTATCCAGCGGATCCATCCAGTTCGTATGGTATTCTTGACTCAGCCGCCTGAGTAAACGCGACACTCAAGAATGAGATAGTAGTTATCGCCCATATACCTTTTTTCATTGTTAACCATGGCCTTTCATCTCTTGGCTATTATTCCCCGCGTTGACCTGACCCCAAACATTGTACTTGTCTCAAGGTTAGTTCTTTGTCTCTGGTGGCGCCAGCATGCGGACGCGACGGCAGTTCAGTAAATCAGCCCCACCGCATCGAAAATTTGTCGAATTTCGGCCGGGTGGCCCATAAACGCCAGACGTTGCGACACTTACAATAATCGTAACACATACAATCGTAGAAGAATAGTAAAGGCAGGTCGATGACCGTGCCCTACGAGAACTGGATACCCGCCTTCGCGGGTATGACGGCCGGGGTGACATTATTGGGTGGGACAGCCGCATTCCGGACAAACTCCGGACACATTTCCAGTTAAGTCATATGCACATCGGCGGCAGTGACCTGGTAAAAGACATGCAGGGGCTCGTATACAAATGAAATAGCCAACTATTGGGTAGATAAACATATTCGTAACCATGAGAGCCAAGTCGCTATGTTCTCTATTCAAATAGTCATTAATCGTGAGTCTCATAACAGTGTCTGTTAAGATATTTGGAAGGTATCCCAATGGGTGAACGCCGATAAACATACTATTCATCCACAAGCCAGTAGCTAAGCCAGATAGTACTCCAAATCGCCGAGGCGATCTTAAACGTAATGAGAACCCCCACAAACCTTTACCAATTACTATTGGCACGATTACGAAGCCGAATGCTATTTGTAAGAAGCCTAACCACCCGGGGAACGTCGCATAAATCCAATTCACCAATGCTTCACAGTCCAGAGTTACGCAATAGAACACATTCGTACTACATACCCACGCAACACACACCCAGAACAACCATGAGGTAACATGTCGTTTCCGGCTTAAGTCTGCCCCAGCCTCAGATTCTTGCAATTGTTCAGTCAAATCGACTTTTCTCACAACTTTACCATTCATTTGGCCGCGAGGCTCAATCGTCGCGTGTGTTCGTATCAAATTGACGTGAGATGACCATCCGCCATACGCCCAGCCCTAACCACTGCGAAGCCGCGCCGTAAGCGGCTATACCAGCGGTTACTTCGACAATAAGGCGAAGCAACGGCCTTGTCCCCGGCGCTTCCACTGGCATAAGATAATCTACCGCTAGCACAGCTGCCCCCATGATGGCACTGGCTATTAACACGCGGGAAAAAGCCTTAGCCAATCGCAAAAACGACAAGCTTTCATATCGCTTTGATAAAATAATGCCCAGCCAAATAGCCTGAACGGTCGCGCAAACCGCCGTGGATAAAGCCAGGCCTCTCTCTTCCATTGAAAATACCAGGATCACATTTAAGGCAAGATTGACTAACACCATCGCACCCGCAATGCGAGCCGGCGTCCTACTTTCATGAGCGGCGTAAAAAGCTCGAACCAAAATATGTTGCGCGAAGTATGGCACTAGCCCAAGCGAGTAGAACCGAAGTGTTCCAGCAACGCGAAGGGTGGCTTGCTCGTCAAATTCCTGCCCTTGATAAATCGTCGCGACTAGCGGAATCGACACTAGCCATAGTCCCACCGTCGAGGGCACAGCTATAATAAAACCCATCCGTAGCCCACGATGAACGACTTGTACAACTTGATCCCATTTTTTCTGAGAGGCAAGAATCGATAGCGAAGGGAACACCGCTGTAGCGATAGCAATCCCGAACACGCCCAACGGCAATTGGTAAAGATACTGCGCATACCCCAACACAGCCGGGCCAACTTGCACGCCGTCTTGCACAATGAAAAAATACGCAATCAGGTAATCCATCGCGGAATTAATTTGCACAGCGGACAAACCAAGAACCATTGGCGACATCAGCGCGAAAACGCTTTTGACCTGAACATTAACGAATGGGCGGCGCAGTAGTGGAAAAAAACGAACCCGCCAAAGTGCAATCACGGTAGCGATTAGCTGAGCAAGCCCTCCCAATAGAACGCCGTAGCAAACCGTATTCAACAAGGCCGTGCTGGTTAGACCTTTTCCGTAACCGCCCCACAGCGTCACTGAGATAACGCAAAGATTCAGCAAAACCGGAACCGCAGCCGGTGTGGCAAAATGGCCTCGAACATTGAGTACGCCGCCCGCGACAGCCACCGTGCAGATGATGGGCATGTACGGGATGAGGGTCATGGCGAAGGGTAGCGATGGATCATCGGTAAATAGTCGAGCGAACCACATCACCGCCCAAATCACCACCGCAGCTAGGGATAATCCAGAAAACAGAATCGCCAGGACAGAGCCAACAAATCGCCGGGCATCCTTTTCGCCTTCTTTTTCGAGCGTTTCCGTTAGGACGGGAATGGTCGCAGCGGAGAGTGCCCCTTCGCCGAAAAGCCTGCGAGCTAGGTTAGGAACCATATATGCGATACGAAAAGCGGACATTTCTCCGGAAGTTCCCAGCAGTCGGCTAAACACCAACTCGCGCATCAAGCCCGTCACGCGGGAGAGCATCGTCAAAATGGCTATGACTCTGGCTGATCTAAGCTCTTGGTGTGCTGGTGGCATTACGATGCACGATATCCGTGGCGTGCCAAGACCGCAAGTCTGCGGCCTACCTCGTCGGGTACAAGACAGATGAGGCGGGGTGGACGTACCGAGCCAGGGTCAGAGCCGCACGGCGCAAGCCTGCGGACATGTGTTACTAACATGAACGTGCCACCAGGCTCGCGCCAGGTGCTCTGACATGACGCGGCGCCATATCTGTTTTGCACTCATTCTCGTCTCCCAGAAACCGTCGTGGATCATATAAATTGCACACTTTTCCTAATTTCGTAGAAAGAGTTATTGACAAATGGTGTCAACAAGTTACCAAAGCTACTACTTGGGCCGATGGTTTTCGAGTTGGGAAGTTTGGAAGCGGATTTAATTGTTTCCGCTAACCACTAGGAATAACTACCGTCTCAGATTTTTTGTACGGGCGAACCGTCGAAATGGTCGAAATTACGCCCGTGGGTTGTGAATACGAATTTTTTGATCATGCTCTGATCTAACGCAAAGGGAGAATCAGCCGATGGCACATATAGTTGCTGAGCCTTGTATCAACTGCAAATACACCGACTGCGTCGCCGTTTGCCCGGTGGACTGCTTTCATGAGGGCGTCAATTTTCTGGCTATCGATCCGGAAACGTGTATCGATTGCGGATTATGCCCACCAGAATGCCCAACGACGGCTATTTTCGCAGAAGAAGATCTTCCGGACCAATGGAACGACTACATCGAACTCAACGTCAAATACGGCGCAGATTGGCCTGTCATCGACGCTCAAAAAGAGCCTCTGTCTGGTGCAGATGACGCAGCGAAAGAAGAAAATAAGCGTGACCAGCTAAATGCTGAAGGTTTTGCAGGGTAGTTAAAGCTCTCGCGGCTAATTAACTTTTCCGCATGGCGGACGCAGCATGGCCAACCACCGTTAGTGCGATGCGCTTTCCGGGCGATGCCCGATAGTGCTTTACCGGGGGGGACTGTTTGGCGGCGATGATCGGACTCTTGTATCACTTGACGTGATTCATCTGATAGACTAAAAAAGCCGTTCTGCTAGGTGGATGAGCCAAACGCTGCGGGGTAGTTTTACTTCGCGTGCCTAAGCTAAATCTGGCGAACAATGAGGGACCGTAGCTCAATTGGTTAGAGTACCGGACTGTCGATCCGGACGTTGCGGGTTCGAATCCCGTCGGTCTCGTTTTCCCCATAAAACAATAACACACCCCGAAGCGGGCTGTGAGACTAAGCGCTGCTCCTTGCGTATTGCAAAACACGCTCACGACGCCTATCATGGTCTTTCTATACGCTAGGCTGGGTAAATTGGTTTCGTACCGGGAGATGCATCGTGTCAGAATCGTCGTCGCAACAACGCTATCTATTCACCTCAGAGTCGGTCTCGATGGGCCATCCTGACAAGGTCTCGGACCAGGTTTCCGATGCTATTTTAGATAGCCTGCTCGAACATGACCCCCAAGCCCGTGTCGCGGTAGAAACCCTCGTGACCACCGACTATTGCATGGTCGCTGGCGAAGTTACCGTCCACAACGACGAAGCCATGAAAGCGCTGGAAAATGTAGAGAATACCGCCCGCCAGGCACTAGTGAGCATTGGCTACACCTCGGAAGATATTGGTTTCAACGGAAACACCTGCGAGTTCGTTTCTCGCATCCACCCGCAATCCGAAGATATTAGCCAGGGCGTCACCCAAGGTGCGGGCCTGCACGACGAACAAGGCGCTGGCGACCAGGGGCTTATGTTCGGCTTTGCCTGCGACGAAACCAAACAGCTTATGCCGCTGCCGATTCATCTTTCGCATCGCCTGGTGGAGTACATGGCTGAGCTGCGTGAATCGGGCGACATCAATTGGCTATACCCAGACGCAAAATCGCAGGTCACCGTCGCCTATGAAGGCAGCGTCCCCGTTGCACTTCACACCATCGTAATCTCAACGCAACATTCCGCAGACGTGGTGGATAACGCGACGAATCTTCTTAGCCAAGCTGCGCAAGATGAGATTATTGAGAAAGTCATTAAGCCAGTCATCCTACGCGAGTGCCCACAGTTTGCAGACGACAAAGTCATTTACCATATCAACCCCACAGGAAAATTTGTCATTGGTGGCCCGCATGGCGATTGCGGATTGACGGGTAGAAAGATCATCGTCGATACCTACGGCGGTCGAGGCCGACATGGTGGCGGGGCTTTTTCCGGTAAAGACCCCTCAAAAGTAGACCGCTCAGCCGCGTACATGGCTAGACACATCGCCAAAAACATTGTGGCTTCAGGCTTGGCGAAAGAATGCGAAGTGCAGTTGGCTTATGCGATTGGCGTCGCGGACCCGGTCAGCGTTTGCGTGAACACTTTTGGCACGAGCGAAATCAGTGAACACGAACTTGCGAAAATCGTTCAAAGAGTTTTCCCACTAAAGCCAGCCGAGATAATTTCTTACTTGAATTTGCGTCGCCCCGTATTCTTCCAGACCGCACGTCATGGGCACTTCGGCCGAGACGGCGCGGGCTTCACCTGGGAACAAACCAACCGTGTAAATGATCTCTGTGAAGCCGCAAGACAACTGCAATTAGCGTCGTCGTAAAACTTGCAGCACTTGGTGTATCGAGCCGCAGGCTTCAGCCCGCGAGGACTCCAGGTTTCCATTGCGTTCAAAAGGCTATTCCGCTCGGCGACAATACCTAGCTAACGATTGGCGCAGTCGATCATGATTAGCCAGGCAGCGTGCGAAGTCCAGCTCGCCGCGAGCGCCCTTAGCCCGCATCAGTTTTACCAAGTCACTTTTTTCTCGTCGTGACCAATTTTCGATCTCTGTTTGAACCAAGCCAATAACGGGGGCTAATAACTCAAAAGATTCGCGTTCGTTTGATGGCCATGTGTGACGGCTATTAATTTTCAGTATTCGACACAAGGCCCGAACGACGCGGCGCATCGCCAATCGCCTGGACGAGCATGATTGAGAAGCCAAGAGCTGTGTCGAGCCAAGAGACAGCGTTTCCAGCCAACGCTCTTCAAATCTTTCGGCTTGGCTGCTACCGGGTAATCGCAGTTCAAGATCACTTTGGGCCAATTGTCGAAGCGTTTTTCGATCCGTGCGATGTCCTGAATTTTTTTTGCAGCGCTTTTTCTCGCGCGCGGCTAATGCCCGAATGTCTGCATCAATTGGCCTAAATCCCAGCTTGTAATAAAACCAAAACGCCCCACTACCGACAGCCTCGGAGTTTCCTTTCCCGAATTGGTAAGGATTCACGATAAAACGATGACATTGAAAGAGTTGGCGAAAGGCGCGTAACGCCTGAACCCATAGTGTCGCTGATTCTGCTCCGCGAAATTCATCGAAAATGTTAATGCCCGTATTGGCCTGGCGAAAAAGCGGACTCACCCCGCCATAGCCAATCGGCACACCATTAGATAAAAGTAGATAACCATAGTTGGCTTCTAAACTAAGACGAGCGGCTGGCACAACTCCGATGATAGCGACGTGTACATTTTTCCCGAGCGGCGCCAGATAAACCTCATCGACATTAGCCTGGCTTATCGCGTACACTTCTCGCTGCCGACTTGCAAGAGAGACTCTCGCGACATCGATAACTTCCTGGGCACGAATTCGTGAAAGTTTCCGAATGCCACGTAGCGGTTTGGTAATTTCTTGAGCAGCGCAGCCGTGAAATACCCTCAGCCCTTCTCCACGATAGGCCACGCTTTTCATGGCAACGCGATTGTCGGATTTACTGGCTAGTGCATGGTCAAGACGCCAGACTAACGGAACTTCCGCCGTAGTATAGGCTTCGTTAAGCACGCTCGCAGGGATGTCAGAACAGGCCATCTCGTCGAGTAGCCAAGCCAAGTCGGTCTTCGTCGAATCACCTTTGGCTAACCGCAGCCAAGTTTTCGTATCGACTGTACCCTCTTCAAAAGCGGATAGCTCCGACCGCAAGAGTAGATGCGCTAACACAGGGTCAAGCTGCTCAGGTGTTTCGTAATCGGGCCAGGAAATGTCAACGGATTCTCCGAATTTATCTACCAGCCAACGAGCTATTTCATATGAAAAAGCGTGGACCACTTTCGTGCCAAGCAGTCCGGTATCCTGAAAAAGGCCTCTCTTTCGGTCCTTCATTTGTGATATTTGCTGACCCAATAGGCTTAATATGTCAGTGGCTAACCGGTCATTTTTTCGGCGACAAGGAAAGGCATGGATAGCCATCGCTATAGCGTGGCACGCGAGAACGTCAGTCGGCTGACTCACGGCTTCATGGGTAAGCTGGGCGAGTATCTGGGCCTGCTCTGCAATATCGCCATTCCGACCGCCGAAACGAATTCTATGTAAGTCTTCTATCGTTGCTCTGATGCGTCGCTTGGGCATCGTGAATACCTCACTGGGCGCGGAAGATGCTGAAGAACCATCTTGCACATCAATCGCATCGCCAACGCAGACATAGTCCGGCCTATGCGATCTCTTGCATCTGGTATACCATGCCAGCCCAACGGGCGATAAAAACTAAGCCCATACCTTGGAGATGTGAAAAGACAGGTCTTTGGGTAGCTGGTATAAAGCCAACACACTTAACGGAGTTCCGATATGCAAACCGTCAATCGATCGATCATTATTGCTTTAGTAACTGCAAATGCTTTCGTAGCCAGTGTCTTAGCTGCACCAGTGCCGACGTTTTCTCTCGAAGCTGCTTACATAAACGATGTGCCTATACCTCAAGGCCCGTCTGACAGCATTGAAGTCCTGCCAGGTGATAGGATAACGCTTGAGGTCTATCTCCGTGACTGGTCGCCAGCTGGCCAAAAGCTTATTGCCTGCCAGGCTCAGATCAACCCGGCTAGTTTCAGCAGTGGCAATAAAGGATTCATCGAACCGTTTGGCTATGCTGCCGCCAGGCTTGCTGGTACGGACAACCCAACGCAATGCATCATTGACCTGACTCACCCTAAATATATATATCAAGGCCAGACAACAATCCCCGTGACGGATACCCGCTCGGAAGGCTACCGCTGGCTTAGCGCCCTCATCGACATGAACAACGGGCCGCTCTCAAAGCAGGACGGGACCAAGTACTACATGGGTTCTATCAACATGTTGGTATCGGGTAATGCCCAAGGAGAGTTTGAGCTTTCGCTGATCGATAGTAAGGATTCATGCCAAATCCTGGAGACGAGCGGCGCTCAAATTATGCCGAATAAGGTTGAGTCGCTGAAAGTATCTGTCGGCGAAGCCTCCCAGATTGAGGCCATAAAACGAATCATTGACCTAGCCAACAGAGCAGCGGGTGGACTAGACCTGCTTCCTGGAAGCGGATGTGTGGCGAATCTACTCATGGACAATTCAAAATAGGCCCATGAGCCGCACCACTGACTCGAACACCTAATATGTCCCTGGATACCAAGCCCAACGGTTCAGGGCGTCAGTGGCAATGTACGAAGCACGAACAAACAAGAGCCATCGCCGCCATCTGTCATTCCCGCGCAGACGGGAATCCAGTTCCGTTTGCCAGGTGAAATCTTCACATCACGACTACCACTAGCAGCCGCCAAGAATCTATAGCATCGCTATAAAGACTAAACACATGGCAGAGATACTAAGTTGTGCGAACGCCTGTGCCTACGGGCATGGCAGAGGACAATTACCAGCAACGGCTTCTGAGGCATAAGTAGCTAACTGAAAAGACTTAACAGTGGCAGTTATGTCAGCTACGTTTATAGACAACGGCACGATAATACTACACACGGTAGCTGTGCCCCGGTGGTCAACCGAGACTGTTAAGGAACCGTTGAACTCGCCGACAGGAAGGTGATAATTCAACTGAAACCCTTGGACTGCTAGCGTAATATCAGTAGCATTGATAATACCACTCCGGTCAGTATCGCCGAACAAGTGCATCTGAACTGTTTGAATCGGAGGCTGGCCGCCACCGCAATCCGCCTGAATACGGTACTGCGTTGGAGGTTGATTGCGATCACTAGGTGTGATGTCCGGGCCACCAACGTATAGCTTACCCGGCACGCATGTTTCTCCCCCCATAGGACAATCAGGCGTAATCGCACACGGCTGCAAAGATTCACTACACCGCATGATAGGATCACAGCTACCGCCAACGCCGCAATCACCATCAACCATACAAGTTGGCGAAAGGTTACTACAAGCAAAGCCAGACCATTCAGCAGGCGTCAAGACTCCAGCATCATTAACGACATCCACCAACGTCGCAGCCATACCGTCTATCGTACCATTGGCGTCCAAATCTACACCAACTGGCACGCCAACGAATTTAGCCAGACAAGGCCAAGTCGGAGAAGTAATGAAGAAGCGTGTTGACACATTACTGTCGGCAGGTAAAGGCTCCACTGAGAAAAACCGTGAACCAACTGCCGTAACAATCGGCGTGTTGCAAGTCACTGCGGGCACGCAGCCCAGAGTTAGATCGCAAATCTCATCCATTGCACACAAGGTATCATTCGCAATACCTGAACACGCATCCAACATTTCATCGCAGAAGTCATTAACAGTGCAAGCTACACCATCGTCAGTACAATTAACGGCACTGCCAGATTGGCAACCATTATTTACATCACAGGTTTCCACCCCATCGCAGAACAGGCCGTTATCACACAACATGTCGTCCGCAATATTATCGCACTGATTCAGGCCTGCATTGCATGAGTCAGCCGTACATGGCACGCCGTCGTCGCAGTTTCGAGCGGGACCAGCCTGGCAACCATTGGTCACATTGCATACTTCGTCACCGTCGCAGAATGCGCCATTGCTACAGCTACCGTCATCAGGCGTATTGACGCACGAATTGGTGTTTTCGTCGCAAGTGTCGATTGTACAGGCAACCCCATCTCCGCAGTCGGTCACTTGGCCTCCTTGGCAAACCCCTGCGTCGCAAGTCGTAAAATCAGTACAGAAAAGCGAATCGACACAGTTTGTTCCATTAGGCTTATTGTTGTTTAAACACAATCCGAACTGGCACACATCATCCGTACAATTATTACCATCTGATGAACAAGCCGTTCCGTCAGTGGTTAAGTTAGCCAAACAATTTCCGATGCCATCGCACGAATCAGCTGCATTACATTCAATGGCTGTCGGATCACCGCATGAAGACCCAACAACCTTGTTGGGGTGCGTACAAACTGCGCTGCCGCATACATCGTTAGTACAATCAATTCCGTCATCGGTGCAAGCAAAACCGTTAGCTTCATTATTTAGCTGGCATATACCCATGGCATCACAGGTGTCTGGGTTATCGCAATCAGTTGAACTCCCATCGCCGCAGGCAATACCAGCTAAAGTTGCATCACCTAAAAACTGGCAAAAACTGGTCGCCTGGTTGCAAGAATCCAATGTACAAGGATCACCATCATCACACTGTGCATTGACCGTGCATTGAATGCGTACATTTGCCAGCAGCAAATTTCCTGTACGGTCAGCGCCGGCTAACACCCGACTATTTGAAGCACTGCCACCGAGAAGATCGCTTACGCAAGGAACCATTGAAAATCGAGATCCTGTTGTAGAAGACGCCCTAACGGTTGGCAACATGAACGAAGTAACCCATAAATCCTGAGTCGTAGTCACAGTGGCTTGCGGCGCTCCAAGTGCGGCGGCGGCGCAATACATCGCATCACCATCGATTAAGTTACCACTTAGTCCAGCACCATCAGCACAAACACCGCCCGAGAATACGCTGCCCGACCAATCATATTGCCCCAAAGGACAGTCCAGTAAAGGATCAATAGTTCCTGTACATGGATCAACGATTGTGGGCGCAATCGCGCCGCCTAAGACTAGCGGATCCCACGATAAACTCGCTCCCACTGTACCGATTGATCGCGAAATTGTACTTACATTGTTGAGTTTTAGCCTTAACTGCACTTCCGCAGTTTCGCCTACCATGTAGTAGTTTCGCCCAGCAGGATATACCGGAACTAATTGCATATCGACGTTTTGATCAAACAGTCGAGGCGTGCCCACACAAGCACCATTGACGCACATGTCGTCAAGTGTGCAACCATCGGCATCAGTGCAACCAGCGGAACGAAAACATACGAAGTCCTGCACAGTGTCACAGCTAAAGCCAACAGGGCAAGTTCCAGCAGTACAAGCAACTGAGCCTGGCAATTGTTGCTCACACGCCCCTGTCGCCGCATTACATTCATTGATAAGGCACTGTTCAGTTTGAGGACAATTCACCGGAGCACCCGGCTCGCAAATTCCAGCGTTGCAAACAATCGGGTCGCACAAATTCGTTTGTGTTAGACACATCTCGCCAACAGGACAATCAATAGTATCCAGGCAGGCATCACCCGATACATCGCACCGTTTACAATCAGTATCAACGATACACTCAATACAGGCAGTATTTGCCTCATCGCAAATCGCACCTGTCAGGCACGGAGAACCGTTATTCGTACAAGTGCCATCTCCTAGACATGTGTCATCGCCAGTGCAAAAAAGATTGTCATCGCAAAGCACGTTGTCTTGCGTCTTGGCACAAATATGAGACAAAGTAGTCAGGCAATCCCATGTAACACAACCAATGTCAGGCGGGCACTGAGACCGATTCGAACAGTTTCCGCAAATAAATCCGCCCACGTTTTCGAAACACAACGGTAACACGCCAGAGCAAGGATTGCTCCCGTCACACACGCCGTTCGTGCAAACGTCCAACTCAGTACAAAAATTCCCGTCATCACAACTGGAGCCGTTCATAGAAAATGCTGTAGGATTGCTGCAAACGCCACTAAGGCAGGAGCCGTCAGCTATACACATATTCTGCTCTGCACAGGGCGTTCCGTCGTTTTGATCGTTATTCTGGCACACGCCCATGCCGTCGCAGGTGTCTGGCTGGGTACAACTCGAAGTCAATGTATCACCACACGCAACGCCAAAATTCTCATTCAAATTTGATACTGCGCCAGTTGTTGAATCACAGAGGTCACGCGTGCAGTCGTTGCCATCGTCGATGGTCAAAGTCGCCCCATTAGCCGGGTTGCAACACAGCGTCACCGGATCATAATTATCGGGATTAGAGCAAACACCAGCCGTGCATAAATCATCTGTACAGGCCGTGCCATCATTGCAGTCAACGGCCCCGCCACATGTGACGACGTTCAATATAACAGTTGGGCCCAGTGTAATGGGATAAGGCAAACCGCCACAGGTGAGAATGGTTAAGGCATCATAAACCTCGGTGGTTTCGCCACTCAAAGTCGCCGGCAACAACACCGTAGCTGAGCCAATAACCGGACCGATATCAAACAGAAATGTAGTCACCAACAATCCCGCAGGCGTAGCGACTTCCAGCGTGCCACAAGGAAACGGTAATATGCCACTCGTAGCTGAAAATAAGGCTGTGCCATTAGTCCAATCAGGATTTAACGACGACGCACTCGGGAACTCAGCAGCACCCCATGCGGGCGCGCCTGTCAGGTCGTGTCCCAACAATGTCATCCTGTTCGGATCGAATTGTATGATCGCATTAATTTTGCCGACGGGCTCGCCACCGACTAGATCCGAAACCACATACAACCCGACACTAGCGGCTGTACCCGCCGTAACAGTTTGCGATGATGGTCGTAGCTCTAAAGTAATAGCTGCAAATGTGCTAGGCACAAAAACCAATAGCGCGCAACTAATTGTAAATAAACGGGCCCTGGACAAAAACATATTGCTTCTCCCTCAAACTGTGCCGTACACAGCGTAACCACGCAACAGCCTCTCCCTCAGAGACTGCACATAACGGGCACCGTCGCACCGAAAGCCTGTACTTCCCCCACCCACGAAACGTTGGCAAACACATCCCAAACATACCACAGGTGTAAACTGAATCAGCTTCCACGACGCCAGCAGTTACTTTCATTGTACCAACCTCGATGCTTAAAAACAACAACAATCAAAGATAACATCCGGTAATGTTTGGTACTTGGCAAATAGAAGTATGGGTTGAACTAATGCAGTTTCGGGATAGTCTTCCGGCCCGATACATAGGAAACGTCCTATAACGCCTCAGCACGACTTAGCCTGCAAGTAATACCGGGATTAGACCGGATTTTTGTTGACATGAATATGCCATTTTTGCTACCCTAGTTGCGGTGAGGGCTACTGCGTGTGATTAGTTAAGCACATTCACTACCCAAGCCGCCATTTTTCGGACTGTCGTTCGCGGGGGTCGAAGCGATATTGGACCGCAGGTATAAGCGCGGACATAAAAATGAGGGGTCGTTCAACAATTATTATTGAACTGCGCCAGCCACGAGGCAATAATCGGTAACTGGACGGGACACCAAGTTTTTGGTCGTTCCATCCTAAATTGAGGTTTTGGGAAGATGCGACATATGGCTCTACATTCCAAATGGCTACTAGCTTTATGCGCTGTACTAACGTGCGGCTACGTGGAAGCAGCTACGATTGATTTTGACAATCTCTCCGTAGGGACATTTTATGGCGAAAATGTACCCAACTTCGAAGGGCAGGAAGTGCTGTTTGAGAATGGTATTGGCATGTCAGTCGAGCGGTTTAACTTTGGAAGTTTCACTGATTTCTTTGAAGCATCCGTCATAGGCCCGAATGCCGCAGCCTTTCCGACTAATTCATTATCTCTTAATCAAATCAACGTAGAATTTGATTTCACCCAGCTAGGCTTCACGCCCAATCTGGTGTCCATCGACTTTCGTGACCTTGGTGGAGCGCATAATTTTTCCGTGAACGGTGGGCCAGCCATTGAACTGGCTTCGCTGGCTGACATTCCGGCGATTCCGAGTATCGGAGTTACGGCTGTGGTCAGTAATAACCAAATCATACTTAGCGGCCAAATTGACAGCTTTCTCATCGGTGGGCAAGAAACCATCATTGATAACTTGTCCGTCGTTCCTGAGCCTGCCTCCCTACTGCTATTAGCTGCTGGCAGTTGCGCTATAATTCGCCGCCGCTACTCAAAGCGTCCCTAACTTAGACGCCTCCCCCTTCTCGCTTCGTCTATCAAAACGTCTGGTGGCCTAATGAAGATTTCGTGCCCGAGTGGACGACACTACTTACGATGCGTACATTCTTTCTCGATACGGTAAATAGTTGCGAGGTAACATTCTGACTAAACATCAACGCGACATCCGAGACATCGCATCCACCTCGCCACGGACTTATCCTAGTGTCTGCACCAGCGTTGCGATGCTCGTACTGGCATTTTCACCGGCTGTGATGGCTGCTCCGAAAGTCACTATCGACGGCGGCGTGGACATTGACGGGCGCGTGTATACCTGGGTTGTGACGCACGATCATAGTTCGCCGATTGTCTCTCTAAAATTCCCCCAGGATAAATCGCATGGTCTCACGGCCCCCGCCGGCTGGGAGGGTGAGCTTGAACGCGTCAAAGGGAACCAACATCAAAGCGGCTTCGTAACTTTCAAATGTGTCGATTTGTCAAAGGCTATTGAGTATAAACAGTCAGCTACGTTCAGTCTAAACTTAGTCTGGAGTGGCGCAGCTCGAGGCGTGGGCGATGTCATCGTGAAGTTTGCCGACGGCACACAGACCACAACCACGGCGGCAATTCCCATTAAAGAGCCAGCTAGCGATCGCAATGTTTCGTTGATTGGTCTTGGCTCATTTTTCGCCGTATTTCTATGCGTCCAGGCGATTCGGAAACGGAAACAAACATCTGCGTAGCTCACGCCGAATCATTTGCGAAGATTGCCGATATCAACCTGCCGGGTGACGGCTTGCACATGCAGATAGTTTTCGCCGTTGTAAAGCGTTAGCTGACCCGATACTAAAAACACGACCCCCTCAGCACCACGAGAAATGTTTTCAATCATCAGCTCGACATTGCGGTTGGGCAACAACTTCAGGGGAAGCTGGCCCTGGTTCTTACTGCTCGTCTCAAGTACAAACATCCACCAAGGCGACTCTTCAATCAAGCGGCCCGGACGACGCACCATCGGCGTTCCCTCAGGACGGACAAACGGCAGCGCAGGCGCAACAAACTTAGGCATGGACGGAACAGTCAACTCGGGCGGCGAGAGTAGCTCAATCTCCAGCTTGATTTTTCTTAGTCGCGCCACGACATCGTCTATCGGAGCATCCGTGGCCACCTCAGCGACCGCTGGTGTAGGCGTCTGCATATCCTGCTGTATAGCCACTCGCGACACCGAACGGGCGAGTACATAATTGCTGCCATCGAATTCGGTGACTTCGCCAGACAAGCTAAAAAGTAGCGGCTGAGCAGACCCAACGCTCGACCGTATCATGACCTCCAGCCATTCGCTAGGCAAAATCCGCATCGCTTCTTCATGGCCAGCTTTATGGCCAGCGTCGTCATGGCTGTCATCGCCAGTTGGTAAAAACAGCCACCAATCGCCCTCCTGCCTGATAGACCCAATACGCTCAATAAGGCGCGTGCCTTCGGGGAGCAAGGGTTTCGGCATCCCTTTGGCGTGCAATTCGCGTGAACGCTTAGATGAAATCAGGGCATTAAAAGGCCTGGTCGCCTGAAGCTGTTGCAACAACGCAGCCGACGTCGTATCGCCACGACTCGCAGCTGGCTCGCCGAACCATTCACGTTTTATATCGGCCTTTTTGGGCGGTAAATCAGCCGGTTCTTCCTGCTGCGACGCGGCGAGAACAGGCCCGCAGGCAAACATCGCCAGCACGATTGCCAACACAAATGGTTTAGCGATTTTCATAAGTGTGAAGCCTCGCAGAAAGTTACTGATCTTACAACTATGCGATACGGGAACTCAATATCATGTATCGTTAAAATCCACGGCCAGTTTGTCAAGACATTGTCAGAATATCACCGCGGTATTCAGGTAATTGTTTCTGAGCCTTTACTACTGTACCGTCACTCCCTCGCAGGCGGGAATGACGTAGCACTATTTCCCTTTAAGCTGACTGGCTAATTGAACCGCATCCGTCACAGGCAACTTACAGGAATAATTCTCGCACACATACGCCGTCGGCTTGCCACTTCTCATCTGCTTCCCTTTGAGCAAGGGCAAGTCCGAAGTCGGGTCGGGCTTAGCTGCGGTGACGACAACCTTGTTAGGGATGTAAGTGTCGTACGCCGTACGCAACAGAGCTTTAGTAGCCTCATCATTGGGGTCTCCGATGATGACGATTTCCTTTACACGGTCGTGATAAAAATCGACGGCGCATAACAATCGCTCGTGGGACATCGAAGAACGATTAGCCGAGCCAGCTAAGTCTTTGAAAATGGATTCGGCACTCTCACGAAAATCCTTGCGGTCCAAAAGCACAGCTAAGCGCAGCAAGTTCATCGCATGAACAGAGTTGCCGGAGGGAATCGCCCCGTCGCGGGCATTCTTGGAGCGAGCGATCAATTCCTCAGCGTCACTAGCCGTAAAGAAGAACCCGCCGCTACCTTCGTCGAAGTAATACTTAATCGATGTTTCAGTTAATTCTACGGCGGCGTCTAGCCATTTCCTTTCGCCGGTCGCTTCGTAAAGATTGATTAAGCCATCAATGAAAAATGCGTAGTCACTGAGGTAGGACGTTAGCCTTGCGTGGCCTTTCCGAGACGTGCGAAGCAATCGGCCATCCTTGCGCATATGGTCGAGGATAAAATTCGCAGCCTTCGCAGCGGCGTCTGCATACTTAGGCTCAGCAAGCACGCGAGCGCCCTTAGCCATGCTGGCAATCATTAACCCATTCCAGCCGGTTAACACCTTGTCGTCCAACGGTGGCGGTACGCGCATAGACCGGACCTTCATCAATTTGGACCGCCAGGTTTTAAGCTTTTGCGTGAACTGAGCCTCGTCAAGGCCATGTGCTTTAGCAAACTTGTCTGGTGGTGTGGTGATGTGCAGGATATTTTTCGCCCCGGCTGGCGCATGGCCTCGATGTTCGAACCAGTTGCCTCTTGCAGTCACGTCGTAGTATTCGCAAAAGATTTTGCCGTCATCTTTGCCTAGTATTTGGTTAATTTGCTCGACCGTCCAGATGTAAAACTTGCCCTCCAAGCCTTCGCTGTCTGCGTCTCGACTGGAATAGAATCCGCCGGCGGGGTCTTGCATATCTTCGATCACATAATCGAAAATGTCGGCTGCGATGTAGGCGTAAAGCGGGTCTTTAGTCACTTGATACGCGTCGAGATAGATACCGCTAACCATACCCTGATCGTAAAGCATTTTCTCGAAGTGCGGGACCAGCCAATCAACGTCGGTGCTATAGCGACAAATGCCGCCGCCGATATGGTCGTAGATGCCGCCACGGGCCATGTTGTCTAGTGTCACATTGACGGCACTCATCAGATCACTATTGCTATTTCTTTTATAAGCACGCAGCATAAGGTCCATAGCCATGCTTGGGGGGAATTTGTTGGTTCCGCCACCGGACATGCCGCCCTTAGCCTTGTCGAAATATCGCGCGAAGTTCAACGCACCCCTGTCAACAATTTTCTTAGAAATGACTTCCAAAGCCGGCGCGGTCGAAACAGACCAGTTGGCGAAAAACTGCTGGGCGGAGGAGGCGCTATCGAAAATCTTCTCCCGATTATTTATCCAGTTATCGGCCAATTGGTTCAAGGTAGACATGAATCTGGCTTTGGGGAAATAAGTCCCTGCGAGAAAAGGTTGACCATCAGGCAAAAGCCACACGCTCATAGGCCAACCGCCGTGCTGGGTGGATGCCTGCGTGTAAGCCATGTAAATCTCGTCGATGTCCGGACGCTCTTCGCGGTCAACTTTGATGCTGATAAAATGCTCGTTGAGAATCGCAGCGACGTCTTCATGCTCGAAACTTTCGTGTTCCATGACATGACACCAATGACAAGCGGAATAGCCTATGCTCAGAAAAATTAGCTTGTCCTCATCCTTAGCTTTTTGGAGCGTCTTCTTGCTCCACTCATACCAGTTGACGGGGTTGTGAGCGTGTTGCAAAAGGTACGGGCTGGTAGCGTTAATGAGAGAATTCGTATGCTTATGTTGGGTGGTCACGTTGGACTCCGTGGTTTTAGTTTTGTCTGGTGGCGTCGCCTGCGTTGTCGTAGCTGTTGCAATAACAATCAAGGCTATGAATAATGCGGCAAGTACTGAACGCATATGTGCTTCTTCTCTCAAGTTTTTCCTAACGGGTATGTACATATCATCGCCTTTTTGCAAATAATTTTCTCGCCCAGCAAGGGATTGTAGTGCGGGCGAGATTCTCGTCAAAAGATGCACAAGCCAGGTACGCATGTCCCCTCACATGGGGTTTTCGTTGAGATTTGGCAGGTTGAGGTAATGAGCTTTGGCGTCAAGTAATGAATTTTTAAGCGCTTCCCATTCTTCTAGATTGCGAAAAAAAGGCTCCACTCCAGCGTTAGCCCCTTTCGCGACGATGATCCTGCTGAATCCTTTTCGCCACCCAGCTCCTGCTTTTACATCGACAATGTTGGGCCAGGGAATTGTTCGGTGTTGCTTCCACAAGGATACTCCATGTACTGTCACGCCCTTTGGCGTAGCGGTTACGAAAGGTCGGTGTCGTAGTTGAAATACCTGACGAATCAACATGATGCACATGCCAAGGGCACACAAGTGTACAACAGACATCAAAATGCTCAGCATACCCATTGTAAAAAACCTGTCGTATTCAAAACTAGCCAAGATGAAGACCAGCAACTGCATGATCGAAGCCCACCCAATCAATAGGCGAGTGTTTCTCCATTTTGAATTTGGCATTGGCCAAACCCACGAATACTCGTCATATTCAAACCCGCACTCCGGGCAGCGGTGGGCGTTCGGCAAGCCGGTGAGCGCGTAGGTACACTTCGGGCAAGTGGTTAAAGGCTCTGGCGCGAGCCTGATTTCCTGGCGTTTTTTTGTAGTTTTCTCACCCATATGTACCGACCGCTCAATTTAGAATCGAAGCCTTATCTTATAGGCAACGGCAGGAACATGCACTGGCATCCATACATCACGTGCCAACCACCGACGAAATCATTGTGATAGAGGTCGGGGCGATTCGGAGACGAGAAAATAGCACGCAGGCAAGAAGTATGATTGACCCATACCTAACCCAAAAACTTAATAATTGCAGGTTTTTACAACTTTTTGAAGAAATCGCCCATCGGCTAGCCATAGGATATGTAGTTGATACAAGACTGGGGGTCGGTCTTTTAAGGGGGCTAGCTACATGGTATGGATTATCGTTGCAACTGTCGTCGTCGCTTATTGGGGTTTTTTACTCACGACAATCCTGTCGCAATCAAAGCAGACGCAAAAATTTCAGCCGGTCAAATATCGAGTGTCAAAGTAACACTTGCCATCTTTGTGCTGTCGTCATGGTGACACAAATCCTTCGACAGCTTATGGATCGAGCTTCACGATGATCGACTTACAATGGTCCGCATCCTTCGCGAAATCTACCGGAAGCCCAGGCTGACTCATCACCCGCATCCCCCGCGAACCGCACCCACGCTTCACATGATTCTTAATCTCTCGCGCCGTAAATTTCCTATAGTTGCTCGATACAAAAATCACGCCCTTGTCGCATAACACTTCGCTCGCATGACGAACCAGATCATGTAAATCCCGCGTCACCGAAAAATCCTGCTTGGACTTTCGACCATGAGAAAAAGTTGGCGGATCAAGAATAATGACATCAAAAGATAAGTCCTGCCGCTTAGCCCACTTCAAATACTCGAACGTATCCGACGTAACAAATTCGTGCCCTTCCGTCGGGATCGAGTTCAGCTCAAAATTTTCTCGCCCCCAGTCCAGCGACTTCGTAGACAGGTCTACGCTAACCGTCTCCGATGCCCCCCCCCTAGCCGCTGCCACTGAAAAACCGCAGGTATAGGCAAAAAGATTCAGTACCTTTTTCCCTTGAGACAATTGTCGAATGCGATGCCTATTCTCACGATGATCCAAAAACAAACCCACCGATTGACCGCCATCCGCCTTTATCAAATACTGCAAATCGTACTCTCGCATCACAATCGGCTTCGTCAGCGCTTTACCTACCAAAATCTGCGTCTGCTCATACGGCGTAGGCGTCTTATTACCCTCTTCCATACGCCTGCCAGTCTTTTTGAGATAAATCGTTTCGACGCCCAGCTTACGTTTGTACCATCGCGCGATCGAATGCCAGGACTCATCCAATTGTGGCGACGGGTTCACCGATTGAATCATTACCAACGAATCATACCGCTGCGCCTCAACCCCCTTCACCCCCTCGCCATGTTGGCCAATAAGACGATACGCATTCGTTTCGGAAGATTCGAGTAGCGGGATGCGTCGTACTAACGCCGTCTCTAACATCCGCTCGAATCCAAACCCGCCATCCACAATGTCCGCATAACTATTCGGTACACCACAGCCAATCGAAGTTTTCTTTTTCACGATCGGATGATGAAAGGAAACACTCACCAGATGCATACACGTCTGCTCGCTCTTACCACGCCGCACATGCGTCTGCCCCACCGCATCACCCGCAGCCCTTAGCCCCGCCGACCGCAATTGCGCCCGCAGTGCGTGAGTCGTAGACACTGTCGTCCGACAGCGCAACAGAGTCATTCTCTTAGACGACTTAACTTTTTGTAGCGTCGTTCTACCGTCACCAGCTGCCCGCGATGTTGTTGCTCGACTCGTCTTGTTTTGACGACGATTGCCCACGTCACGTTTCCCGCGAGAACCGCCATGCTTAGAATCAATCACCATACGCGCCGTAGCCATGCGTCCCATACTCACGACCACATATTCCAGATCAACACTCCCGGCCCGCATCCCTTTTCGCAGATGCTCAGCCATCGCTCGATTCTTCGCCAATAGCACCACCCCGGATTCATAACGACTAAGGCGGTTGGTCGGCAATAATACTTTGCCCATATCAAGTTTTTGCAGCAGTTCGATCAGACCGCCCGACTTAGCGCTAGTTGAATCACCAAGATCAATTCCCGGTGGCTTACAAACAGCCAACAATTCGCTGTCTTCAAAAAGTATGGGTAGCAACGATTTTCGTAACGAGGAAATAGCCATGCGAGAATAACATCCGAAATTCGACAAAAAACAACAACAATAGCAACGCGGCATCATACGAACCACCACCGCCTGCGCCCAGCACATAAAAGCGTAAAAGTTTATATGGAAACCATGCCGATCGGTATAAGCAGGCATTAGCGGACGTGGGAGATGATTAAGAAGCCATCATTAGAAATTCCTGCTAATTATGGAGACATCCCACCCCCAGCATTCGTATAATAGATAAGGGAACGGTTGGCATCCGGGCGACATGGGTACGTCCATCCGGGTGGCATGGGTAAGTCCCGATTTCGATGAAAATCGAAATCGGGACTTACCCATGGTCTTGGTTCCACAGAATGTTGGGACAATAGAAAAGAAAAGAGTGAGACACAAATGGACTGGCAGCTACTTAGAGAAGAATTCCCCATCACTCGGAACTTCAACTTCCTTAACCACGCCCTCGTCTCGCCCCTCAGCAAACGAGCGGGTGACGCAGCCAGAAAATACCTTGAACACAGCGAAAACAACGCCTACCTCAAAGGTGGATTTTTCCGAAAAGTAGACCAGGTCCGAGGCCAAATCGCAGACCTCATTAACGCCAAGCCCGACGAAATAGCACTCACAAAAAATACCAGCGAGGGAATCAGCTTCGTAGCTAACGGGCTTAGCTGGCAAAACGGCGACAACATCGTCACCAGCAACGTCGAATTTGAGGCCAACGTCTACGCCTGGCAAGCCCTACGCGCTCGCGGCGTCGAGGTCCGAACCGTCCTCGAAGAAGATGGCCGAATCCCACTCGAACAAATTATCGAAGCCATTAACTCTCGCACGCGCGTCGTCACGATTTCATCTGTACAATTTGCTAGCGGCTTCCGCACCGACCTCGCCACCCTAGGCCAATACTGTCAAAGCAAGGGCGTCTTCCTTTGCGTAGACGCCATTCAATCGCTCGGCGCTTTTCCTATAGACGTCGCAGCCATGAAAATCGACTTCCTCGCCGCCGACGGACACAAATGGTTATGCGCTGCCGAAGGCTCTGGCATTTTTTATGTACGAAAAGAAATCCTTGGCCACTTACAACCAACCACCGTCGGTTGGCTAAGCATGAAAAACCCCTTCGTCTTCGGCAAAAGACAATTAGAATTCGCCGACACCGCCCGCCGCTACGAAG
The DNA here is from genome assembly GCA_024280855.1 of Planctomycetota bacterium. Lineage (GTDB taxonomy): Bacteria > Planctomycetota > Phycisphaerae > UBA1845 > UBA1845 > JAJRPG01. The sequence continues at coordinate 10,988 of JAJRPG010000049.1, read as the reverse complement.
CCGGAAGCCTCAACATCGCAGGCATCTTCGCACTCAGCGGCGCACTCGACCTTATCAGCGAAATCGGCCTGGAAAACATCACCAGCAGAATCATCTCGCTCACCAACAGGCTCACGACAGGGCTACGCGACAAAGGTTATCGCGTCGTCAGCTCACGACAGCCAAGCGAAGCCAGCGGTATCGTCGCGTTCACCTCTGACCTGCACGACCACAGCGAAATCCAAAGACACCTTGAAACCGAGCATCACATCATCATAGCCGTCCGCTCAGGCCGGCTCCGCGCCAGCCCCCACTACTACAATTCCGAAGCTGAAATCGACCAACTACTAAACGCCCTACCAAAGCACTAAGCACGTACTGTAGGGCACGGTCGTTCATTCGCTTACTGGCGAAAGGTTGACCTGCCTGAACTATTCGCAACCAGTAACTTGGCCCTCCTCACATTTTCGGGCACAATACCGATGCCCTTATAGACTTAAATTTTCAGGAGATTGCAACGTGAACTATAAATATCCCAAGACCTGCCTAACACTTACTCTGCTCTGCCTAGCCATTTCCGCCCCCGCCAACGCCGACGAAGGCATGTGGCTACTAAACCGCCCCCCGCTGGACTTACTCAAGCAGAAGCACAACTTCGAGCCAACGTCCGCCTGGTTGGAACACATGCAAAAATCCACGGCTCGTTTCGGCGGCGGCAGCTCATCCTCCATCGTCTCAGCCGACGGGCTTCTCATGACCAACCACCACGTGGGTTCAACCCAACTCAAAAAACTCAGCACACCAAAGCGCGACCTACTACTCAACGGCTTCTACGCACCCACTCTCTCCGACGAGCTAAAATGCGAAGACCTCGAAGTCCGCATCCTCATGTCCATCGAAGACATGACAGACCGCATCAATTACGTCGCACCACAAGGCGCAAGCGCCGATCAAATAGCCAAGGCAAAACGAGTCGAAATCGCAGCTATTGAAAAAGCAGCCGAAGCTTCCACGGGATTAGATTGTCAGGTCGTCACCCTCTATCAAGGCGCTATGTACCACCTATACAGCTATAAACGCTTCACCGACATCAGATTAGTCTGGGCTCCGGAACAACAAGCCGCCTTCTTCGGCGGTGACAACGACAACTTTGAATACCCCCGCTTCAACCTGGACACCACATTCTTCCGCCTCTACGAAAATAACAAACCCTACCACACAAACCATTACCTACGATGGAGTTCAACGGGCGCTGCCGAGGGCGATTTAATTTTCGTCGTCGGACATCCCTACAGCACCAACAGGCTCTACACCGTCGATCATCTAAAATTTTTACGCGATGTGTCTTACCCCACCATCCTGCAAAAACTTTGGCGACGTGAAGTTCATTTACTAACTTTCTCCGCCAGAAGCTACGACCAAGAGCGCATGGCTATAGACTCATTACACGGCGTACAAAATTCCCGAAAGGCGTTCGTGGGCAGCCTCGCCGGTTTACTTGACCCCGATGTATTTTCTAAGAAAGTTAAATCCGAAAGCAAACTAAGATCAGCCGTGAAAAATAATCTAAAGTATTTTGCCGACTGGGGAGATGCCTGGGACCAAATCGCCCAGGCCCAGCGCGATCACAAAGAAATTTACGCACGCTACACCGCCTTGGACACAAGACGCAGCGTCATCCGGTCTGAGCTTTTCAAGATTGCGAATCATCTCGTACAATTAGCCGAGGAACTTCCCAAAGCCGACGAACAAAGGCTCGACCATTATCACGACGCCCAGCTCGATTCACTATATCTTTCGCTATACTCCCCGTCGCCCATTCTCGAAGCCATGGAAATCGCCAACATCGAAAGTGGCCTATCCTATCTCGCAGAAACATTCGGCGCAAACGACCCGCTCGTACAAAAACTCCTCGACGGAAAATCCCCTCGCGCCCGCGCGGAATTCGCCGTGAAAAACACCCGCATCGGCGACATCGATATTCGCAAACGCTACGCCGCAGGAGGACAAACCGCCATCGACGCCTCCACCGACCCCATGATCGCCCTCGCCGCAGCAATCAATCCTGAAGTCCGCTCATTGCGTGAACATTACGAAACCAAGGTCGAAGCCGTCGAGACCCAGGCCTACGCCAAAATCGCCGCAGCCCAGTTCGCCGTCATGGGTGAAGACATTGCGCCTGACGCCACCTCGTCACTAAGACTCTCGTTCGGAACCATCAAAGGATACACCGAATCCGGAAAAAACGTCCCCGCCTTCACCAACATGGGCGGCATCTATAAACGATCAGCTACGCGCGGCAACAAGCCGCCATTCGATCTGCCTCAATCCTGGGTCAACCATAAAGATCAATTAGATCAAAGCACGCCATTCAACTTCGTCTCCACTCCGGACATCATCGGCGGCAACTCCGGAAGCCCTATGGTCAACCGCGACGGCGAAGTCATAGGCCTCATCTTCGACGGAAACATTCACAGCCTAACTTGGGGAACCGTTTTCTCCGGAAAAAGCGCCCGGGCAGTCGGCGTAGACGCCCGTGCCATAATCGAGGCACTACGTAAAATCTACAACGCCAGCAATTTAGCCGACGAAATGATCCAAGGCCACAGAAAATAACGAGCCGCGGGCTTCAGCCCGCGAGGACTCTGGAACTATTAGAGCATAAAATACTATTGGCCATTATTAAGAAATTTATCTTCACGCATCCTAATGAATTCGCAAACCAATATGCCTAAACCCCACCGAATCATCGAACGCCTCGCCCTATCCCTTGGCCTACTAAGCACACTCGGCATGATGCTCTACGCCAGCCACGCTCAGCTATCACTAGCCTCCATCGCTTTTATGGTCTGGGCGACTTTGCCCTTCATCTTAATTTACAAAATGGTCTCTCACCGTTTGCGTATCGACGGCAACCACGCCATTTCCAAACCGGCCTCCGCAAATGCCATAATCATGACACTTTCCACCTCAGGCATTTATTACGCCGCCATCTTCCGTAGCCAATCTGCCACCACCGCCATGATCTTCCTATGCTGGCCAGTATGGCTAGCCGTTGGAACCCCCGTCATTTTTGGCCTTCTGCTCAGAATCTTCCGATATACCCCAAAAACAGCTTTACCTGCCAAATAACAAGCCTTTTCCAACTTTGCCACGCTCATAAAATGAGGCTCAAACCCCATACACCAACCCACCATTTCGCACCGACAATAATCATGGACACTCGGCTGCCCGTCCGGTTGTAAATATCCCGACCACGCCGGACGGGTTGCCAGTCCGTTCTCAACGAATACCAACACCTCATACCTCGAACTTTTCGACACCACCAGAGCCGCACGGCGCAAGCCTGCGGGCAATATTTAAGGACAGGCAACGAGTGCCCCATTCTTTGCCTACTGGCTAAGGGTGAGGGAAAGAGCAGTGGCTAATTAGACATAGAATATCATCAAGACAAACCGAGCGGCGAGCGCCAGCGACCCGTGTCTTCATCGAACAATTCGCGTCACGACACCGCCATTCCCGTCCCGATGCACTTCAAGAGCGGGAATTCACTCCCACTCCACCTTCCTACCGCCAATATCGCCCCCCAGCCCGCCAATAATCCACCCAGACGTAGCTAATTCAAATTCAATATTAAATGTATTATCCTTGATTATCGGAGGTTACAAGGTTACATTGAACCCATCATCTTTTCCTGGTCGGCAGCAGAAGTAGGTTCTCAAGTAGGGAGACAGTCATGGCATCAAGACACGTAAAACCACTTTGTGCATTCTTGATTGTAGTTGCATTACCAATTCCAGTTAACGGCCAAGCAAAAGTATACTGGTCGCAAAGTGCCAGCGTCGGTGCAATCAGAAGGGGTAATCTTGACGGAACCGCTAAAGAAACGGTACTGTCTACCTCTTTCGAATACATAAAGCTCGACGTTAGCCAAAGCACAATGTACCTAAGAAGATTCCGCACAATTTACCGTGCAAATCTTGACGGCACAAACTTGGTCAACATAGTAATTGTTGACACTAGCGAACATATAGGTGGCTTGGCATTGGATTTACCGAACGGAAAAATGTATTGGTCCGTCAATAATTTATTTAAAAGTAGGTTCAGTATTATGCGAGCTAATCTTGATGGGTCATCTGTTGAAAATTTTTATTCTCTCGTTGCAGAAGTCGGTGCTTTAGAGATGGATTCAACGAGAGGGTATCTATATTGGGTTGAAAGCAAAATTTTTGTTAAGCGATTCTTGATAACGGATACATCAAACGTGCAATCCAGAACAGGGGCAGCTAACCCAATACTTGGGATTGCGATCAATACACAGACACAGGACATATACTTTACAGAGCAATTCGGCCTGGGTTTTGAAGGCAGAGTACATCGCTGGTTAAACGACGGAACCAACACGGTTGAGACAATCGTACTTGGTGGATTATTTCCAAATCAAATCGCAATAGACCAGCTTGCCGGAAAAGTCTACTGGTCCTCAAACGAGGTATTAAACGATGAATTCGGTGGTAGCATCAATAGAGCAAACCTCGATGGTAGTAACATTGAAATATATGTAAATCTTATGAACAACGGAGAAGATTTGCCCGCTAGCGGAATTGCCTTAGACCTCTCTAATCGCGATGGCGATGGTATTCCTGACATCAATGATAACTGCCCCTTTGATAACAATGCTAATCAGGCAGATATAGATAACGACACTATCGGTGATGCCTGCGATAATTGTCCAAGCGCGCCTAATTTTCCTCAAGCAGATTCGGACGGAGATTCAATCGGTGATGTATGCGATAATTGCGACATGCCTAATACAAACCAAGACGATTGCCAGAACAATGGAGTGGGCGATGTTTGTGAAATTGCGGCAGGATCAAGCCTGGATTGCAACAGCAATCAGATTCCAGACGAATGCGAATCACAGAGCGATTGCAACAACAACAGTGTCCAGGATATTTGCGACATTACGATTGGCACAAGTAGCGATTGCAACTTAAATTCTATTCCAGATGAATGCGAGCAAAATGCTCACTGCGGCAGTCTCACGCTAACACCGTTACCCCCAGACAGTTCAAATGTAACCACTGAAGGTAGACAGTTCGGCGATTTCTACATCGTGCCACCCGGCGGCGCAGTTTTAGAACTAAATATGTTAGTAACCAATTGGTTTGGAGTGGGTGATGGCGAGCTGCAAGCGGTCCACGCAAAAATAGACGGCGCAAGCTACAGCAACGGAATCGGCGGTGACATTCAGCCAATGAATTTTGCCACGCCAGATGGCTGCCCCAACAGCGGTAACACCTGCAGCGACGGCGCATTCATTGTAAAACGGATTGGCGTTACTAGCGGATGCAATTGTGACAATGGCCCCTGTGACCCTATCGATAACGGCTTATGCAAAAATAATCCCGATTATGTATTCAAAAACATTACAACTATCGCTGACGTAACATTCCCCGGATTAGACTATGCATTCGAAAATACTTCGATCGGTATATCCGTAGCCGAACCAGACGCCTCCGGAAACTATATAGGAACAATCATCCTAAACATTCCTCCGGATGCAGACGGCCTATATCAAATATCACTGACCAACAATACCGCTGAGACCTACCTAGTAGATGGAACTGGCGCGACATTCCCCATTGATGACCTACCACCCACCAACATACTTGTCACCTCAGCCCCACTAGACGACACACGAGACAGATACATCACTTTTGACCCTAGCATAGATGGGGCAACAGCTACAGCTTTCCGCGTAACCGTCCTTGGCCTAGCCGGTCAAATAGCCGACAAATACATCGCGGCCCCAGATGCCAACGGTGTGTCACAACTCGTTGACAACCCCGTTTTTCGTGACTGGACCGAATCACTCGTATACGTCGGCGGCTGTATCATCGCACCAGGCAATTTCTACGACATCGCCCCAACCACCGACGACCTAAACTTCGGCGTCGCCACCATCGTAGCGACCACGCCAACCCCCTCGCCAAGATTCTACGGCGACGCCGTCGGAACCTTCGATGGCAACACGAACAATTGGAGTGGCCCCGACGGACTCGTCACCGCCAACGACATCTTAGCTTCCATAAAGAAGTTCCAACTTGACCCGACAGCCCCCCACTTCACGCGCATAGACCTTATCCCGGCTAACCCCAACGGAATCATCAACGCGTCCGATGTTCTCGCTTTCGCCCTCGCGTTCCAAGGTGTGCCATACCCACACCCCGCACCGCAAGACTGTCCATAGAAGTCGTCGCCATTGACGCAGCCGACCACCGGCATAACCTAGCTCATGCTTAGGGGAACGACCCGATTGAGTTAAATTTATGGCGGAGGTTAGCCGTGTTAAATATTCGTGCGGATAGATTATCGAAACTCCCACCCTACCTGTTTGTAAAGATAGACCAAGCTAAGCGCGCAGCCATGGCCCAAGGCCGAGACGTCATCGACTTCGGCGTGGGCGACCCGGACCTGCCGACACCCGCGTTCATTCTTGATACCACAGCCAGCGCCCTGTCCACCCCCGGCAGCTACAACTACACCCCCACCATAGGCCTCATCGAATATCGTCGAGCGGCTGCCCATTACATGAAGTGCCGTTTCGGTGTCACTATAAACCCGGAAAACGAAGTCATCGCCCTGCTCGGCTCAAAGGAAGGCATTGGCCATTTGCCCCTCGCCGTCATTAACCCCGCCGACATCGTTCTCGTCCCGCAGCCAGGCTATCCCGTCTACGAAAGCGGAACCATCTTCGCTGGCGGTGTCACGCATACCATGCCGCTCACCGAATCCAACAATTGGCTGCCCGACCTCACAAAAATCCCGGCAGAAGTTTGTCGCCAAGCGAAACTCATGTGGATTAACTATCCCAACAATCCCACATCCGCCTGCGCGAGCCTAGACTTTTTTGAGCAAGCCATCGCCTTCGCCAAAGCCAACGACATTCTACTCGCCCACGATAGCGCTTACGGTGAAGTATATTTCGACGAGCCGCCGCCGAGTATTTTACAAGTTGACGGGGCCAAGGATGTAGCCATCGAGTTTCACTCACTCTCCAAAACCTTCAATATGACTGGCTGGCGAACGGCGTTTGCAGTTGGTCACGCGGACACCTTGGCTGCCCTAGCTAAGATCAAGAGCAATTTGGATTCCGGCATGTTCGAGCCAATCCAACGAGCGGGAATCGCCGCTATGGAAGGTTTCGATAGGCCGGAAATCGTAGAGCTACGAAACATGTATCGTCAGCGCCGAGATGTCATCGTCTCGGCACTACGAGAAGCTGGCTGGGACGTCACGCCACCGCGGGCTACCTTTTACCTATGGGCGAAGTGCCCCCCAGGCCATGATTCCTGGTCGGTCGCCACCCGACTTTTGGACGAAGCGGACATCGTCGTCATTCCCGGCGCAGGGTTCGGCGAAACCGGCGAGGGCTTCGTCAGATTTTCACTCACCGTAAACGAAGATCGCGTCCGTGAAGCCGCGGCGCGCATTGCCAAATTATCCTGGTAACGGGCGTTTTTTGGGCTGACGAACCGGGCTATGTCGATCATGAGTGAAAACTATCCGAGAACTTGCTATGCTCGTCGGTCGATCACACGGGTTTTTTCGACGGCATGGCGAAATGTTTTTTTCGTTATTTTCCATAATAATCTTCACAAATAATAGCGGAACTCTCCGACTCTCGCCCCTCTCTAAAATAGGAGGGATGCCCACCGGGCATGGCAGGGCGACCATGCCCGATGGGCGCGGGGTGGAAGGAAGCAGGACGTTAATTTCGACCGACACAAATCGTAGGACTTTTTTTCCACAAATAATATACCGGCCGACGTGCGATGAGGCTGCGAAATATGTGGGCTAAGGACTGAGTTGATTGCCGCCTCATACGCACGTCGGCTTCGGTAGTCGTTGCGACGTACCAGCCGTACACCATCTCCGCGACGATGCGCCGCACGCTAGGCCGGCGGGCTACTTGTCGAGAAAAATCATGACGATTGGAGTCCACGCCTAGCTGAGTTAGCCTAGCCATCGCGGCTTTACGTTTGGCTGATAATTCGTATTGGCCAATTCGTTTCATACCGGCTTTTTCAAACACGGGATTGAACTCACCCATAGCCGCTAGGCATTCGACGCATTTTGTACCGACCATTGGAAGCGTTTTTCTAACGAAATAATGGCCCAAACCGCAGCCACGCAGGTCGGGGTGAATGATCAATCGGCGCAGGGTACGCAAATGTCGATTCACGCGACCTGGATTTCTTTTGAACCAGCCTTTGGTCGCCTGATTTCTTAGTGATAATTCTAATGCGCTCATCGCGTACACGACGATGCCCACAAGTTCACCGTCTTGGCCATCTCTCATGACGAAAATTTTGTCTACGAAGCCTAGCTCGTCAGATTTCCGATAGTGCATCGCTGAAAATACGTCGTAATCACGCACGCAACCTCGCTCGATATGCAATCGCCGCTTTATAGATGGGCCATGACGACGTGTTGATGATTGAGATTGAACACTGGTTTCGCCTTGCCCCTTCATATGCAAAATAAGATCGGGGCGAAGGTCCGCGAGTATGTCTTCATTGTTGCACGCGAGTATGACCGTCATGTTGTGACGTGAAACTATTTTTCTCAAATTAAAGCTAATAGATTTTGCCGACCTTCGATGCAGGGTTGTGGTAAACTCATCGCACAATAGTGGCATCGTCGTGGCACTTCGTTGGTGCAAGGCCAGACTCTTGGCTAAGCGTGCTCGAAATTGTTCCCCGGCTGACAGTTCTGCGTAAGGTCGAAGCCAAAGCCTGGCCTCACCTAGCCCGCAGGTGGTCAAAAGTGAGGTAGCTTCTTCAAGCGTGCCCCAGGGGGCGATGGCATCGACGATAGCGGAGTCTTTGGGAAATCTGGTACGGTCCACGACGCAGCCTCCACCGATGCGCCGCTCAATCTCACCGAGGGCAGTTGTCTTACCGGAGCCTGACGCGCCCAAGACGACGACTACCTGTGCGGGTTTTAGTGAAAGCGAGGTAGACTTTATTAATGTCGAACGATGCTTTTGAAGCGGCAAGCCAAAGTTCAAGGCTATGTCGCTAACCCGGCGGGTCATGCGCGGCAGCGTGGACGATTTCACGCTCGAAATTCGCATGGAAATGGATGGGCTAACCTTGATTTTGATTTTGGAAGCTTTGCTTTGGGGACTCATCAACTTCAGGTCGCTTGCTGGGGACGATTCAATGTTTCTGACCATCTTCTTTACTCCTTCTGATCCGATCAATGCCGCATGGCTTATTGAGGCAATCAAGCTTGAGCCTCTAACCTAACATCTACCTAACTATAGCACGGTATTATTGTTCGTCAATGCAGAAAGCAATAATAGGCAATATATATTGCAGAATATGTCTCAAATAGGCTTTTCTGTGAGAATTAGCGTATATTTTCGGACGTTCTAGGGGATTATTGTTGTTTATCCTTCCCCCACCCTTTGCCTGTAGGCAAAGAATGGGGCACCGGGATGGATACCCGCCTGCGCGGGTATGACGGAATGCTGCGCGAGTATGACGGACACCTTGGGCCATCTTAGGTCTTAAGTATTATTGGCGATTGCATAGTTCAGGCAGGTCAACCTTTCGCCTTGGTCGGCGAATCAGCGACCGTGCCCTACGGGAATTCACGTCGAAAGCTCGATTTTTCTTGTATATGGGCCTACTCGATGGTATCGTGGATGGCCACAGTTCAGTTGGATTTCGTTATGTTTGTGAAGGGGAAATGGTGTTGATGATTTCTACAATTTCGGCCAACGTGCGACAGCCTATGGCTGCGCCAAAGCATTTTAGTTTGGCGCTACTGTTTACACTGGCTTTGTGCTGCGGGGCTAATGGCCAAACTACGCTTTATGTGGACGACGACAACTGTCCATTGCCGGGTAGCGGAAGCACCTTTGATCCTTACTGCGCAATACAAGATGCCATTGTCGCGTCAGCAGATGGCGATACGGTCGAAGTCGCGCCTGGGACTTACTTTGAAGCTATCGATTTTATAGGTAAGGCTATCACGCTGCGAAGTCGGGATGGCGCGACGACGACTATTATTGATGCGACGAATGTGCCGATTGCAGGTGAGACGGTCTCTGTGGTTCGCTGCGTCAATGGGGAGACAGCGGAGACCGTACTGGATGGCTTCATGATTACGGGAGGCACTGGTGACTCGACATCTTTTGGATATCCCGTTGGCGGTGGCATGTTCAATTTGGGTGGCAACCCAACTGTAATCAACTGTACATTTATCAACAATACTGCAAGTGTTGGAGGCGGGATGTACCATAACGGTATAAGTCCAACATTGACCAACTGTTCCTTCATAGGCAACACAGCTAATGATGGAGGCGGAATGTACAATAACGGCAGAGGTCCGTCGTTGACCAATTGCACATTCACTGGCAACACTGCCACAGACAACGGTGCTGGTGTATTCAACGATACAGGCGGCTTAACAATTTTTACTAACTGCACGTTCAGCGGAAACACGGCCAGTGGCGGTAAAGGTGGAGCGATTTACAATAACCGCAACTCACCGCCGCTGTTAGTCAACTGTATCCTCTGGGGTGATAGCCCCGATGAGATATTCAACACCGGCACCAGGCGCATGCCAACAGTCTCCTTCAGTAATGTGGCGGGCAGCGGTGGCAGTGCAGCGTGGAATCCGTCGTTAGGTACGGATGCAGGCAGCAACATTGACGCTGACCCGCTGTTCGTTAATGCATTCGGATTTGACGGAGTTGCTGGAACCGCAGACGACGACCTGCGCCTCATGCCAAACTCACCCGCGATACATGCTGGAAATGATTTGGCTGTCACAGATATCACTTCAACGGACCTAGCAGCCTGTTGAAGAATCCTCATTTTCAGCCATCGTTCAGATATGGGCGGACGTGTAAGCTGGCGTAGCCCATTTCAATTTCTGAGGCCAAAAATTGGGCAATTGGATTCGATGAACTAGAAACTCGCGTAACCAGT
>JAJRPG010000048.1 GCA_024280855.1 Planctomycetota bacterium | reverse complement strand
CAGGCGATGGGCATCCATCTGTGTCACGAGGTCGACACTTACGAGCGAGTCTGAGGAATCGTTATGAGTAATGATGGATATGGGGATCGATTCACCCAGCCCGGCTAGTAGTTGACTGTCGTAAACAATGATGGACACGCGAACCGATGCGCCGTAGTCGTAAACGCGATGGTCAGTTCGCGCGACGAACCGCCGTCCCTCTGACATACGGTCACTACGCATGAGATCGCGCACGACCTGGACCCAATAGGTGTCATGTAATAATTCGCCGGTATGCCTGCGCCAGCGCCAGGTATCGTCAGTAGCCTGGAAAAATAATTTTCCCGCGCCGTACCTTCCCGTTACAACGATAGGCATGTGGACCGTTCGCCCTGCATGGCCTGCGTCGGCGATAATCGTGGGATGCTCAGCTAATACGCTTGCCCCTGGTTTGGGCCCCAGCGTCTTGGCGAGCCAATATAGTTCGGGCAGGCGCTCGAACGCACGGCTGGACGTATAACGATCATTGGATAAGGACGATTGAGATTGAACCGACGCACGAAAAATACGACTTCGTAACCCTTCAGGCGTTAACTTCAGGTCGAATCCATTTGATAATGGTGCGTCATAGCGGCCAAAGAATTGTGGATCAATCCGAACCGGCAATAATTTTTCCAGCGGAGTGCCGAGCAGGGTATGCGGGACGTGACGCTGGCCTGCGATGATTCCAAAGCCGCCTCCCTCATTTCCCACGAAGTCGAGTAGCATGTTCATCTGTGCATGTGACAACCATCCGGCACGAGGGTCCACATCGCCGAAGATTACGACGTCGAAACGATTTAGTTCTTCCGGTGTATCCGGGAACCTACGGATGGGAAATGACCCCTCCTGGACGAATTGTTCATCGGCTCCGATGAGCAGGACGCTTATTTTTATAGTGTTTTCACGAATTAAAGCGTTTTTCAAAAAACGATATTCGTAGCGTGGATAACTATCGACGTACAAAACCCTTAAATCGTCGTCGAGTACCGTGACCTCTAACAAGGCTTCGTTATTGTCAACGACGTATTCATTGGACACAGGCTGCACTTCGATGCGGTATTGCTTACGTCCCGGCGAAGTTGCTTTTACCAACAGCTCTACATCCATCTCGGCAGCTTGGGCCTCGACGTTGACTTCACGAGTGGCTACGACAGTGTTGGTTTGTACATCTCGTAATTTAATTGTTATAGAGTCCGCTTGTACGAACCCGCGCAAGTTTAATTTGGCATCCACAGCAATCATGTCTTCGATGAATACTGTTTCCTGCGCTCGAACCGAACGCAGTTCGACATCCCGGCGCGGCACCGTTGAACCTATTCGCAAGGCAAAGATAGGGATTTGGCGACCGCGTGCCTGGTCGAGTACTTCGGTCAGGTCTGCGCGTTGGGTTGATTGCCCATCCGAGGCTAAGACAATCGCAGCAAGATGTCGGCCTTGTGATTGTTCAAGTGTTGTGCGAATGGCCGCAGACAAATTGGTGTATAGACCATTAGCCGTTAATTGGTCTACTGCATCAGACACCATGGATATGTCATCCGCGCGTTTGACGTATGACAATGTTTCCATGGAGTCAGAAAACTGTATGACTTCCAATGCATTACGATTGAGAATGTTTTTGATCGTAGCGGCGTCGTTATCCAATAGCGACGCCTTCGCTAAACTTAGGCGCGAAGGTTGGTTACTCAAGTCAGCTTGACGATTGTCTGTGAGTTCTATTGCGTTGTTATCAAGCTTGGTGGCATTGTTAACTTGCCCAACGCCTAGGACGTCATGCGTAGCCATGCTCTGGGAGGTATCAATCAAAAGAGCGACGTGGGCTTGTTCGACGCGATTTTTTTGCAGGACCAAAGTTGGTTCGCATATCATCGCGACGACCACGATGAGTGAAAGACAACGAAGTCCTGCCAAAATAGACTTACGAAGCGTCGTGGTTCGTTCGCGCCGACAAGCTAAGCCTACCCATACCACTCCTACTAGCGCGAAGCAAAAGAGCATCCACGCCTCAATGCCACCACGCCAGTCTATTAGCAGCGGCGCATCTACATCTAAGTTGATGCGGTCGAGGTTAAGTAATGATTGCCAGAGCTTGTTCATCATGACACTTCGTGTTTGCGCGGCAGACTATCTCCCCTTGGCGACCATAGCTGGCTGACGTTTCATGCCAAGCCAGGCGGAAAGAAGAATTTCTGCCAACATTAAAACAATGACTCCCAATAGTGCATACGGCGCTAGCTCGGCTGTGGCTAAGTTTGAACGACGCACCGGCATATTTTCCTGTACATCTTCAATACGAACGCGCTTTGGCATGGCTTCTTGAAGGGCTTCGCTTGATATTGACTGAAGCTGAGATTCATGCTCATCCACATTGACCGCGAAAGTACGGGTTGAAGCGCCAATGGTCATGTTCAAAATGCCGCTATGCGTGACAGGCCCAAACGAATAGGCCAATGTTTCGTCTTGGGAAATATATTGCCCTTCATGGCTATTCCCTTTGGCGTCGATCACCTGAGCTGTGAGTGCCGCTTCTGCTGCGATTAACGGTTCGACCAATGTTTCGCCCACGACGAGCGTGCGGTGAGTGCCTTGCGTTCTAGCTAAAAAAGCGGTGCTGTTGACAATGAGAGATACGTAGTCGCCTTTAGCGGGTAGATTGTTCCAGCTCATGTCGGCGCTAGTGGCCATATACAGCACGCGGCCTCGTCCAAATTTAGATGCGACCATGAGAGGCTGATTGTTGTTCATTTGCAAAACGATATCAGCTTGTGGACGCAGCGCCATGGGTAAGTATTGCGATATCCGAGACAGGAATAGGCCACTATCCGGTAAGGACATTAACTCTTTTACGATGGTATGAGGCAGGGCGTCCTGGACGATGGCTAAATTATCTTCGCGGTTGGTCACGCGTTCAATCGCTTGCAATTCTCCCGGAAGAAGACCCTGGCCATTGGCGTATGCGTAGCGGTTGTAGTTTTCGACTTGCAATAAATCACCAGCGAAAATGCCAAGCCCACCGCCGTGAGAAACATAAGCAGCTAGTCGCGCCCACTGCGCCGAAGGCAGTCGACTAACATTACAAAGATAAATGACGGGATAAGCGTCGAGCGATTCTGACGCTAGCTCCGCAGGATCAATCACGTTTGGTGCAAATAAACTTTCCTGAGCGATAGACCTGTTGCGATTAGCCGCGCTGTCTTGATCGTATAATAATTCCGGCGCGAGTGATGCGGCGATAAATCCGGACTGGCCCGAAAGCCATGATGATGATCGACGTCCATCAACCAATAGTACAGGCAATCGCGCGGCTACTTCCACAGCGAGGCGTCGACTATTATCAATTGGCAACGCATCGCGATAATTTGGATCGAGGCTGGCCTCTAGCATGTAGTGGCCCGCGCGTTGAAAAAGAAGCGACATCGAAACAGTGCTTTGTTGCCCCGGGTTAATCGTAGGAAGCGTCTCGCTGCGGACTATTTGATTGTCACGCCGCAGCGTCAGCGACAAGCTATGCCCGCTCGTGTTTCCATAATTGCTTACCACGATCGATACCTGCATAGGAAAACCAACCGCGACCATCGGCGAGGCGAGCGATAGTTCTGAAATAGCTATATTTTCACTATTGGGCGTTGGTATTCTGAGTAACGTGAGTTCGTGAGACGACTCAGCTAACCTATCTGCGAGCTGTTTGAACGCGAGCGTGGCTATCGTTGCGGGTGCGGTGTCGGCGAGATGTTCCCCTTTTACGGTTCCTTGAAATTGATGCGATGGAAAATCTGAGACGACATGCACGCTGCAACTGCCTCGCGGTATGTCTGACGATTCAATAATGTCTTCAATGCGTGAGACCGCCCCACGAAAGTCTGCGTGCAGTTGCGTGACTTGCACGGTATTGAAGCGTTCGCGTATCACCCGCCGATCACGTTCGGGATGTCCAATCACCGCCTTCGCAGGGTAAGCTGTGGTGATTAAACTAACGGTGTCATTTTCTGGAAGCGATTCCAAGAGTCGGTTGATATAGCCTTTCGCCTGATCGAATCTTGAAACGCCTTGCCCATCCGTCGCCTGCATGGATAACGAATTATCCATGAGAATAATGTGCTGCCCACT
>JAJRPG010000047.1 GCA_024280855.1 Planctomycetota bacterium | reverse complement strand
CTTAGAATCATTCATGTTCGTTGCTCCTTTGCGTTAGCTGGGCTAGTCTCAAGACAACGCTCGATAGACTAACCTAGGAGTAACGGGCTTTCATCCCCATCTACATGCCTATTGCCTGCCGTCTTTGGGAACAATTGCACGTTCGGCTGTTTTTGATTTTTCCGACCGGCGACCGGCATCATCATTTCGATACCAAACATGGTTAAACTTGTGGCGCATTAGATGTTTGCCTTCGGCAGGCAATAGCCTGCCCTACCGCGGTCGGGCGTTCTTATCGGACATGACGCGATTCAATAGACTTATACAGCCGGTAAGAAATTCTGTTACAATAATTTTCATTAAAGGACTATGTGCGCCGGAACGCTGATTTCTGTCAATTGTTGTAATAAACGATACTGCGCCATTCGCGCATAACATGCAGCCATGC
Source organism: Planctomycetota bacterium (assembly GCA_024280855.1). Taxonomy (GTDB): domain Bacteria; phylum Planctomycetota; class Phycisphaerae; order UBA1845; family UBA1845; genus JAJRPG01. Next base: position 26,147 of record JAJRPG010000047.1, on the reverse strand, counting down.
TATGGCCTATTTTGATTTTGGAGGAAAGTGATGCGATTATTGAATTCACGGTTTGCCGTATTTACGGTAATAGTATGGGCTGTAACTGCCGTTGATCTTCACGCAGCACCGCTAAGTTCAGCATTCACTTATCAAGGGCAACTCAAATTGGTAGGCATTCCGCTCACTGGAACCGTCGATCTTGAGGTGTCGCTTTATGATGTTGACTCTGGCGGGGTATCTCTCAACACATTGGCACTGACCAATGTTTCCGTCGTGAACGGACTATTCACCGTCGATCTTGATTTCGGAGTCGTTGCGTTCAACGGCGACGCTCGGTGGCTTGAGATCGCTGTGCGGTCGCCCTCCGATCCGGGTGACACCAATGCGTTTACCACACTAACGCCACGCCAGCCGTTAACGGCCACACCGTACGCACTTCAGACCAATGGTCTGTTCGTAGACGACAACGGCGACGTCGGGGTTGGAACAGATGCCCCCGCCGCTCGGCTACACGTTAACGGCGACTTGGCTTTCTCGCTGGGGCAGGCGGATATGCGCATCCAGGAGGTAGATCCCTCTGATCCACGCTTCTTTGGTATGATCAATTTTTTCGGCATTGGGATTGGTTCCAACACCGGCGCCAACCGGCAAATGGTCATGGTCACTGATGGCTTCAGCTCAAACCCGATATTCACGGTGGCGTCAAGCGTGGACAGCGGCAATAACTGGCTACCGCGACTGGCAGTTACACAATCCGGTAACGTCGGAATTGGGACCAGCACCCCAGCGCATCCGCTCACTGTCGAAGGCAGCGGCGCCCGCAACATTTACACCCGAAACAGCTTGGGCCATGGCATTCAAGGCGATTCCGACGACCCCAATAGCGCTGGTGTAGTCGGTTTGAACCTATCCGGCGGTATCGGCGTGCGGGGCGAAACCAGCAATTCCGGAGGCTACGCGGGTTATTTCCAGGGCGGACGGAATTACTTCTCCGGTAATGTAGGCATCGGTGTCGTCGCGCCCACGTCACCACTTCATGTAGTTGCCCAAGAGGGGAACGTAATAGTCGGCCATGCGACGGGAACCGCAACATCTGTCAAGACAGCTGGCGTGGCCGGATTTGCGGAACCTGGTAGTCTCAACTCCGGCACGTACGGTCAGTTAGGCACTGGTACTGGTTCCTCCCCGTTTGGCGGGGCGGCAGTCTTCGGTAGCGCAAGCTCTGGAAATGGAGTGGCAGGTACGACGGCTGACGCAATCGGTCGTGGCGTACAGGGAGTCAACGAATCAACAACCGGCGTCGCGCGGGGTGTCCTGGGCATTTCCGCCAGCGAGATCGGACAAGGTGTCTTTGCTAAAGCAACACACGTAACGGGTACGAATTTTGCCCTCCGCGCCAGCACTAATAGCCCCAATGGTTATGCGGGCTATTTCGAAGGTGGTCGGAACTATTTCGGGGGCAATCTTGGCATCGGAACCACCAGCCCAAATTTTCAGCTGTCCCTAGGCGATACGTTATCTCACACTAAGATTGCACTGTATGAAACGAGTCCTACCAACCACTATGGTATGGGCGTCGTTGGTGGGCAGTTCAGCTTTCATCTTGGCGGCTCCGGCGCGAGGTACGCGTTCTACGACAGCGCCGACCTCACGAACGAAGTCTTCACAATCCAAGGAACTGGCAACGTCGGCATTGGCACCTCCTTGCCGCTGGGGAAACTGGATGTAAATGGTTCAATCTATCAACGTGGCGGGAGCCTGCACGCAGACTATGTCTTTGGCTCAGAATATGAATTGGAATCCATCGAAGATCATTCGACGTTCATGTGGTCTGAGGGGCACCTGCCTGCCGTCCCACAAGCGAGGAAGGACGAGAAGGGCAGAGAGATCGTTGAGGTCAGTTCCCATCGTCGCGGGATCCTCGAAGAGTTGGAAAAAGCCCACATATACATCGAGCGTTTGAACGCCGAGAAGGACTGTCTCGCTGAAGAGGTAGCGGAGAAGGACAAACGCCTGTCAGTAGTTGAATCAAAGTTACTTGATGACGCAGAGCGGCTCACTCGATTAGAAGAACTGGTCATGAAACTCAGCCAAGATCGTAAGGGGGAGGAGCGATGAACCCCAACGCAATGAAACGATTTGGACTAGCTTTGATTACATGCGCCACAACGGCGGTGGTCCTCGCTGTCCCGCCGGAATTCGAGATTACACGCTCTTCTATCGACGGCGGCGGTGTGATGCGTAGTACCGGCGGCGGGTTCGAACTCTCTGGAACAATCGGTCAACCTGATGCCGGTGTGCTTGAAGGTGGCGACTTTGTGCTAACTGGCGGACTCTGGTTTGAATTGCCACCGACTGATTGCAACGATGATGGCATCGTCAGCTTGTTAGATCACGAAACGTTCACCGCTTGCTTATCGGGACCGAATGGTAGTATCGACGCAAGCCCTTGCCCATGCTTCGACGTGGACGGTGACAGCAGAATAACGTTGAGTGATTACGCCCAGTTGCAGGCTGGATTCGCTGGGCAATAGCGTATTTCTGGCCGCCTAATTCTTGCATGTTGGTACGTTGTTATGAGCCGGGTAGGGCAGGCTGTTGCCTGCCGTCTTCGGGAACAATTGCACGCCCGGCGGTTATTTATTTTTCCGAACGGCGTCCAGCGAAGTAAGTCAGGCATTGCCCAATGATTTAGAATTGCGGATAAAGATGTCGTGCAATGTACGACCTACTTGGCTAACGACATCAGTTTTAGGCGATAATTTTCTTCCCACATTCGCTGCATATACCCGTTACGTTGCCAGTGAGGTTGTAGCCGCAATTTTGGCAGAGGTAGGTTTGATGCTTTACAAATACGCGATTTTTTAGGCGCACATACATTCTGGCCCACAAATATCCAAACAACGGGGTCCCCAGCAGTAGGCTTGGTGCAATCAAAACAAGCATGTTTTCATAGGCATATTGAAGTTTCATCCTAAGAGAATTTGGTGCGTAGCCCATTGTAAGAATGCTATCGTACTCGTTTAGTAGTATCACGCTAATTTTTAGTAGTATCATACATAGAATAATATGAATAAAGCACATGCATCCTACTAATACCCAATTTACTTTTACGAGGTGTGGAGGGCAGAACCATGACCAAAATCGCTTGATTGATTTAGCAACCGCTCGGCGGTCTCTGTACCACAGAATCGAAGTAGGGGTACTCAATAGTACGAATGGTATCCACAACGGGAATGCCCTTCCTTCCCATGCTTTGGAAATCTCCTCTTTTGGAAGCCAGTAAAGTGGTGCCCAGTTATCAAATGATGAAACTGACCAACCTGGTTCAGGCCGCCCATACTGATCGTTGTTGAAGTCGTAGCCTACTGGACGATGCCCATACCAGACAGCACCTGCCATCAAACATATTTCAATACTTGCATCATTATTAAACCACAACACAGCCCGTCTAGTGCTATACAAGAAACCTATAAGTATCAACGTGGACATGATGAGACCTGTCCACCTGCAGCAACAAATGAGTCTTACACGTTTAATCATATGTGCGTTTTTCCTATGCTTTACTTGCTCTTATCCGGAAACGCAGGTCGCTCTGGTAGATCACGAGGGTCTTCTTTAATACGTTTCAAGATATTAGCGATACCGGTTTCGAGCTGGCTGTCTTGTCCTCGAAGCACATCGCCGGGCATGTTGTCCACTTCAATATCAGGCTCAACGCCGTGGCCCTCGATCTGCCAGGTTCTGCTTAGCGAATAAGCGCCGAATTGTGGTGGGGTGGTCCCGCCGCCGTCTACTAATGGCTGGTGAAGTTCAATACCCACCGAGCCGCCCCACGTTCGTTTGCCGATGAGCGGAGCCATCTTTTTCGACTTCACAGATTCAGAGAAGTTTTCACCGTCAGACCCGGTGTCCTCATTAAGCAGCACTACATAATGCCCATGAAAAACGCGCTCGGGGTCAGGCGTGGGTTTACCTTCTCTTGGCTGAGTCATACCTGAAATGCTTCGATCAAGTCGATCGAGAATCATACGCGAGGTAAAGCCGCCGCCGTTATATCGCACATCAAGAACGAAGCCTTTCTTGTAATACTGTGGGTAGAAAATTTTAGCGAATTCGATTAATCCGCCGGCTCCCATATTGGGGATGTGAATATATCCCACGGTTCCGCCGGTCTCGGTGTCCACGAACGCGCGATTGCCTTCCACCCACTCTCGATAGCGGATCGTGCCTTCTCTGCGCAGCGTGCGCAGGCGATACGTTTTTGCGCCTTTGGAGTTGGGCGTATCGTTATAGGTTAACGTGATGACTTTGCCAGCTTTGTTTTGCAGGAAGGCAAAAGGATTATCATCAGCAGAGATTTCTTGGCTATCGATGGCGATGAGATAGTCACCATCTTTAACTGGGCATCCTGGTTGAGAGAGTGGAGACCGCTCGGCAGCGTCCCACGGTGTACCAGCGATGATGTGCTTTATTCTATGGTATTTTCCCTGCGCAGGAGATTCAAAATCTATACCCAATAGTCCGACCGACACGCGTTTGGCATCTCTTTTTGTATCGCCACCAAAAACGTAAGTATGGCCCGCATTAATTTCACCGATCATTTCACCAATCAAATAGTTGAGATCGCTTCGGTTGCCACAATGTGAGATCAGCCGGCGATATTTTTCACCAGTCGCAGCCCAGTCTAGCCCATGCATCGCGGGGTCATAAAAGAAATCTCGCTGTACCCGCCATGCTTCGTTGAAAATCTGAATGAACTCTTTCGTGCGATCAACTTCTACATACGCGCCGTTCAATTTGACTTTCCCATCGCCCACGTCTGCTTTCTTGCCAGCGTCAACCACGCCGTAAGAAGAGCCGCTACGGTAAACAAGCTTCTTGCCATCCGCGCTGAGATGATAATTCGCTATTTTGCTAAGGGTTTTCGTAGTTTCGGCGTCCTCGATATTGTAATGGTATAAATTCAGTTTTCCGGTCGTACTGTCATCAGCCGCTTGGTATTTAATGAATTCTTGCTTCGCTTTCGCCAGGTAGAGAAATCCTTTTTTCGTAGCTTCGAGTCGGAAATAGTTTCCTGGCGAAATGTTTTTCGCGCGAAGTATGCGGCGGTTAATACCTTGCAAATCAATTTTCGTTATAGCCGATGCATCATCGGAATCCTTATCCTCTTTTTTGGCATCTTTATCATCGGAATCATTTTTATCATCAGAGGCCTTTTCCTCTGAATCTTTTGGGGCAAACGGTGACGCCGCATCAGCTTGCAGCAGCACAACCATTGGCGTACACATGTCTAGGTAGATATGGTTTTGGTCTAACGCGCCCATGATGGGAGAGAAGTCACGATTCGAGAGGAAGTAGAGATACTTACCATTTGGGTCAAACGACGGACTCCAGTCCGCGTGAAACTCATCCGTAACGCGATGGCTCTTACCATCATCCATAGAATACAAAAAGATAGCTTCGGTGATGCTTTGTTCGAGCTTGGTATAAGCAATCCATTTACTATCTGGCGACCAGGAATAATCTTGAATGCCCCAGCGATACCAGCCATCGTCGTATTCACCTTGGTCGATGATTGTGGTCGCGCCGCTTTTTACATTCACGAGGTTCAGTTTTAGATATTTGTCAGAGTAGATTAACCATTGACTATCTGGCGACCAGACGGGTTGACGCCGAAAGCCTTGCCCGCCGGTGGTCAATTGTCGAGCCGGGGTCTGCGCTTTTTGATCGACAAGGTATAGCTGTTCTTCGCCAGTTTTATCTGAATAATAAGCAATCCATTGGCCATCGGGTGACCAGGTCGCATTTTTCTCTCGGGTGTCAGTTGAAGACGTCAGGTTGATTGTCTCACCATCTTCGACCGGGATATTAAGAATGTCACCGCGAGCAGTCAGCAGCATTCGCGAGCCGGAAGGTGATAAGCCGAATGAGCCGATCCGTGGCGAAACGTCTACAAATTCAGGTCTCATACGCACGAGATCGCTATTGAGTTGAACAGGCACGCGCCGCGTTTTTCCACTTGATAGATCAAGCACATGTAATTCTTCTGCGTATTGATAGACAATTTGACCAAGCCCAGCCGAAGGATATTTTACGTCGTAATCCTTGTACGTTGTTAAGGCGGTCACCGCAGCCGTGCTCACGTCATATTTGTAAATATTCAGCGTACCGAATTCACGATCGGAGTTGAAGTAGATATTATCGCCAACCCACATGGGGAAGTTGTCAGAGCCTGGCCAATCGGTGATACGGCGATAGTCGAGCTTGTCGATGCTGCCCATCCAAATATCTTGAGCCGTGCCACCTTGATGACGCTTCCAGGTTCGTTCCTCTCGGCTAATACGGTTATAGGCAATATTTTGTCCGTCGGGTGAAACCGCACAAAGACCAGCTCTATCGACAGGAAGCTTGACGGGCATCCCGCCTTCAATCGACACGCGCATGACTTGCTCGCCTCGTGAAGGATATTCTCGCCGTGTACGAAAAAGTACACTTTGTCCATCAGGCCACCACCCGACGACACGGTCGCCTGCGGAGTGATAGGTTAGCCTTTTAGCCACACCACCAGAGGATGGGATAAGGTAGACGTCTGTGTTGCCGTCGTACTGAGCGCTAAAAGCTATGCTTGATCCGTCAGGAGAAAATTTCGCCCATCGTTCGTTACCGCCGTCTCGGGTGATGCGTTGCGCATGTCCACCCTGGGTGGGTACAAGCCAAAGGTCGCCTTCGAAAGTGAAGACGATTTTGTCTTCGTGAATGTCGGCGTAACGCATAAGTTTACTTTGGGCCAGCGCTTGTGGCGCGATCGAGGCAAGGGTAGCGGCCAGTAAAGCCAGACGGATCATCATAGTATTCATGGATCAGACCTCCTCCGCGCGTCGGCGATTTGCAACAGAAATCGCATCACAACGCAGCATCGTTGTTTTTGAACATAGTAAGCTACCTTTTGTAGCCAAGATCAACAAGCTGGGTAGTCTTGCCGGGCCGTGTATTCTTGTCATGCAGTAAACACTTGTTCGCGATCGAATCAAAAAAAATGTCGCAGGCTCAGGTGTCGGTGCGAATTTGCTCTGCAAAGTACTTGCGGCTACGCTTTATGCGACTTTGTAAGCCCTAATGGTGCGATGTTGGCTGGCGTTAGATGTGACGCAGATTTGGTCGGTCGCACCCCCCGCATTGGATAGTGTTTCGTCACGCCATATGTGGTAAACCATCACCATAAGATTCCTGATAAGGAGTAATGCCCGTGTCGGACAGCAAACTCAGTTTCTCCGCTCAGATAAAGAGCTACCCCGGCGTTTTCTGGTGTGCCAACACCATGGAAATCTTCGAGCGCATGGCTTGGTATGGCTGGTTTACCGTCATGGCTTTGTATGTGACGGGCAGTACGCAAACTGGTGGGTTAGGTTTTTCCACCGAAACGCGCGGAACCTTGCAGGCTATCATTCCTTGTCTGCTTTACCTGATGCCTGTTGTGACCGGAGCGATTGCGGATCAGTTTGGATATAAGAGGATGTTCATTATCTCTTACATCATCATGATGGCTTCTTATTTTTTACTAGGGCAATTTACTGACTTACCTTCGTTTACAGTGGCATTCTTTTGCGTAGCGATTGGTGCGGCTATATTCAAACCGATTATTGTGGGAACCATATCCCGTGTAACGAATGATGAAAATTCCAGCATGGCCTTTGGCATTTTTTACATGATGGTAAACATCGGTGGCTTCGTTGGCCCGTTTGTGGCTGGCTATGTTCGAGGTTGGGGCTGGGAGTATGTTTTCTACGCTTGCTCTGCATGGGCCGCGGTCAACTTGGTTATCGTGTTCGTCTTTTATAAAGAACCCGAAGTTGATCGTACTGAAACGAAGCGCACTTTGGGGACCGCATTTAGTAACTTAGTCGAGGTACTTGGTAACCTGCGTTTTTTCCTTACGGTTGGTGTTGTCATTGTTGGCCTGATGGTAGCTAGTACGCTGGATTCGATAGGCTTCTCATGGTTCTCGTGGTGGTACTGTGGTTTCGCACTCGTCGGCTGGGTCGTTTTTAACTTTATGTATGATGCGTTGTTGCCAGCCGATAGTGGAAAGCCTGACGAACCAGGCGCACCGAAGCGGTTCCCGTTATTCAAACGTATGCACTGTAGCGATTGGCGATTCGCTATGTTCCTATTGATTATGTCTGGCTTTTGGACCAGTTTTAATCAAATTTTCTACACCATGCCGGAATACATTCGTGACTATACCAACACGCGTCCTCTGGTTGATTTTGCCGAAGCTACGGTCGATGCTGACCCGACGGGGTTGCTTCCCTGGATTTTTGGTGAGAATGATTCAACCGACCCTAAGGCTGGCATCGCAAGTGCCATTGCTACGATCAGCGACAAGGAGCGCGTTCAGATTGAACTCCGTATTGATAAATTGATGCAAGCCCATCGCGTTGAAGACGCGGCACTATTCGATGAAATGGCCATTGAATTGCTCGATACGAAAATTCGCATTTCGCCTGATGTGCTTGGCGAGCTAATTGCACAGGCTGATGCCACCACGTCATCGGTGACGGACCAAGTTATTATTACTGGCAGGCAGGTTAATCCGGAATTTATTGTCAACTTTGATGCCGGTGCGATTATTGTATTTCAGGTTTTGATTTCATTCCTAATGACCCGTTTTCATCAGTTCACGACCATGATTGTTGGCATGGTAATTGCGGCTATTGGGATTGGATTGTCGGGGTTTGCCGGCGATACGGGTTTACTTGGTAACGGCGGTTATATATGGATTGTCGGTGCGGGAATTATCATTTTCGCCTTTGGTGAGATGATGGCTAGCCCCACCAGTCAGGCGTACATCAGCCGCATAGCGCCCAAGGAGAAGGCCGCCTTGTATATGGGCTATTACTTCTTATCTGTTGCGTTAGGAAATTTATTCGGCGGCATTCTTTCCGGGCAATTGATGGGTAAGCTCGTGCGTGATATGCATCGTCCAGACCTGATGTGGTTCACCTTCGGCGGTATTATGTTTGCCACAGCTATTGTGTTTCTAATTTACAACCGAATTGCATTACCCAAAAGCCAGCCACAGACAGCGTAGCATCGGGAATGTGCGCTGCGAAATTGACGAGTTGAAATAGCGAGCTGTGGGGTTACAGCCGTATATCTTACTACATTAATTAAGCGAATAACATCATGAGTCTTCACGAAAAGAATTTGTCTATTGTTGAATCACTTGAACCTAAGAGCGTCTGGCGATATTTCGCTGGCCTTGCTTCGGTATCCAGACCTTCCAAGCACGAAGAGAAGATTCGCAAATATCTACGCGATTTGTTGGACTCGCTAAAGCTAAGCTATCAAGAGGAGCAAGTAGGGAATATCGTTGTCAAAGTGCCTGCTTCGCCGGGAAATGAAAGTGCGCCGCTTATTGTACTTCAGGCTCATGTGGATATGGTTTGCGAGAAAAACAGCGACGTCGATCACGATTTCGATAACGACGGCATTCACCTGGATTTCTGCGATGATGCCGATACCGGCAAGAAAATAGTCAAAGGCACGGGCACGACCCTTGGCGCAGATAATGGCATGGGCGTCGCGATGGCCTTAGCCGCTGCCACCGATTCATCCGTAGTGCATGGGCCGTTAGAGCTTTTGTTTACCGTCGATGAAGAAGCCGGCATGACCGGCGCGAAGGCGTTAGTGCCTAACTTTTTCAAAGGCCGAATCCTGCTCAATCTCGATTCGGAAGAAGATGACGAACTATGTATCGGCTGCGCGGGCGGATGTGACACGAACTTGACATTCAATGAAAAACATGAAACCGCCGATGGGCAAGCTATGACTGTCAGCGTATCAGGGCTTCGCGGCGGTCATTCCGGCTGCGATATTCACGAAGGTCGCGGCAACGCCATCAAGTTATTAGCCAGAACCATTACGCTCGCCAATGCTGGGGATGTAAGATTAGCTGAAGCGACGGGTGGCAGTAAGCGAAACGCCATCCCGCGAGAAGCCTCCGCAACTTTGGTTATCACTGCTGGCGAGTTAGAAAAGTTTCAAGCCTCAGCCGCACGGGTTCAGCGAGAAGCGTCGGAGGAATCCTGCGAATCAAAGTTGGACATCAGCGTGACATCGGTTGATTCAAATCCGCGAGCCATCTCGGCCACAGCCACCAAGCGTTTCCTGGATTTATTAACCACTCTTCCCAGCGGGGTGTTAGGCATGCATCCTAAGGTTCCCGGCTTGGTGGAAACGTCTAACAATATATCTACCGTGACAAGTCAGGCTAATGGCGAGCAACTCACTTTGTCTATTGGCACATTAACCCGAAGCTCCTCAGAATCCCGAAAGCAGGAAGCCCTCGCCCTCATCGCTACTGCCGGTCGCTTAACCGGGGCGCAAGTTAGTAACGATAACGACTATCCTGGCTGGGCTCCGAACGCGGATTCGCGTGTCCTGGGAATTTGTCAGCGCGTCTATGAAAAAGAATTCAACGAGAAGCCCCATGTGTCGTCAATTCACGCTGGCTTGGAGTGCGGCATCATCGGTGAGCAGGTAGGCCAAATGGATATGGTATCTTTTGGCCCCACCATTCTCGGCGCTCATAGCCCAGACGAGCGCGTCTTCGTAGAGTCGGTTGGCAAGTCTTATCGATTCCTAGTAGCGGTACTGGCTGAGTTAGCTGGTAACGCCGCATAATTATCTAAATAGCAGGGCGATTAAAGACGATATTCCCGGACGTAACAATGCGGTCACTCAGGCTGGGTAATTTTCAAAAAAAAGCCGAAATCGAGTATACTGCGACCAACTGTGGCAAGCGCTTAGCTGGCTAGTAGAAGGTGAAAATAGGAGTTTTTTAAGTTATGAAATATAGAATCAAAGCATCCCAATCAGTACTGACGTTTTTCTTGATTTTTTCTTGTATAGCTTGCGGAATAAGCGAGGGGGCTACAGGCGATACACCACCAGTCACCGAGAAAAAGACAGCGCCTAAAGTAGCAGATAAAACGGACTCGGCACCAACTCAAACCATAGTGGATGTACAGGCTATCATCGTCTCGCGTTGGTCTAAGATTAAGACTCTCAAAGCCAACTTGATAACGAATAACACTGTATCGGATGTAGGACTTGGAAAACTGGATACGGTTGCGCGGGGTACACTCAATTATATGAGGCACAACGGCCAAAATTATATTCAAAAAGACATTAAAACACGAGGTACACAGACTGTGCCTGGCCACATAGAGAGAAAAGTCGATTCGCATGCGCTGTATGTATGCAAGGCTAAAACTTGCTATTTTGCATATCTGAACGATCCAAAACCAGACAAGGTGTATCAGTCAGATGTGGAATCAGTGGAAGTTGATTTTGGAGGCCAGGGCCTTTTTAATTATTTGAATCGAAATCACATTCCAGATATTCTTCCTTCTACAACTTTCGAAGGGGAGAAAGTCTTTGTGATCCAAGCTGTTGGTAAGCCCGATACGTCTTTTGTTGGGCAGAAAATACTTGTTTATGTGAGCGAGAAAACAGGCATGCTCCGCAGGCAATCGATTGAATGGGCCGCTGTGGACCGGCAGTTCAGTACGACGTATCGCAATGTCGAAGTTAACCCGAAGATCGATCCCAAAATTTTTGATTATACGCCTTCAGTAAAAGCCCGGATGATTCAGAAAGTGACGGCGAAATAATCGATCAGGGCTATTGGGCAAACATTAATCAGGCGATCCTCTGTATAGTCCATGTTGCAGGATGTATTGTTCCACCGCCTGTGCAACATGTTCTCGAATCTGCTGTCCATCCAAAAGTCTAGATCGGATGTCAGTCGCCGAAATATCAACAATCGGGGTTTCAAGCATGCCCCGGCGGAGCGATTCGATTTGCCGCTCATTTAACATAGGCCGAAATCGATCCCAGTAGATTTTCTCACTTATTTGACGCGCAGCCGTCACAATTTGACACAGATCAACGAATTCCGCAATCCGATGCCAGGTTGGCAGTTCGGCTAGCGAATCAGTTCCGATAATCCAAAAAAGTTCAGTGCCAGGTTCGCAGGTTTTGCGAAAGTGCTTGATCGTATCGATTGTAAACGTCGGGCCTGGCCGAGCGAGATCGTAATCGCTAAATGAAAATATGGGGTTGTCAGCTATGGCTAATCGAACCATTTCCGCCCGATGTTCGGTCGCCGTAAGACGCACATTGGTCTTATGTGGTGGCTGGGCGCTAGGGAGAAAGATGACTTCGTCTAATCGAAGTTCGTCCGCCACGGCCCTGGCAATGGACAAATGGCCAAGATGAATCGGATCAAAACTACCGCCATATAGGCCAATGCGTTTCGTCATAAGATTGGTTCGCTGCGTTGTCGCGTGCAATCACCTTTCGATTGTCTCAGAAATTCTCACAAATGCGATCCTATTTGCGAGGTTCTAACGCGTCAATCGCATCATTGGCTACTATCACGGCTGATATTGCCTATCTGCTTCGCCACAAAAGCATTTTAGGAATGACGTAATCGCCTCGTAAAAATTGCGCCTCATCTGTAGTCACACGCCTGCAGGACCGATAATAGGAGTATGTGGAAGGTCCGTAAATGAATGAGTCACCCAAGCCATTAATTAGCTACGTCATAGCGACGCATAATCGGTGCGCGGTCGTCGAGTCTACGCTAAAGCGCCTCCGCGCCGTGCACGCGACAATACCGGAATCTGAAATCATCGTTGTTGATAATGCTTCAACCGACGACACGAGAAGTCGAATTACACCGCTAGTCGATTCTTTGATTTGTCTGCGCCAAAATCTCGGCAGTTGTGCCAAGGCATTGGGAGCTGAAAAAGCACGAGGCCAATACATCGTTTTTCTTGATGATGATTCTTTTCCCAGGTCAGGTTCGCTGACGCGCATGATCGCTCATTTTGAATCCGACGAAAAATTAGCCGCCGCTGGTTTTCGTGTCCATCTACCCGATGGCCGAGAAGAAGCCAGTGCGTTGCCCGGCGTTTTTGTCGGATGTGGCGTAGGGTTAAGGTCGTCTGCGTTACGCTGCGTTGGTGGTCTTGATAGATCGTTTTTCATGCAGGCCGAGGAATTTGATCTGTGTTTTAAGCTCGCAGCTGCTGGTTGGAAAACGGCTGTCTTTGATGACCTTCACGTTGTCCATATGAAAACCGAGCAAGCGAGAAAATCTCAGCGCACAACTTTTTATGATATCAGAAATAATCTTCGCGTCGCTGCCAGGTTTCTTCCCGCGCCTTATTATGACATTTATAAACAGGATTGGTCTCAGCGATACGGATGGTTAGCCATGACGAATGGTCACGCCGCCGCTTATCAAAGAGGCTTGCAAGCTGGGCGTCAATCCGCAGCCCGTGAACGCACGACCTATCGCGGAAAAAGATTATCAGCGAATTCATTTGAGCGGTATTTTCGATGGTCGTTTATCAACGAACGATTTCGCCGGTTGGCTCAGGATGGCGTCGAGCGTGTCATGCTCGCGGATTTTGGTAAAAATATATATGCCTTCTATCAAGCCGCGCGTCGCCATTGTGTGCGCATGGTCGCCATTGGTGATGACCGTTTTTATCTGCCAGGTCGGCGTTACCGAGGCCTGGATATACTTCCCCTGAATCAGGCGTTAGCCATTGATGTTGATCGCGTAATCGTTACACAAACAGCGTCGCCTCTCGCTTTGGCTTCGGCGAGAAGGCTGGAACCATTAACGATGGCCCCCGTAATCTGTTGGTTTGACAAGATGGACGAAGCATCAAAAGTTGGAAGCGCCGATTTGTGGCAAACTGCGCCCGTGTCTAGAAAAAAAGAAACAATCATGGGCCAATCGCCCAGTCCGCAGGAATGTCTAACCCTATAGGGGAAGGCACGAGGAGAAGTATTGATGTCGAAAGTAGCACTAATTACTGGTATTACAGGGCAAGATGGCTCGTACCTTGCTGAGCTATTACTCAGTAAAGATTACGAGGTGCATGGCATGATGCGTCGGTCGAGTGTGTTTACGACCGAGCGAATTGAACATCTCTACCAGGACCAGCACGAAGACGACGTAAAACTAAAGCTGCACTACGGTGATTTGCTTGACCCGATGAGCGCCCGTCGCATCCTAAGTAATGTTAAGCCAGACGAAGTTTACAATCTCGGCGCTCAAACTCACGTTCGCACCAGTTTCGACCAACCCATCTACACGGCTGAGGCGGTGGCGATGGGGACCGTTAATTTGCTCGAAGCCGTCCGCGATTTTTGCGATAGCACCGGGCGAAAAGTTCGCTTTTATCAAGCGTCCAGTAGCGAAATGTTCGGCAAAGTTCAGGAAACGCCGCAAACTGAAAAAACACCTTTTTACCCGCGAAGCCCTTACGCTTGCGCTAAGTTGCACGCCTATTGGCAGACCGTAAATTACCGCGAAGCTTATGATTTATATACTTGCAACGGCATCTTGTTCAACCACGAATCGCCAAGGCGCGGCGAAACATTTGTGACCAGAAAAATTACGCGGGCCGTCGCTAGAATCAAGCTCGGGTTACAGGAAAAACTATTCCTGGGCAACCTCGACGCCAAAAGAGACTGGGGCTTTGCAGGAGACTACGTCGAAGCCATGTGGCTCATGCTACAACAAGATGAGCCGGATGATTACGTCGTAGCGACAGGTCGGTGTCACAGCGTCCGCGAGTTTTTGGTTGAGGCATTTTCGCACTTAGACCTTGATTGGCAGGAGCATGTAGAATTCGACGCCCGCTATCTTCGTCCGACGGAAGTTGATTTGCTTCAAGGTGACGCTAGCAAAGCTCGAAAAATTCTCGACTGGTCGCCGACGGTGTTCATGCCTGAACTTGCCCGCATGATGGTAGACGCAGACATGGCTATGGCAGAACGAGAGTTGGCATTAGTCGAAGCAGGCTTTGCCGTATAAACCTTCAACGCTAGTCCCATACGCTACGGTTAGGGAGTAGGTGAAGTCGAATTCTTCGGGCCATTTTCGACATGCTGGCTCATTCGTTGTAACAATTGTGTCCAATCATCTCCCGTAGGCTGAGGTGTGATTGACCGAAACGATTCGGACAGGGTACTCAATCTATCCAGTTGGTCGGCCCAGTCATGCTGGTCCATCCAGATTCCCATCGTTTTAATCATCGCGATTCGGCCTGACGCATCTTTGGACGTGACCAGCAGATAACTCAAGACCGACCCCACGTCAGCGTTCGCCGCCTGACAGTCGAGCGCAGCCAATAACCATTGCCGGCCAGCTTCGATGAGCGCGTCATCATGCGCCAGGTCGGGATTGGTCTGAGCGCTCTTGATTCGAAGATCATAAATGCGCTGCCGATAGGGGATAGCCTCGGCGCATTTGTCCTGAATAACCAGTACATCAATCAATCTCAAATTCACCTGTTCCAGAACATCGTAAGATGATTGGTCCTGACTGATGCTGTCAGATAATTTTGTCAGATAGCGAATCTCTAAATCAGAAAACTCTCGCAACCCCTGTGCCGCCGTAAATTGCTGCTGGGCGGCTTTGTCGGACAAAAGACGTAAAAAAGCTTTCCAAGCTGCTTCGTAGACCAAATTATTGCTTTCGATTTTGGGATTCAATCGACTCAATACACCTTCTAAGTCAGCTTCTTCCTGGCCTAGCACGCCCAGTGCTTCGACCGCATCTCGCCTCACCAAGGCATTTGCGTCTGCGCAAAGTGAGCGAAGTCTGGCATTGCGCGAATGGTCTCCAAGCGCAACCAGCCCACGAATTGCCGGTCTAATGAGCAAAGACTCAGCCGTGTCCACACTGATTTGGAACTCAGTCAGAAAACTATTTTCTGCGACTCCTGCCATCGCGCTAAGCAGCGCCGCACGCAACTCAATATCTGATTCCGGAGTCAATGCGTATCGAGGTTTGAGCGCCGCCACCGCCGCGCTCCGTTGTTTGTCGTCCAGCTTGGTCGCTGTTTGTGCTAAAGCGATGGCCGCTTCTCGAACGCACGGTGTCAAACTATCTGGCGATTCAATTTCACGAACAAGAAAGTGAATGGCCTTCGCGCTATTTAATCGGCCAACGGCTCGGAACAATGTTTCGCGCGTAACGGCGTCATGCTCCTCGTCAATTCTTGCCAGCAAAGCCTGTTCGATTTCCGGGTCTACGAGCGTTTGCACGATGATGAGTACTTCGCGTCGCACCGCAGTGGACTCATCTCGAAGTAGGGTGAGCAAATTGCTCAGCACATCATCAGTAGGGCGACGCCCATCGTCAGCGATGTGCCCCTTAATAATTCCCATCGCAACCAGTTTGATTTCGGTCGCAGAGTCTTGAAGCCAATCGATTAGTTTGGCATCGCGTTGTTCAGGATTGCTGATGGCATACACTTCCCGCTGATAAACGCCCAGTTTAGTCGTCACGATAGCAAGATGTTGTTCCGCGGTGGTGCGATAAGACTGATACTCATTTTCCACGGCTGCAAAACGCCTTAAATAAAGGTGCAAGCGGTCTTCCAGCCAGGATTTTTCGCTGAGTTTGGACTTGCTTTCCCACCAGGCTTGCCAGGCTTGCACATCGGTTCCCAGCGGTTCCAAAGTGGCTGGC
The DNA here is from genome assembly GCA_024280855.1 of Planctomycetota bacterium. Lineage (GTDB taxonomy): Bacteria > Planctomycetota > Phycisphaerae > UBA1845 > UBA1845 > JAJRPG01. The sequence continues at coordinate 9,595 of JAJRPG010000047.1, read as the reverse complement.
GCTAACGCGGATAGTGCTTGAGCCAGGACAGGAAGCGATTCAACTTTCAATATGGAAATCAACTGTCGCACGACATCGACGCGATCGATATTCGGCGCTAGAGCATCAATGGCTGCGATGCGTTTTGCGGTGGATGCCGAATCATCCGTGCATAATAAACCCAGATTTTCAATGACTTCATTTTGTCGATATGCCGCCAACGCCGTTGCCGCAGCCTGACGAGCTTCGTCTGATGGTGCGTTCAACAGGTCCAGTAGCGGGTCAACTAAAACCATGTCACTAAGCGCGGTAGATTGCGAGACACGTTGCTGAATCACCGAACATAACGCAGCTTGCGCTTTGGGCTGATGATTCAGAGAAAGTAACTCAATCACCATCGCTTTGGCTAATGGCGAGTCATAGGAAAACAGCGTGCGTGCCCAGCGACGCCTCTCCGCCGGTCGCCCCTCTGGGTCGAGAATCCCCGCGCGGCAATCAGCAAGTTGTTGCTTATGAACAACGTCCAGTTGGGCCTTCGTCGAACTAGTTGAGGCCGAAAGGCTTGCGTCGTCAGGTTGAGACGTTTGTGCGCTTAAGAATGGAGCCGGGCACATAACACAGAGAGCCGACAGCAGAAATTCTCGCCGAATCCGAAAACGCACCATTAACTCCTCAAAATTACTTATAGTGAATGACTTCCAAAACGTAGCCTGGAGCGAAAGGACGCGTAGGCTTAGGTCTTGCGACAGGAACAGGCCTGACTTTTTCGCTCGGATGCTATAACCAGTTGTACAAAGCACGCCGCATATTGGCAACTAGTTATCCCTGAAATAAGCTGCCGCTGCGGTGCATCTGGAACCAGTAAATAGATCGGCAGCTAACAGGCACGGCTTGCGGTTGATCGTTTGAATCAAGACCCCATCTCACTAGGCCAAAGTATCCAGTTGCTTGTCGGGCCGTTTTTTACGACATATGATGACAAAAGTGTTCGCATGAGAAATTGGTATCGTGGTTTGACTCGATATATGGACCAGCGATTGGCAACCACCGCCGACCGCTCTTTGAACCTAATGAAACATAGATCATCAGAACCCTCAGAGACCGAACTCGCCGACCCCGCACTTCATGCCCAGGTCGCCGACGTCATCGACGAGGTTCGCCCCTTAATCCGAGCCGATGGTGGCGACATCGAATTAGTCAGCGTCACCAGTGATGGACTGGTCAATGTACGGCTGCTCGGCGCTTGCATAGGCTGTCCGTCCAGCGCGATTACGCTAACAATGGGTGTCGAACGCACCTTGAAAGAAAAAATACCAACCATCCAGCGCGTTATCTGCGTGCCTTAGACCTCATACTCATCCAGCCTGAATGACATCAAACAAGAACACAACGCCGCCAACGCTAACCTTCATCATCGGATGCACAGGCTGCGGCAAGGGTTCGCTCGCCCGCGAGTTAGCCCGCCGCACCGACGGGGAAATTGTCAGCATCGATTCCATGAAAGTCTACCGAGGCATGGACATCGGCACCGCGAAGCCTTCGCAGGAATTACGACAAGAAACCCCTCACCACCTCATCGACGTGGTAAATCCCCAGGAAGAATTTTCAGTCGCCCAATACATTACGTTAGCCGAGCAAGCTGCACGGGACATTCAAAACCGAAATCGCCCCATATTTTTCGTCGGTGGCACGCCGCTATATTTGAAGGCGATGATCGAGGGCCTGTTTGATGGGCCTGGCGCTGACGAGAAAATCAGAGCGCGACTTCGAGAGATTGTCGATAGCCAGGGTTCCGCTGAAATTCATCGACAATTAGCCGAGGTTGATCCCCAGTCTGCGCTACGAATTCACCCCAACGACTCCCGCCGTGTCATTCGCGCACTCGAAGTCCACGAACTCACCGGCTCTACCATCACAGCCTTGCAGACCCAGTGGGACCGTGACAGAACCAAATATCCCTGCGTGTTAATCGGATTGCGACGCGAGCGTGAAGACCAAAACCATCGAACCAACCAACGCGTACAACGTATGCTAAATGAGGGGCTGCTCGATGAAGTACGCAGCTTATTAGATTCAGCCGGACCGTTAAGCACTTCAGCCCGCCAAGCCGTGGGATATGCGGAGATGATTCGGCATCTCGAAGGTCAAATAACCCTTGAAGAAGCCACCGAACTAATCAAAATCAACACCCGACAGCTAGCCAAATCACAACGCACCTGGTTCAAGCGATTCCTACAAACCGAATGGACCGATTTAACGACACTGTCCAAGGTTGAGGATATCGCCGATGATCTGATTAGTCGAAGAGGGAGCGTATGGTCGGTATAACCGAAATGACAAATTGGGCGGTCGATATGATCGACGTGCGCAAGACCTATGGTCGGACCATCCACGCGCTTCGCGGTGTCAACATCCAGGTCGGTCGCGGAGAAATCTTCGGCCTGCTTGGTCCCAACGGTGCTGGTAAGACGACGCTGGTCAAAATTATGATGACCGTCATCAAGCCGGACCATTCCTACGGAACTATTTTGGGGCGTCCTCTTGGTCATCGCGGCAAACTCGCGGTCACAGGTTATCTTCCTGAAGACCATCGTTTCCCGCCGTATCTTACCGGCGCTCAGCTCCTGGATTATTACGCATCCTTAGCCAAGGTTCCGCGAACCACCCGCCGTGAAAATGCCAAGCGATTGTTGGACCAGTTGAACATGACCAAGTGGGCTGACATGCGCATCGATAAATACTCCAAAGGCATGTTGCAAAGACTGGGCATTGCGCAGGCGCTTATGAACGATCCGGAACTCGTCGTCCTGGACGAACCGACAGATGGCTTGGACCCTGTCGGTCGGCGACAGGTCCGAGAGCTTTTGCTTGAGTTGAAAAGTCGTGGGGTGACAGTTTTTTTGAACTCCCATTTATTAAGCGAACTCGAAATGGTTTGCGACCGCGTAGCTATTCTCGTGGATGGCCTCGTCGCCCGGCAAGGCACGATGTCACAGCTTACCGAGCATACTGTGGAATATCGCATTCAGTTTGACGGGGATGCTTCCCCCATCCGCTCTAAAATTTTAGCTTCTCGTGCGACGTTGGACGGGCGCATTGTGACCGTGCCAGGCCATGACCTCTCACGGGTCAACGAAGTTATCGATTTACTTCGCAATGCCAAGCTAAACATCGAGTCCGTGAAGCCTCATCGATTTAGCCTGGAAGACCTCTTGATAGAAGTCATGGACCAGCAGGAACCAGTCACCGCGCGGCCAATTGGCAAGGAGGATGACGCATAACCATCCAATTGGTTTTGATGCGTCAATACTTATGCAAACCTGGGCTATTATCGTTGACAGTTTCCGCGAATCACGCGATCGAAAAATGTTTTGGGTCATGCTTGCCATGTCGGTCTTGATTTCACTACTCATGGCTTGTGTTAGTTTTGAGCCGGGTCGGGTAAGCTTTTTCTTCGGCATGTCAGAGATTGAAACCGGAATTTTCACGTTAGGGCACCACATTAAACCCCAGGCGATTGGATCGGTGGTCGTCGATTTCATCTTTGATCTAATGATGGGGCACGTTGGTATCATCGTCGCCATTATCGCCACCGCAGGCATGTTTACATCCATGCTAAGACATGGCTCGATTGAGGTTCTCCTGGCTAAGCCCATGTCGCGTCCAAAATTATTCTTCGCACGTTATCTGGGCACGCTGACGTTCATCGGGTTTCACGGCACGGTTTTTGTGGGCCTGACATTTTTGGTCATGGGATTACGGTGGGGCGTTTGGCTACCGGGATACTTACTTTCCATTCCGCTTATCGTGCTACTATATAGCTATTTACAGTGCGTTTCAGTTTTAGTATCCATCGTCACGCGCAGCACCTTAACTGCCGTCATGCTGACACTTATCGCCTGGGTGGGCTTCGGGGGGATTCAAATCACAGACGATTTATTTACGGAGTATCCATTATGGCAAAGATATCAAACCGTGTACGCGATAACGCACACCGCCCGTTGGATAATACCCAACACGGCTGACATTTCGCTCACGGCGAGAAAGTGGGCTGGCACCGATTCTGTCGTAGAGATGATGCCAGTGATGGACGATGAAGACCGAGCCGAGGTGAACATGGCTAGGCGTGTAGAAGCCGCCAGACTGAAGATTCCTATATTTTACACGATAGGTTCTTCACTGACATTTGAAATGTGCGTACTACTATTAGCTATGTGGCGATTCTCAAAACAAGATTTCTAAGCAAGCCCCCGAGCCGCGGGCTTCAGCCCGCGCGGACTTGGAGAGTAAATAATACTCAGTTTCAATGAAATCGTCAGGAAAATCTCAAAGTAATCAGGTTGCGGGTAATTCCATTTATACCAACTAAGCAGTTACGAACAGTGATCGAAACACCCCCTGACATCTTGTACGTCATCACAGACTTAGAAATAGGCGGCGTCCCTTTACATTTACTACGCCTATCCAAAGCCATGCGCGACCGAGGCTATCATGTAGCTGTCGCCTGCTTGGCACCGCCAGGCCCAATTGCAATGCGCTTGCAATCTGCGGGTATAGAGGTGCATAGTTGCCAAGGCCAGGGCGGTCGGGATTGGCGGGTCATCGGTCGTTTGAAACGTCTATTAGCCAAAACTTCTCCCCGCATCGTCCACGCTTTTTTGTTTCACGCCAACCTAGCCGTAAGGTTAGCCGCTCGCGGCGCAGGGATTTCTGCGCAGCGCGTTTTATGCGAGATTCAAACTGTAGAGGTCGAGCGCCCCTGGCACTTAACGCTGGACCGCTGGACCTATAGGCGATGTCGATTCACGATTGGCAATTCGCAGTCGGTGATAGACCATTTATCGAATCGCGCCCGCATCCCGCGAAAACATTTACAACTCGTGCGTGGCGGCATTGATACCAAGCCATTGCAGCAGGCTGTTCCGGTAGACCTTACGGAAATCAATCTCCCTAAAGATGCGAAAATCATACTCTGGGTAGGGCGGCTAGACCCCGTGAAAGGGTTGCTGCTTCTCATCGACGCCTTTGCCTCAATGGAAAGCCAGGCTTCTACGCATTTGGTACTCGTGGGTGGCGGACCATTAGAAACCCAGTTACGAAATCACATTAGCCAGCTAGGCTTAGCGTCGCGCGTTCATTTGCTAGGCCCGCGCGACGACGTTCCCCAATTATTGAAAACGGCGCACCTCTTCGTGTTCCCTTCTCAGACGGAGGGGTTGCCCAACGCCCTACTAGAAGCCATGGCCAGTGGCTTACCAGTAATAACCACTGACGTCGCCGGATGCCGCGATCTTGTCACCCACGAGAAAACAGGATTGGTTGTCCCCTACGGCGATAAGACGAAACTAGCCAAGGCGATGGCCCAGCTTCTTTCTAATCCCCAATATGCAGACCAACTAGCCCAAGCCGCGCAACAGGAAATCCAAAACCATTGGCAATTCAAGCAAACGCTAGACACCTACGAAAGCTTATACCGAGAAATAAAAGAAAGTTAGCAGTATAACCTATCTCCCCCGAGCCGCGGGCTTCAGCCCGCGCGGAGTTCAGATGTAGTTGTGTCCCAAACGGCAACATCGCTGTAACCTTCAGATCAATCCCAAAGCACGCAATATATTCAGCCACAAAACACAACGACTTGTTTCTCCAAAAAGGAAGGGCGTAGCTATTACGGGGAAATAGCTACGCCCTATCGCGGGGGAAACATATTGTTAATTTAGCCGGGCACTTATAGTGCGATCATCCAACGCCCAACTATTACGGACACGTTTGCGTGATGCCAGCATCTAGCCAAGTCGAAAATTGATCCGCACCGGTCAGCAAATTTAGAGTGGCTATGACATCCAGCGAAGTTGCCTCTCCGTCGCGGTTGATATCAACTTCGTTCATCAGACCTGTAGCCAGTGCCAGGTGTGCTGTCAGTATCGTGACATCATTCGACGTGCTAAACTGATCGCCATCAACGTCAGACGGAAGCGAGCCGATGCATCGTTGCTCACCATTAAATTTCACCGTGACGCATGTCCATTGGTTCGAGGGGATAGGTGCGGCGAACACAACCGTACACAAATTACCAAAACCGCCCGTGATACCAGCAATGACTGCTTGTCCCGAAATCACATCGCTATCTGGCGAACCTGGAACATCGCTCACAGACAAATCACCAACATTTATTGAGTTGCACGAGCAGCCAATATTAAAATCTAAATCAATACTATCCCAACCTAAAAGTGACGCGCTGTTGGTACGCAAGTGAGGAATTCGTGCGTCGATGGAACAGCTAGCTGGGTTGCTAATCGCAATAGTCGTACACACGCAATTGGTTTCACTGTTGACGCAGGCTGATAATCCTTCGTTACATGAATCAGCCGTGCAGGGGATGTTGTCACTACAATCTCGAGCGTTACCATCGCACATACCGGAAGCGCACATATCGGATAATGTGCAAAACATCCCGTCGTCGCACGCTACTCCGTCTGGGACATGGTTATCCAGGCACAAGCCATCCGCATCACAAGAATCTGGATTGGAGCAATCAGTGGTACTGGAATCGCCGCAAGGGGTGCCAGGCGATGCAAATTTAGCTACACACGTTCCCGTGAAGTTGCATTTGTTTTGATCATCGCAGGCACCGACGGGGATGCCGCCGCACAGAGTATCATTCGGGAGGCTGTTATGGGTTACCGTGCCTGTCGTCGAATTGCAAGCGTCACGTGTACAATCGTTAACATCATCTATCGTAGTGATCGTTCCGCTGGCTGGGTCGCAGCATTCTACACCAGTATTGTAATTGGGTGTGTTCGAACAACTCAAATCGCCGTTGACAACATCTGTCGTGCAGGCGTCGCAGTCTTCACAATCAGTGCCCGGCACACAGGGTATAACGATGAACGCTGGATGGCTATTAGCAGCAATAATAGAATAGCTTTTTGCATCACCATCAGCCGAAAAAGTTTCTTCCGTACTGTTTGTAAAATCGATCGTATAGGTGCCTTTTGCTCCGACTGGAACCTCAACGAGCAATGTACCCATGTAAGCACTTACACCTAGTCCTGTGCAAGTTCCGGTTAAGCATTCGCCTAATGGTCCACATGGTTGACCGTCTAACGCGCCGCCTACGCATGTTGCGTCAGGTCGGCCATTAGCAAGTTGTGAGACAGATGCAAATATGTATTTAAGCCCCGCGAACTGGATGACAGGAATTGGATTATAGGCGTTAAATACATAGTCGGGGTTATCAACGCAGAACTCGCCCGCCGGACAAGATGGAAATCCTCCACTGCAAGGGGCACCAAAACCTGTAATCATGGCATTTTCAGTACACACTTGAGTAGCGATGAAGCCTCCTTGGTCACATGTAGTCCCATCTATCGCGCATCCATTACCTTGGGGGCAACTCAGGACTGGCGCACCGGGATAACCCACGGGGTACAAAGGATCACCAATACCACTGCAATAGCTGGTGTCGTCAATTTGGGCTTGAACCGACAATAGTACGCCGTCACCAGTAGCGGCCCAGTCGGACACTCGAATTTGAAATTCAACGATCACACCACCAGCCGTTAATTCCACGGTATCGCCGGTGATCACGCCAGCGCCGGTGTTTACGCTAACTGGGAGAATTTCAACGACAGTATTGCCAGCTGGGTTTGGTTGGGCGGTTGCCGCATTCGAAGTAAGGCCAAGCATGGTAATGGCTATACCAAAGCACGCACACGTTCGTAGCATTTTTAACACTGTAATATTCATCCCCCGTCTCCTTGCACTGCATGTACCGCGTTGCCAATCAATAACATCGCAGCCAGCGTAACCTACCAACCACGTCCGTAGGTGACACGTCGGCGCTTAAGTCTCTGGCTACAAAACGCCAAAGCAATTTTCTGTCTGGGAGTGAAGACGGTGCTCGCCAAACAATGGCTAAACGTATCTTCACGGCGTGCGTCGGATTAGGTGATACGGAAATGTGCTTCTTCACCCTTTTCGTATACGAGAACCCCCTCGATCACGCGCTTCCCCTCCCTGCGAGTCCACCGGATGCACTTGTAAACAAGTGAAAACGGCGGCCTAACGATGTTGATTATTGACGAGAAATGCCTCGGAGTCCATCGAAATTTTAGGTGTTTTTTGTTATCGGAACCGATATTAAGTGTGTCTGTAAGCGTGTTAGCAGAAAAGACCGATAACTGGGTTGAAGAACTGATCGCTTGGAATTACATAAGCCTTTGCTTATTGAATTCGCGAGAGGGCGTTGGAACTATGTTCCATAAGTACAGTCAGAATGATTGGTGATGTTGCGGACTACTTATGTGTCGGATGGGAAGACAAAGCAAAGCCCCACATAATAGCCATCCTCAATGGATGTACAGTGACGCACGATAGCCCGCCCGTGGAAGCTTACTTCAGGCTCATGTATTGCAATGCCCACTTCTTCATTTTCGGGCAGCATATCGTCGTAAAGAATACCCAGGCCATAAAGGCTTAGATTGATGCATGTCGCTAGCGCGTATTGCTCAACGCCGTTTTCGTCCTTAATCCAAAGCTCCACCGTGGCCGGGAAGGGCCAACGCTGTGTCGTGCGACGTTCAGACAGGCCTTGGCTCTCAATGCCAGCTTGACTCAGTAGAAATTCGTGAACGGCCTCTTTGGTCAATGGCATAATTTCAGCGGTGTTCATCTGGTTATTCTCCCCTGTTCGCAGCATGCAACTGCGATCCTAACCCAACAGCTTGTTCGGACGCCAAGCGACGCACACTTATAGTGTCAAATTCAATGTGGTCTAATGCAAATGAGGTTGAGCGGGTGTTCCTATAAAAGTAGCCTAGGCGCACGCTAGGCTCACTACAAAATTGAAACGTTGAGTTGTTTTCGGATGCGTTATCCCCAGATACGCATGGCGTCGTTATAGGTCACGAACAGGAATGTTCCCATAAGTAAAAAGATGCCAATCATCTGAGTAGCGACCTGAATGCGCAAGCTTACGGGGCTTCCTTTAATTTTCTCGATGATTAAAAACACCATCAAGCCCCCATCCACAATGGGCAACGGCAGAAAGTTGATGACGGCTAAGTTCGCCGAAATAATGGCGAGAAAATACAGATAGGCAACTAGCCCTAAGCGCGCGATGCGTCCGCCGACTGATACGATACCGAGTGGGCCTGACATATTTTCAAATTCGACCGTGCGCGTAATAACTAAGGCACGAAGTGTTTGATAGACTGTCTGAATAAAGTAATACGTCTTGAGCGCCCCGATTTCGACGGCTTCCCAGGCATTTTTTCCCTTTAAGAGAACAAGCTCTGAGCCAACGCTGATGTTCGGAGCAAAAGCCACGCGCCCAAGCCAGGGGTCAACCATATCTTCGGTGACAGCAATGTATTTTGTGATTGGCTCTGACAGAGGATTAGGCCGGTACACCACGGGCACTTGCTCCTGTCCAATAAGCTCTTTCAACATGGTTCGCACACCGTCGTGATAGCCCACATGAACTTCTTCCATGCCGCGCTTCGTCATAGCCTCAATACTGCTTCGACCATCAATTGATAGCAGCCTCGCTTCAGGCCCTACGCCCAGCATGGTGCGCAGGCTATGGGGCACACGAAAATCAACGGTGTGCTTTTGG
>JAJRPG010000046.1 GCA_024280855.1 Planctomycetota bacterium | reverse complement strand
GGTGCGGTGGTGATTTTACCCATATTGGCCGACGGTAGTATTGTGATGATTCGCAATTATCGCTGGTCGGTCGGGCAGCAGCTATGGGAATTACCAGCCGGGACGCGCGAGCATGATGAGTCTGCGATTCAGACGGCCAGTCGGGAGCTTGAGGAGGAGACTGGCTATCGGGCAGGGCAGATGCGGCTGATGGCTTCGTTTTTTGCCTCACCGGGGATTATGACGGAGGAAATGTTTGTCTTCGTCGCGACAGATTTGAAGAAATGTGAACAATCGCTTCAGGGCGATGAACGGATTATCGTCGAAGTGGTAGACGCGAATGTATTGCGAAATCGTTTGCTAGCTGGTGATTTGCGAGATGGCAAGACCATAGCCACGCTGGGTATGTATTTTTTGAAGAAGCAGTTGCAGTAGGGACACAAGCACATGGGTTGGCAAGATCGTGATTATGCCTCGACGCCTCCGCGAAGGCCCACATGGGGTGGGGGGCGTGTGCCGTCTTTTGGCGGCGGGCAGAGTATTGTTACAAAAATTATTATTGCCAATGTGATTGTGTTTGCTGTGCCTCGGTTATTCGTTTCTCTGTTTGAACCAATTTATGCTTATGGTCAGATGGAAGCTGGCGCGGTGATGCATGGACAAATCTGGCGTTTGTTCACGGCTCAATATCTTCATGCGGGCACGGGGCATATTTTCGTCAACATGCTTGGCCTGCATTTTTTGGGGCGGACCTTGGAACGATTGTGGTCGCCGCGTAAGTTTTTTACGATTTATACGCTTTGCGGATTAGCGGGCAATATCTTTTTTACGATTTTGGGCGCGCGGGGTATTATTCATCCAATGGCGCCTGCCGTCGGGGCGTCGGGCTGTATTTATGGTTTGCTTGGCGTGGTCGCGGTGATGTTTCCACATGCGACGGTTTATGTTTACTTTTTGTTTCCACTAAAAATTCGCACCGCAGCCTACATTTTCGGCGGTATTGCTCTTTATACGATTATGGAGCGTGGCAACAATTTCGGTGGCGAAGCGTGTCACTTAGCCGGCTTGGTGCTGGGCGTTTGGTGGGCGATGAAGGGTGAGGCTTGGTGGGCGCGGGCGGAGTGGCGGCTTCCGAGTTTTCTTAACCGTCCTCGATCTAAAAAACGAGCGAGTTCATATCAACAAAAAGTACAGCAGCGTCGTGATGATGTTGGCTTGGTGGACGATTTGCTACGAAAAGTCTACGACGGAGGCATTCATAGTCTAAGCGAGTCTGAGAAACGTAAGTTGCAGGAAGCATCACAGCGACAGCGCGAGCGTGATGATGGTCGTGGTCGCGTGGATCGATTGTAATATGTTTGGCCGCGATAGACCCATGGATAATCCGATCAACTGGTCGTTCAAAATCGGCCGACTGTTCGAAATAGATATTCGGGTCCACATTCTGTTTATCCTCTGTGCCGTGTTTCTGCTCGTGATGGAAATGCCAAAAGGCGATGATGCGCCGTCCATTCCCATGACTCAGATTTTGCTTCATGCGTTCGGTTCATATGCCATTTTGTTTGGCATCGTATTGCTGCATGAGTTTGGCCATTGTTTTGGGTGTCGCCGGGTTGGCGGTGAGGCGAGTGAGATTCTCATTTGGCCATTGGGTGGGTTAGCCTCGGTGGCGCCGCCACATAATCCTCGCGCACATATGGTGACGACGGTGGCTGGTCCGATGGTCAACGTAGTTATTTGTGGCGTTTGTTCATTGGCGATTGTCGCGTGGACCGGGCAACTCGGGGCTGTGCCTTGGAATCCTCTGCATCCCTTTACGCCGGTATCACCAATAGTGCTGAGCGAAGGGCAGTGGTGGCTATTGCAAGTGTATGGGCTTAGCTATTTTATTTTGCTGATAAATTTACTGCCGGTGTTTCCGTTTGATGGAGGTCGCATACTGCAAGCCTGGCTTTGGCCTCGCAAGGGGTATCGGGCGTCGATGGAATTAGCTACGGGCATTGGCATGGGTGGTGCGATAGCGATTGGGTTGTGGGGGATTGTTTCCAGTGAAAGTCTGCTGCTGATGATTGCGGTGTTTGGCTATATTACATGTTGGCAGTCGAAGCGGATGGCTAAGTATCAAGATGATTTTGGCGATGGCGGGTTTTCGTCGCATGGCGAATTTAGCGAGTCGTGGAATGAGCCTGAGCGCAAGCCGGGGTATTTTGAACGGCGAAAAATTCGCAAGGCTGATGAGCAGGCAGAGCGCGAGCACGCGAAATTGGCTTCTGTTGAAAAAGAGGTGGAGCGCATTCTGTCGAAAGTTTCGGCGTCAGGATTGGCTTCGCTTTCAGCGGCTGAGCGACGGGTGCTTGAAGAAGAGACTAAGCGGCAGCAGTCGATTAATTCTTAACGACTTTCTACACGTTCGGGTGCCCCATTCTTCGAGTATTCTCGAAGGGTGGGGGAAGGATATTCGAGCGCCCATCGCGCAGGGCAGGCTATTGCCTAACATTCTTTCTCTCGCGGAATGTTTCGAAACATTAAGCGGTACACTGTGTGTATTGATTAGCTTGGTTCACGATACTAGCGAAAGTGTGCGAGGCATAGTGTTGAACAACCATCATCAATTCCCTCTGGTCCAAAACGAAGGGCCTGGGGCTTCCGGCATAATGAAATAGTAACGAGTTATAGACTCATGAGAATCTTATAATGTCCTCAGTCAGAATGTAGCCGTATAATAGATAACGGTTGATCAAATGCAGCGTCTGGGGCTGTAACATGGATAGTATTTACGTATGCAAGTATGACCTTTTCGTGTGCTGGATGATGACAACCAGAAAATTTCAGATGCCATTATTAACGCTGCCAAGGGTTGCTAGCTCGATGAAGTTATTATGTTACGAATTTTGAAAACTCTGTCATCGGTATTTAAGAAGCCGCTGTTTGGTACTACCGTCATCCCACATGATGCTACGGTAGATCCGGCACAATTTCCAGAGGACGAATATCCTGCTCATTGCACAAAGTGCCAGTATTGTTTGAATGGCTTACCAGATGGGAAGTGCCCCGAATGCGGAACTGATTTTGTGCGAGGGGCATTGCTGGTAAAGCTATACGGTTCCATTGTAAACGACGTTCGTTGGCGATACCCGACAGCATACAAGTGGTACTGGCGACTCATTGTTGTTGGCTCGATTCTTCCGATTGCTGGGTTTCTTAGCATGATGTGCCTAGCATATTACATCAAAATTAATCCGTTGAATATGTTATCCCAGGCGACAGCTACTGGGTTGACTAGATTGGTATATGCTAACTTTATAGTTATGTGTATAGGTCCATTGCTTACGGCCTCTGCTGTGATCATCGCTATCATGACATTCTCAAGAGGATGTCGGAAACGACGTCGTGCAATCATTGATGCCATCAAGCAACCCGAAACTAAGAGAGCGTAACATGTGTGACAAGATGTTAATAGCAAAGCTAAGAATTATTCGAAGACGTCGTTTACTTAGTTTCGCTGGTGTTCCGATTGCTTTTGCATGTATCGGCGCATTTGCCTTTCTCTTCGAACATTCTGCTTTAATTACTATTTTTCCGATTCTAGGAACTTGTTGGTTCATAGGTTCTGGTTTCACGTGGCTGATTCATTCATTATCTATATGTCCCAGCTGCAACAATTTTTTCTTTCTACGAGGCTTATACGGTAATGTATTTAGTTGGAAATGTTTGAATTGCGGGCTTCCTCTAAATTACCTGGCCGTCAGCAAACACTCTGACTGTGGGCAAGATGATAAAGCGGCGTAATGTATGCCTACACGACTGCAATTTCAATCGCTTCGGCTGGTTGCTGGGGTGGTCTGTGTCATTCGTTTTGGACCTAGGGGAGTCTATGATCAATGTAGTACTATAGCTAATAACATAGATAAACGCACGGTTGATCATGATGAAGGCTGAACGGTTGATTGATACTGCCAATTGATTGCGATCGTCCTTCCCCCACCCTTTGCCGGTAGGCAAAGAATGGGGCACCCGGCCAGCGTTTTGTCATTCCCGCGCAGGCAGGAATCTAGGGCGAGGGTAATATCGTGCGAAGACTGGATTCCCACCTTCGTGTGAATGACGGTAGTTGGCGTGGGAATGGTGTATGGTGATGCGGGGATGGTGGCGTTGCCTGTTTACTGGGTTTCGCCGAAGATGTTGTCTATGACTTCGCCGGCTTATTTGCAATGTATTTCGCCATCCTGCGGGAACACTCATGATATTGATGAGGTGCGCTTTGAATGTGCGCAGTGTGGCTCGCTGTTGGATGTGCGATATGACTGGTCGCAATGCGAAGTGCCAAAGTCGTTAGCTTTTTTTGATTCACGTCGAAACTTTTCTCAGAAGTCTGACCAGTCGCGATTAGATTATAGCGGTGTGTGGCGGTTTCGTGAGCTGCTTCCTTTTGCTCGTCCTGCAGACCTGGTGACGATTGGCGAAGGGCGGACGGTGTTGCAAGTTGCGGATGATCTAGGCCAAGAGTTGGGTATGGGCTGCGGGCGATTGCATCTTCAATATGAGGGGTTTAATCCTAGCGGAAGCTTCAAAGATAACGGGATGGCTGCGGCGTTCACGATGGCGCGATTATTGAACCGACAGCGCGTAGCCTGTGCGTCTACGGGGAATACGAGCGCGGCGCTGGCGCTATTTGCGAACCAGACTAAGACGGCTTCTGGTCAGGCGATGGAGGCGATTGTTTTAGTCGGGGGAAATCGTATTGCGATGGGCAAGCTGTCGCAGGCGCTAGACTATGGCGCGAAAACTTTGCAGATTGATGGCGATTTTGACGTGTGCATGCGATTAGTAAAAGAACACGCAGAGGCTTTGAATCTATATTTGATGAACTCCCTAAACCCGTTTCGTCTTGAAGGTCAAAAGACGATTATGTATCGCGTTTTGGAAGCCATGCGATGGGAAGTGCCCGATTGGATTGTTGTTCCGGGCGGGAATCTCGGTAATACCAGTGCGTTCGGGAAGGCTTTTGTAGAGCTACGCGAGTTGGGGTTGATTGATCGTTTGCCCCGATTAGCGGTTATCAATGCCCAAGGGGCTAATACGCTTTACGAATTATTTGAACAACGTGGCTTGCGATATAACGACGGGAATTACGATGGTGCTAAGGTCGAGACATATTATGATGAGATGGATAAAAATGGCGTCGTCGCTGATACGGTAGCTAGTGCGATTGAGATTGGTCATCCGGTTAATTTGCCAAAGGCGCTGCGTAGTTTGGAGGCGATGAACGGTTTGGTCCGCCAGGTTGACGACGACGAAATTCTCGACGGCAAAGCTTTGGTGGGTCGTTATGGATTTGGATGCGAGCCTGCAAGTGGGGCGTCGGTCGCTGGTTTGAAGTTACTGCTGCAGGAGAAAGTTATTTCGCCAGATGAACGCGTCGTGTGTATTCTCACGGGGCATGGGTTAAAAGATTCTGGCGTAACAGTGAGTTATCATTCGTCGTCCGGCACGACGGAGCATAGTAACAGCTATGCAAACCCGCCAATAAAAATAAAGGCTGATTTGGCGTCTTTGAAAAACGCATTGACTGAGTAGTCCGCGTCGAGGCAGGCGCAAGGACGGTTGTTATGGCAAAATTAAAATTGGCTATCGCGGGTGCGACGGGGCGTGTCGGGCGGGTGACACTAGAGGCTGCGCTTGCAGATGAACGGTTCCAAGTCGTCGCGGCGCTATCGACAAATGAAGATGCGAACTGTGGCCAACATCTTCGCGTGGGTTCACAAGACGTAGCTATCACTTCGGCGTTGACTGGCGACTGTGATGTACTGATAGATTTTTCAAATGCCAGTGGCACGATGGCCTGGCTTGATGTGTGTCGTGAACGTGGCATCGCCATGGTGATCGGCGCGACGGGGCATGATGAGTCTCAGTTGGCTAAGCTTCGAGATGCTTCGCAGGAAATTCCAATCGTAAAAGCACCCAATTGCAGTACGGGGGTCGCGGCGTTGTTGGGGATGATTGGTAAGCTTCGTGAGGTACTGGGGGACGAGTACGATATAGAAATTGTCGAGACGCATCACAGAAATAAAGTGGATGCGCCAAGCGGGACGGCGCTAGCTTTGCGAGATGCGTTATCTAAAGAAGGTGTGGACGACCGTGATGTGGTGTATGGTCGAAAAGGGCAGACCGGGGCTAGGCCTCGCGGTCAAATCGGGATTCATGCCGTGCGTATGGGGGACGTAATAGGTAGGCATGAGATTCAATTTAGCGGTTGTGGGGAGACCCTTACGCTGTGTCATGAGGTGCATTCGAGGCATACTTTCGCGGTGGGGGCGCTTCGGGCTGCGTCTTGGATTGCTGGGAAATCGCCAAGTTGGTACGCCATGACGGATGTATTGGGCTAGCAGGCGCGATTATCGCGAAAAAAATATCATATTATCGGCCATTTTGTTTTGGATACGAACCGTTTGAGTTGATACAATGTGTGACGATCCGAAAAGGTGTGGGATAGAAGCAAGCCATGTCTTATTTGTCAGGAGTAATGACGGTGTTTAATATTCGATTTCGGTTAGTTATAGTTTCGTTTTTGTTCTTGTCGTGTTGTGCGGTCAAGGTTCGCGCGGGAATTCCGCAGCCGTTGACGACTGAGGTTGTTGTCGCTGTGGCAGATGGTCTTGTCAATCCTATTTTTGTGACTCACGCTCCGGGCGATTTTGGCCGGGTGTTTATTATTGAGCAGCCTGGGCGGATTCGTATTTTAGATATTTCGCAAAACCCGCCTGTGCTGGTTGGCACGCCGTTTCTCGATATTGTCTCTCGCGTCAATAGCCTAGCTAATGAGCGCGGGTTGTTGGGGTTGGCGTTTCATCCGGATTATGCGAACAATGGTTTTTTCTATGTGAACTATTCGGGCCTAAACGGCGATACAAACGTTTCCCGCTTTCAGGTTTCGGTTGGCAATCCGGATATAGCTGACAGCAATTCAGAAGTTAATTTGTTTATGATCTCGCAGCCTCAAACAAACCATAATGGTGGCTGGCTTGGCTTTAGTCCTGTGGATGGATTTATGTACATCGGAACAGGTGATGGCGGTAATTTTAATGATGTAGGCGCGGGACACACGCCTGACACTGGTAACAGTCAGGACATTACGAATAACCTGTTGGGCAAAATGCTGCGTATCGATGTTGACGGGAACAATTCGTCTAACGGTATGTATGGCATTCCAGCGAGTAATCCGTTTGTCGGTGTGACGGGTGACGATGAGATTTGGGCGTATGGCTTGCGTAACCCCTGGCGAAATGCGTTTGATCGGGAAACCGGCGATTTGTTTATTGCGGATGTCGGGCAAAACGCCTGGGAAGAAATTGACTTTCAATTAGCGAGTAGCACGGGCGGAGAGAATTGGGGCTGGCGTTGTCGGGAGGGGGCGAATGATTTTGCTTCTGGGACGACGACTGGTTGTGATACGGCTATGCTTTTAGACCCTATCCATGAATACTCGCACGCCTTTGGTTGTTCAATAACGGGCGGCGAGGTTTATCGAGGCTGTGGTATTGCTGATCTTGGCGGGACTTATTTCTTTGCCGATTTTTGTAGTGCTATCATTTGGAGTTTTCAAGTTGTTGGCGGCGTAGTGACGGACTTTCAGGATCGTACCGCAGAGTTGGCGCCGTCGGGGGCAACGATTGGTTTAATCTCTTCGTTCGGTGTAGACGCATTTGGCGAAATGTATATTTGTGATATTGGCGGTGAGGTATTTCGCATCATTGCAGATGGAGCGCCGAATGCCTGTCAGACAAATTGTGCGCCGGCCTGTGTGAATGGTGTTTGTGTGCCGGGTACGACGGCGACTTGTTCTTGTGATCCTGGCTGGAGCGGGGTGGATTGTGCTACTCCGGTTTTGTTGGATGTTGCGCCTGCGTCTGGCGAGGCTGGTTTTGCGAAGGAGAAATACATTTCTTTTATGCCGGCGACTCTGGCGACAGTGCCATTGGCCCTGCGCGTGAATCGCGTCGGGGCCGCTACGCCGTGGTATGTAAGTTGCGCGGTTACTGATCATGGATTGGATGGGATCATTAGCGCACTGATTCAGACGCCAGACTTTTGTGTATGGTCACGAGAGGTGATTCATGTGACTGGCTGCGAAATTGTGCCCGGAAATGAATATATGGTTGATGCCACGCAGGATGATGTATCGTTTTCATTACCACTTTCTGTGTTGACCACTGTGCCTCAATTTTCTGCGAGTCGTCACTATGGAGATACGGTTGGTTCATTGGTGAATAGCGAATGGACAGAAGCTGATGGTTTAGTGTCAGCTAATGATATTGTTGCTGTCGTACAAAAGTTTGCCAATCTCATTGGTCCACCACTGCTTGCTCGTGTGGATACTGACGGAAAAGTACCAAATACTATCATTGCCAGTAACGATATCTTGCGAGCCGTGCGTGGTTTCGCAGGCATGCCCTTTGGTTTTGACGTTGTAAATTGTTTGACGGGTACTTGTGTGCCAAGTTGTCCGTAAGAAGGCTCATCACCTATCGACATGCATGGTGAAATAGGTTAGCCTCGCTCTGTTGGTTTCTGCCGGGCAAGCGAGGAACTTTTATGGGCACGTCACATATACCTAATAGACGAGATTTTATTATATCCGCTGCGGGAACGACAGCCGCCGTTTGTTTGGGAGGTTGTTCGCTTTCATCGGGTGAAAATTTTATGACGACCGGGCATCACAAGTCTGGTACAGCCGAGGACCATCGTCATTGGTCGGCGATGGCTTCTCTTGCCTTAGAAAAAATTAAACGGGGCGGATGCGGATATGGCGATATTCGTTTGATGGAATCTCGCAATCAATCATTGCGAGCGGAAGACCGCCGCATCTCTGGTATTCGTGAGCGATTTGATAGTGGCTATGGAATTCGTGCGCTCTACAAAGGCGCTTGGGGTTTTGCAGCTTCTTCCGTATTTTCTCAAGAAGAGGTTGAGCGCACAGCAGCTAAGGCTGTCGAAGTCGCGCGGGCCTCTCATTTGTTGATGAAGTCTCCGGTTAAACTTGCGGATGAGCCGATTCATGTTGACAAGGTCGTGACACATCGACGTATCGATCCTTTTGAGGTTTCGCTGGAGGACAAAGCTGAGCTACTGCTGCGTGTGAGTGATGTTCTGCATAAACGTAAAGGCATTATTCGTACCGACGGCTTCCTCTGGATGCAGCGGGACGTGAAGTTTTTCGCCTCTACGGAAGGAACCAAGCTCAATTTTGATTTGCTCGCGGTTGGCGGAAGTTTTGGTGCGACGGCTAAGGGGGAGGACGACTTTCAATCACGAAATTATATCGTGCCTTTCTACCGCACTGGCTATGAGCATATTTTACAACATGACATGGTGTCGCACGCCGACCGCATTGCGGAGGAGGCTATCGAAAAAGTTCATGCGACGCAGCCCGCGCCGGGTAAGTATGATTTGGTATTGGACCCCGCGCATCTCGCCTTAACTATTCACGAAAGTTGTGGCCATCCTAGCGAATTGGATCGTGCGCGGGGTTATGAAGCCAACTATGCGGGCACGAGTTTTCTCACTCCGGAAAAGCTAGGGCATTTTCAATATGGTAGTCGGCACGTCAATTTGATCGCAGACAACACCCGTCAGGGGCACATGGCTACCACGGGCTACGATGACGATGGCGTAGCTGGGCAGCGATGGCCAATTGTCGAGCGTGGTATTTTTCGCGGATATTCGACGAGCCGTGAGGTGGCTAGTGCGATTGGTGACAAGCGTTCTCGTGGTTCCTGCCGCGCGGATAGCTGGGCGAGTGTGCCCATCGTGCGGATAGCCAACGTCGGTCTTGAGCCTGGAAACGAGTCACTGGATTCGTTGATAGGCGAAGTGAAAGATGGCATTTACATCGAAGGTCGCGGTAGCTTTAGTATAGATCAGAAGCGTTATAATTTTCAATTTGGCGGCGATGCTTTTTGGGAAATTAAAAACGGCAAGCGTGGCCGAATGTTGAAAAACGTGGTGTATAACGGCATCACGCCTGAGTT
Organism: Planctomycetota bacterium; assembly: GCA_024280855.1. GTDB lineage: Bacteria > Planctomycetota > Phycisphaerae > UBA1845 > UBA1845 > JAJRPG01. The sequence continues at coordinate 55,725 of JAJRPG010000046.1, read as the reverse complement.
TTGGAATAGCTGTGATGGTGTGGGCAATCGTGATACCTGGCGTGAATATGGCTTTATTACCTGTGGTAAAGGTCAGCCAGGCCAATCTGGTTGGATGACGCACGCGGCTAGCCCTGCTCGTTTTAGGCAGATAAATGTGATCGACCCCAAGGCATAAGATTTATTGCCCTGTGGTTTTTTTGGATTTTTTTCAACTTGTTGAGAATCGATTATGGCTGCTGATCTTATCTTAGAGAAAGATTTTCGGCGCATGAGTGAGGTCATCATAAGCTCATCGCGGGCGGACGATGTGTTTGTTTCGCTTAACGATTCTGACGATACCACGCTGCGTTTTGCGAATAATCAGGTGGTGCAACATGTAGCTGTGCGTCGGCCTAAGTTGACGATTCGAGCAGCGTTTGGATCAAAGTTCGGTTCTGCTAGCACCAATCGCCTGGACAATGCTTCACTAATCTCGGCCTTGCGCCAGGCTGAGCAGATTGCGTATCTCGCACCTGATGATCCTGAATATCTTTCACCGCTTGGCCCGCAATCTTATCAGCCTATGAATTCACGCATCGCGCGAACTGCGAATGCAACGTCTATGGACCTAGCTAAACGTACCAAGCCTGTTGTCGATCAATGTGTTGATAAGGGTTTGGTTGGCGCGGGGATTATGAGTCGTCATGTGCAGGCTAGAGGCGTCGCGGCGTCTTCAGGTTTGTTTGGTTTTCATGAAAGTACCGAATCCCGTTTTTCGCTGACAGCTACGGGGGAGGATAGTTCGGGTTGGGTGCTAAATGCTCATCGTGATATGGATTCGATTGATCTCTTGGGCATGACGCGGTCTGCGGTGATGAAGGCTCTTGCTTCGCGTAATCCGAGAGAATTAGCGCCAGGCCATTATCCCGTTATTTTTGAACCGGCTGCGGTCGCAGGCATTTTTTCGCCGTTTATCAGGTCGCTTAGTGCGAAACGATATCATCGCGGTGATTCTCCCTTCAGCGGTAACTTAAACTCGCTCGTGTTGGACCCACGCCTTACGCTTTCTAGTAACCCCGATCATCCTGATTTATTAGGCTCACCGTTCGCTTCAGATGGGATGGCTACTAGAAACCAAACGTGGGTTGAGAAGGGCGTTCTCAAGCAGTTGTACTACGATCGTTTTACCGCGTCCAAGCATAACGTATCGCATAATCCTCGCCCAAGTGCGTCGGTGCTGGCATTTCAAGGCGAAACGGCTGATAGCGTGGATTCTTTGATTGCTCAGGCTGATAGAGCCATTCTTGTGACGAATTTTTGGTATATTCGTTTTGTTGATCGCACTGATATTACCTTGACCGGAATGACACGCGATGGCACTTTCCTGGTGGAAGATGGCCGAATCGTCGCGGGATTAAAAAACTTTCGATTTCATGATAGCCCGTTACGTTGTTTTAAGCAGGTCGATGCCGCGACAGCCCCGACGCATGGGATTACTATTAATGGGGCGAAGATGTTATTGCCTGCTGTGCGCCTACCGGATTTTCATATGTCTAGTGTGACTAAGTTTTAGGATTCAAATCAAACGCGTATGGCGATTGGTTCGATTCACATTTTCAAGGTTCGTTATTTGGCCTACTTTCGTTTCGTCAGGCAATAGCCTGACCTACTTGGCTAGCCCCGAATATATATACGAAAGGATGATTACGATGTTACGCCCGTCAAAAAAAGTCACTGGGTGCGTAGTTATGATTGTTATCGTGACTACTTTAATATGCGTCGTACCATTTACTTGGAATAAATCAGGGGATTTGCCGGCGACTATCGAATCATCACTTTTGTTTATGATTGTTTGGCATGCGTTCTTAATATTGCTTGGCGTTCTTGCATTTGACAATATAGTCAAAGCCTTTCGCAATGGAGAAGCTATACTCACCGGGAAGTGGTCAAAAGAATTTGTAACGCTTGACGATGCATCATGGAAAGAATTGAGCATGGTATCATTCGAGCGTGGGCAAGCAATACTTGTAGGAGTTAAGCAAAGGGCTTGGGGGGGACGTTCCGTAAAAATTGGGATTGGTCTATTTAAGCAGACTCATGCGACAAGTCCAGAAATTGAAAAAATGATCAGGACGCCAAGAGGAGATGAATTTACTCCCGAGAAAAGCCTCGCACCCAGCAAGCCCGGAGTTTATATGCTGTCAGTCAGCAAAATTGATCCAATGGAGGGTTCGTTCAACCTGAGGATATCTTGGTGTGATTTGTTAAACATGGAGAACAAAAGCGGCGCAGGTCATGCTGCATGACAAGAACTATTACAAAAAAAAATCCTGTATTAATCGAAGCACTATGAACATGTTCATACCATCAATTATTATTTTTGCTTGTCGTTGAGGTTTTGTCGAAACATATATAAATTCCGATAGGTTGGCCTGCTTCTGTTTCGTCAGGCAATAGCCTGACCTACCTGACTGTTTTGATTTGCCTTCGGCGCGAACACTTGTGCAATTGCCATAGCTAATATCACGGCCATCATAGGCTCGATCGGTGCGCGATAGCGCACTTGAATGTGGGTTAGACAATAGATTGCGGAGAATGAGAGAGCCATGCCTACCAGCCATAATAGATCGATATTGACTTTGCGTGTTAGTAGGATGCACCAACATATGAGAAACATTTCAGCCGACAGGAATAGGGAAATAGCGCCCCGCGCCATGGATCGTGGCCACCCCCACTGGCCGGGCTTAGCATGACTAAACGCGCTTCCTAACCAAAAATCTAGGGTACGAATTGCGACCAAACGAGTGTAGCGGATCGGGTCTCTTTTAATCGCGTCGCTTGCGCGTTTTCCACATTCGGCAATGAAATGGTTCTCTCCAACTTGGGAAACGTGTGCTTGGATGCTTTGGTTATTGAGTGGGTATTGGGCATTGTATACCTCTGCTCCATTTGTGTCGGCCTCCGGGCATGCGCCGAGCCAAAATTCCAATCCCAGCCCACTGCGGATATACATGACCTTATCAAATTGAATGTAGTTGCGAATAGTCCAAGGTGCGATGGCAATAAGCCAGCCGCAGACACAAAATGTTACCGCGCGGCACACTACGCGCGGTTGAAGTCTACCGGAGCGATGAAGAGGCCAAAGAACTAGAAGCGGGTAAGCCATAGTCAATGCAGGGTTGAGGAGGGCAAGTCCACCAAGCCAAAAACCGTATCCGCTCCACCTGGTCCAGGTGAAGGGCTGATTGGAAAGGTGAATAGCGAACCATATGGTGAGCGTCGCTGCGAACGCGAATAGATTCGTATCCCATATGAAGTCAGTGAATCCTATCATGGCTGGATTTATTGTGACGACGATCGCTGCAATCCAACTATATGTTGGCTGCGCAGTTATGCGCAGCATAATCATAAACACTAGCCATACGGTCATCGTCGAAGCCAGTATGTTTACACTTTTCAGTATTAGTATAGACCAATAGGACTCGATACCCGTTAGCCCATAAATTGTAGCTACGATGCCAGCATATAATGGAGGCATGAGCGCAGATGGCTTACTCGCAATCGACAAAGGCACTAAAGGGCTTTCCAACGTGTGGCGGGTCAATAGACGTTGGCCTGCTGTAACATATTCCCGATAGCTAGGACGCATCTCGCCTAGACCAGATGTTACGGAGCAATATCCGATTCGTAACGTAAAAGCTACTACGAGCAGGGCGCCCAAGCATAATCGGTGTTGCCTTTGTGTCATGCACTTTTTATATCGTGAGAATCCTGACTTGCAAACTAACATTCTTGCCTATCCGATTGTGCCCAAGAGATAGCAGCGGCGTAGGTTAAACTATTGCATAACGAAAACGACTGACAGGTATAAACATCGGGAGACCTCGCAAGCTAAAGCATGTGGCTCGTTTATTCGTAGCGCAGCGCTTGGACGGGGTCTAATCTAGCTGCGCGGATAGCGGGGTAGATGCCGCTGACGACGCCGACGAAGATAGCCATGATGAGCGAGGCTAAGATGATGCTTGGCGGCGTGTAGGTCTTTATGACCTGCGTAAATTCTCCGAGAAAGTTAGCCATTGCCCACCCTGCGACGACACCTAAGGCTCCGCCGAACAGGCTAATGATACTGGCTTCGATGAGGAATTGTTTGAGTATATCAAAACGGCGGGCACCGACAGCTAGGCGCACGCCGATTTCTCGCGTGCGCTCCGTGACGGAAACCAGCATGATGTTCATGATGCCGATGGCGCCAACAAGCAAAGAAATTCCAGCGATGCTATACAGTACGACGCCGAAAATTTTCGCCACTTGCGCGAAACGTTGTTTCATCTCTTCTTGCGTGTAGATGGTGAAATCGTCTTTGGAGCCCGAGCGGATGCGATGGCTGACTCGCAGCGTTTTTTTCACGCCTTCCATGCAGGCGGGGATAGCAGTGGCGGACGCACATTGCACGTTTAACATGCTCAAATACTTTTGGCCAAACATGCGTGACATGGAGGTGCTAAGCGGAATGATGGCCTGCTCGTCTACGTTTAGGAATCCCAGCGTGCCTTTTTTTTCCATCACACCAATCACGACGAAGCTCTTACCGTTTATTTTTACGTTTTTGCCGACAGCAGGAAGTGCGCCGAACAAATCCTTGGCTACGCCATAGCCTAATACTGTGACCATAGTGCTGCCGCGTACATCGGCACGCGTGATAAAGCGTCCGATTTCAACCTCGTAGCTATTCATCGGGGCGTAAGTTTCGGTCACGCCGAGGACGAAGCCGTTGACGTTTTGCTGGAAATATTTTATTTGGCCTGCGCCTTGATACTGTGGCGATACGCGAAGGATTAGGTCGGGATATTCTTGTTGAATTTTTTCCGCGTCGCCGGGGACAAGTGCCTGTACCGATGAGGTTACCCCGCCATGCTCTCGTTTACCGTCTACGACGATGAGTTGGTCCGCGCCAAGCGATTCAAATTGGTCGAGTACATCGCGTTGTGCCCCCTGCAAAATGGACACGGCTGACACCACTGCGCCGACGCCGATGATGACGCCGATAGTCGCCAAAGTGGAACGTAACAGATTTTGCTGTAACCCTCGTATAGCTGTGATGATTAGTTGTAAGTGGAACATGGTGTTTATCTCAAATAGCTAGGGTTATTTCGCTTCCATTTGTGGTGGCAGTGGTTTTGACGAAGGAGAATGCAAGGATTTTTTTCTAAACAGTGATTGGTGTGCCTCGTGATTGAGTGTTAGAATCTCTGCCCGCCGCGCGGCGTCGACGGCTGTGTCTGCTACGATTTTGCCATCTTTCATTTCAATCATACGCTCGGCTTGGACAGCGATATCCATTTCGTGCGTAACAAGTACCACCGTCATCCCTTCTGCGTGAAGTTCGTGAACGATATCCATAATTTGCGTGCCGGTTTTCGTGTCGAGATTTCCTGTGGGTTCGTCGGCTAATAGTAACTTGGGTTTATTCACGATGGCGCGGGCGATAGCTACGCGCTGACATTCGCCACCTGACATTTCGGAGGGCTTGTGCTTAATTCGTTTGCTCAATCCCACGCGTTCCAAAGCTTGGATAGCGGGTTTAGTGCTGAAAGATTTCCGTGTATACATTAAGGGGACGACCACGTTATCTAAGGCGGTGGTTCTGGAGATTAAGTTAAAGGTTTGAAAGACGAATCCGATTTCGTTGTTACGGAGTAGTGCCATCCGCTTTTCACTCATCGCGTTGACATCCTGGCCATGGATTTCGATGGTGCCGGAAGTGGGGTGGTCCAGGCATCCGATGAGGTGCATCATGGTGCTTTTGCCGCTGCCCGATGAGCCTATGATGCTAACAAATTGGCCTTGCGGAATATGAAGGTCTACGCAGTCCAGCGCACGGACGGTTGAGTCGCCCATGTGGTAATGCTTGCTGATTTGTGACGCGCGTATCATTTAATAATTATCTCGAAGCCAATGTTTTGCAGGGTGACATAGCCACCGCTTAGTTAGTCGTCATCATCTTTCTTTTTAGACGGCAATTTCGTGTAGACCGTCATGCCAACAGTTAATCCGTCTATGATTTCTGTGTTGCTACCATTGTCTAAACCCAATTTGCAGGCGATGAAATCTGTCTCACGCAACTCTGCAGGGGAGTTAGGCCTGGGGATATACACGCCGAGTTGCCCCTGTGGACCTTCACGAATCGCTTCGTTAGGACAGAGGACGATATCAGTCCGCTCCTCAGCCGTGAAGCGGACGTCAGCCCTCATGCCCGGCAACAACAAATTCCGATTGTCGCTGGTGATAACCACATCGACCAGATAAGTGACGACGTTACTGATGTTGCGAGGCTCTGGATAAATCCGCTCGATAACGCCCATGAATTCCTGGTCGCGAAAAGATTCCACCGTGACAAGTGGCGACTGACCAGCCTGGGCGATGGCTTGGTCTAAATCTTCGGGCATGGTCAAATGACTCGCGTGACCAGGAGTCGCCCACGGAGGCGCGATTTTTAGTACCTGGCCAATATCAGATTCGTCAACCTCGGCTTTGACCAAAATCCTGTCCGTGCTAATGACCACAGCTAAGACCGTACCGCCTGTGAATGTAGACTTGCCACCCTGAATGACCTCGCCAGTTTGAGTATTCACATCGGCGACTACGCCATCGATAGGGCAATATATATCCGTTTCGCGGAGCCGTTGCTGAGCATCATGTAAATTATTTTTCATGGTCTCCAGCGTCGCTTCTGCCTGACGTAACGCTTGCTTGGCTTGTGGTCCTTTAAGTTTGGCTAATTCCAAATCAGCCTTGGATCGCTGCCATTGTGCTCGTTGGCCTTCGTAAGTAGTGCGACGTTGCATGACTTCTTCGTCGTTGCGCTGCTCCGGTGGCAAGGCCTCAATTTTTTCTTTTCGAAATAGAGAGAAATCCAAGCTTGATTGTAATTGGGCGACGCCAGCGATGGCGGCGTCAACTTGACTCTTGGTTTGCTGTAGTGTGATTTTGGAGTCTTCCACACGAGATTGAGCTGCGACCAGATCAAGTTCTGCCCGTGAGACGCTACGTTGCTCATTCGCGGGGTCAAGGCGGATTAACAGCTCCCCCGTGACGACGCGGTCTCCGGCCCGGCGGGCGATTTCGATAACTTCGCCGCTGGCTTTTGATTTAATTTCAACGCGCAGTGCAGGTCGTATTTGTCCCGTAGCGTTAATGGGTAGTGTTAAGTCACCACGGGAGATTTTTTTCGTTTCACCTTCCAAGCCCTCAAGGTGAAGCCGAAGTTTGCTCGTTGCAGCGATGTAACCCCCAACAATTGTGGTTACGAATAAGATGGCAATGACGACATTTTTCATAGCTCGTGCCTGCTTTCGACATCCTTGTCTTTAGGTCTTTTTGATTCTGATACCGTGAATAAAGCCAAAGGCCCAGTGCCGCTGGTATAACATTTTAATGACAGTTATCCTGCGGCTGACGATGGCTCGTAATCAAGATCAAAAGTTTGAGCCACTGCCTGGTTGGTTATTCGTCCTGATTCGATGTTTATTCCCTCGGCTAAGCCAGCATCTTCCTTGCACGCTTGACGATAGCCCAGGTCTGCCAGCTTTAAGGTATAGGGTAAAGTGGCGTTGGTGAGTGCATATGTCGAAGTTCGGCCCACCGCGCCTGGCATATTCGCAACACCATAATGCACGATATTATCAACGATATAGGTCGGGTCTTCATGCGTCGTCGGGTGAATCGTTTCGCAACAGCCCCCCTGATCCACGCCGACATCGACAATGACCGAGCCAAAGGGCATGCCGCCAAGCATATCTTTTGTAATCAAAACCGGGCAGCGTGCGCCAGGAATCAACACGGCTCCGACCACAAGATCCGCCGTGGCTAAATGATTTTGCAGAGATAATCGTTCGCTGAAAATGGTTTGTACATTGGCTGGCATGACATCACTAAGATATCGTAACCGGTCAAGACTGACGTCCATGATAACCACGCGAGCGCCCAAACCAGCGGCGACCTTCGCCGCATTGGTCCCAACGACTCCGCCGCCAAGAATCACGACCTTCGCAGGTTCCACGCCGGGAACGCCGCCAAGCAAAATGCCACGACCCATCATTGGCCTTTCAAGAAACTTCGCGCCTTCTTGAATGCTCATCTTGCCAGCGACTTCACTCATCGGCGTAAGCAATGGCAACCTGCCGCTGGTGTCTGTTATCGTTTCATAAGCGATAGCTATGGATTTCGTCTTGATAATATGATCGGTCAGTTCACGATCCGCGGCGAAGTGAAAGTAGGTGAACATAACCTGCCCCTCGCGCATCATGTCACGCTCTGGCGTTTGAGGCTCTTTCACTTTAACAATCATCTCCGCTTCGGAAAAAACTTCCTTGGCAGTATCAACGATGCGCGCTCCAACGGATGCGTATTCGTCATTGTGAATGCCAGAGCCAATACCCGCGTCATTTTCGATAAGCACAGTATGCCCGCGACGCACCAAGGCATCGGCACATCCCGGCGTTAGACTAACGCGATATTCGTGAGTTTTTGTTTCTTTAGGTACACCAACAATCATAACCAGCGTATCTCCGGCTGCATGTTCTTTTTGACGTTACTGAGACTCGACGCTCAGCTATGATGACGCATATGCGACCGCCTGTGGGCACTATATCGCGGGGTTAGGGTCCATGCAATGTACGGCTATGCCTCATGTGTCTTTCTAGCGTGCGAACCTGTGGGAAGTTGTCTGTCAGGCTAGTTTTGTAGGGCACGGTCGTTCTTTCGCCTACTGGTGGAAGGTTGACCTGCCTTCACCATTGCCTCGGATTATTACTAGACGTTGCGCTGGGTGGCATCGCTGGACGGTACTTTTTGCGGATGTGTAAGCATGACGGCCTGTCGATAGTTGAGGCCAGGTCAACCTTTCGCTAGTAGGCGAAAGAACGACCGTGCCCTACTTTTTGGGTAAATGCGAGATTATTTGAATGCCATATTCATTCATCACGACTGTCACCGCACCAACCTCAGCGGTGTTGTACATTTGATCTTGATTCACGAGTTGCATTAGGCCATTCTTCGTATTCTTGGATCGTTGATGGCTCGACCGAATAAATGACTTAGCTCGGACAGCCTCAAGAAATGCCCGCGTACTCGGTTCGACATCGCCATGATGGGGCAAGGCTAACACGTCGGCCTGAATATCATCTAGCCTAGCCAACTTTCGTAACGCATTGTTTTCAATATCCCCTGTGAGCAGCAGCGAACACCCCGCGAAAGTTAGTTTCAGCACCGTTGATGTATCATTAGCTGAGAGAGACGCCGGCGATTCGGGTGTTGGCCAAACTTGTTCCAATTGAACAGCAGCGGGTAAATGAGAAAATGTTTGAGCTAGGCTCGTTTCGATCGGATGATGATATGAGTTCAATGTCTCAAGCAGCTCTCGCCCCGCACCGTTTTGCGAGGCGAGGTTTTGAAAAAAGCGATTCACTACAACAGGCCCGCAATCAATCGTATCAAGAAGGCTTGGCAACGCGCTGTAATGATCCAGGTTAGGATGGCTCAAAATAATTCGATCAATGTGCGAGATGCCGCGCGAACTCAGATACGGTAAAAGCGTGCTACGAGCTAGGTCATAATTGGATGAAGTGCCTGCGTCATAAATCCAGGTTTGCCCGTCCGGCATTTCAATCACAGTAGCTGATCCCGCTCCCACCGATAGAAACGTAACTCGAAGATTCGGCGATGTAGTCGTCCACTTTGACCAAGGCAATAACGAAGCCACGAAAACCGCAGCCAAGGCTATTACCAATAGACTCACTTGCGATATACTTTTACGCCCTGCGACTATTTTTTGTGACGAAGGTTCAAGGCCATTCGGGTCAGCTATGAAATCGCCGTATTGCTGCAAGGTCGTGTTATCTGTCCGATCATTATTTGGGGTAACACGTTTTCCACTCATAGCCATCGCGTCGCTTGCTAGTAGGATTTGAGCCTGCGATTTTCTAATATAACCGAGCCAGGATAATGCCATTAAAAGCATGTAATAAAGCACAATCGTAATCGTTGATGGCATAGCTACATAGACGACGGACCCTGGCAATGTCGCCAACTGATCGACGACATAGATCAAGATTGATTCAGAAGTCAGCAACAGAAAACCAATTGGCCATGCAAGCCAGGGAGCGACGAGCAGCAGGAGCATCTTGGCGAACCCCAGCCCCATGACCAACGTGACGATCGGTAATACGATTAGCGAGTTTATCGCACCCCAGGTGGGCACGCGTTGAAAATGTAAAACAACGATGGGCAGGGCGATTAGCCAGCATGATAACGAAACCGCCAAACCACCAGCAAGCCAATACCCTGATTGTCTCCACAGTCGCCTAGACCAGGATGGCGGAGAGACATTAAGCTGTGCCTTGATCGCGGCATCCTCTTCAATACTCGTTCGCGTGATGGTTAATCTAATCCAATGAGCGATGGTGCGTATGTGATGCAAGAGGACGGGCGAGATGATCGCAATACCGAAGACCGCTGCAAAGGAAAGTTGAAAGCCTACATCAAATAAACTTTCTGCGTCGATAGTTAGGAGTAGCACCGCAGCTGCCGCGATGGCGTTGATAAGGCCTCGCTGTCTGCCGAGCAGTCTCGCAGCGCAAAACAAAATCCCCATCGTAGCTGCACGAAGTATAGATGGCCGAGGTTCCGCTAAAACCACATATACGATAATGCCCAGGCCCATAATCCAATATCGTTTATTAAAGAGGAACGGAATGGGCTGAATCGCCAGGCGTATCAATAGCATGACGATGCCCACATGAATGCCGCTGACCGCGAGAAAGTGAATGCATCCTGCCCGCACGAAAATTTCGTTGAGTCGCCGATCAACTGCGGAACGATGGCCAAGGATCATCGCTTGCAATAGCCCGGCGTGCTCAGATGAACCGCTGGATAAATCGCTGGTGAGCATGTGACGAGAATAGTCGCGTAGTTGTGCTATCCAGGATGCGGGTTCGACGGAATCTTCGGGTAGATGTTGAATCGCTTCGCGGCGCTTCACGCTCAGCCCCGCGACAACCCCCTGTCGTTTACGCTGCGCCGCCCAGTCAAACGAGCCAGGGTTTCTCGGCTTTGAGTATCCATAAAACCAGCCGAGTAGCCTCACGCGATCACCAGATTGCAGATCGAGTACGGCTTCGCTTATCGACACACTAACTCGTCCCTGCGTCTCGTGATAACCATCGCCTAGCTCAATGCGCGTGACCTCAAGCAGGAAGCTCGTCTTTTCCGGGGCATATCGCCAACGAGAAAATGGTAGATGAATTTTATCAGCTATACGAGGCTCTGCAACAACTCGGCCTTCAAGCCTAACCAGTATTCGCTCGGCTGAAACATATCGCGCGAGGTCATATCGAACCGCGTCAGTATGCTGTATCGAATGGCACAAAGCCCCCGTAGCCAAAGCTGCGAAAGTGATTATAAAGCTCGGACAAGTTAGCCGTGTCCTTCTGTAAATGATGAGTGCCGTAGCTAAGACGAGTGCGATGACTGGCGCGGGCAGCGGAATGTCATATCGATGGTCTAGCACGATCCCGATTATCAAACCGATAGCCATCGGGGCGAGAGGCACACGCCGCATTAGCCATGAACTGCTACCTAAATATGAAGACATGTTAGCCACGATACGCTTGCATAACCCGATTGCGAGTGGGTGACAAGTAATTCAAATCCAAACTGGGCAAAGTTGCCTTGACACCAGCCTTCGCGGATAATGCCGCCTAGTGTGTCATCGGGGATTGTTTTGAGTTACCGATTCGAGGTAGTGCAGTATGAGCTTGGTTTTAGGATTATGGTTAGCCGCAGCGGTTCTTGTCGGTCTCATGTGGCTGGTGAGACTCATCGCTATGGTGCGCGTCATGCGCCGCCGTATCGTGCTAGGCCCTGATTCTCACTCATCTCCACTAAGTGAAAAACCCAGCTTATCCGTTATCGTCGCAGCGAAAGACGAAGAAGACAACATTGAATCCTGCGTCAAAAGCCTCTTGAAACAAGACTATCCCGACTACGAACTAATCATTGTAGACGACCGCTCCTCCGACCGAACACCCCAATTATTGCAAGAAATGGAATCTCAAGCTGGCGGAAAATTGCGAGTCATCACCGTCGAATCGCTCAAAGATGGCTGGTTCGGAAAAAATAATGCTATGCGCGTCGGCATCGAAGCCAGCCGCGGCGATTGGCTATGTTTTTCTGATGCCGATTGCGAATTTATCTGCGAGCGAACGCTAACCATAGCTGTAGGAGAAATGCAGCACCGCGAAGCAGATTTTCTATCCATCACGCCCATGCTTGAAACGCCGACTTTTTGGGAGAAAATTCTTCAGCCAGTTTGTGCCCTAGCCCTGATTATTTGGTTCCTACCGGAGCGGGTGAACAATCCGCGACGAACCACAGCCTATGCCAACGGCGCTTTCATGATGCTGCGTCGCGCGTGCTACGAGGGCATCGGTGGCCACGACCGCGTCAAGACCGAGGTCAACGAAGACATACACATGGCTCGATTCACCAAACAGGAAGGCTATCGACTTCGCGTCGCGGAAAACAACGGCTTATATTGGACACGCATGTACAGCTCCTTCAGTATCGCGATGCAAGGTTGGAGTCGAATTTTTTATGGAAGCCTGGGCCTACCGCGACGCCTCGCCACGGCTTTTTTCATGGTAGGATTCTTTTCATTCCTCACTTGGCCCAGCGCTCTCGCAAGTGCTTATGGCTGGTCGCTCGCCAGTGCCGATGTCGCGTGGGTTTGGAAACTGCTCACAATAGAATGGGGCTTAGCTGTGATGCTCATGCACCTCGTGATTTGGCGATCTTATCATCCCATGCGCATTCCTCCCATATGGTCAATCTTTTATTGGTTCGGCGTTTGCCTGACGCTCATCGTTTTATTCCGCGCGTTCATGAGATCGCTCGGCGCAGGCTCGACAACTTGGCGGGGTACGACTTATGTAGGCAATCGTCTAGTTGGTAACGACGCAGCATCGCCTTCGAGCGAGTGCAAGGACGATGTCACTACGCCACAAACCTCAGCCGTGAAGGAGTCGTAGTCGAATGCCTGAAGAGGTCACAGAAGTCTTTGAACAAATCCGTAAAGAAGACCCATCCAGTTGGTTCGATCTGAACGGTTGGAAATTTCGGGTATTGCTCGCACTGCTTGCTCTCACCATCGTGCTTTGGTTCGTACGGCGCATTTCACGAATTTTCAGACGCCGTCGCCCCCCAACAATTCACCCCAAGCTACAAAAATATGGCCAAGAAAGCGCCCCGCCTAGCGTTGAACTAACAGCCAAGCGTCGCGCGGAAGCTGCGAAAATCGTGGCGACCTCAAGCATGATTGAGATTGTAGGATACGATGTTGTCCAGCAAGTCGAAGCCATATTCGTCGATGGCTTCCGTCATCCCGAAGATGCTTTAGAAGGGTTAAAAGCCCTAGCTGCGATGAAAGGGGCTAACGCTGTCATCAACGTGCGTCACGAGCGAGGCCCTGCAGATAGATGTCGAGCGCAGGGCGATGCCGTGGTCGTAAGTAAAGTGAGTCATGTAACAGAGTAGAATGACGTCGATGATTAGCAAGTTGCGTATGCCAATCTACCGAGCCGCGGGTTTCAACCCGCGCGGAACTACAATGATAATAAGCGTTGCGGATAACTATCTAAGCTAAGGTTTTTACAATGCCAACTAACCACGACACCGAACAAGACAACCCGCGAGCGTTCGTCACCGGCACAGGATTCGTACTACAAGGCGCAGGCATGGTCTTCATGCTCGGCGCGTGCGGCGTGTGGCTATTCAGCGCCTTTTTTATCGATAAAGCTGACGCACCAGTTGAAACCTGGACGGACTACCTAAACTCATCCTCATCCGCCGCAGCTTACATAACACTAGGATTGGTAACGTGCCTGGTCGGTGGCATCGGGTTAGCCGCTGTGGGCGTCGGGTTGCAGGGCGAGAAACCGTCGAGTGGCTATTGGGCAATGGGCGTCACCGGAATCATGGCCGGCCTCTTCGGCGCGTTGTCAGCTACTCTCTTTTTGAGAGAAGGTTTTTGGGGGATTGGCTTAGTCGCAGCTTCATTGCTCGTTGGAAGCATCGGCCTATTTATGCTTGCGTGTTACAGTTCCGGCATCTTGAAAAAACATCCACCGCCACCGGATTTGAATGATTTTACGGACGAATTGCTGGATGAGTATCGCGCCAAGCGAGACGAGCGGCGCAAGAAATATGATGTCTGATCGTCTCCTTCATGTTAGGCGGCGCTGATGGCTTGTTTGCCCGTGCTTAGTCGGGCTAGGTCGTTTACCAACGTTTCGATAGATAGCTGGGTGTTGGCGTTACGCTGTAGGTGGTACTCAGTTAGGCTGCATCGCCTTATGGCGCCTATGGCGTAATCGCATGACATGCGTTGGCTGGCTTTTTGTAATAGCTTTTTTTGATGAGCGTTTATCAGTCCGGCTTCGTCGTTGGCGAGAAGATGTAGGATGTCGCTGTACCAAGTCGCGGAGAGTTTGATGAGGAGTAGTAGGCCACGACGGGTGGCTTCGGAGTCGGAGATGTCAGGGTCTCGCTGACGAAATAGGCTGCTCATCGATTTTGATTCTTCAATCCACGCGCGGCTGATTCCACTGCTCGTTTGTGCGTTTAGCGAAACCAGTTGTTCGATGAGTTTCATGTTGATGTCGTAATGATTGTCGGCGCAGGCGATGGTGGCGATGCCCATGCTGCCTCCGGCGATGCGTGCGTACCAGTTGGCGCGTTCTGGTAAAAGGTCTGGCTGAGATTCGCTTAGGGTTTGCCGCACGAATTCGTCGGGCAAGGGATTAAAGGGGAGTACCTGGCAGCGCGAGAGTGTGGTGGGTAATAGTCTGGAAAGGTCGGTGGCTAGGAGGATGATTAGGGTTGCGCCGGGGGGTTCTTCAAGGGTTTTTAGCAGGGCGTTTTGGGCGGCGACGGTGATGCGGTCTGCTTCGCGGATGATGAATATTTTGATCTTGCCGCGTAACGGGGTGAAGGAGGCCTTGTCAACAATGAAGTGTCTAATGACGTCTACGCCCAATTCGAGTGCCTTGCGTTTTCGTAATGCGGAGTCTGGATGTTCGCGGATAAGCTGCCGATAGATTGAGTGAATGTCTGGGTGGGTGTTGTTGGTGACAGCGACACATTCCTGGCACTTGCCGCAGCCTTGCTGGATAGTTTTCATATCCGTAGATAGTTCCAGCGTTGCTTCGACGGCTTTATCGCAAAGTAATAATTGGGCGAGTGCGCGGGCGAACATTTCTTTACCAACACCGTCGGGTCCGTGGAATATGTAGGCGTGGGCTAAGCGTCCTTGGGAAATCGCACGTTGCACTTGTCGGTGTGCGTGGTTTTGATGGTGAATGTCAGCCAAGGGCATGGATGATTGCCTCTGTGGTGCGTTGGTGGATTTCGTCTACGGAGCCTCGCGCGTCTACGGTGACAACCGGTGTGGGGTAATAGTCGTGAACTTCGAGAAACCTTTTTCTAACACGTCGATGAAAATCCAGCGAGCGGGCTTCCATCGCGTCGGTTTGGCTTCCATCGAACAGGCTAGCTGCACCGGCGTCTTTTTTTCTGTTTTTCCCTGCGTGGTGAGGTTTTCGACCGATGCGTTTGAATCCTTCTTCGGCGTCCACGTCGAAAATGATGGTGAGGTCAGGCCAATGGTCGCCGACGGCGAAGTGGGCTAGCTCAATGACACGCTTGGGGTCAAAGCCCGCTGCACCTTGATAGGCGCAGGTGGAGGTGATGAAGCGGTCGCTGAGGACGGTTTTCCCTTCGGCTAATGCAGGTGCGATGATTTCGTGGACCAGTTGTGCGCGAGAGGCCATGAATAGCAGGGTCTCGCAGTTTACGTTCATGGTGACTAAGTCGAAATCGAGTAGCACGCTACGGATGCGGTCGCCGATGGTGGTTCCGCCGGGGTCTCGGCAAGAAACGACTTCTGCGCCCCCAGCACGGAGCGCTTTGTCGCAGGCCTCGCGTTGGGTGGATTTCCCTGCGCCGTCCGGGCCATCAAAGACGATGAATTTTCCTTGCATCACTTTAGCAAGTTGTGAATCGGTCTTACTCAAGGCTGCACCTGTCATGGATAATGGTTCACTCATTTTGTAGAAGCTAAACGTCGACGACTTTCGTCGAATACTTCTACGGCGTTATAACTCGATCTCACGAATGGGCCAGAAGCCACGCTTAAAAATCCGAGCGAGCGGGCGCAAGCTGCGAGTTCGTCGAACTCAGCTGGGGGATAGTAGCGTTGGACCGGGTGGTGAGAATCTCGCGTGGGTTGTAGGTATTGGCCTACGGTTAGCGCATCACACCCGGCATCGCGCAGGTCTCGGAAAGTTTGATGTAACTCATCTGTCGTTTCGCCCAGGCCTACCATGAGTCCTGATTTGGTGATGATGTGCGGCGCGATTTCTTTGACGATTCGGAGGACGGCTAGTGAACGTTTGTAGTTGCCTTGAGGGCGAATCTTGGGCGTGAGTCGTTCTACCATTTCAATGTTGTGATTGTACAGTTCCGGGCCTGCGTCGCAGAGGGTGCGAATCAGGTCTTCTCGCTCGTGGAAATCTGCGGGTAAAACTTCGACGGTTGTATCTGGAGATTTAGCGTGGATAGCTGTGACACATGCGGCGAAGTGTGATGAGCCTTCATCTTTCAAGTCGTCGCGGGCGACGGCAGTGACAACGACGTGGCGTAGGGCAAGTTCGGCGACTGCGTCTGCGAGTCGCTGGGGTTCGTCAATTTCAGGGGCGTCAGGCTTGGCGGTGGAGACGGCGCAGTAATGGCATCTTCTGGTGCATTTGTCTCCGAGTATCATAAAAGTTGCGTGGCGCTTGGCCCAGCATTCTGATAAATTGGGGCAGCGGGCCTCTTCGCAGACGGTGGACACACCGCTTTGGGAAACGATGTTTGAGGTTCGCGCAAAATCTCCGGAAGGTAGCGGTCTTTTGAGCCAGGGAGGGAGTCTGCGCTTGGGTTTAGGGGAAGCAGGAGCTAAGATATTGAGTTCCACGCGACATTCTCCAGCGACTAAGCGTTGTTGGCTGCGATGATAAGAATCTTAACAAACTCTTAATGCGGCCTGGGTCCACGATTCAGGTATGATTATAGCTTAAAATGGTGATTTGAACACGTTTCTGGTTATAGAATCATTTGACCCTGTGTCGATGAGAGTTTATAATATAGTGTACTACTTGCGTCGGATGAAAATCACATGTCCGTAGCGTTTTCAGCCATCTTGTTCCCCGCTGACTTTTCTGAGTTATCGTTGCGCGCTTTAGATTCCGCGAAGGGGATGGCTAAGCAGTTTGGTGCTTCGTTGCACTGTATACATGTTGTTGACGAGGCTTATCAGTATTGGACAGGTGTTAGTCCTGAGAGTGTTCCGGTTGGTCCTCCGCCTGATGAGTTGTTAGAAATTGGTCGGCAGCGGATGGTGCGATTTGTTTCGGATTACATGGCTGATTTGTCGCCAGCACCAACGACGCATGTGATGCTTGGTCGCCCGTTTGCGGGAATTGTACAGTATGCCCGCGAGCATGGAATTGATATGATTGTCATGGCGACGCATGGCCGAGGTGGGATTGCCCACGTTTTGCTCGGCAGTACGGCTGAGAAAGTTGTTCGTAAGGCACATTGTGCGGTGCTTACAGTGCGCACGGCTGAGGGTGAGTTTGTTCATCCGTAAGATTGAGTGATAACTAACGAGAAGGTGAATTTTGTCTGAGAGTCATTGTATCGATGTGGAAGCCAGGGTCCGGGGTAATACTACGCCGGCTGCGCTCACTTCGGGTATGCTCATATTTTTCGGATTTATGATGTTTGATGGCCCCACTGGCGAGGGTATGTTTCTTGCTGGTGACACATTGTTTCACTACGCCCTGCAATTAGGCGGTTTAGCGATGGTCGCGGTTGTAGTCATGTCGGCTATTGGTACGCCTTATGCTTTGTTTACGGATGCGATTGTTTCGGGGCTTGTTGGTTTGTCGTTGTGTGTAAGTGCTGCACTTATGAGTGCGGCCACTGAGCTTAATTTCAATTACGTCATATATTTTATCAGCGGGTTCACCTTGGTTACGGCTGGTTTACGCAATTGGCGCGATTATGGAAAACTGCCTCGTGTTTATGGTGATGACGGACTTAGCGGCGAAGTGTTAGAGGCGTTTGACCAGCCCTTTGGCGGGAAGTCTGATTTATCCAGTGCTTTGGATGATGGTAGCGAACAGGCTGGCTCTCAGGAACGTGCGCCGATTATTTTGCAGACGAATAAGAAATCAGTTTCCATCCGGCCTACTTCAGCAGGGTCTGCGGATGATGTGATAAATTTGGATGATCTACCTGCGGCTAAAAAGGACGCAGCCAAGCGGGATTCTCCACCACCACAGGGTTATTTGGCTGATTTGTCACGCAAGAGGCGTCCGCCAACTCGACCTACACCTTAAATTTTCTGCGATTTTCAACTCTACTGGCTTAACGGATCGTGACGTATTAAAATGTTTGCGGCGCGAATGTTTTATGATGCGCTAGCGCGAAGTCGTTCTCCACGGGTAAGTCCCGCCTCTGATGCCGATTAACATCGGGATCAGAGGCGGGACGTACCCATGCCACCCGATGTTTGTATAATTTTTGTTGATACACTTGTTTATGAAATGGGCGTAATGACTGAGTTTATAAAATCACCTGAAGACTTTAATGATCGCTATTCGCGGCAGATATTGTATGAGCCTATTGGGGTTGAGGGGCAGCGAAAGCTTGCGAAATCGCGGGTGTTGTTGGTTGGTTGCGGCGCGTTGGGGACGAACCTGGCTCAGACGCTGGTTCGGGCTGGGGTTGGTCATTTGCGCATTTGTGATCGTGACTACATCGAGCGAAATAATCTGCAACGGCAGCAACTCTTTGACGAAGATGACCTAGCCTTGAATTTGCCTAAGGCGATAGCTGCGACTAAGAAGCTGCGGCGGATGAATCCCAGTGTGACGGTTGAGGCTGAGGTTGTGGATGTGAATCATCGCAACATTGAGCGACTGTTAGAAGGGGCGGATTTGCTTCTTGATGGTACGGATAATTTCGAGACGCGGTATTTGATAAATGATGTAGCTGTCAAAACGCAGCGGCCCTGGATTTATGGTGCGGTGATTGGTGCGAGCGGTCTGGTGATGCCTATCGTGCCGGGTGAAACGCCCTGTCTGAGATGTGTGTTTGATCAAGCGCCGCCGGCGGAACTGAATCCGACTTGTGACACGGCTGGGGTCATCGGTCCGGCGGTGAGCATTATCGCGGGGTTTCAAGCGGTTGAAGCGATCAAGCTGTTGTGCGGCAAGGCTGATGCGCTGAATCGTTCACTGATGAGTATCGATGTTTGGACGGGGAGGGTGGTAAATCTAAATGTAGATGCTTCGCGCGAGGCGGGGACGTGCGCGTGTTGTTGTCAACGAGATTTTTCGTATTTGGATGGCAGGACGGTTAGTACGATTGATGCGCTGTGCGGACGAAATGCTGTGCAGATTCAGCCGGGGTCGAAGCGAGAGATTGATTTTGCGGCGATGGCTAAAAAACTTGGGCCTGTCGTTGATGGGGAGGTTTCGCATAACAGGTATTTATTGAAGGCTCGGGTGGGAGATTATTCGCTTACGCTTTTTGCGGATGGTAGAGCGATCGTGCAGGGCACTGATGATGTAGATATGGCTAAGTCGCTTTATGCCAAGTATTTTGGTGCGTAGGCGAGGGCGTGGGAAAGTGTTTGAGACAACTCTCGAAAATGAAATTGTTACGCAGCAACGGTTATTGTTGCCGGAAAGCTTGGCTATTCAGATTGAGCGGGAATCGGAGCGAGCCTATCCGGAGGAGTGTTGCGGTATATTGATTGGGGTTAGGGATGCGTCTGGGATTATCGTTAATCGTGTTGTGGGTGCGAAAAATGTCGCAGCGGGTGATCGGTGCAGGCAATATCAGGTAGATTGGGAGTCGCTATTTCAGGCCGTCCGGCAGACGCGGGACAGCTTGGAGGAGATTGTCGGGTTTTATCATTCGCATCCGGATGGATCATGTAAGCCTTCAATTTCAGACCTGCGGGATGCGTGGATCGACTATTCATATGTGATTGTTGGCGTTACCGGGGGCGAGATGACGGCGATGGCTAGTTGGCGTGTGATGGCGGAGGGGGCACCTTTTTCGTGTGAAACGCTTGAGAGAAAGGTCTCTCGTTGACGGCGTGGAGTCGGTTGGGTGCCCCATTCTTCGGGTACTCCCGAAGGGTGGGGGACGGACAATCGAGAACGGGCGTCCCCCACCCTTCGCGTCACTGATCGTCCATATAACTTAACGGTGCGTCATAAGGTGACGCGAAGAATGGGGCACCTGCACGTGGGAATGGTTGAGCGTACTGAGATTCGTTGACACGATAGAGTCGGTTATTTATGGTGGACTACTGGGCTGACAGAGTCATTATTGCATCTAATGGAGATTGAGTCATGGCAGGTTGCTTTGCTAACATAGCACAAACGATTGGGCGGACACCGCTAGTGAAGATTAATCGAATTATCGACGCACCGGCTGAGGTGTATGCGAAGATTGAGTTTTTCAATCCGCTTTCCAGCGTGAAAGATCGTATCGGCAACGCCATGATCGAAGCGGCTGAGAAGGAAGGCCGCATTAGTCCCAAGACGATGGTCGTTGAACCTACTTCGGGTAATACGGGCATTTCGCTGGCGTTCGTGTGTGCAAGTAAGGGGTATCACTTGACGTTGACAATGCCGGAGAGCATGTCGATGGAACGTCGAACGATTCTCAAAGCGTTGGGAGCGAAGCTTGTATTGACCCCGGCTGCGGATGGGATGAAGGGTGCGATAGACGCAGCTATTAAAATTGTGAAGGAATCTGACGATGCTTTCATGCCACAACAATTTCAAAATCCCGCGAACCCGGAAATTCATCGCCGAACAACTGCGGTTGAAATTTGGGATGATACGGATGGCAAGGCGGATGTTTTGATTTCGGGTGTGGGCACGGGCGGTACGATTACAGGGACCGGCGAAGAATTAAAATCTCGCAAGTCTTCGTTTCGGTGCATCGCTATTGAGCCTGAAGCATCTCCAGTGATTGCGCAGACACGGGCGGGTGATGCTCTTCAGCCTGGCAAGCATATGATTCAGGGGATTGGTGCCGGGTTTATTCCTGGCGTACTTAATCTGGATGTTATTGATGATGTGCAACATGTGACCAACGAGGAAGCCTTTGAATGGGCGCGAATGGCGTCGCTACGCGAAGGGATTATGTGCGGTATTTCCTCCGGGGCTGCGCTGTGCGTAGCTAATCGCCTTGCGAATCTGTCGGAATATAAGGGTAAGGTCATCGTGGCTGTGTTGCCTAGTGCGGGCGAGCGGTATCTTTCTACGCCATTGTTTTCTGATAAATAATAAATATCGGTCCTAACATTTGGGTTGATGGTGGCCCTTTAGCTTGCAGGGGGTGTGAAATTATTGGGCTTTGGCATACTTGGTTATTTCCATTGACCGCCCGATATCTGATTTCTATACTCAGTAGAGCTTGATTGCGAAGAAGATAGGGCTGGGAGGGAGCGTCCGCCTTGGCTGATTGTTGGTCTTGGCGTTGTGATTATGCATAACTGTGTCCTCAATCTTTCCTGTTTTTAATTTTGGCTATTCGTGTGATTTGGATTTGTGATGCGTGCGGGGGAACCTGTCGCGTGTTTTTGGTGATATTGAATGTCGGTTGACATACCTAATTATCGTGTGTTGGAGTTGCTTGGCGAAGGGGCTGAGACGAAGATTTATCGCGCGCGATGTATGCGTACTGGCGAGGACTACGCCGTTAAGATTATCAAGGTGGTTAGGCCTGAACATACAGGCTTTATTGAGTTGCTTCGCTCGGAACTAGCTATCGGTAGTGCTATCGACCATCCTATTGTGCGGAAAGTGTACGAGTTACGTATTCTCCGTCAGCGTCTTCGTGTTCGCGGGGCGATTTTGTTTATGGAGTACGTCCCTGGCATTCCGATGTCAGCCAGGGAATTTCATCGTTCGCTGCCAGAGCTGCTTGCGGTATTTAAGGTCGTAGCTGAGGGCTTGCATGAGATGCATCGCGCGGGTTATGTTCATGCAGACCTCAAGCCTAACAACATTATGGTGACGCCCGAAGATGAGATTAAGCTGATCGATCTGGGGCAAAGTTCAAAAATCCGTGAGGCGAAAGCTAAGATTCAGGGGACCATAGATTACATGGCTCCGGAGCAGGCGCAGCGTGGGATTCTTGACGAGCGGACTGATATATTTGGTTTGGGTGCTGCGATTCATCGCGTGGTGACAGGTAAAGCCGTGATGACGGAGATGAATCAGAACCTCGATATTCACTCGCAGGGGTTAGTGGGTAAGCGGGTGTCGCAGATTCAAAAGGCTACGATGGAGGATTTACCGCTTAGCATCGCGCGGCTAATCAACGATTGTTGCCAAAGTGATCCGGTGAATCGGCTTCGTGATATGCCGACTTTGATTGAGCGTCTCAAAATGGTTCAGTCGGTTATTGAACGGCAGGCTGAGCAGGGCGAGATCATGGACGACGACCCTGAACACGACTTGGAAGAAGAACGCGAAGCCGCGAAGGGTGAGAAGGTTGACGGCGGGCTTGGTGACGCCTTGGCTGAGGCGTTGGGGTTGGGTGAAGATGACGATGGACCTTTAGAATTTGAGAGTCTGGACGGATCGCCTGACAAGGATTAATCGTATTTTCGCCGTCTTTACCCATTGAGCTAGTGTTTTTCGACGATTTCCAATTCTTGTACTTCAAAGTTTTAGATTAAATCCCTATTTTTAGGTAGCGATTGACGGTGTTTCGCGTTGACGCGCGCGATGAGTCGTCTAGCATGGCTGCTCTCGTCATGTGCGATTGAAGGCGTTAGACGATTGTTGGGCCGATTTAGGAGATATTTACGATGAGACGTTTTCAACGATTAAGCCGTGGCAAACTGGCGGCGTTGGTGTGCAGCGGAGGTATGATGTTTCAGTTGAGTGGCTGCGATTTTGGTCAAATCAACGCTACCGTAACACTTAGCGGCGAAGAAATCATTACCACGTTAGTTCGCGGCGCGATCACAGGCCCGCTTAATGAGTTTATCAACGATACGGTGAGTGGTTTGTTTAATGACGGAAGTTAGTCATTAAGCGAATGAAACAAATGGTTTTGATTTCGGCTTTCATTATTTGATGGAAAGTGTTATGTGGGATAAACGACTTTCAGTTTTAGTTGGCATGTTGATTCTTGCTGTCGCGCAGACGTTACAGGCTGATGCGGTTTACACCGTGGATGGTAGTAAACTCGTTGGCCAGATTAGGCAGATGTATAAGGGTAAGTTGACGATTGAGACGGTGGTAGCGGGTACGCTAACGATTGAATCAAGTCAGATTGTAGCTATCGAAGCGAATGACGCGATGACGGTGGAATTTGATAGTGGTGATCGGCTTGTGGGAACTATTGCTGTTTCATCGGATCAATCAAGCGCGACGATGCACACTGCGCTGGGTGATTTGCCGGTTGAATCCAAGAAGATGGTAAGCGTTTGGCCTGAAGGTGTTGAGAGTCCGGTGTTGGTGGAGGTCAAAGCTGAGGCGGAGAAGGTGCGGCTGGCGTCTATTCCCAAGTGGACGACGACGATCGAGGCTGGTGGTTCTCGCACGGATGGCAATACGGACACGCTTCAGGGTCGTGGCCGATTGGATGTGGTTCGGAAAACTTCTGACGACATGCTTAATTTTTATCTGGTTGGTAATTATTCCGAAACGAACAAAGTACGTACAACGAACGAGTATTATGGCGGCATCAAGTATGAGAATAATATAGACGAGCGAAGGCTTTGGTATACGCGACTCGAACTTGAGTTTGATGAATTTGAGGATTTGGATTTGCGTACAACCGTAGCCGTGGGTGGTGGGTACTATTGGATTAAGGAAGAGCCACGGGAGTTGAAGACGCTGTACGGTTTTGGTCTTCGTCATGAAACATACAACACGGGGGTATCAAACGGGGCTGCGGTCATTGATTTCGCGGTTAATTTTCGCCAGGATTTAGGAGACTGGGCACAGTTTACGCAGGTGACAAGATTTAGTCCTGATATTGAAGATACGAGCGATTATCGCCTGGATTTCGATACGGCCATAGTTTTTCCACTTAAAAAAGATGAATGGAAGTTGAAGCTCGGTATTCGGAATGAATATAATTCGCGGCCTCAACCGGGTTTGGAACGACTGGATAATACTTTCTACGCGAATATCGTCATGTCGTTGACTGGTGGCAAGTGATCGGGCGGATTGTAGCTGGAAGGATGTGCGCCGTTGATCGCTTTGTGTTTGATGTTTTCTTGCGTGGCTACGAATGCGCAGCTCAATAGTTCGCTGCCTGTTTACTCTTCCAAGTATTATGATATTTACTCTGACGTGGACGAGATCATCGTTCGTGAAGCTTCGCTGCGCATGACCCGCATGGCTGAGGAGTATCATGCTCGGACGAAAGCTTTTGCCGGCGCTATCACGTCAAAATTTCCATTGTACATCTATCGTCACGAATCAGATTATCTCGCGGCTGGCGGATTACAAGGTAGTTCGGGTGTTTATACAGGCCATAAGTTGATGGCGTTTGTGGGGGGGCGGCCCTTATCTCAACTCTGGCGAGCCTTGCAACATGAAGGATTTCATCAGTTCGTCGATATTGTAATTGGTGGAGATATGCCGGTATGGTTGGATGAGGGGCTGGCGGAATATTTTGCAGAGTCGATGTTTACAGGGGATGGATTCGTGGCTGGTCTCGTTCCTGGCTTACGGAAGAAGAGGATAAAAAAACACATCGTTAAGCACGAATTTTCAGATATGGTAAAATTCATGCGCATTACGCGGAATGAATGGAACGAACAATTATCTCGCGTGAATTACGATCAGGCCTGGTCACTGGTTCATTTTTTGGCGCACGCCGATAATGGAAAATATCGAACTCGATTTGACCATTTCATGCGCGACATTAGCCGGATGGGCGCGGACCAGGCGTGGGATACTAATTTCGGGAGTAATAAAAAAGCCTTAGCATCCCGGTGGGGGCAGTATTGGTTGAATCTGCCAAAGCAACATGGGACCGGTTTATATGTGGAAGCTACCGTGGCTACGCTGACGAGTTTTCTGGCGAGAGGCGTTGCACAAGGTATGTCATTTCTAGATGCGCAGGCTTTCATTACTGCTGCCGGTAAGATTCGGCTGGAGGATAAGAATTGGCTTCCGCCTACTATGCTTGAACGAGCTTTGCAACATGCGCGAGCTTTGAAGCCTTGGACGTTGAGTGTGAATGGGCAAAATAGCGGTTCGCTATCTATACCGCACGAAAGGCAGATCATTCATGGTTTTTTTGAGTTGTCTGGTAAGAAGGTGAAATCGGTAACGACGAAACGTACCCGACGATAAGTTTCGCAGTATTTTACCGCTGCGTGGCTGCAATGGCTTCTTCTAACGTATCTACCAGATAATCTACATCTTGCTTCGTAATGCACATGGGTGGTTTGATGCGCATCACGTTTCCATAAACGCCGCCTCGGCCAATGAGTAAGCCTGCGGTTCGGGTACGTTCCAGAACTTCAACGGCTTCGGTATTGGCTGGCTCTTTTGTGTCGAGGTTTCGTACTAATTCTACGCCCAAAAGCAATCCCTTGCCTCGAACATCGCCAATTAACGGCTGGCGAGTTTGTAAATCTTTGAGTTGCTGCTTGAGGTATGCGCCGACCGTCGCAGCGTTTTGCTGTACGTTATCCTGGTCGATGACTTCAAGGGTGGCGAGTCCTTGTGCCATGGTGACTGGGTTGCCGCCGAAGGTGCTAAAGTGAAGTTTTTGTTTTAGTTGCTCGGCGATATTGTGTTTGGTTGTCACTGCGCCAAGTGGTGCGCCGTTGCCTATGCCCTTAGCCATGGTGACGATGTCTGGGGTGACGCCGTAATTTTCAAAGCCCCAGAAATACTCACCGGTTCGGCCAAAACCAGTTTGCACTTCATCGGAAATACACAAGCCTTCGTGAGCGCGGACAATGTCGTAAATGATTTTGAAGTACTCTTCTGGTGGGTCGACTACGCCGCCTGCGCCTTGAATGGGTTCTGCGATGAACGCGGCTATTTTTCCAGATGTTTCGTGGTCAATTAGTTGGGCTACGTCTTGTGCGCATTTTGTGTTGCAAGAGGGGAATTCAAGACCTAATGGGCAGCGGTAACAATACCCAGGCATGGCATGACGAACGCCGCCTAATTGCGGTAGTGGGAATTTCCAATTGCCCATACCTGTCAGGCCCATCGTCGCCTGCGACCCGCCGTGATAGCCATTGCGTAATGAGATGATGTCGTGGTTGCCTGTATGTAGGCGGGCCATGAGTACGGCTATTTCGTTTGACTCTGTGCCTGAGTTGGTGAAGTAAGTTGCTTCCAGTCCGCTATCGTCTGGAAAATGTTCGGCTAGTTTTTTGGCAAACTGAGCCATGTGAGGGTGTAGGTAGATGGTGGTTGTGTGGAATAGTTTTCCGACTTGTTTTTTGACGGCTTCGACGACGTGTGGGTGACAGTGTCCGACGGAAACGGTGACAATGCCGCCGATGCCGTCGAGGTATCTTTTTCCTGCTTCATCCCAAAGGTATTGCATGTGCCCTTCGACGATCATGAGCGGGTCTTTATAATAAGTGAACACGCCTGGTGACACATATTGTTTTCTTAGCGATATGACCTCGTTCCTCGGTGGCCCATCGTAAGGTTGCGGCTGGTGATCGCACTGCGGCATCTTATTGGTCGAGGATTTCGTATCCATTTCATGATCCTATTCGTATGAGTCGCCTCCAAACGTCTACGTTGCAGCATAGAAGCGATTATGCTTGGGCTATGATAGTCGAAGGTTGCTGATGGGTCGAGTCTGACGGTTTCCTGGCTGGGGTTGGTGCGATAACTCACTTAATTTTCATCTTATCTGTATCCGAAATTTCTTTGTTATGAGTCGTGCTAGATGATGGCAGGGTCCGAAAGTCAAGAACTGCGAAACGAAAGATTTTATCATGACCGTAAGCGTTATGAGAACACGATATTACGCGGACGATTTCGTCGTCTATATTTATAGGAGTTAGCGGGAAATCGGACCATGATTTTCAGTTCTGAATTTGCATCATAAGCGGATTAAGCGAACGCCCTCGTGAAACGATAACCTCCGTAGAGCATCATAAGTATTAGGGTATGTTATTTAGGAGCCGGCAGTTTGCGCGCAGGACTGAATACAATTAGAGCGTTCTTAAACGCAGAGGAAGTGCCGCGATGGTTCGGACTATCGCTGGTCATCAGTTACCTGTTCGGGCTGGGAGCAGTATCCTACTTGGGGATTTCCAAAACCAGGGAACTAGCCGCCCAGGAGTATGAGTCATCATATCGTTATGCGGTGACGGCTTTGGTGTCTCAATTAAGTGCCATTGACGGTTCCGAGAGTATGCGTCAGCTATCTCGGCAACACGCCTTATATGAATTTTCTTCTCATATGTCGGTAGACACTTTACGCTTGATCGATCGTGATCGAATGATTATCGCATCGATAAATGAAAATGAGCTGGGGCAAATATTTGTTGATGATACGTCTGACGTAAGCTGGCCTAAGGCTATGTCCCTCATGTCTGTAACTAATGGAGCGTTGGGAGTGCCTGTCTCTATCATTCGTGCGCCGATATATGTGTCGCGTGCTGGAGCGAAAATTGAGGACGAAAGTGAATCGTCAGATTTACTGCTGGATATACATCTACTACCTTTCGAGCATTCGGCTACCATGCTCTCAACTCATGCAGATACTGTGATCGTTGTGCTTGTGGTGTTGGGCGTGCTTTTTGTTATTTACCGAAGGCTTCGTGTTCAGATGCGAAGTGTCGCCCGGATAGGTGATCGGCTACACAGCAACTATTCGCGCATGGAAAAAAACTTGGGTACGCTTCGATTTCATGATGCGACAGATGTCATTACAAACGCCTGGAATGAGTTAATCGATTTGGCGCAATCTTGCGCGAGTGCAGCGGACAAAAATAAAGCCAACGACGAATTAGCCGGCGTGCTAAAACGTTCTCACGGGGGGGCGCTTGCGGATGCGCTTAATTCGGTGTCGGATGGTATCATTTACATTTCAGATGTAGATCGAATTCAATATATCAATGCGAACGCGCAGCGTCTGTTGGGGATTTCGTGGGACGAGCAAGACGATCATTCATTGCAAGGGCAGAAGTTGTCCGGGATCGGCGACAAAGTCCGTGAACTGGCGATATCGTCTCAAACGGCTGATGGAACATATCGATCGTGTAGCGAAAACGTCAAAGACGGAGCGCCGGAAGACGAAGATGCCAGCTCTTATCGCGTGTCTATACAGCCCATGCGTAAATCTGCGGCTGGTAACGGCTGTGTGATTACCATTCGTGATGTAAGCCAACAATTGCGAACAGACCGAGCGCGCGAAGATTTTGTCACCCAGGTCACGCATGAATTGCGAACTCCATTGACCAATATCCGTGCATATGCGGAAACACTCTCCAGCGGTATGTTTGATGATCCCAAGGTTATTACCGAATGTTATAACGTAATCACAAAAGAGACACGTCGATTATCACGATTGATTGAAGACATTCTTAACGTTTCGCAACTGGAAGTTGGTTCGATTGCGTTATCTATGAACGATGTGGATGTCAAAACTTTAGTCAGTGATAGCGTGCGAGATATTCGCGGACTTGCAGATGAGAAGCACATTGATCTTCAAGTCGTGGTTCCCGCGAAAATGGAAAACATCAACGCGGACCGAGACAAGCTAGCCGTGGTGCTTAATAACCTCTTGGGGAACGCGATAAAATATACCCCGGCAGATGGCGTGGTGATTGTTGCATGTCAGCAGACTGAGGACTGCGTCATGATTACCGTGAAGGATAACGGTATGGGGATTGACGCTAAAGATCACGCACGAATTTTCGAGAAATTTCAGCGCGTGGATGATCCGGAAGTTCGGAACATTACCGGAACGGGCGTTGGCTTGTATACCGCTCGTGAAATGGTGCGAAGACACGGCGGGGAAATCTCGGTGATGAGCGAAAAAGGTAACGGGTCTACGTTTATGGTGAAATTACCGCACCAGGTAAGTCGTGCCACGGCTATGACAGTAACGAAGGAATCATAACATGGCTTATATATTATTAGCAGAAGATGAACCGCACATCATACGGATTATGCACATGTGGCTTGAGCGTCATGGTCATGATGTTAATGATGCGGCCAATGGCGCATTGGCATTGGCTTTTTTGCGTGAGAATCCAGTTGATCTGCTCATCACTGACATGAACATGCCTGAGATGGATGGCTTGCAACTTGTTCACGCAGTTCGAGACGAATTAAAGATGTCGATGCCCATCATTTTACTTTCTGCGCGATGCGATCAAACAGAGCTGTTACAGCAGTCAGCCGGTTTGGATGTCAATCTTCGCGCTAAACCGTTTACGCCGTCACGGCTGGTCGATGACATCTCGCGATTATTAGAAAATCATCCAGCTCCGGCTGGAACGGAGTGTGCGGATTGAGCGGCCACCAGGAAAATATCTCTGCGACTTGCCAAAAGCCCAAGGACGCACAAGAGGCATTGACGCTACTGAAAGCAACTGTAGCCAATGGCGTTGCACCGTTTGATTGCGAATCGGCTTTTAGTGTTGTGCAGAAAATGCTGCAAAAGGTGCTTGATGAGCACTTGGGCATGGGCGAGGAACTGCTTGCAGCTTACGAACTTCTTGGCGTAGTGTTCGAAGTCACGCGGCGGTTGTCAATTGCGTGTGATGAATCGCAGGTGTTGGATGTATTTATCGATGGATTGCAACGGAGTTATGTTGGTTGTGACGTATATACGGGAGCAAGTCAGGCTTGCGAGTTTGACGAAATTCTTGGTGGTGAAAAAACGTATTCAGATTGGATCGATAAGACTGTAGATCGCGCCGCTAAGGAAATGCGTGTACTTGTGGAGCATGCACCAACCGGCGAATTTAATAACGGTACAGTGCAAATTTTGGTAGGTCCGGTGATGGCTGGTGATGAATTTGTTTGCGTCATCGTCGTCTCTCGAAGCGAAAAGGAATCGCAGTTTCGAGCTTGCGATATGACCATGGTGGAGGCGCTGTGTAATTATTGTGGAGATGTGATTCGAAATCATAGACTCGTATTGGAATTACGCGGCATATCGTTATCTATGGTGCGTGCGCTGGTTAATGCGGTTGACCAAAAAGACGAATACACCTCTGGCCATTCTGTCCGCGTAGGATTTTTCTCCATGTTGTTGGGGCAACGCATCGGCTTGACTGGTCACGATCTTCAGATGCTTCAATGGAGTGCGTTGCTGCACGACGTTGGAAAAATTGGCATTCGAGATGAGGTTCTCAAGAAAGAGGGTAAGCTCACAGACGAAGAGTTTACCCACATGAAAGAGCATCCCACGCGCAGTTATCAAGTTGTTAAAGAAATTCCCAAGTTGGCCGGTGCGCTACCGGGGGTATTGCACCATCACGAAAAATTCAATGGCAAAGGTTATCCTGCCGGCCTTAAGGGTGAGGGTATTCCACTGCAGGCTAGGCTTATTCAGATTGCAGATATTTTTGATGCGCTTACATCTAACCGTTCATATCGAGGCGCATATTCCTGGAAGGAGGCGCTGGATATTCTTGACAACGAAGCCGGTGAGACGTGCGACCCTACTTTAACAGCGACATTCATTACGATGATGAAAAACCTTCTTAGTCATGACGAGAACGCTTGGAAGACGTTGTTGAAAGATTCCGAAAATTTCTTGCAGGAAACGGATTCAATTTGTAACTCAATCGGGATTATGCCAGCATGATGACCTTGCTAATTCTTACCTGGTTCCCTGTAGTCCTGGTCGCCGGACTTGGCGGTCGCCTGCTTGAGCATCGGCGCGGCCATTGGTTGGGAGTGTTGTGCGCATTGTTTTGGTTCATGTTGGTACAAGGTTCAGTGGGTTCCTTAGCCAAGATGAATGCAAGTACGTTGGTTGCGCTTTTGGGGGGAGCCGTTGTAATCGTCGTAATGGGTAAATGGTCGAGTAGCTATGAATCGCCTGTGAAAACGAGAATGACGAAGGAAGTTGAAAATCGAAATGTCACGCCTCAGCTAGAGGATCATTCTTCATGGTCTTTATTGGGCGAAGAATTGTTTCGCTTTGATACATGGCTTGATGACCATCGAGAGCGAAGTGATATTTGGGATGACTTTGACGAATATGTACGATCGGTATTGGCTAGATTGTGCCATGCCACACACATACGTCCTTACCGAACCATTGACGATGCGACAGGTTTAGTGCCTTTGCGTGTGCCGGAGGTCTGGGATGATGTTCCCGTTGTGTCATCGACTGTGGGGCTTCCTGCACAAATAATGCGAAGTAAGTCTCGTTACCTGAAACCGAGTTCTGCTAGTTCTGACTATGCGGTGCGAGACCAGGATGCTCAATCACGGGGCGCAACCTGGTGCTTCCCGGTCATTCGAAGCGGGGCATGCATTGGCGTGATTGAAGTGGGAACGATAGATGCATCCCATTCTCAACAGGAAAAAATGCTTACCTGCGTTGAGCGATTGATAGGTCAATTTTGGAATACAGTTTACGATGCGGCTGTAGGCGCGAAACTAGGTCAAACCGACCCCGTGTCAGGATTGCTTACAAGAGAGGCGTTTATTCAATCCGCTCAACGAGCGCTAAAGCAGTCGAATGATAACAATGAGCCAGTGGCCATGGTTATTGTTGCTTTAGAGAGACTGCGTCAATTGTCGGATTCGGGGCGATGGGAAGTTGTAGATGAAATCGTTCGGGCCGCTAGCGATGTCGTCCGAAAAAAGATACGCACCGACGATTGTATCGGCCGATTCGACGAGTCTCGTATCGTTGTGTTCTTACGACGAGTAGATGCCGAGCTGACGACGTTGGTCGCTACCCAATTGGTCGCACGCCTCGAAGAAGTGGTTGGAAATAGTCAGCGATGGGGCGGAGAGGTTGGTATACGATGCGGCGTCGTCACTGCCGGACCAGATCAAACAGATGTGCGTACTTTACTCTCCAGTGCTTTATCGACATGGCGATCAGCAAGAATTGATGGCGTATCGTTGGTGACGAGACCTGATGAGGTCAATATAGCCACGGAGGCTGCTTTATGAAGATCGATTCGGTGAAGATGGGGTCCGTAGATGTCATTGCGCCTATAGGGCCTCTCGTCGATGACGATGCCCACCATTTTGGTAGCATTCTACGCGAAAAACTTCATGTAACGAATCCTCACGTTGTCGTGTCTTTGCAGCATGTGCCTTATCTGGACAGCGTTGCACTCGAAACGCTTGTTCTGGTTAGTGAAGAGTTGGCCGAACGCGCCGAAGAATTGAAGCTCGCGCAAGTGCCACAAATCTGTCGCGAAGTGTTGGAATTAACTGGGACAACGTCCCATTTTCGTTTGTTTAACGAAGTTGAAGATGCGGTGAAAAGCTATTTGTAGTTTCCGATCCGCATAGATTTACTTATCGATTGTATTACGCATGGCTACGATTAAAACATCTTCTGCGGTTCGATTAGGCGAGCAGTTGGTTCGTGATGGAATCATCAACGAGGAACAGCTTACGGATGCGCTATCTCGCCAGGAAGAAAGCGGCGGACGTATTGGCCAGTTGCTGGTTGACGAGGGTTCGCTAACGGCTGGGGCACTTGTCGATGCCTTATCAAAACGATTACAAGTAAAAGGGTGCGTCTTGAGGCATGGCTTGATTGATCCTGCCATTGCGAAGCTCTTGCCACGAGAAGAAGCTGAACGTATGCGCGTACTCCCATTGTTTCGTGTCAAAGATGATTTGACCGTCGCTATGGTCGATCCGCAGTCGCTGCCCACGCTAGACCGCATACGAAATTTGACTGGTTGCCAAATTCGCGCGGTATTGGTGATCGAAGAGAATTTGCAGGAGTATCAAAAGAAGTATTTAGCTGAAGAAGTCAACGTCGATTCGTTCCTCGCGTCAATGGATGAAAGCGATATCCAGATTTCGGAACATGAGGCGATAGATGAAGGGCCAGTGACGGACCTCGATAAGATGATCGATGGTAGTCCGGTCGTCAATCTTGTGAACTTGGCTATTCTTACCGCGCTTCGAGCGGGTGCGAGTGATATTCATATTGAACCTGATCGTGACGCCACGCATATTCGCGCTCGGGTGGATGGCCAATTGCGCGAAATTCTTCGCCCTCCCAAAGGCATGCACGCTTCAGTCGTATCGCGTGTGAAAGTCATTGGTCGTATGGATATCGCGGAAAAAAGGCTTCCGCAAGAGGGCCGCGTGCATATCATGGCTGACGGTCGAGAGATCGATCTGCGCGTATCGTCCATGCCCACGGTGCTTGGTGAAAAAATTGTACTGCGAATTTTAGATAAGTCTCAATTGAGCTTTAATCTGGAAGACTTAGGTATTGTTGGCCAGGATCGCATCGCTGTTGAATCCATGATTCGTAGTCCTTATGGCCTGATGCTGGTGACAGGCCCGACGGGAAGTGGCAAGACGACGACACTTTATTCTGCACTGGATTTATTGCGTAACGAAGCTACGAATATCACGACGATTGAGGATCCCGTTGAATATCAATTACCCCTCATTAATCAGATACAGGTTAATGAACAGGTGGGGCTAACTTTCGTGCGTGCGCTTCGATCAATACTTCGGCAAGACCCTGACGTGGTTATGGTGGGAGAGATTCGAGACCAGGAGACTGCGCGCATCGCCATCCAGGCGGCACTGACTGGCCACCTCGTGTTATCAACGCTGCATACCAATGACTGCCCGGGTGCGATCATGCGTTTGCTTGATATGGGCGTAGAGCCGTTCCTGATTAGCTCATCGCTATTGGGTTTCGTGGCTCAGCGGCTTGCGAGAAAAATATGCCCATCATGTCGCACGTCATATTACCCGCCAGAGTCCTTGCTTAGAAAGGTTGGCTGGGAGCATCGCACCAACGAAGTTTTCCAAAAGGGAGAAGGCTGCCGTGAATGTAATAACAGCGGCTTTCGTGGGCGAGTTGGTATTTATGAAGTCATGGTGATGGACACTGAACTCAAGCGGTTGGTACAGGAAGAGGCATCGGAGCAGGACGTGCGTATGTATCTCAAGCAAACAGGATGGCGGACGCTGCGAGAGAAAGCTTTGGATTTGGTTGAAGCTGGTAAGTCCACGCTTGAAGAAGTAGTTCGCGTATCGCGTTCTGAAGCGATGGAATGTGGCGATCCTAGTGGCGCAGGTATGGAGAATCTAACATGATCGGCGCGACTCGAGGGATACAGGCTCAGGACCACGCAGCGAAAACGCGTGCCGATCGCGCGTCTACAAAGCGCGAGGCTAAACGAGTCGCTAGCATTAACGAAAAAAAACCTGCGTCATTAAAGCCTGCGAAAGAAGAACGACTGTCTATCAAGGTACTGGCTTTGTTCACACGACAAATGTCTATGCTCCTTCGGTCAGGTAGTGGTCTGGTTCCTGCGATACAATCCATCGCTAAGCAAATGAGCAAGCCAGCGCAGAAAGATTTGCTCAATAATGTCGCGGAAGATTTGGAAGAAGGGGTATCTCTAACAGAATCGTTTAAGAAACATCCCAGAACGTTTGATTCAGTTTTTTGTGCCATCGTAGCCGCAGGCGAAGCCGGGGCGATGTTACCGCAAATGTTTGAACGATTAGCCGCTATTGTGGGTAAACAGCGTGCGATGAGAAATAAGATAGGCGGGGCGATGGCTTATCCGATATTGCTCATATTCATGTGTATACATATTATTCTCGGCTTAATGCTATTTGTGATGCCGCGCTTTGCAGACATGTTTGTGCAACTAGACGTTGAAATTCCAGCCAGTACGCAATTCATGTTGTCATCTGGCAAGTTCATAAGCGAGCATTGGGCCATTTTACTCGGCTGTATACTTGCTTGTGGCGCGGGAATAGCCTGGGTTGTCATTTCAAAAAAGGGCCGACAATGGTTGGCCGATTTTCAGCTATCCATTCCCATAGTAGGAAAGTTACGTTCCAAGCTTATTCAAGGCAGCGTATTCCGAACGTTAGGGCTACTACTTCAAAGTAAGGTGGGCCTACTTGATTCCATCGCGCTGATTAGAGGGGCAACATCGAATAGCGCATTTCAGAAAATGTTTAAGGACTTAGAAGATTCCGTAACTTCCGGTGGGTCGATCAGTTATGCCTTGGAGGCTTCTGGGATAGTGGAACCTTATTTATGTCAAGCCGTGCGCACGGGTGAAGAATGTGGAAATATAGATGGCGCTTTACTTTTCGCGGCAGACATGCTGGATGAGTCAAATACTGAGGCGGTGGACGTCGTCGCACGATTGATCGAGCCTATCATTTTACTCGGTATGGGTGTGGTCGTTGGTGCCGTTTGTTTGTCCTTATTTATTCCAATGTTTGACATGACATCAGCTATGTAACTATCAGGGTGTCGAGTATCGATTATGTTGAAACTGGCTACAAAAAAAGTTTCCCGCGTCAGTGCCATTGGCCTGGACTTTGGTGATAGCGCGATTCGCGCCGCACAAGTGATCAATCGCCGTGGCATGGCAGAAGTCGTAAGCGTCGTACAGTCCGACAGGCCTAGCGCTGATGAACAGGGCGAGAAGCCAGAGGTGGAATCTTCATCGCTTAAACGCTTATTGTCTAGCGCCGGATTTCGCGGGAAGAAGATCGTTTTTGGTCTCAGCAGCCCGGAAGTGGAGTTTCACGCACTCGACATGAAAAAGCAGCAAGTCGATGAGATGCATGAAGCCATCAAGAATGAGGCGCTGCGCATGGCGAATAATGCTACAGATCAGATGGAAATAAATTATTGGATGTTGCCAGATACGCCTGCGCCAGTTCCTAATGTCATGAGTGTTGCAGCACCCACGCTGTATATCGAGCAGGCGCTGGATGCATGCGAACAAGCGGGGTTCAATTGCCAGTGCGTGGATGTTGCGCCGACCGCGTTAGGTCGCTTCGTGGGTAAGCTCAAGCCTTGGCCTGCGTCTTCCGTTTGGGGTGTTTTAGATGTTGGGCAGCGACAAGCTCGGCTAATTATATATGTGGATCATGTGCCTGTTCTCGTCCGTCGTGTAGGCACGGGAGTGGGTGAGTGGATAAGTGCCATCTCAACGGCGTTAAAAGTTAGTGAGTCTACGGCGCGTATTCAGTTATTCGATCATGGCGTATCTCTGTCGAATCGTGGAAAAACCATCGCCGGAGAAACATCTGGAAATGAGCTTTCAGAAATGCTTGGCGGCTATTTACGCCGGCTACTTCATGATTTGACTTCAGAGATTAGTCGGTCTTACGAATATGTATTGAGCAGTTTTCCAAAACGCCAAGCTGACGATTTAGTTTTGGTAGGGCGAGGAGCATGTGTGCGAGGTGTTTCAGAATACTTCGCCCAAGGATTGGGCATCGAAGTGCGGTCTGCCAGTGATTATTTAGAGGCTACCGACTGTCGGATTAATTTTAGCAGTGGAAAAAACCTGCCCTTGGAGATGTTTGGCTTGGCTATTGGTTTAGCGATTGAGGATGAGTGAGCACATGGCTCGTATTAACTTAATTCCAGAATATATTATGACTCGGCAGCAGCGCCGACGTCATTTACAGCGATGGTTAGCGCCCATGGCTGTTGCGCTTATGTGCGTATTGATGATGTTGTGGCTAACGTTTAGTCAGCGCGTAGAAGCGAGTGATGTTCAGTCGCAAACAGATCAGTTTTTGGCCCAGGTTAAAACGTTTCAACAGAAGCTTAAAGAGGCGAAGGCGAAGAGTGTGCAGCTTCGGGATCAAATGGAACGAGCTGATTCGCTGCGGGGTAAGCGGGCGTGGACAAAAATTATCGCGGTGGTGACGCAATGTCTACCCAAGTCAGCTTGGCTAACCTCTATTAGCACGGACCCTACGTCGCCATCCAAAGTTCGTCGCACGCAGTCAGCATCAATACAAGCAGGCAATGCCATAAAGTGCGATGAAGTAGTGACCATTGACGCAGCTAGAAAGCTACGGTTGTTAGGTTACACCGCTGGCGCTGGTGAACCACATGATTTGGTTCGACGATTAAAAACTTCTGGTATATTTAAATCCGTCACCTTAACCCATTCGCGTCGTCAAGATGTACTCGACGGTTCCTATTTTCGATTTGAGGTGATTTGCGCATGGTAAAATTATCTAACAATGTGCGCTGGTCGATTTGGGGTGTGGACTTAATCTGCGGTGCCATAGTTGCGACATTATCATGTGTTGCGCTGTGGCTTTTAGTCACGTACTTCGATCGCTCTGGCCAGGAAATGGTAGGCATGAGGGACGAATTAGGCCGCGCTCGACAGACATTGGCGACATTGCAAGTATCTAATACAGCGCAGCAATCTGAGATTCAGCAGCAAACCGTAGATTTAGTTGAACGAGGCACGCTGCCCAATCAGTTCCCGTCTGATGATTATTTCGAGAACCTGACGACGCTGGCTGCGGAGGCAGGCGTTACGATTCAAAGCCAAGTGCCAATGGTCGCAGCTCAATATCCTGGCTTGGTGGAAGAGCGCTCGCAATTTGAAATATCGGGATCTTTGCAGGCGATTTTAGCGTTTTTTGAATCCATTGAGAAGAGTGCTTATTGGGCGGATGTTGGTTTTTTCTCATTGGCCCAAGGCGGTGAGACATCTTCGCTCAAGCGAAATGCGAAATTTACGATCAGCATGTTTTCGGCGCAGGCTTCGGACGCAGGCCAGCCAAAGGACGGCTCATCATGACGCCACAAAAAAAGCGTCTCTACATCGCCATATTAGCATGTGGCGTGATAGCCTTGATTATCGACCGCGTGGCAGTCGGGTACGCGCCCGAGGTAGCCATCGCCGCCCCTGCCCCCTCAGCCATCTTGCCTGATGATTCATCCGCAGTCGCTGCTATCGATTCAATTCCAGAGTTGCCATTCCCCCAGCTCGTGGAGGCATTGGGGCCTAGCGAGTTTGTAGATTTTTTCATGCCGCCAACGCTTAGGCATCGATCATCGGCGTCTGAGCAAGATGATGAAGCGTCTGATATAAATAATCTCACGCAAAAAACTCTCGGAAAAAATGATTATCTGACGTTTGAATCTACATATACGCTCGACGCGGTCATGCTTAGTCCGAAATTTCATGTAGCCATCATCAATGGAAGCTGGGTGCAACTAGGGCAATCTTTAGACGGCTGTAAGTTAAGTAAATTAACAGATAATATCGCACGTTTTGAATGCAGTGACGGGATCGCGACACTAAGTGTGATAAGCGTTTCAACTTTATTGCAAGATTAAACCTGTGCTTATGAGCAGACGATAGATGGTTGGGGTAGTCGGGGGCAGTCTTGTTTCGTAGACTGTAAGAGGGAAATGGCAACGGTTAGAAAATGGTTTTCCTTATAAAAAAAATAGTGGACGAGTGGAACTTTCTGCAGGCGAGAAAATAATGATGAAAAATACAAAGAAGGTTGGCGGCTTTAGTTTGGTCGAATTGGTAATCGTGGTCGTCATCATTGGCGTTATCGCCGCAGTGGCAGTACCAAGAATCAGTCGTGGTGCAAAGGGGGCGGGTGACGCAGCGCTACGTGCCAGCTTGGCCGGTTTGCGTAATGCCATCGACATGTATGCCGCTGAGCATGGCGGCGTGTTCCCGGCTGGTGCCAACCAGGCAGCGATCGAACTGAAATTGGTCGAGACAACTGATTTTGCTGGTGCAGCGGGTACTGATTATGGACCGTACCTGCGTTCTGGTTTTCCGCCAGCTTCGGTTGGTGAAAACAAGGGTAATGCGACAATTATTATAACGACGGGCGTTCCCGCGCCAGACGCCGCTTCCGTAGCTACTGGTGAAGGTTGGATTTATAGCACCGATAAGGGGTCCATTGTAATTAACTCTTTGCTATCAGACGACAATTCAGTCACTTACAGTAGTTACTAGTTGTCCGGTCGGTTGGCAGGATAAATCAATTAAGGGCGATAAGTCCAATTGGCCGCGAGGTATTGCCTTTCATGGCGACCAAGCGGCCATCCTTTTGGGGAACATGCAATTGTCATGAACGCCTTAGCACGGAAAACCTGTTCAGTGAGTGGTCAGGCCAAGCGACTTGTTTGGCGCCAGGCTCATCATCGAGCGTTTAGCTTGGTGGAGTTAGTCATCGTGGTTGTCATCATAGGCGTGATCTCCGCCGTAGCTGTCCCACGAATCTCTTCTGCTGCTAAAGGTGCCAAAGCCGAAGCACTCATGGCAACGCT
Organism: Planctomycetota bacterium; assembly: GCA_024280855.1. Classification (GTDB taxonomy): domain Bacteria; phylum Planctomycetota; class Phycisphaerae; order UBA1845; family UBA1845; genus JAJRPG01. The sequence continues at coordinate 16,344 of JAJRPG010000046.1, read as the reverse complement.
TGCTAACGTGCGCAAAGCCGTTGACGTGTACTATGCCGAGCATGGAAAGTACCCCGGCTATACGCCGGGAACCACAACGCCCGACAACGTCATGTTTGTGCGGCAGCTCATGCAATACTCCAGTGAATCGGGGGCAGTGAACCCTTTGGGGTCATCCACATACTTGTATGGTCCATATCTCAGACCGCCGTTTCCAACAAATCCCTTTAACAATTTAAGAGACGTTAAGGTCAAGGCAGTCAAGGCCGACGCGGACCCCGCCAAAGGAACGGTAGGCTGGGTTGCGGTGTTAGCCGACGGGGCGTTTTACATCTCAACAACCACGGCAAAGCTAAACGGAGTGGGCGTTTTGGATGCGAAAAAAGTTGATATGATGGTGAAATAGAACGGTCACGATCTGGACGGCGTATGAAATCGAATCAGTCACATCATCAGAAGGCCGAATCACGACGGCATGCTTTCTCGATGGCGGAAATGCTCATCGTCCTGGTTATCATCGGCACGATATCAGCCGTCGCAGTCCCTCGATATGCCCAGGCCTCCGCACGTCAGCGATTAGACGGAGCCGTGAGGAGAGTTATCACCGACCTGAATCGTGTAAGCGATCGTGCTAGAACTACAAGCACGTCGATTACCGTTTGGGTAGATTTAGTAGCGAATGAGTATCGTATCAACGCGATTGAAGATCCAGACCACCCTGGTAATTTCTATAAAGTTTCTTTATTGGAGGAACCTTACCAAGTTAAAATCATCGCCGCTGATTTTGGGGGCGTAGCGAAACTTACCTACGACGGATACGGCGAAATAGTCACCTCAGGCTATGTCGATCTTCAGATCGGGAACCAATCGTCTCGAATCAACATTGGGACAAAAATAATTCAGGTAGCTGTTCCAGTGCCATTACAGGTAGATATTCCTGTACCCATAGTCGTGAATTAGTACCACACTAGGATTGGATAACCACTCATGAACAAATATACCCATGTTCGTCGCGGCGTAACGTTGATCGAGCTGGTCGTGAGTATGTCCATCGCATCTCTTGTACTACTAGGCATTGGTTCTTCTATGGTGCTAGCAAGTCGCGCGTTGCCAAGCTCGTCGAACAAGCTTTCTCAATCGATCGCAAGTTATAAAATTCTTGAAAAAATGTCCAACGAAATATCAGTGGCTCAGTCTTTTACACTAGCCTCTCTGAACGCAATAGAGTTCACCGTGGCTGATCGAGATGCTAATGCCGTCGCCGAAACGATTCGCTACGAATGGTCCGGTGTACTGGGTGATCCATTAACACGAAAATATAACTTATTGCCTGCGGTCACAGTATTGGAAAATGTGAATCGATTTGAAATGGCTTTCGATATAGATGCAGCTGGCGGTGCCGGTGGCGGTGCCGGTACAACCGACCGGCCATTTACGCTTTTTTCGAGTATCGATATAGATGCCGGTGCTACAGAGTTCTCCTATAATATTACAGACACAACTTGGCTATCGCAGTATGTCGTCCCAGACCCTGCGATACTCCCGGCTAATACGACAAAATGGAAGCTCGATCAAGTCGTATTTCGGGGAAAGAATTCCGGGAAGAAGAAAGGCATCACCAATGTAGAGCTGAGGAACGATAGTGGCAATGGTCGACCTAATACGACGGCCATCGAAAGTGTGCAACTCCTGGAAAGCTCGCTAGGTAAAAATTGGACTGCAGCCACGATCGATTACACACTCTCGCCGTGGCTAAATCCAGATCAGGGGATTTGTGTCACGCTAACGCCAGTCATAGGTTCAGATCCGGTTACTAGCGTGATATTATATCAACAGCCTTCCGTAGCTCGGACTAACGTGAAGCTATTCACATCAAACGATGCAGGTGGGGCCTGGGTACAAGTATTGTCGACTACCCTGACTGGCTTTTATGTATACGGTACAGCCAGGATTAATAACAATGCAGGACTTCCACCAGCTACAAACAAACTGAATACCGTAACCATCGAGCTTCAAATAGATGGTGGCACGAACATGACGCATGCCACGTCTACAAACGTACTAAACCATCCGAGCGTGACCGTTCAGTGAGTAAAGCTATGGCAACATTTCGACATTTTAGATCGCGTCGCAAAGGATTTAGCCTAGCCGAAAGCCTGATCTCTATTGTCATCGTTGGTACTCTCATGGTCGCAGCCCTTAATACAGTAGGTGCAACAACCACAGGTCGTTCGCAGGTCAGCAGAAAGGCCATGGCCCACGGTATTGGTCAAGCCATGTTATCTGAGATCATGGCTTTGCCCTACGAAGACCCTGACCAGACGCCTACATTTGGTCTGGAACCAGCTGAAAATAGTGCCAATCGTTTAGGTTTTGACGACGTCGATGATTACGACGATTGGAACCGAGTGGCATTGGAAAAAAGGAATGGCGATCCATTGCTAGGCATGGCTAACTGGTCGCGTAAAGTCCTTGTTGATTGGGTATCACCAGCCGACTTAGCTACGACATCAGTATCGGCCACTGATGTTAAGCGAATTACGGTATCAATATTTTACAATTCCGTTGAGATGGCTTCTTTCATAGGCATCCGCACACCAGGCCCGCCAGATGCGCCATCGCCACCTAAAATTTTATACCTAACTAAGGGAATGACTATCAATACCGCGACAACAACGGAACTAGCACGAATCTCTTTGTTGGAGTTATGGGGGTATGAGGTTGTCACGATTTCCGTTTCCGAATTTCAATCAGATGTGGATCTACAAGCAGCAGATGTTGTAGCTATTTACATCTCTTCCGAAGTAAATCCCGCCCAAATGCGGGCCGATTTCTCAACTACGTCAAAAGGGATTATCAATGAAAATCCAGATTTATTAGATGACTTTGGATTTAGTTTAAGCTATTCTGCAGTTTCAACCACGAGACTTAATATCTGGGACAACACACATTACATCACTACACCGTTTGTGTTGGGATGGATGACGATATATACTTCAAGTCAGCCTGTCCAAGTGTTTAACGGGGCCACATCGACGGATATCTTATATCTTGGTGGTACCTCTAATGGAGGTGGAGCGACCTCCTTTGCTGGTTTTGGAATCTTAAATACTGGCGCATCTATGCAGGGCGGAGGGATCACCGCCGGACGCCGCGTACATCTTCCCTGGGGGCAATCTGCGTTTGATTTCAATTCACTAAGCGCCAATGGACAAACGATCATGCAACGATCCGTTGCCTGGGCCGGAGGATTGGATACGCCATAGATAATTTCGAGCCGCATGCTTCAGCGTGCGCGGAGATGGATAGCAATAGAGATGGATGATAATAAGTCTTTCAAATGAAAATGAATTCAAAAAAACGATCCACCATGCGCAGGCGAGGCATAGTCTACATCCTGGTCATGGGAAGCTCATTAACGGTTATGGTCATTGGCTTAGCGGCGCTAATGGCCGTGCGCGTAGAGCGGCGTGCTATTCAAACAGGCAGCGACTTTATGCTAGCCCGTGCCTACGCACATTCAGCCATCGAAATGGGCTTCTACTGGATGCGCAGCGATACGGCTTGGCGAACCAATCGACCTACGACCGGCGCGTGGGTCACAAATCAAATCATTGGTGACGGAACCTTCACGCTGGTCGTAACCGATCCTGAAGACGACGACATATCCTTAGCCCCCAACAATTTCGTGGTGTTAACAGCCACGGCATTAAAAGGCGATGCGAAATATATACTTCAAATGAAGTTACAGGACGTGAATGGCTTGATTACCGAGGTGCCCGGATCGTGGACGCAGATAGTCAATTGACTTTACCGTATGCCAAGGCCAGTCCGCCTAAACCACCCAGTCATGTGCGCTGGCCCGGTTAAGGGGAGTATGTTTCATCTGTTTTTTTGGCAGTTTATGATGAAGCTACAGTTTATGGGATAAGAACGACCTTACCACGAACTGCGCGAGATTCGATATATCGATGGGCCTGGGCTGCTTCGTTGAGTGGAAATGTTTTATCGATCATGGCTTTGACCTTCCCGTCACGGAGCAGGTTTAGGCCGCGTTGAAATTCGTCCAGGCTTCCCATGAATGATCCTCGAAGTTGATGTTGCCGGAAGAAAAGATCGCGTATGTTCAGTTGTGCTTTGTAGCCTCCCACGAGTCCGAAATTTACGAAAATACCCCCAAGACGCAGTGATCGTAAATTTTCTTCCAAAACGCTCGCGCCGACATTGTCGATAACCACGTCCACGCCTTGGCCTGCTGTCCAATCTAGTACCTCATCTGCGAAGTTGCATTCATTGTAATTGATGACTCGTGTCGCGCCGGCCTGAATGGCTGTTTCGACTTTCTCCGTAGAGCCAACCGTTGTAACGACTTCTGCGCCAAGCGCGCGAGCTACCTGAATGCAAGCATTTCCACTACCCGAAGCGCCGGCTTGCACGAGTATTTTCATGCCGCTGCGAACTTCACCCAATGTCTCCACCGCATGAACGGCTGTCATCAGCACCAAAGGCATCGCCGCTACTTCTTGTGCGGGAAGCCCGGTGTCATCCTTGTATACAAATCGTGAGGGCATACGCACATACTCAGCATTGCCGCCCCAAGTATGTGTCCCCGTCACTTCAAAGCTAGGCGCTTGGTTTTCAGGCTTGATGTCCCAATCCGCTGGATTAACCGGATATCCCGGAGCCGCGATGACCTTATCGCCCACTTGCCAGTTGGCCACATCATCACTAACGGCTGAGATCGTTCCCGCGATGTCAGCGCCAAGCACATGTGGAAAAGTTATGTCCGAAAACACGGCTCCCATGCGGAGATATAGGTCGTAGCGATTAATGCCGCACGCCGCCACCTTGATTACAACATCTCCAGCGCCAGGCTCAGGGCGGGCGACGTCTTCGTACTTCAGCACGTCCTCTGCACCGAACTCGTGTATCACTGCTGCCTTCATCGTGTCATTCATTTCCAGTTTGTTCGCGTTGCGAATCAGCGACGTATTTTCGCATCGTTGCGTTGAAGCGTTGCGTCTTTAACGCAACCAGCCACCACAATACGAGCAACCGCTACATCCGTCACATCTTAACATCGTAGCCAATGATGTTCGGTTGCAAAGCCAATGGTGGACGGCGGCACTGCGATTATCGGTGCTACTCAAGGATTCCTGGTGTCATTGCCTCTTCTAAAACCTAGCCACGCGGATTGCCTGAAAACAAGTACGGGTTGCTGAGACACGCTTGGTGTTCGATCAGGATGGGGGTAGAAGGATGTTTCGACAGGATATTTCTGTTACCAGAAGGCCAGTATCGACAGAGATAATGAGCCTGCAGACCTCGCCAGCAACTCAACCGATGATTGGTGTCGGCTGGCTAATTACGATCATAGGCTTGACCATTTATGGGTCGTTGATTCCCTTTCGATTTCAGTCCGGTTTGTTATCAATCAAGAACGGTTTCGGTTTAATGCTGATTACATGGTATCCGTCCTCGATTGAAGATTTCATTACCAATCTTTTAGTCTACGCAGTTTTGGGTTATGTTACCTTTTCAGCGATGCGAAATATCCGCTATCGCGCAACTAGCGCTTTAATTGCGACACTACTCGTTGGTGCATTGATAAGTGTAGCGGTCGAATCGTGTCAGTCGGCGACACTTTCGCGCGTGGCTTCATGGTTTGACGTGGCCAGCGATGTTGCGGGGATGTTTGTTGGGGCCATTTCTGCCTGGGCTGCAAGTATTTTCACGAGCCGATTTAGCGCCCATGTAAGAGATCGCGTGTTCTTCTATCCATATTCGTCTCTTGCCTTGGGAATCACGATGGCGTTGTGTATTTTTCACTTGTTTCCATTTGATTTCGTTCATTCGACAAGCCAAATGAAAACAGGTTTTCTTCGCGCTGATTGGCAAATTTTGGGTATGATCAACCCGACATATTGGATCGCGGATTCGTCAACTGCCCTTGCGCATCTTGAGAGTACCGCGTGGTTTGTACTGTTAGGCTACTTGTTTTTCGTCGGTCGCATGGAGCATACGAGTTCACTTAGCCAGGCGATGGTGTCTACGTTACGTCATGGATTTATACTTGTCGTGGTGATCGAATTTCTGCAACTATTCACGTTGTCGCACGTCTTTGAAAGTACAGACATTATTATAAGAAGTCTCGCGACAGCTATAGGCGCAAGCATCGCACGAGCCTGTTTTCGGCCAATCGCCATGCGTCGCGAGTCGGTCAATCGCGCGCCCATATTATCCAAGACTTTACTTCTAGTTGCCATTGGAATTCAAGCGTCGGTTTTGCTTATCAACGCATATCTCAAGGGCAAGACCCATCAATGGGACGTGTCGCAATTAGCCGGTTTTCAACTACCTTTCAGGGCTATGTGGCAAGGTTCACTGCGCGCTGCGTTGGGTAACCTTATGACTATTTTCGTCTGCTATAGCTGTTTGAGTTGGCCATTGGTGACGTTCATGCGACGCATGAGAATCATAGATGCCGGTGTCATATCCGGGTGGTTGATTGCGTTTGTAGCCTGTCGTGCGGCTATGTTCGAGCAAGGGGCGAGCTTGTTCACGCAGGATTTTACGACGCCAATTCTCGCTGTTCTGGTTCATATCTTTGTATATCGTGCAACAGCGTACATGCGCCTTTCGATGGGAATCCGTGAGCATGACGATTTATCGAGTCTCTTAACGAAACCAGCTACGCCTTCCACACATATTCCAATCACATAAATCACCACCCTATCGCTATTTTTTAAGTCAATCGCATCCAAAGCTTTGCGTCTGCTTGGCAATCGTAGTATTGTGACAGGCCTTGAAATGTTTTATGCGAAAGGTTTAAGCAATTGTCAACATCATTTTCCATGCCAGCGCCACCCGCGATTTATCGTGATAGACGTAAGGAGTTTGCGGATAAAATTACTCGTCCTGTGGTCATTTTTGCCGGGTGTGCGCGGGCTAGAAAATATGCCACCAACGTGCAACCTTTTCGCGCCGCTAGTAATTATTTGTATTTTGGCGGCCCGCCCATCGAAGGCGCTGCCCTACTCATCGAACCCGGCAGCGATGGTTCGACCGGATGCACACTGTTTCGCTCTCGCCCGGACTTCGACGAAATCCTTTGGACGGGAGATAGTGCGTGCGACGAAGAAATTTCTCGGGCGTCCGGCATAGATATAGCCTCGTTGGTCGAAGTAGACTTGTTAGCTAAGACGGTCGAAAAACGCGACGCCCAAGGTTTGTGCCCACCTTGTCCAACGACTTCGCAGTGGATGAACTCCGCAAACATTCAGCCAGCTGGGGCAGAGGTTCAACTAGCCATTATAGAATTGCGTCTGGTTAAAGGTGAACATGAATTGGTGGCGATGCGTGAAGCTGCCCGCGTGGGCATTGAAGCACACATCGCTGCTATGCACGCCTGTGCCGTTGGCCAACGGGAAGCTGATGTCGCCGCAGCGATTATGAGCGTATACACCGCGAACGAATGCGACCCATCGTTTACACCTATAGTAAGTATTCGGGGAGAAATTTTACACTCCCACGTTTACTCGAATCAATTAAAGGCTGGCGATCTTTTGTTAGTAGATTCAGGGGCTGAGACGCTTTCGGGATACGCCTCGGATTTCACGCGCACGCTTCCGGTTAGCGGCGAATTTACTTCAATCCAGAGACAATTGTACGACACTGTACTGAGGGCACAACAGTTAGCTATCGCTGCTTGCGTATCAGGCGCGCGCTATCGAGATATTCATGACCTAGCTGCGCGGGCTATTTGTGAAGGGTTAGTTGAGGCAGAATGCTTGCAAGGAGATATTGACGATTTAGTCGCAAGGCGTGCGCACACATTGTTTTTCTGTCATGGACTTGGTCATCTTATTGGATTGGACGTTCACGATATGGAAGAGTTCGGAGACTTAGCGGGGTATGCTTCCGGGCGCACGCGGCGTGAACCATTCGGCGATAAATTCTTACGACTCGATAGAGACCTCCAAGCCGGGTATGCTTTGACTATAGAGCCGGGCATCTATTTAGTCCCAGCCTTATGGGCTAACGAAGAAATGATTAAACCGTTTCAAGATGTGATAAATCGCCCTGCTGTAGATGCGTTATTAAAAGACAATTTCGGCGGCATTAGAATTGAAGAAGTCATTGTCGTAAAAGAGTCAGGCAAGCCTGAAGTCTTGTCTGAGTATCTGCCTCGCACCGCTGATGAGGTCTGTGCGTTGGTGTCGAGGTAATGGTTGCATACGCTACTCAAGATTAGAAACCTATGTGGTATCTAAAGTTTCGATCACGCAGTTGGCAGAAGTTTTTTACCGGCGAGGTAACGCTTAGCTGACTTGACGCCATCGTCATTGGCGGCAAAACGATGGCCTGTAATTTCACCTAGCGCCCGCGTCGCCAATCTGGCTTGAGGCCCGCCTTTCAAGAGTGTTTCTGCGACCAAACTCATACCAGCATGATGTCCAAGTTTTCCGAGGGCGCCTGCCGCTTGCAAGGCTGTGGTGATGTCTTCTTCGCTTAGCATCTTGCGCAACGTGTCTGCTGCTTCTGTAATGCGCAACGTGGTGACACCTTCCATCGCACGATCGCGCATTTGCGGATGTGGGTCTCTAAGTAGTAGGACAATCGCTTCACGAGCCATGCGCGTACGAAATTCGATTAATAGCTCGATCGCTTTGAATCGTACCGACAAATCGCCGGACATGGACAGCGTGACGACGATTCGCTGCGCATCCCGGTCACGACGCTTAGTCGTTTTCAATGCTGTTAATGCTGCTAATGCATTATCCCGTCGGCGCAGAGGTACATTGTTTTCTTTGGTAGCGTCTTTCGTGAGTGTGTCCGACGCTGTTGGGGCTTCCTGCGTCGTTGGTGTTTTACGAGCACGGGATTTTTTAGCATTGACTTTTGGTTCATTTTCCATATCTAAACCTTCCACATCAAATCGTTGATCTGCTTCCTCTTCCTTGACGCGGGCAATGAATCGAATACCCGTGCGAAAAACATCAGCATCCAACTGCTGACACCACGCCACTGCGCTACGCACCCATATTTTTTGCTGATTGGCATCCATCTGAACGTGTACGATTTCGCCCCGGTACATGGCATGAGCCGTTTCAATACACAATCCGCCACGCGAAACGTCGCGTACTAAAGCGCGAAAATGTTCCTGTGAGCCTTCGTCGCTCATGAGTTGTCCCGCATAGCTACAGTTTACCATCGTTGCGCCATGAGAAACGAATCGTGGAGGACGAAGGGCGGTGTTAGCTGGCGCCGCCGTAAGAACGCGATGTTCGTGGCGCGTAGAAATCTCCTCAGGCTCACCGCAAATTTCTATGGAGCCTTCTTCGAGATGTTCTGACACGAATTTCGTACAAAGTTTGGTCCAGATTTTCAGAATATCCGCATCAAATTGTGTACCTGCCTGAGTCGACAGCACACGATTCGCCTGTTCCAATTCCAATGATTTTCGATAGTTACGTCGACCGATGAGCGCATGAAACGAGTCAACGATGGCCAGTAGTTTACTCTCTTCCAAGAGTTCACTTTCCGGTACACCAATAGGATAACCCCGGCCATCGACGCGTTCGTGGTGTTGCAAAATCATCTGTCGGATGTCGTCAGTAATTTTTGGATCATTACCTAATAATCGTGCTGACTCGATCGGATGCTGCTGGATTAGTTGCAATTCTTCTCGTGTCAATGGCGTCGGCTTATTCAAAATCTCAACTGGGATAACTAATTTACCAAGATCATGAAGCATACCTGCCACACCGACCGCTTGTATGCGTTCTTCGTCATCGCCAAACACTTCGGCCGCGAGAAGCATCGCCAACGTTGCAACCATGAACATGTGACTAGCGGTGGATCGTTCGTGTCCAGCCATTTGCAGCAAGTACGCGCCCATAGCGGGGTCTTGTAACACGCCCTGAGATAAACTGGATACTACTTGATCCACGCGTGAAATGGATTCTTTATCAGGCGTAACGTGAATTAGGTCTTTAGCGACGGACAAACCAGCCGTGTTCGCAATTTGTGCTTTATCAGGACTGGAAATGTGAGGATTTGTAAGCAGATCAGTTAGCTTTGATTCCAATTCGTCTGCGCAGCGGTGAAAATCATCTAGGCGTAGGAATACTTCTGATACCCCATTGCTCGCCAGGCGATCCAGGTTTATGGCTGAAACTCCAGCGCCAGCACGTCGATACAAAACAGCATCGCCGCCTTGCGCATTGGGCAGGAAAATTTCTACGTCGCCCATGCCTTGCTCAGCTAAAGCGCGAAGGGCTGCCGCATTTATTTTGGTGAACGATCCTGTCTCGTTTCTGTTGGTTGAATCTGTCATAGTTTTTCGCATCACTTGCAAAGAAGACAGTGCGGCATCCCGACCCGCCGGGGCACACAACTTGAATACATCACCTATGCAAGTATCTAATACAATGTGATAGGAAAGCTGTCCGATGGGATGTTTCTCTTGTGAAGTCCGAAAATATGTGTGAAGAATATCTCTACTGGCTGTTGTGCCCTGTGTTTAGGTCAAGCAGAGACATGAGAAAGTGTGTAGCAAATTTTGATCGGACCTGAACGACTAAGTGAGTCAGGTGATGCTGCTATGCCTGGCGGGATGATTGTTTATGGTCGGTTTGGGACTGGTCTGCAATAGGCTGCGCTTTGCCGCGATCTCGAAAATTCTTAATCAGCAATAACACCGGACCACTAACGCCGTACCAAAAAACCAGTACGACCAACGTCGGCGCTTTATAGGATACAAATACAGTTAGCACGATAACGCCGATAACCAATTGGCCAAAAGGCTTTTTTTGTAAGACATACGCCCGATGAAATCGGCGATAGGGCACACGGCTAATCATCAAAAAAGCTGTGCAAACCGCGACGATGGGTAGGGCATAAGCTACGTAGCGACGCCCTAAGTCTCCCAGTTGATCTTGAAACAAAATCAAAGATACCACAATGCCCGCCGCTCCTGGAGAAGGCAGGCCTCGAAATGTTCTGTGGTCATGGTCTGACTCGGCATTTTCAACGTTAAACCTCGCCAGTCGAACCGCTGCGAAGGCGACATACATTGCCGCCGAAGCCCAGCACGCTCGCCCCAAAAATGTGTCGCTAATGGGTGACGGCTGAATGGCATTCGCCGCTAGTTCCTGAGTCATGAACGCAACCATCAGGATAGCCGGTGCCACGCCGCAGGTTACGACATCTGCGAGTGAATCTAATTGGCCGCCGAAGTTGGTCGTGCTACGCGTCGCCCGGGCAACCAACCCGTCGAACATATCGAAAATCATCCCCAAGATGACAAGCCCCGCGCCCACCGAAAGAAAAGATGGCAATAGTCTTTCGACCATGGCGCTATGCAAAGTTTGGTTGGCGCTCGGCGCAACGTTTGCGCCAAAATCCTGCATCGCGCGCATGCCAAAATAGATGGCCGAGAATCCGCATATCAGATTACCGAGCGTAATCATCGTCGGCAGGAAGGCTAAATTCCGCAACCGTTTTCGGCCATGCCCCGGTAGTTCAGTCTTAGGATGTTTCAAAATCGTTGTCATGAAATACTACTTTTTCCAGTGTCATTAACGAGTGGCGACTTGGCTATCATCAGCCGACTTTTTCTCTGATGCGTCAGCTTTCTCGTCATGTTTGTCGGGAGCGGCTATCGGTTGCGTCGCCATAATCGTAAGTCCGCCCTTAACAGCCTGACCGATAGACACCAGAATTTGGGTTCCTTCGAGTCTAGGGATGATTAACTCAGTCCTTGATCCGAATTTAATAAGCCCGAATCTATGCCCAATCGTCATTTGGTCATTTACTTGAGCATTGCATATGATCCGTCTTGCAACCAGCCCCGCTACTTGTCGAACAATCACCGGGCCTGGCATCTTGGCCTCCGGGTCAATGACCAGCATGTTGGATTCGTTGCGCTGCCCCGATTCTGGGTGTCTGGCGTCCAGAAACTCACCCTTGAAATACGCCATCGACCGTATGCAGCCAGCACACGGGCTTCGGTTAATATGGACATTGAACAGGCTCAAAAATATGCCAATTCGCACAGCCGGGCCGCCGATATGCTCGTTGTCTTCAAACTCAACGATTTCAGTCACGGTCCCATCCGCCGGAGCGCATAGATCACCTGGTGCATAAGTACGTACTCGTTTGGGGTCACGAAAAAATGCGATTACCCAGATCCAGACCACGACAAATGGCAAAGCCAAAGGCCACGCAAGGTACGCAAATCCAAGGCCCACTATCCCCAACACAAGTGTTGAAAGGAGCATTTCTCGTAAGCCTTCGCGGGCAATGGGCATCGAATGTCACCTCTGTCTGGACCAACTCATTAAATCTAACACTGCCACTATTGTACCCACTTCGCGCGTTCTGTGCATCTTTGGCACGAGGCAATTAGTTGAACCAAATGATTAGACAGAGCTACTGTAAATGCCATAGAACTGACGATAGCAGCAAGAACTTGTGTCACGAAACGCGAAACCCAGGCCAAAGCGACGGGGGAGTGTCAGTCCGGTGCTATTGTCAGGGGGGCGATATCAGGCGTTGACAAAGTACGTTATTACCAATAAGATATGCCCAGAACCTGGTTTTCCGGGTGAAAATTAGCTTTTGACAGCCAGGCAATAAAAAACGGCTATGGCAGATGCATAGTGCGTTTGACACATCCCGCCTGTAGATTCCTTAGAAAGACTGCGTATATGAAATTTGAAGATTTGAGCCTCAGCAAGAGGCTATTGGATGCGGTTCGTACCGCTGGATACGAGACCCCTACACAAATTCAAGCCCAGGTTATCCCCTTGGCCCTCGAAGGTAAGGATGTTCTAGGCTGTGCCCAGACCGGCACGGGTAAGACTGCTGCGTTTGCATTACCTATTATTGAACGATTAAGTGCCGTCGAGCTGCCCAAGCTTAAAGCTGGTGAGCGTCATCATTTCCGAAACATTCGCTGCTTGGTCCTCGCTCCGACTCGTGAGCTTGCCCAGCAGATTTCGGATAGCTTTCAAACGTACGGTCGTTACACCAAGGTTAAACGTACGGTCGTTTACGGCGGCGTCAACAAACGCCCGCAAATGCGCACTTTGCGTCAGGGTGTTGACGTTCTTGTCGCTACCCCAGGCCGTTTGTTAGACCATATGTCAGATGGAACCGTCAAACTAAATAACGTCGAAATTTTAGTTTTGGACGAAGCCGACAACATGCTAGACATGGGCTTCCTGCCAGATATTAAGCGAATTATTTCTAAGATTCCTAAGAAACGTCAGACATTGCTCCTATCAGCGACGATGCCCTCGTCCATTCGAGTGCTGGCAAGCGAAATTTTGGATAATCCGGTATCTGTGGAAGCCGCAAGAGTTTCCTCTCCTGCCGAAAATGTCGAGCACTGGTCCTATCGAGTTGAAAAGTCTGAAAAACCAGGCTTGTTGTGCAGCGTTCTAAATGCTACCCCGTTCACAAGAGCTTTGGTGTTTACTAAAACCAAGCACGGCGCTGATAAGGTCGCCCGTCATTTGGATAAAGCAGGCATTTCAGCCGATACGATTCATGGCAACAAAAGTCAAAACGCACGCGCCCGAGCGCTCGCAGGATTTCGTTCTGGCAAGACAGATGTGTTAGTCGCCACCGACATCGCTGCCCGCGGGTTGGACATTAACAATATCTCTCACGTAATTAACTATGATTTAACAGCCGAGCCAGAGACTTACGTCCACCGTATTGGCAGAACCGGTCGGGCAGGTGCTACGGGTACAGCCTTGTCCTTCGTCAGCGGCGAAGACCGAGGCAAGCTACGCGCGATAGAGCGTTTGATTCGTATGCAGTTGCAGCCAGCGGCTGATATACCAGGTTATGTTGCGCCTCCTCCTCAAGCGGAAAGACCAAACGGTAACGGGCGAGGGCAATCTGACAGACGGCGTAATGCCAGCCAACGCCATAGCCAGGGTTATCGCAGCGGCAACAATTCTCGTAATGGTAACAGCACGCGCAGTGGTGGCAGCTCACAAAGTGCAAACAGTCCACGAAGTGGTGGTAGCCCGCGCGCTGGCAACAGCAGCAATAGACCTAAGCCACGTTTCGCCAACAAGAACGCTGGCTCTCGTCGTCGAGCGACTACGCCAAAACGTGAGACGACCACCGCAGCGGAGTAGCTCATAGAGACGAATGCTTCACAACGAATTGCATGAACATTAGCATAGGCCCGCTTTGAAGTATCAAGGCACTTATTAGCCAATTGTCATACCCGCGCAGGCGGGTATCCAGCGGCGGTATGTCGCTTACGAAGACTGGATGCCCGCCTGCGCGGGCATAACGAGGGTAGATGATGCGCATTTCGATTGTAGGTGAGATTAGGTCGTTAACCTACATTGACATTCTAGTCGTGACCGTAAGATGAATTGCGACGTCATGGCAGTCTAGTGTGATAGTGCATATTTATTATACATGTAGAAAACCATACGATGAAAATTCAAGCATTCGTACCATATCTCAGCGTAACTAACGCCAAAGAAGCCGTAGCATTTTATTCTCGCGTATTCGGCGTTGAGCCATCTCTTCTATTGAACATGCCAGATGGCCGGGTCATGCACTGCGAGTTTACGGTTGGTTCAGCGAAATTTTTCGTGAGTGAAGAATTCCCCGAACACGGAGGCACGCCAAGCCCCGCATCACTAAAAGGCACAACCGTATCTATCCATCTATATGTAGATGATTGTGACGTGATGGTGGCATCAATGAAAGATGGCGGTGCGGAAGTCCTGATGGAGCCAGAGGATATGTTCTGGGGAGAACGATTCGCCCGCGTGAAAGACCCGTTTGGCCACGAATGGGGCATAGCCACGCGACTACGAGAAATGACACAAGACGAAATCAAAGCCGCAGCAGCCAAGCTTTTTGAAAATACGGCGGAATAAATACGATCACGTTGTGCCAGGCGATTTACTAAAATCGAATCGTCGATTGAACATAGAAAAAATCCGTTTCATCGCGCGGGTCAGCATTGTCGAGATAATCGCCGGGTAAAAACTTCGAATAACCCACCATAACCTCGAAATTTTCTGTAAATGCGGTGCGTACGCGAATGTCAATTTCCTGCCCAATGAAATCGCCACTACTTCCCGTGACGTCTCGCACGACACCTCTATTCCAGGAATCGCGAGTACGCGCTAGCCAAGCAGCTCGGTAGCGGAACTCACCCTTCACTTTTTTTGTCGGACGAAACGTAGCTAAAATGGCTGGGGAATTAATGTTTCTCCAGGAAAAATAGGACAATACGCCAAACTGAGCTCGTCTTTTTTCAAACAAGTCATTGAACCCTTGGTTGCTGGAATCAGTAGGTGACTTATCTCCCGTGGCATAATCGTATTGTACCGCTATTCTAGGTTTCCACGGGTGCGAGGTGAAAGTGTATCCTAATTCCAAATGTATCGCAGCCGCTCGATGACGCGTGCCTCGATTATTTCCAAATTGAAACGCGCCTTCGACATCGAAGTCCATGTCTTTACATGCCATGGCCCCAAACGCATGCGCGCCAATTGTATGGAGTCGGCTATCGGGTCTATCAATCGCTTTGCGATTGGTGCCGAGATAGAGATAGTATGGTTCTATTGTAAGCCCTTCTTTCGGCCTCCACGCACCCATCGCACCGACGAACAAACGTTCATCATCACCATGATCGAACTGTTGAACGAATCTTTCAACAGGTTGAGTCGCGAATAGGTCAAGGCTAAACTTGCTCTTCTTGTCACCGAGTTGAAGGCGAATGCCGTCGAAGGCATTCGTTGTGTTACGAAACCCATTTCGTGCGACTAGCCGACCGCGACCATAGTTCATGGTCAGTCGACCAATTTGTATTCGCATCGGACGACCGTCAATCCGCTTCGCATCAAACCACTCGACATAAGCCTGGATAAGGTCCGTTTGATCGCTATTCCCTAATGTGTTTGGGAACTCGCTTCCGTACTCGCGTGAATCTTGAAACTCAATCATAATTCGTATTGGATCAAAAATTTCGCGAACCCCAAGCTTAAAACGTGTACGCGATAGCCAATGAGAATTATGATCCTTAAATCGCCTACGACGATGATTCTCCACATTTTCATATCGCCATCGCGTTTCCGCGCCGATCAAAAGCCAGTCTGCACCCTCAACACCATAATCTGCCAGCGAGCGACTATATGGCTTGGGTTTTTTCTTCTGCGGAGCTTTGGGTTCGTTGCCTAGCAGCCTGTTGAAGAATCCTCATTTTCAGCCATCGTTCAGATATGGGCGGACGTGTAAGCTGGCGTAGCCCATTTCAATTTCTGAGGCCAAAAATTGGGCAATTGGATTCGATGAACTAGAAACTCGCGTAACCAG
>JAJRPG010000045.1 GCA_024280855.1 Planctomycetota bacterium | reverse complement strand
TTGTCCTTCCCCCACCCTTTGCCAGTAGGCAAAGAATGGGGCATCCGGATTGAGAATGGGGAACCGCAATACAGCTTGTTTCGTGGCGTAATCCCTATACAATTCCCAGCCTGTTTTTGTGAGCTTTTCAGTATTGGTTATCTGAGGAGAATAGTCGTTGTTCGATCAATTGGTTCCCAAGAAAATGTTTTTCACTAAGGGCGTCGGTAAGCATCGACACAACTTGCAATCCTTTGAAGAGGCCCTGCGCGATGCGGGCATAGCCTCGTACAACTTAGTTCGGGTGAGTAGTATTTCCCCGCCGAACTGTACCATTATTTCTCGACAGCGCGGGCTGAAAATGTTGACGCCGGGGCAGATTGTTTTTTGCGTACTGGCTGACTCGCGGACCAATGAGCCGAATCGGCTGACGTGTGCGGGGATTGGACTGGCGCTGCCGAGTGATAAAACCAAACATGGCTATATCAGTGAACATCATGGCTTTGGTATGACTCATCGCGTGTTGAGCGATTATGTGGAAGATATGGCTGCGTCTATGTTAGCGACGACGCAAGGGATCGATTTGGACCCGGACAAAGCTTATAACGAACGCAAAGACGAATACAAAACTAAGGGCCTAGTGGTTCGCACACGGGCGGTTTCGCAAACGGCGGAAGGCGATAAGAACGGGCTGTGGACAACTGTGGTTTCGGCTGCGGTTTTGATCCTCTAACTTTTCATTGCCATTAACGAGAATAATCTATGAGTTCAGATAGTCATGAGTCATACCCGTGTCAGCAGAAGAAAGACCTTCTGGATGGGCCACAGATTGAGCCGCTTGAGTTAGAAGGTAACGAAGCGGTTGCAGATTTAATTGACAACGTTTACGCGAAGAGCGGATTTAATGCCCGGCGGTTAGCTGAGGCGGCGCAGTTGTATGTGCGCATGCTCGACTCAGGTGCGACGGTGGGCATGACGTTGGCTGGTGCGATGACGCCGATTGGGATGAGCGGGATTTTCAAGACGTTGATTGAGCGAGGCTTTGTAGATTTTTTCGTGTCTACTGGGGCGAACATTTATCACGATCTGCATCGGCCATTTGAATTTCCCATGGTTCAGGG
The DNA here is from genome assembly GCA_024280855.1 of Planctomycetota bacterium. Taxonomy (GTDB): domain Bacteria; phylum Planctomycetota; class Phycisphaerae; order UBA1845; family UBA1845; genus JAJRPG01. The sequence continues at coordinate 48,796 of JAJRPG010000045.1, read as the reverse complement.
TAGCCCGGATATTGATGACAACATTCTGGCAGATAAGAGCATCGCGCGGATTTATGATGTTTTTATTCATGATGACGACACGCTTGAAGCGACGGACAGAGTGATTCTTGATGCGGTGGAAAAGATTGGATATGACAAGCCATTTTCGTCGGCGACGCTTCATCATCATCTTGGTAAGACGGTGCAAGCTACGGCTGCCAAGCCTGAAAAATCTTTCGTAGCTGTCGCGGCTGCGCATGATGTGCCTATTTATACGTCGTCTCCTGGAGATTCGTCGATTGGTATGAATTTGATTATGCCGCATCTTTTTAAGTCGCCGGTGCAGCTTAGTCCGGTGTTAGATGTGATTGAGACAGCGGCTATTGTTCGTGCGGCTGAGCGTAATGGTGTGGTGGTGGTTGGTGGCGGGTCTCCGAAGAATTTTTACTTGCAGACTCAGCCTACGCTTCATCAGATTCTTTATGATGAGTCGAAAGGTGGGCATGATTACTTTTTGCAGCTGACGACGGACTCGCCGCATTGGGGCGGGCTGTCTGGCGCGACGCCTTCTGAAGCGAGGAGCTGGGGCAAGCTGAAGGATGCTTATAAGGACAATGTGGTGGTGTATTCGTGCGCGTCGCTGACGTTGCCGCTGATCGCGCAGTATGCACTTTGTCGTGCGAAACCTCGGCCTGGGAAAAAATTGTTTACGAAAATAGATGAGATGACTGACGCGCTTCGTCAATCAGCGAATGAGAATGAGAAATTGCGGGCTAGCCATCCTGACTTTTTTGGATAGTCGCCCCACTTACCTGGCGAATATATCATGACTTCTACACCGAATAATTATTTTGCGATTGATGCTGAACATAGCAGCTACGATAGCGCTAAGTTTGTCATATTACCGATTCCGTATGATGCGACGGCTTCCTTTAAGACGGGGTGTCGCAATGGGCCTTCTGCGATCATGGCTGCGTCTCATCATGTTGAGTATTATGACGACGAACTGGCGCGGGAATATCATGAGGTGGGTATTGCGACGCTGGACCCGCTGGAGACCAATGCGTCTGGTCCTGAGGCGATGCACGCTGATATATTTCGTGCGGCGAAAAGAGTTGTTGATGACGGCAAGTTTTTGATTGGCGTAGGCGGGGAACATAGCATTACGTCTGGATTAGTTCGGGCAGTGATGAGCCAGCATAAAAAACTTTCGGTGTTGCAAATAGATGCTCATCTGGACCTGCGTGATAAATATCAAGAGTCGAAATTTTCTCATGCCTGCGCGATGCGGCGGGTGCTGGAGCTGGGGGCGAATGTCGTGCCGGTGGGGATTCGTAGCGTTAGCCTGGAAGAACATACCTTTGCGAAAAGGAATAAGATAAAGCCAATTAGCGCGCGTGAGTGCATGTTTGAAGAGGATAGCCTAAACCGCATGATGGATCAGTTGGGGGATACGGTTTATGTGACGATTGATATTGACGGGTTTGATCCGTCACTTGCACCGGGGACGGGTACGCCGGAACCTGGCGGGCTGGACTGGTATCAGATTACGGGGATATTGCAGTTGGTCGCTGCGGAGAAAAAGATTGTGGCTGCGGATATTGTGGAAGTATCGCCGATTCCGGGTCAACATGTTACTGAATATCTGGCGGCTAGATTGATGTACAAGCTGATTGGTTATGTGACGCAGACGTAGAGACCTAGTTTTGATTTACCGCTCTAGCGCGGTTTAATTTTTTGTCACTTATTTTCAACTCCAGGCAGATCGCATGACCAGCATTCAGGTCGATGCGAACGACGTATTGGGACCATTCCTATAATACGACACAATCGTGACCAGTTTCACATATTCAAACTGAATACTTACCAGCCTACATCAATTCAGTGATTTTATTTGGACAATCCTATGGTTTGATGACGGCTAAGGTCCGATCTCATTTTAGTAAATTTTTGTAGCCGAGATTTTATAACGTAATGTTTTAATGAGTGATGAATCGCTATAAATCTTTGAACCAGAATGTCCCGCAGAGGAAAAATTGAAATGTCAGATACAAATCAGAACCCAGTTGCGACATCTCGCAGTCGGCGGCGCAAGTACGTCACGCACTCATCGTTTCAGTGGAAATACTCCTTATCTGTAGCGCTGTCGGTACTTGTTTTGAGTACCATACTGTCCACTGTGCAATTTGGAGCCATGCATAAGCAGGCCCGACTGCGCGCCATAACTCCCGCAGCTGAACATACGAGAGTCACGACTATTTCATTTCTAACAGGATTGGGTCTTGCTTCACTGACTGGGTTGGGAGTGTGCGTTTGGAGTATACTAGCGACTCATCGGATTTGTGGTCCGCTAGTCGTACTAGAAAAATATTTTGGCGAACTTGGCGAGAATCGAATTCCTAAAGTCCGTTCGCTACGCAAGAAAGATGAGCTAAAAGAACTCTTTGCTACATTCTCAACGGCTATGGACAAATTACGAGCGCAGCGATTGCAGGAAAAACAAGCCATCACTGCAGCCTTGAACAAGCTTGGTGTCTTGATGGCTGATTGCGATGATCAGCGACGTCCCAATCTGGAACAGGCGAAAGTAGAATTAGACAAGTTATGCAACGATATCACTGTTTCTCTTGGGGAAGATTGCATGGCTGACGCAACAGAGCGGCGTGAGTGTGTTAACGTCAATTGAACCAATCGTGTTAGTTCGCAAATTTTATCATTTATGCAGGGTCATTTTTTTCGGAGCCAACTAATGTTGCAAGTTCATCAGAATACAAAGTGTTGTAAAATTAGGGTTTGTATGTCCACAGGCAATTGCGTGGAAGGTCATTTTCACACGCCCGCAGGTAGTAGCGATGCGACACGACCGTTTGATGCGATTAGAGATTTTAAGGGTGGGTATCTTCTCTTGTCCGATGTGACGATTACTGAGCAAGGAAAGTCAAAACATCTGGATACCGTCATGGTGCGCGTGGACAACATTTCTCATGTTGAATTGCCAGACGCGGGATGGGAAACCAATGAGAATAAGTTTCCAGGAAAGGCTACCGCAGGCGCGATGGCTTAGTTTCCTTGTTTGACCTGGCTTGCTAGCGTTTTGTGGCACCATTAGGCCACCTTACTTGGTGATACTGCTCATTAATTAAGTACTTGCTGAGACTAGCTGAGTTTCGCACAGCGTTCGGTATAACGGACAACGCTCAAACAGCACGTCGTGCGTACCAGAGTCGATGATGTGACCTTCGTTCATCACGACGATGCGTGAGGCGAATTGGATGGTGCTTAGGCGATGAGCAATGATGATGGTGGTGCGCTCGAGAGCGTATTCCCGCAAGGCCTGCTGAATTTCAAGCTCGGACTCGGCGTCAATTTGGCTGGTGGCTTCGTCGAAGATGAGCAGTGGCGCGTTACGAAATATGGCGCGGGCAATGGCGAGCCGTTGTCGCTGGCCGCCGGAAAGCGTGGTACCACGTTCGCCAAGTGTCGCGGAGTATGCACCGGGTAAGCGGCTGATAAACTCGTCGGCGTGCGCTCGCTGGGCCGCTTTCTCAACTTCACCCATTGCACTATTGATCGAGCCATAAGTTATATTTTCGACGGGCGTTCCCTCGAACACGATAGCATCTTGGCTAACTAAACTCACCTGCTCGCGCAAGGTGCGCAGGTTGGCCTCCTGGATGTCTAGTCCGTCGTAGAGAATTTTGCCTTCATCGGGATCAAAAAAGCGCGACAACAAACTCACGAGCGTCGTCTTGCCACACCCGTTTGGTCCCACCAATGCCACGGTCTCACCTTGCGTAATACTGAGATTTATGTCTCGCAAAGACGGCCTGTCGGCGCCGGGATAGGTAAAGGAGACCTCAACAAAGTCGATAGACTTCGCCAATGGTTTCAAACGCGCACCAGCGTCATCCGACTGTTGCTCTATGGGTTGATTTAGTATTTGAAAGATTCTTTCCAGCCCTGCCGTGGAGCGCTGCACGCGTACATACACATCTGTTAATTTGCGAAGCGGGTCGAACAGTGACGCAAGGATGACGCCCAATGCGGCGAAGCGGGAGGTGTCGATTTCCTGGGAAACGACGCGGCTTGCCAGCCAAACGGTGGCGAAGCTACCGGCGATTACGGCGAGGGTTTCGATCATGGGGCTTGTGAAAGCCTGCAATTTAGCCAGCTTTAATTGCTGACGGAACATATATCGATCGACCAATCGCAAGCGGTCGTGTTCGTAATCTTCAGCGGTGTAGGCCTTGACGACGCGCAGGTTTTGGAAGCAGGTCGTTAAAGCGCCGATCATTTTACCGTAGGCCTGCAAGAGTTTTCGATTGGATTTTTTTACGCTTCGGCCAACTGCCCAGAAAATAACCACGGTAAGAGGCGCGACGAAGACCATAGCTAGGGTGATACGCCAATCGAAAACGAAAGCTAATGCCAGAATAAAAATAGCACGCAACGGCTCACGAATAAACTTGCCAAAGAGCGTGAGCATGCCACGCTGGACTTCCTGAATGTCCTGAATAAACCGAGTGACGGTGTCTGATGTGGACTGCTCTGAAAAATAGCTTACGGGTAAATGCAATGTGTGGGCATACAGTGTCGCGCGTAATGACATCATGGACCTAAGCACGGCTGAGGCGATCCAAATTTCTCCGAAATAGCGGAAGACATTGGCTAATACGACGACGATGATGAGTACAATCAAAATGTATTTCAGCAAATCGAGTGGAGACTGAGAGGCATTTTCGGGTAACAGCCCCCTCCCCCACAACATCGCGTGCGTCTTCCAGTCCAATGCGCGAAGTGAAACGGTTTTTACACGAAGCTCTCCCGTTTCTGCAGATTTAATGTGTAAGGCAATTTTTTCTTTGGTAGACCGGGCCGTAAAATGTTGGTACTCAGCCATCGTTTGGCTATCTGGCGCTATCCACATATCAAGGGGCAACACACCAGCGATATCCGCTACGCTTCCATCCTGAACGTGGGATACAACAATTTCTTTCGTGTCATCACCAACGTCTATGGGGGCAATATCTATACCGAGGCGAGAGCTGACGACTTCTCGATTTATCCAACCATCCAAGCCTTCTTTATCGAGCATGACTTTGAAAACCGGAAAAGCAGCGGCTAGGCTAAACGTGTGCAAGCTTATGTAGATTAGCGTGGCGCATAGACCTAATATCAGGCTGTTACGAAATGGCCAAATGAGTGAAAAGAGTCTGCGCAACTCAGCGTAGCGGAAGGCTGAGTCCTTCGACTTTGGTTTCCGAGCATCAACTGACAATAATTCCGGTCCCATGAAACGACTACTTTATGATCTGCTCGTATAATGATGCCCACGATTTAGCACACACATGCCAATCCGCTATTTCTTTTGCGCTGCTCAGCGCTGTCGAAGCGATAGTTTTTCTTTGATCGACATCGCTGGTCATCAATGCGCCAAGCGCGGGCCTAATGGACTCGCGGGTTGGCTCACAAACGCGAATCACATGCTCAAGCCCGTTCGGTGTCAACTGTTTCGAGGCTAACACCGGTACATCGCAAGCTATAGCCTGGAGGATAGTCGCTGGCGATCGAAAATGAAGACCCGTAGCCATAAAAATTGACGCCCGCGATAATAAAAAACGCTGGGTAGCGAGGTCCGGCTGAGCGATGAACGCTACCTGCTGATTGGCTCCTTTTCTACGCACAGCTGCTTCGAGCTGGGCCTGCCAACCTTCGGCGTCCTCGCCGGCGAAGACGATGGCCCAGCCTTCACTGTCCAAGCCTAGCTCGGCGAATGATTTTAATAGTGGCACTAACCCTTCCTGCGGATGAATCGGGCCTAGGTGTAGCAGGATTTTCCCTTCGGGTAGTGACAGCGTAGGAGGCTCATCTGAGACAAGAGATCGAAATTGATCGAAGTCTAAGCCATAGGCGAGGGTCTCAACCTTATCGGCGGGAAAGCGGTTGGCTAACTCGCTGCGTTCGGAATCGTTCATGGCTATGATGGCAGAGGCACCGCGAATTAGCCTTCTGTCGCTAAGCCAAGATCGAAGTCGGGCCATTCTGGATTCTCGTGTGAAGGGATGTTGTACGAGGGTTCCGAGCGATGAGATCACATAAGGCTTACCGAGTTTGATCGCTCGGCGAACGGCGCGTCGGGATATATCCGTGCCCCAGCCGTGAATATGCACAAGCTCTGTGTCGGCAAGGAGTGTGTCTAACGAGTCAAGAGGCTCGATGGTTAAGTCGGACGCGCGGTTTGGGGCACAAAAAGACGGTTCGAGATCATGCTGCCGCAGCGCACTATCCATCCCCAGCAACGACCCGGCTATGCTGCTGGTCTTGGCTTCAAAGGAATCAGCGATATGGAGTGTGCGTAACAACATCGCGCGATGCGGATTCTATGCGATCCTTGTGGTTGTTGAAAGTTTCCCACGATGCGACGTTAAGGCTTTGGAAAGAAGGAGTATATGTGAAATGTGACTATTGATAGCCATCTAGCTTGTGAGATTTTCGATTTCGAGACCGCTCGTTGTACTCGCTTGCCTGCTGAAGTAACTCCCGTAGCTGAGGCTTCCACTGGCATTGCTCGGCGGCATCTATTACTTCCAGTTGTCGGAGCAGGCGAGCGAGGTCGGTCCGGGTGACGCTGCGATAGTCTAATAAGCTGGCGATTAGGCGGATAAGGGAACGGTCATCTTTCGCCTGGCTGTTGATATCAAACTGAATGCCTTCAGTGTCGATTAGCCAGACTTTGACGTCGAGGTTTTCTCCGTTCAAACCCGTGGCTAGGATGTTGGAGGCTTTGAAGTCTCGATGATAAATATGGTGCTTGTGCAATTTTGAGATTAAATCTGCAAGTTCTGATATCAGCGTGTTTTTTGCCAGACGCTGCTTAGCCCCTCGCATTCGCGGCAACTCGGCTAAGGCGACTTGGTCCAGGTCGATGCTGTTCTCAAGATATTGTGTGATGAGCCAGCCCTCGCTGACAATTTTTTTGTGAAGTAATGCGTAAGGCAAAGCCGTTGAGATTCCGCAGCCTAGAAGTTTTCTGGCAATGTCGAATTGCTGACGTTCACTGGATCGGTACAGCTTGGCTACGATGCGACGAAATACTCCCCTGGTGCGACTTTGTTTACACACGACTTGAACGCCATCAGCGATTGTCGCTTGAATCACCTGTCCATCTTTTGAAGTTTTTAAGGAGGCGAACCCTGCTAACGCTGATGGTTTTTTGAGAAGCTGTTTGCAAAAGGATTTCCATTCCTGATCGGATAACCCTGTCGTGATGTTGACGATCATGGTTGTCTCGCTATTCGATGACAAGACCGTCGCGCACCAGCCGTCATCGAGGGGAACTTCGTGATAAGAAAATGTTATCGCGTGAGGCATTTAGAAGCTCTTTGTAGGGGTAGCCTGGCTGAATAGTCTTCGGAATTCGTCGCCGCTGGTTAATGTGCTGCGCTCTGCGATATACATATCGATGAAATCCCCCCGCACGAGCGATTGTAAACGATGGTCCGCGATACTTTCAACCAACGTAGCCAGATCATTGGCTAGTAACTGAGGCGTCGATTTACCGATGCTCGCCCTCTCGACATCTATCAATCGAAACGTTCGACGACCTTCTCCCCCACCCACTAAAATATGCCGTTCCGAATAGTCGATATGAACGAACCCAGCCTCGTGCAACTTAGCGGTAAAACTGGCTAGCTCTTGTAGAAGCTTATTCGCGCCGTCAGGATTTTTTCGCCAAACGGTTTCCAGCGAAAGCTCTTCTTTGACTTCTTCCATGAGGAAAAAAAGTTTTAGGCCAATGCCCAGACATCGACTATCCCCCCTTCTCACCACTTTTGGCCCGGTGAATCCCTGCTGATTTAGCCAATCGATCATTCGCAGTTCGTGATAGCCTCGTGCGACGTGACGCTGGAAAATTTGTGAGCCAGCTAGCCAATATCGCTTCAAATAGTGGACACCCCCCTCAACGATGACCTGCTCCACGCTACGGCCTTTGTGCGAACGCATTTCCAGCCCATCCACTGCGAAAGCCGCAGATACGCTATCAAAGGCACTATATGACACTCCTTGGTCCATAATATGAAGTGTCGGCGTCTACCGAGCATCGTCAAGGGGGCCTGATGAACAACTGATGACATTTTTGAATTGGCCAAGTTCTTGCAATATCTGTTAGGATATTGGGATTAAAGATCAGGGGAATCACAATACTTATGGAGAAAAATATGACTCGAAAATGGATAAGCTTCACGACGCTCTGCCTGCTCATGATTATTCCGATCGTCGCTCTCGCCGGAGAAGGCAGGGCTAAGAAGAAAAGAGCTAAAAAGGCCAAGATGGTGAAAATTCGGACAGTGGCTTCGATTAGCTCGCTGATGGTAGGTCAGCGTATCATGATGGGAGAGCTATCCAAAGCCATGAAATCCGACCCGACCAATCCCAAAAGCCTGGAAAAAATTGCTCATTTGTCAGAAGTGCTAGCTGAGTTGTCCAACGTGAATTCCGTCGGCAAAGGCAAGGAAGCTGCGTACCGTGGTTTTTCCCGGTCGCTTCGCGATGATTCTTTGAAGCTTCGTGACCATGCTACGTCGGAATCAGCGAATGCTGATGAAATGCTCGCGTTAGTTTCTAAGATCAAAGGAAATTGTCAGACTTGTCATAATCAGTTGCGATAGGGTCGGGCTAATGCTTTAAGAATCGGCCTCATCGCGTTTAATCACCACGGCTGTTTGATCATCGGCGATTGGTACGCCTGCTGAGAAATTTTGGCATGAGGTACGAATCGCTTCGATCATGCTCGCGGGGGATTCGTTGTGATGATTTTGGATTACGTCCATGACAGCTTGTTCACCGTAGAATTCCTTCGCAGCGTTTGTGGCCTCGAAAAATCCGTCCGAAAGAATCGCGAAAATATCGCCTGGTCTCATGCTGGCAGAAACGCCAATTTGAGTTGGCAACTCCTCGCAAATGCCAAGCGGAAAAGTATCAGACCTGAGGACGGACATGGAATCGTCGGCGGCGTGATAGTGAATGAGCGGTGCTTGCCCCGCACTAAAACTTAGTAGTGAATCACTATTAGCCGTCAACAGGCCAAACCATGCGGTGATAAAGCGTCCATCGGGAAGGTCTTGCACTAATTGGCGATTAATCTGACGTATATTTTCAATAAGGTCCAGGCCCGCCCTTGAGGCCATGCGTACCATCGCACGGAGCTGGGTGACGGTTAGGGCTGGGCCAATCCCGTGACCGGTGGCATCAGCTAGCAACAATAAAGCCTGCTCGACTTCGCCTTTTCCGCTAACGATAACTTTTCTATTATCCTTAACCCGAAGCCCGAAAACATCGTAAATATCACCGCCTGTTTCATCGGCAGGGTCTGACCAAGCGGCTACATCATAGCCTGGAATGTCCGGCATGGATGACGGAAATGTTTCCCGTTGAATACTGCGGGCAATGCTCAGGTCATGTTCCAGCTTGTGTCGAACCAAACGGTCTTCGATTAATCGCGCACGCTTTATCGCGACGGCTGCCTGTGAAGCGAGTGCGACGGCGATTTCTTCGTCATGCTCGTCAAAGCAGCCCTGATTTTTGTTCAAAACCTGAGCGACGCCGACAAGGTCTACGCCAAACGAAATGAGCGGAATGGTAAGAATAGACCGTGTGCGGAACCCGGTTTTTTTATCCACAGCGGTGTCAAAGCGGTCGTCGTTGTAAGCGTCCGGCACGTTAATGAGCTTGCGGGTACGGGCGGCTTCTCCAGCTAATCCTTTGCCTAGGGGTAAACGAATCTCTTTGACCGAAGAAGAGGAATCCGAATCTTGCGATGTATCGCCAACGCCGTGGGCGATGGTGGTGACTAATTCGTTTGTTTTATTGTCGTATACAAAAACAGAAGCTCGCTCTGCGGAAAGGGTATCTCGAAGTGCATCTACAATGACGTGCAAAATTTCGTCGAGGTCTACGGTGGCGCTTAACTGCGTGGCTACGGAAACTACCCGACGCATCGCTTCAAGGTCATTACCGCTGTCATGCTCGCCCACGAAATTTCTCCCGACTAACAAAAAGCCTGGCTATCCCCGGAGCCTGAAAATCATTTTGAAAGATAATCCTGCGGTTTGCGCAGCGTAATGTCTTTTCGCTGACGCAATTTTTCTAAAAACCAATACTTGTGCCACGCGCCAAACGTGATGAGGAACCGCTTGCCTTCGCCTTTATGCGCCTCAATAGCCGCCTCGATATTGGCATAATGAGCCGCGTTGATATTATCCCAACCGCCGGCGTTCAAATCTTCGTTGAACAATCGGTTATATGGTTCCAGGCCTCGCTTCACGATTTCGTCGTAGGCGTCGCTATGAATGCCTTCGGGATTATCGCCAAGGCCTCTCTCTTTTATTTCGGCGTCGGCTGCTTGCTCCGCCCGCTCAACCTCAGCCATATCGTCTGGCCGAGTGGTCGCCCAGCGCTTCAGTTTTGTGCGACGACTGAGCGCCATCTCCGATGTCCAGCCTGCACACGGAACAATCGTAAAATCCATTTCTTTGGACAACGGGAAAATCCCAAAAACGTATTCAGGAAAAACGCGCACGCGAGGCTCTGTTACGAAGCCCGTATTCATAAATTCGCTGTAGGCTAAGTCCAATCGGTCTGGGGGGATTTCGCATAAGATATAATCGGGGTTGATGGCTCGAATATAATCTTGAATTGTGTCAATGCCATATAGTTCGCTGGTTTTGTGTTCGCTATGAACCATGCCCATGACGATGACTTCGGTTCGCCCGGAAGAAAATCCCGCGCAGCCTACACAGCTCAAAGCCGATATGGCGCACATAGCTAATGCCATTCGTTTCGCAATTTGGTGCGTCGGGCATATCAGGTTGATCGTTTTGATTCCCATGTTCATTGAATCCGTCTCCAACTCATCAATGTGTAAAACGTAAGTCCGTGATAGCGCGTACCATGACGGGCGGCGCTGAGCCTCTACGATCTACTTGGGCCTGTCAACTTCAAGCGGAGGCCACTTCCTCACGGGCGCGGTTCTGTTTAGAACCCGCCATGGACTAGGCCATGGCGCGTGCGTGTCGCTTGCGTTTATTTTCGTCGAGAATTCTCTTTCGCAACCGGATGGCGTCTGGCGTTACTTCAACCAGCTCATCTTCTGCGACAAATTCCAAAGCCTCTTCAAGAGACATCAACACCGGGGGTTTGAGCATGACATTTTTGTCATTCCCTGAAGAACGCATATTGGTTAGCTTTTTGCCTTTGCAGATGTTGACAATGATGTCGCCGTCTTTGCAGTGCTCGCCAATAACCTGCCCAGAATAGACCTGGTCTCCTGGCTCAACAAACATGATGCCTCGGTCAGCTAAGGCGTCGAGTGCGAAGCCCGTAACCATGCCTGTTTCCAGTGAAATCATCACACCGTTACTTCGGCCTGGTAGCGAGCCACGGAAAAATTCGTATTCGTAGAAATTGTGATGAATCATAGCGGTGCCGTTAGTAGCGGTGAGCAAACGATTCTTTAGACCAATCAAACCACGAGAGGGAATCGTAAACTCAAGGTGAGTCAACTCTCCCTCGTTGTCCATTTTGTCGCAAATACCACGTCGTGCGCCCAATTGCTCCATCACTGGGCCGACATGATTGGAAGGTACGTCGATGATGCACAATTCGATAGGTTCTGTTTTTTTCCCGTCCAGTTCCCGGTAAATTACTTTGGGCTTACCCACGGCTATTTCGTAACCTTCTCTACGCATGGTTTCGATCAACACGGAAAGATGCAAGATGCCCCGGCCTGACACATGAAACTCTTCCGGGGAAGCGCCGGGCTCCACGCGCAAAGCGACATTGTGTTGGCATTCTTTCTCTAATCGATCACGAATTTGACGCGAAGTGACAAACTTGCCTGAGCGACCAGCTACCGGCGAATCGTTAATTCGAATCGTCATGTGCAAAGTGGGTTCGTCAATCGAGATAATCGGGAGCGGCTTAGGGTTATCGACGTCGGCGATGGTGTTGCCAATATCGACAGACTCCAATCCAATGACAGCACAAATATCGCCAGCGGGCACCTCGTCCACGCGCACGCGACCCAGTCCTTCAAACATGAATAGCTCGTTGATTCGTTCTTGCGTGTGAGTGCCGTCTCGATGAATCACGACGATGTTCTGACCGGTCTTAATGGTTCCGGCATACACACGACCGATGCCTATACGGCCCACATAATCATTGTAATCCAAAGTCGTAATGAGCATTTGCAAAGGCGCGTTGGCATCTACTATAGGTGCTGGAATTTCCTTAAGGATCGTATCGAACAACGGTTTAATGTCGATGCCTTGTACGTCCGGGTCTAAGCTGGCGTGACCTTGAATAGCCGAGGCGTAAAGGGTGGGAAACTCTAACATTTCATCGTCAGCGCCCAACTCTATGAACAAATCATAGACTTCATTGACGATATCTTTAGGGCGAGAACCTTCACGGTCGATTTTGTTGATAACCACGATCGGCTTAAGTCCGAACTCAAAGGCTTTTCGCAAAACGAATCGCGTCTGCGGCATCGCCCCTTCAAAAGCGTCGACGAGCAGCAAACAGCCATCGGCCATTTTGAGAACGCGCTCGACCTCACCGCCAAAATCCGCGTGACCTGGGGTATCAATCAGATTGATGCGCACGCCGTTGTATCTGACCGAAATATTCTTAGCCAGGATGGTGATGCCGCGTTCTCGTTCCTGGTCATTTGAATCCAGGATGCAGGTCTGAGACAACTCCGAATCTCGGAACTGGCCACTTTGTTTTAGCATTTGGTCGACTAAAGTCGTCTTCCCATGATCGACGTGGGCGATTATGGCTATGTTACGAATCTCGTTCTCGGTCTTCATCTCAATATTGTTCCTGCAAAACCCGCACTGTAGGCCGACTCCGCCTGCCTGTCCATCTATGATTAATGGTCCTAAAATATGATTCAATACTACCAATCAAGCGATTTGACACCAATATGCTGCGAATGACGAAACATGCAAGTGGGGTTAATCGAGCGTATGGCTGAAAAAGCCTAACCGCGGATTCCGATGGGCCATGCTCCCGATCCAGCCTTAAAAGCGAGTATTGCCTATAGCTACAGTTGTATGCTAATAAAAAAAGCCCGCCCGCTATTAATGCGGACGGGCGAATAATGCTTATTTACTGGTCAAATTTCGGGATTCACACTCAGGAATACCAAAATCAAGCCGCAGGAGTAAGCTTACGTTTAGTAACTTTCTTAGGGCCTCGACCCTTTCCACGTCTTTTTCGGCTCGAGCTTCGCTCAGTGCGCTCCCGTACTTTACGCTCAACGCGTTCGGGGGCGTCTTCCTTGACCGCTCTCTTTTTCTTCTTAGCTTTGGAAACCTCTTTCACAGCACGCGTCTTGCGAACTGATGTAGTCTGCGCCTGAACCTCTGGTCCAGACTCCTTTTCGCTGAAAACGAAGTAGTAACTTCCGGCACCCAACGCCAATAATGCTAACGCACCCATTAGAATCTTGTTTCGCTTGTCGTCCGACACCGTAATAACCTCCTAGCACACAAATCCGCGATTAATGTAATACCGCATAAAACCCAAAGTCGGAGTTTCTGCCATCTTAGACTATGCGTCAACCCGAATGCCTAAACTGACGACCATGCCGGCCGGGTATGGCCCGTAAACCATGCCGAGCAGCATCAATATAACCCTTGGCACTGCGTCATTAAATTAGACGAACGCCGCAGCCATTCGGTTCCCCGTTGGGACAGGATAAAATTAATACCCCGACAACAATTCGTTTACCACTTCATATTTGAACTTTTCAGTTTATTTATAGTGTTCTAAACTTTATGTCCTGGTGACATTTGATAATTCGCTACACTATGAAAACGCGAACAGGGCATAGTCTGGTTGTAGCCATTGCGTTTAAGCTTGGGAATTCGACGACGGCGTAAGACGGCATAATTGGCTTATTTTATTGATTGGTTAATGAGCCTCCCACCCACTACCCTTAGTCTAGTTGCCTGGTGTTGGCGATATGTTACCCTTGCTGCGGTGGCGTGTTATCGGATAGGTGAAAAATAGGTTGGCCTACTTAATGAAAATTGCATTTAGCTCACTAGCGTGCCCCGGCTGGGATCTTACTACTATTATAGACAATGCCTCGTCGATGGGGTTTGACGGTGTCGAATTACGCGGGTTACAGGGTGAACTTCATCTGCCCTGCTCGCGCGAGTTGGCAGGCCCGAGTCAAGTGGTACGCAACAAATTTGCAGACCACCAAATCGAATTGGTTTGCGTCAGCAGCTCTGCGACGCTGTCCTCTAAAAATCGCCGAGAACTTGCCAAGCAAAAAGACATCATCACCGAATACATCGAATTGGCCCAGCGGCTTGAATGTCCTTTCGTGCGCATTTTCGCAGGCGACGTTGGCGAATTAGATAACAAACGAGCGGCTATGAGCCGGGTGGCGGAAGCGTTGATTTCGCTGGTTCCTGTCGCAAGCCGAGCGGGAATCACGCTGCTCGTTGAAAACGGCGGCGATTTTCTCGGTAGCGATGATATGTGGTTCTTGTCTGATGCGGCAAACCATCCTGCGGTTAAAATATGTTGGAACCAGTGTACGGGCATGATGAATTTGGAAAGACCGACAACTTCGATTCCGCGGCTGGGGAATCGTATTGGTATGATGCACGTTTGCGATGCAGATTTTTCCGGGGATGGTACACTGCTAAAATATCAAGCGCTTGGCGAAGGGCAAGTCGAAGTTTCACGGCAAATCGAATTGCTCCGCGGCTTGGCGTATGATCGTTATCTTGTATTTGATTGGCCAAAACTTTGGCAGGAATCCTTACCTAACGCGGCATCGATATTACCAACAACTGCGTCGTGGCTTCAAACACAAATTTCCGCGAAGCAAAATATCTTGTCGGCTTATAAAGCGGATAAAAATAAACCTAACTATGCCGCCGCAAGCACGCCGGCTAGCTAATCTCACGCTATGTGTGAGCCATGTTTCATTTGATCCGTTTTTCGCTTGAAGTGGAGATGCCTGTGAGTGTAGCTTCAGAGGCTGGGGGTGTCCTCTCAGCATTTGCACGTTTAGTCTTATCCGCAGATATCTTCGCTGTCGTTTTCGTCGTCGTGGCCATCTTGTTGCAACTAGCTGCGTCTCGTCGGCGCGGGCCTTTTTGGCGATGGTCAGCCCTCGTATCGATAGGTGCAGGTGTTTGTGCGACGCTCGCTTTCATGCACGATCATCGGTCTCTGGGACAAATCATGGCTTGGTCGTGCGCGGTTCTCTCATTGGTAGCCGCTTGGATCGCATCTTTACTAATTTCTCATCGCAACAAACAGCTACACTCAGCTAACGACAACGATTGGTTTGTGTCGGTGTCGCACTTGATAAGCTTATTTAGCGCGGTAGTAGCTATCATAATTCAGTCTTATGTATTGGGCGTCCGCGCCATTGCTTGTTTATTGGATGTTGTATCGGATGTTCCTCGTGCGACAGAAAACTCTTACGGTTTTAGCGCTGCGGGTCTGTGGTCACTGCTGTTCGTATTGCTAGCGACTCTCTGCGCGGAGCGAGCCACTCATGCGGTCCGCCTACGCACCTGGGGACTAATTATTTCGACGATGATCGCCACATGGTTTGCCTTACTATGGCGACCGATCGAATTATCACCGCAATTCGGATTGGTCCGGACGAACGGGCCTGTGGTGTTGGTGGGGGTGTTGGCGGTGCTGACGCTGACGGCGGTGATGATTCAAGGCGCCGTCGTTTTGCGCGATCGATGGCGCGTCGCCCTGTCATCACCAGACGGGCTAGCTACCCCAGCGGCCCCTTGGCCTGGCTATCGTGAAGTCTGTGGTGGACTTATCGCTATCCTGCTATTACTGGTGTCGAACCATTTGGTTGTCCCCGTCTCTTTAACTGGCGAACATAACAGATTGATTGCGTTGGTGCTTGGCACGTCAGCCGGTGCTGCAGGGTACGCAAGTTTGATTCTGGCGATGCGTAAGTGGCATCCGAACTTTGCTGACGCCGGGCTTGGGCTGTTGTCGCTGAGCATTTGCTGTCTGATGTTTACTTTATTACCGCCTCGCCATGCAACTCTGACTGATTATTACCCGATTATTTTTAATGTACTTATGATAGGCTTTGGCTTCGGCACGGGGCTTTGGGCCTGGCTGTCACTAGTCTGGCAGCAGCAACTCGACGACGGCAAGCCCTGGACGACTGAGGGGTATCTGATTCGCCATGCGAAACGCATCTCGTTTCTTTGTGCCGTGCTGGCTATTACCTCAGGCGGCATGATGGCTATTTGGCCTCACTTGCGAATTGTTGGCACGGGCGATGCTTCGCTTGGGCGCATCACGTCAGGGTTAGGTGGCAATTTATTTTTATTGCTCATTTTTCTTTGGACGGCAAGGCGACTGCGACGCCATACGTTCCATATGCTTACGATTCTCTCGATTGTTTCGACAGCTGGCTTTATGATCTTGCGCATGTTACCCTTTTCAGAGTATGCGAGGTAGTTTTATCACGAGGTCACGCCCTTGAATAGCCAACGAGTCAAGCGTCTTTTACGACTTATTCAATTACTACAAACTAATACAGAGACCTCCGTCGACGACATGGCGAAGGATGCCGGTGTCTCTCGTCGTACCGTATTTCGAGATTTGGATTTACTTTACGAAGCTGGAGTAGCCTATCGGTTTGATCGGTCAAGCAAACAATACGCACCACAAAAACATGTGCTGCTGCCGCCGGTTACATTGTCCCACGCCGAGGCATTGTCACTACTATTAGCTGCAAGATATTTACTGGGCCGGGGCATTTCTTCGGACGCTCAAGCTGCGGCGTCGGCGGGCATGAAAATCGAGGGTTTGCTGCCCGTATCGATCAGAGATTATCTTGGCCCATTGATCGAGAAAATGCCCATCCGAGAGGGACCAGCCTCGGACCATCAGTCGATTAACGGTTTTATGCCTGTTATTCAGGAATCGTTAGTGAATAAACAGAAGCTAGGCATTAGCTATGATTCGTATTACGAGGGGAAGGTGCTCGATGTGGTGGTTCAACCGTATCGATTAACCTATATTCATCGCGGCTGGTATTTGATCGCTTTTTCGGAAACTGAAAGTGAGATGCGCACTTATAAAGTTGAACGAATTATCAAAGGAAAAGTCCTGAACCTAACCTATGAGATGGATAAGGATTTTGATCTTGACGCCTATTTTGGCGATGCCTGGCAGATGATTCGCGGCGATAAGCGATATCATGTAAAAATAAAATTTCTGAAAAAAGTTGCGGCGAATGTTGATGAAATACGGTGGCATCGAACGCAACGGACTCAATTTGATGAAGAAGGCAGCCTGACATTTGAAGTCGATGTCGAAGGGCTAAATGAAATATCCTGGTGGATTCTTGGCTATGGCGACCAAGCGGAGATTCTGGAGCCGCCAGAACTTCGTGACATGATTGCGGGGCATGCGCAGCGTATGCTGAATATGTATGACTCATAATTAGAATAAACGTGGCGTTGTCCCCCTTTGTAATCGGTATAGTATTGAGTGCAATAAATTCCTAACGCCGCGCAAGCTATAGCATGCGGCTCACAATACGGGAGATAATTTATGCGGGCCATTATCCAAAGAGTCCATCGTGCTAGCGTCACAGTCAACGAGCAGGTCTGCAGCTCAATCAGTCAAGGGTTACTCGTGTACCTTGGTATTCATCGCGATGATGGCGAACACGACGTAGCCTATCTCGTCGATAAGCTACGCCATTTACGCATTTTCGAAGATAGCGCCGGGCACATGAATTTGGATGTGATTCAGGTCGGCGGACAGATGCTCATCGTGAGCGCTTTCACGGTGCAGGCAGACGCGCGACGAGGCCGACGCCCTAGTCTGGACGTAGCGGCCTCTGCGGACCGCGCGTCTATTTGGTATGGGCTGGTGTGCGAAGGCCTGAGAAATAAGGGTGTTCAAATCGAAAAAGGATCGTTCGGCAACCACATGGAGGTCGAATCCAGCAACGATGGGCCGATTTGCATTCTCATGGATTCGCGGCGGCTTTTTTAGATTGGTAAATCTTAAACACGTTTTTACTCAGGCAGTTTCCAGACTCGAAAATCTTCTGGAGCGTCCGGTAATTCTTTCAGATATATAGCGAATTCGCCTGACGATTGCATGTAGGCTAATTCTACCTGCTTAGGCCTTTGGTTTTCATCGTCATGGGCCGATCAATAGGCAATATGACAACACCAATATCCCCAAGTTCAAAATTGCCGCCCGACGTCCAGCCTCCCCCATCATCCAAGACCGTACCTGAAACAAGCTGTGCTGATACGCGAGATGATTCTTTCTCTGCAGCGATGAGTGACGTTTCGGTTAGCTCGTCTCAATGCGAGTTATCGGTCGCCGCTCCGGCGCAGTCGGCTATCTTGTGGACTTTTGCGATTACTCTATTTGCCAGTGCGACGCTACTTTTTTTGGTTCAGCCTATGGTCGGCAAGATGATTCTACCTCTTTTCGGAGGAACGCCGGCCACATGGAATACATGCATGTTGTTCTTTCAGGCGGTGCTGCTAGCGGGATATGCGTATAGTCATTTTACAACGTCTTGGCTGGGCGTGCGAAAGCAAGGCCTTGCGCATCTCGTGGTACTTTGCCTTCCACTACTGGTGTTGCCCATCGTGATAAATGGTTCAGATGCGCCATCGGCGGACGTGCATCCAGTCGGTTGGCTATTGATGAAACTACTGATGGTAGTGGGCTTGCCGTTTTTCGTGGTATCGACTACTGGACCTTTGTTGCAAAAATGGTTCGCAGTCAGCGGTCATCCTGATGCAAAAGACCCTTATTTTTTATATGGCGCAAGCAACGCGGGTAGCTTGCTGGCGCTCCTGGCCTACCCGCTTGTGCTTGAGCCGATGATGTCATTGTCCGGACAGAGCGACGCATGGCGGATAGGTTATGGCATTCTCCTTGTCATGATAGTGATTTGTGCTTGGCTAATGATAAACCGCCAACCGGCAACGACTCAAAAGTTAGTAATAAAACCTGATGAATTTCGAATGCCTGATGCGTCCATCAATTGGCGTAGCAGAGGTTTTTGGATTTTTGCTGCATTTGTACCATCCAGCTTAATGCTTGGCGTGACGACGCATATCACCAGTAACTTAGCGCCCATTCCACTTTTGTGGGTACTGCCGCTTGCGCTGTATCTGTTGACTTTCGTAATTGTGTTTTCGCGCAAGCCGATCATCTCGCAGTCTCGTGCTTCTACGCTAATGCCCTTCTTACTGATTCCGTTGGTTGTCTTTACGTTTGTAGGATTCCCCAAGCTGCATTGGATAACCATAGCCATCCATCTGACTGCGTTTTTTGTTGCGACGCTGGTTTGTCATGGGCGTTTGGCTCAGAGTCGTCCGACGGCTAATCATCTCACCGAGTTTTATCTTTGGATGTCATTCGGCGGGGTAATGGGCGGCGTGTTTAATGCGTTGATTGCGCCTTCGATTTTCTCAAGCATTGTGGAATACCCATTGGCTGTCATGTTCGCTTGTTTACTATTGCCAAAGTTAGCGACAGACAAGAACGAACGAGCGTTTGATTTGAAAGATGTTACGCATCCCCTGCTGCTTGCAGGACTAGCGGCGGGATTAACTTATGGCCTGCGCAATGCGACGGACACACCCCCGTGGGCCGTGTGGTTTGCGTTGTTCGCGCCGCTGGCGTTTGTTTGCTTTGCATTCAAAGAAAAGCCGATTCGGTTTGCCTTGGGACTTGGCGTGTTTTTTGCGACGATAGCGACGTATCGTTCGCTTGAGCAAGGCCAACCGTTGGAGACCTGTCGAAACTTTTTCGGTGTAAAGCGCGTAGTAGCAGAGCAAGATGGCGGCGTGATTAAACTTATTCATGGGACCACTAATCACGGAATGCAGTTTACAGATGCTGCAAGGCGCAGTGAGCCATTGGCCTATTACCATCGTAGCGGGCCTTTGGGAGACGTATTCAAAACCCTTGTGCCAACACAACCCCAAACGCGCGTAGGCATCATTGGCTTGGGCGCTGGTGCGATTGCGGCTTATGCAAAAACAGGGCAGACGTTTCGGTTTTATGAAATCGACCCGGATGTAGAACGCATCGCGCGTGATCCAAATTATTTTACGTTTCTTGAAGACTGCCAGGGAACGTGCGATGTGGTCCTGGGTGACGGTCGGCTGACAATGGCGACGGAGGAGAACGACTCCTTTGATATAATAATTTTAGATGCGTTTAGTTCTGACGCAATCCCAGCCCATCTGCTGACACGGGAAGCGCTGCAACTGTACAGGCAAAAACTAAAACCTGATGGCGTGATTGCCTTTCATGTTTCAAACCGATATCTTGAATTGATTCCCTTGCTCGCTCGCCTTGCTGAGGATGCGGGCATGGTCGGGCGGAGTAAACAAGACGCGGTCGATTATACTGATTCGGGTAACGCAGGGCGATTGTCAGCTGAGTATGTTGTGATGGCTCACTCGAATGAACGATTGAAGGCGTTGCAGTCGAAAGACGGCTGGCTTGCTTTGCGTAGCGATCAAAAGATTGCGCTGTGGACGGATCAACGAACAAGCATTCTTAGTTTGCTGCGGTAATTGCAAGCTGAAAGGCGGCGTAATCGAGCAGGTCTACGTCGCGGTCGGTGGCATAATCAAAGGCCTGGCATGTCATAGGTATGACACCAAAGTCAGGTCCATTCATGCACACAGGCCAAGACGCAAAGTCAAAGAGGTTCACCACAGCATCACAATTCTGATCGCCAACGCCAAATTCATACGCGCCCATATCCACGTCATCGCACAATACCCTGGCGTGGCCATCAAGGTCCGTAAGGATGTCTGCTGAGAGCAGTTTTTGATTGCCAGTATCTCTACAAGGCGAGTCGGTTGTCAGGTGTAGGTCGTCAGGCAGCGTCACGAATAATGGATCATCATCGATGTTGTTATTAGCTGACCCACCGAAAGCGATCAGAGCGTCATTAGGGGCAATGTCCTGAATGCAGGAATGCAAAACGTTGACGGTGCTACCAAAGCTAACTTCAATTTGGGCCGTCTCGTCTTGCGGGCCACTGTCTGCGTTGTCCCAGAAAATGCTGTTGTAGATGTTGACGTCGCTACCGAGAACGCACATGCCCCCACCCGTCCCGCCTGAAGTATTGCGAACAAAAGTGCAGTTGATGATAGTCGGCGTACTGTTTTCATTGTCCATGCCGCCGCCGAAGCCGCCACCGTTTAGAAATGCCGCGACGTTGTCACGAAAGATTGAGTTGATGACTGTTACGCTGCTGTTGCGGTTTTTCATCCCCCCACCGATGTCAGCGTCATTACCTTGAAAAATACAGTTTCTCACGGTGGGGCTTCCACCATCATTGACCATCCCCGCGCCGATGTTGCGGTCGCCGGTACGTGAAGAGAATCGACTGTCTCCATGCGCGAATCCGGCGGTAATGGTGAAGCCATCAATGATCGCAGTTGCGTCAGTGCCGTCTCCGGTGACGACGTGAAAACTGTTTTCACTTAAGGCCTGTAGATCGTCGTCGCGGTTCCGATCGCCGGAGATTGTGGTTTCAAAACGCGAGAAGTCTCGCTGGTCGGGAATCGCACCGCTACAACCGGCATACCCACCGATCAAAGCCACGCCGTTGATAAGTTGCACGGTGGCGTCCCGTGCGTCTGGTAAGATAGTCGGCGGCGGCGTGTATACTCCCTGAGCGACGCGAATTTCTGAAATCTCCCCACCTGCATTCGCGGCGAGGTCTAATGCAGGGCCTAGCTCTAGGAAAGCGGTACACCAGGAAAATCCATCTCTTATAAATGCGTCAGCATTCTGGTCTACAAAAATCACGCGACCGGCTTGCACATCAGCAGGCAGCCAAGACAATACGCAAATCGTCCCTAGCGTAATTTTTGTTATAAATGTTTTCACTTTCACACGGCTATTCATCAACGAAGAAACCCAAGCTTGCAGTCGCAACCATTCGTGGCGTTTAAAATAGAATCAGTAACAGCGTACCAAAATCCCCCCCTCTCTTACAAGTGCTGTTTTTGTATCTAGGGGTTTTCTCTAAGCGAAATTTTCGACCGATAATGCAAGCTGGTGAAGCTAATTAACGCTTATACTATAGGCATTTTGGCTTAATCAGGCGAAATAATTGTCCGCAAAATTATTGGGACTGGCGGTCAAGCTCCTGCTGATAGCTATGCATAACCGCTCGGCGGGTGATGAGACCTAAAACGGGGCCGGTCTCAAGGTCGCTCACCACGGGAAGGGATTCGACATCGCTGCGAGCGAATTTATCCAGGACGACGTCAAGGGTTTCATCCGGTGTTACAGGCGTCAGATTGGAACGCATCAGTTCCTGAACAATCAAAAGTGACACGGCTTCCGGCTGTAATAGTGCGGTGCGAATATCACGACCTGTCACTACGCCCAGCAATGCGTCGTGGTCGTCTACGACAACAAAATCTGTGGCCTCGGTCCGCCCGGCTAAGTCCAGAAGGTTTTGTAGTGGGTCTGCAGGGTGAACGAATTCGGCGTCGATGCGTCGTACATCTGACACTGTAACTCTTCGCAAGATGGTCAAGTCAGTCACAGACCCCACACGCACGCCACGCCGTCGCAGTTTAAGCGTGTAAATGCTGTCGCGCAACATAAGCTGTGCCCCAGCGGTGGCGACGATAGCTGCGAACATGACGGGCAAAATCACTTTGGGTTCACGCGTGATTTCATAAAGCATGACAATAGCGGTTAGCGGCGCATGAGTGGTTCCTGCAACGAGGGCAGCCATCCCAACCAGCGCGTACGCGCTGACGGCTGATGTATCTATCCAACCCAGCCAAGCCAGAGTCATGCCAAAAGCTGCGCCGAGCGTAGCGCCTAGCAACAGTGACGGAGCAAAGACACCACCAGACCCGCCACTGCCCAGCGTTAAACAGGTGGCTAATGCTTTTAAGCCACATATCAGCAGCAGCCAGCCCACAGAACTCGTCAACACGCTTGATTCCAAGAGGAAATTAATCGCGGAGTAACCGTTACCGAAAAACGCGGGGACGGCGTTGTCGTGAGATAAGGAAACATATATCACGCCACATAATCCCAGCAACGCGGCACCAATGGCTGGCTTGGAGAATTCAGGCACGCGCAGCCAATCGGAAAAGTCTTCAGTGATATAAAGAGCGCGAATAAAGCCAACCGCTACGATAGCAGAGAGAACACCAAGTACAAGAAAAAACGGCAGTTCATATCCTGAAAATAAGTACCCCGCGTCACGAAGCGTGTTCACTTCAAAAATAGCCGTATCGTCAGAACGAAGCGCGTGCATCACAGAACAGCTAATCACACTGCTAAATACGATGGGCGAAAAAGTTTTGAAAGAAAAGTCGCGGAGGAAAATTTCCAGGGCAAACATCACGCCGGCGATAGGCGCATTAAAAATAGCCGCAATACCAGCGGATACGCCACAGGCTACAACGATGCCCATCTGTCGTGGATGAATATGTAAAAATTGACCGAGTCGGCTACCAATAGCAGCGCCAATCTGAACAATTGGTCCTTCGGTACCCGCTGAGCCTCCTGTTCCGATGGTCAGCGCAGAGGCGACAGCTTTCGCGGCGGCGACCCGACCTCGGATGATGCCGGACTTTCGTGACATGGCGTCCATGACTTCAGGCACGCCATGACCTTTGGCCTCCTTGGCAAAGGCCACGGTGATGATACCCACGGCTAAACCACCAACTGCGGGCAGAAGAACTAGCATCCAGACTCGGCCATTATAAAGACCAGCTGAGTCTCCGTGACCATAAGCGAATGCGTGAGCCGCCTCGATAAGGTTATAAAACAGATGCGCAAAAGCGCCGGTCAAGCCACCGATGAAGATGGAAACGATAATAAGAAAATACTCGTCACCAAAGCCTACCCGAGCAAGCAGACTCGCGAGGCGGTTGCGGGTACGCTGACCACGCACAGCCAATCGTTTTGTTTTAGTTGTCAAAGACGTTCCTACTCTCAAGCAGCGAGTCAAAAAATTACCGGCAATTTAGACCATCGTGCCACCGCGCAGGCTAAAGCCTGCGGCTCGTTTTATCTCGTAAAATACACAAGTTAGGCAGCGTATGTCCTGCAACGGTATTGTGCAAGCCGAAAGCCAAAATGGTTTCAATTCTGCGAGGAAATTATGGTCGCTGGGTCATCTTGGACACGAACAGGCCAATCTCAAACAGAAGATACATTGGCCCGGCTAGCAAAATTTGGCTGATGACATCGGGCGGGGTCAGAACGGCTGACACGAATACCATAGCTAACAACACATATCGCCGGCCTCGTTTCATCGTCTCAATTGGCACAATACCCGACCAGGAAAGGAAAAAGACAGCGATGGGGGTCTCAAACGCAATTCCAAAGGCCAGTGCAAGCATCAATACGAAAGAGATATATGAATCCAGGGCGAATTGGCTTGTCATGGGCGCAGCTAACGCCCCCTGCTGCAAGGGAACCGACCAGACGTCCGTAGCTGTTTTGAACATGATGCGACGAGTCGTCGTATTGATCCACCAATCACCCGGCTTGGGCGATGTCGGGTCAGTTGTCATAGCTGACATGGTTCCCGGAGTGATTGCATCAGCGACAGCCGGACCTTCAACATGCTCAGGAAGCACCATTTTCTCAAATCGTGATAACTCTAAATTTGGCAGACCAAAGCTGCTGTTAAAAGTGATGAAAAAATGCAAGACGATCGGCAACACAATATAATAAAGAAACAACACCCCAACCACAAAAAGACCAAGCGACGCCGGGGCGAGCGTGCGGATGAACCGCCTTTCATGACTATGCAAACCGGAGGCAATGAATGACCACAATTGATAAAGCGCCCAAGGCATCGCAAGAATCAAACCCGACAGGAAGGAAATTTTCAAATAAGCCGTGAAGCCGCCCATCGGCGAAAGGACCGTCAGGCTAGGCTGAAGACCGTTGGCATATTGAACGGTAAGTAACGGCTTAATGACAATCCCAAGAATTTGGTCACCTATCGCAAAAGCTAAAATCGTAGCTAACAATACGCCGATGAGTGCGCGGATAAGACTTCGACGCAATTCATCCAGGTGATCGCCAAATGACATACGCGAAACCGCAAAAGGGTCTTGCGCGGCATCAGTCGATGTAGGCGAACCAGATTGTTGCGTGTCCTGCGTCATACTTTACTTATTCTACCCATGTAAACGGAAAACGATAAGTCATAGCCATCATTGATGATTCGCCACCGTCAAAGCTAGCGGCTTGCTCGCATGTCTAGCTGAAAGAATGCGCCGTGGTAATGCGACATCCGCAATCTGAGGCTTCGTCCCTTTTTTGCTTGAGCGAATTTGTTCGCGCAGTTGCCAGGTACGATTACACCAATTGGCGTATGTAAAACATATTTTCGCATCCGGCTCATCCAATGAAGCATTTCGCTGAGTTAGCCAATCTTGCAATGCCTGCCGGGAAATTTTCGCAACAACAATCGACTCGTCTACATCTATTTTTTCGATCAGATTCGGATCAAAAATTTCTCTCGCAGGCGTTACGGGGATTTCGATAATTTTGGTCTGCGTACTGAATTCCCATCGAGCCTGAGACAAGGGCAACCTTAGGCCAAAATTTTTGTTAATGAATATGGGCTTGTCAGACCGGCAATGTGCCCGCGCTATAAATTGGTCGTTCTCTAACGCAATACTGAAAGCGCCCATAATCTGATGGCGAGACACCGAAAGCGGCGCAGCTTCGGAGATGTTTATCTGCACATCATTACTAACCACCCGCCCCACCTTTTCTGATAACAGCGAATCGTCGCTCCATTGAGGCGTATAATCGAACGAAATGCGATACGCCCCTTTTTCGTATAATGGATACCGCGCCCACCCTCGATTAAAACCTCGAAGCGTCAGCTCGGCCTTTTCTCCCGGAGCCAATGTACTAACCGTACCACCTTGCACGCGATGCTCAACGATATTAGTTACGTCGGGATGCTCCGAAATATCGTCCAGCATGATGTTTACGTCAGAGCCATCCGGTGCGGTGATGTGCAAATATTCCGCCGCGTCTAACATGTCACCGACCTGTCGCCCTTCCAGACTTTTAGCTAAAGATTTCGAGCCAAGCTCAAACGGAACTCTAGCTGGCACGGGAGAATGATTTGTGAATGTCATTTTAATATCCACAGGTTCGTGCCAGCGCACCGTCGAAGCTGAGACGGCTAAAGAAACTTCCACGCCACTGAACATGAGTGCGTCTAATGTTTTTAGTAGATGCTTCGCTCGTAAGGAAATTTCAGCTTGCCCGGTAGCTGCGGCTTGTTTGAGATACTCGCTTGCGACCAGGCCCATCTTGCAAATGCGTCGCGTAGCCTCTGCCCGCACCTCGAAACTGGCGTCGCCGAGCTGATCTATGAGCTGACGCATCGCGGACTCCGCCGCAGGTGTGTCATCTTGCTTGTTTTCCTGGGCAATCGTCCAAGCAGGTGTCATGGCTAACAAGATGATGCCAGCCGTGAATTGTATTTGTTTACGTCGCATGATGATCTTCCTTGATCGCACATCGCTCACGCTTTAGCGCGGATACTATTACTCACTTTTCCCGGCTTCAAACTTGGAAAACCCCAACGAATGAACAGCTTCTATATGACGCTCATGGAGCGAGAGTAGTAGTCGCCGGATTTTCTCCGTAGTGCGTTTATCCGCTAAGGCACTAGCCACGAATACTGCATCGGGAATACTTTCCATTTCAATCACTTCCGTGCGTCCCAGCTCCACAAACTGGTCCTTACTGAACGTGAATAATATCGGCAACCAAAGGCCGCCAGTTTCGGGATAAGCGTCGTATTCAGCAGCTTCAATAACCCCGGCTGGCGTTCCAGGCCTATAGACGATTTCCTTGGCGGCTTCTCTAGAGGAAATATGATTTTGCAACGATCCCTCGAAACCAGTGATCGCAAATTCCTGTTGAATATCCGAAGGCGAAACACCCGCTTCATCCAACACTCTTAGCGCATCAAAAAAGAGAACCGGGTCGTGGCGCGGGCCAAACGCAAACTGTTTATCTTTAAGCGTAGCTAGCGATGTGATGCCGCTTTCCTTATTGGCGACAAGTACGCCCTGCCGCCTTAACACCTTCCCCTTAGCCAAGACATCCACTTCTTGTTCGCCGGCAAGAAATTCGGCTACATCCGCCTGCCTCAGAATGGCATACTGACATCTTCCAGATTGCAGCATCGCCGCAATTTGAAACGGCTTGAGAGGCTCAACAGTAACTAAGCGCAACAAATCAGCCGAGATATCTTGCTGTAACATGTCCCAGGGAGACTGCCGCTTTATTAATGCCCAGTCGTTGGCATCAAAAACTCCGCTATTGGCATCGGCGATTGCAATGTGGATGGGCTTGCCAGCGAAGGGAATGATAGTCTCAAGCTCAAATGGATTCCAAATCAAATCCGTCGTGCTACACCCTCCACTACAAAGCGCGAACAAGGGCAATAAACTTAGCCAATAGATTTTGTTCATCAACAACAATCCTCGCAGCATCCCAATAGCGTATATACTCGGCCTTACATTACGCCCATGAAGTATAAGTCGGCCAACATGCGTCTACAACTTTGGCTCAAGGGTCAGAGTCGGTAATATCCTTTGGACAACGCCCCCCTAATTCAATTAATCTTTCCGGTCACCAACCAGTACCCCCAACCCAACACAGTCCAGACGACAGGAGAAATATCTATTCTTTCTTCTATAGCGATTTTAAGGATATTTGGCTTTTCCCAGTACAGCATCCAACAAGTCGAGCGAATGGCAGGGAATAATTTAACGTCTTTCACCACCTGATACCTGAACGAACGATCGGCTATATCGCCCCGCGCCTCAGCAGATTGCAGCAACCCTTCCCAGTCGCGTTTACTTCCAACAAATTGGAGTTGATTTATTTTGCTTCTCAAAGCCTGATAGACCTTCTCCTGAGTAGATGCTTTTATATCAATCTCCCACTCAGTCTTTTCTCGCCTCTTAAACATCATTGTCAATAGCGATCCTTCTTCCCCACTCATTTGGTATTTCTTGCCAACTACATCACCTGCATCGTTAACAATAATTCCAAAGGATTCGTCAGCTCCAGTCGCGTACTCCCAATCCGTGAGTCTCGAAATAGATGTGGTATCGCTTTGGTCATACTTGGCTGGTACAGGCTGATTTAATCGTATGGATTGATAATCAGAATATAGTGGTAATTGATGCGTGAAACCGCATCCCGTAAGTAGCAACAATATCGCACCAGATATTGATCTTGTTTTCATTTGCACGACTCCCATGGCCCGCTCTTCAAGTTCATACATGGATGCACGTTGATAGTTCTTTGCTCAATCCTACCATAATTTCACTGATCTTGGCGATGTTGTACATCCGCCCTATCATATCCGCGTGACAAACGCTGACCCTTTGGACCCGTTCGCTTCCCCGCCTCCTGATCCCCTGCTCTCGCAGAGTGGTTCCATGCGAACCTTTCGTCTGGAGAAGCAAGTCGATCGTGCCTCCTGGTGGCGCTTACTAACGCCTGCGGCGCTCGTGCTGGTGATCATCATGGCCTATCTGCCTGCGCTGATGGCTGGCTATGTTGAATGGGACGACGATAAACTCGTATCCTACAACCGACACATCGAAAATATCTCATGGGACAATGTCAAATGGATGTGGACCACGTCCTTCGGCGGGCACTTTCATCCCCTGACCTGGTGGAGCTACACCGTCGATTTTGCGCTTTGGGGGCCTGATGCATTTCTTTATCACCTGACAAATGTTCAATGGCATATCCTGACCGCCTTGGCCTTTTATTTTGTCGCTCGAAGACTCATTTGGGAAGGCACCAATCGTACTTCGGATCGCCGAAATCATCGAACGGTTATTGCGGCAGGGTTGGCAGCGTTATGGTTTGCGGTGCATCCGCTACGCGTGGAATCGGTGGCTTGGATTGCAGAACGTCGAGATGTGCTTAGTGGATTTTTCTATGTGACATCAATATGGCTATACTTACGATATGTAGCTTTTCATGACGAGACAAATCCTCTACCAACAAGGCAATCAAAGTCACTCGCCCGCGTCATGTTTGTTTTGTCCATAATCAGTTGCATGGTATCGCTATTAGCCAAAGCCTCCGCGATGACCTTGCCACTGGTACTACTTGCCATAGACCGCTTTCCGCTAAGGCGACATGTACCAAGAGCGCATCATCAACGTATCCATTTGCGACACATGATTCTCGAAAAGTTACCGTTCCTTCTTATTGCGATACTGGCTGGCGTGCGCGCGATCATTGCTCAGGAAGAAGGCGGCGCTCTTTATACAATGGAAAATCATGACGCTTTAGCCAGGATCGCACAAGCTTGTTATGGACTGGTGTTTTATTTACAAAAGACTTTACTGCCGTTTGGGCTTGGGCCTTTGTATCCCATTCCGTCGAGAGAAATACTGCTAGGCTCCATGTTTTTCATTAGCGGTATCATTTTATTTTCAACCGTCGTAGCCAGCATTTGGTTACGCAAGAAAGTACCCGCCTTGTTAGCGGTACTGGCGGTGTATGCCGTAAGCGTTTCGCCGGTACTGGGTATTGCACAAAGCGGGCCTCAACTGGTGGCAGACCGTTACAGCTATCTTTCCTGCATGGGGTTTGCGGTGTTCGCTGGCGCGGGCGTGCTACAAGTTTTCAATTCTCGATGGTGGCGTGACAAACGCGAATTCCGTTATCTCGCAGCCCTTATGCTGGTGAGCATCTCTACCATCCTGACTCAGGCGACCATCGTTCAATGCTACTACTGGTCATCAGATCATTCCTTGTGGCAACGCGGAGTAAAAATTTCTCCCAACAGCGCTATCGCCCATACCAATTATGCAGACGCACTCAAAGATCGGTTGAAGTCGCAAGACGCCGCGAAGCATTATCAACAGGCGTTAGAACTTGACCCAAAAGACGTCGTAGCCCTCCATCATTTCGGAGATTTGCAACGTGACGCGGGATATACCGAGGCTGCTATTCAGTTATATTTTGCCTCATTACGCATTGATCCCAATCGCGGCAGAGCCTCTTTTTCACTGGCTCAATTATTGCTGGGAAAAAATCGAGAGAAGGACGCGGTCGTCATTTTGTACGATACCGTGCGTCGCCATCCAGAATATTTGAAAGCGAAAACATATTTAGCAAATGTTTTGTCCATGCACCCCGACGAAGCCATTCGTAATGGCGAACAAGCAACTAAGCTGGCGTCATCCGTTGTTCGACGCACGCCGTACAATCCGATCGCGCTAATGACATTAGCCACCGCTCAAGCTGAATCCAATCAATTTGACCTGGCGATCGACACTATTCAGCGGGCGATGATTCTCGCAGAAAAACATGATGAGGACCGGCTACTGCGAGAACTTTCAAAACGCCTGGAAAAATTCCTGCGTAACGAGCCTATTCGTATTGGCCCTTAGATTCATGCCAAGACCGCGTCACTGATCCTTACGGATTTTTGCCGTGACACTGTTTATATTTTTTCCCACTACCGCACGGGCATGGATCGTTCCGCTTAACCTTTGGCTGGTCTCTACGAATAGGCTCCGTTTTAGTTTCCGCACCTTGAGCCTTCATCGCAGCCGATTCATCGCGCGACGTCCCCGTAAACCCTGCCCCCGTCGAATCCGCGTGGCCAAACGTCATGCGCTGTGCGGCAGAACTGGTTCGAGTAGTTTGCTGTGGTGACGCCGTAGCCCGCACTTTGAAAATAACGTCCGTCACGCGATTGGCGATGCGCACCCACATCTGACGAAATAAATCTCGGCCTTCAATTGAATACTGACTTTGAGGGTGAGATTGGTCCCCGCCAAGAGGCCGTTGCATGATCGAGCTTTTAAGATGATCCATTTCGAGCAGGTGATCTTTCCAGGCCTGGTCGTAAATGCGCAGTAATACAAATTGCTCTAATCGAGTAAGTTCCCAACGAAGCATTTCCTTGCCTTGCTTGAAAATCGCCTCGGAAAGATCAGAAGAATCCGCGTCGAACTGCTTTTGATTCCATGCAGCACCGAAACGCTGCTTAGCCCACTCGACCACAGACGCTTCATCACCATTGGCTATTTGCTGATCTATTTGCTCAGCTAAGCCTGTCTCAAGATACGCTTTGGCTACATCTAAAAGTTTTTCTTGAACAGCCTGGGGTTTCAGATCTTGCACATCTTCAACGGTCCAATCCGCATCGTATTTAGCATTGGCCCAGTTCACCACCAACGCTGGCGCAGTCGCAAGGTCAGGATTCGCATCTCCGAATGCACGCTCCATACACCACTCGATAGGGTAGGATAACTGACGATGTTCATAAGCCTGCTCTACACGAGTCTCAACCAGCGTTCCGATTTCATCGACAGGCATCTCGGCTAATTCGCTTTCGTCAAGTTTGATGTCAAACTTACTACGCGTCCACTCCGCTAGTGCACGATACGGATAATGGGCGTCTAAAAATATGGCTAACCCACTTAGGTCGAGTTCGTTGAAATGTCGCTGAGCAGCTTCACACAGCGCATCCTCGATGTCTCGTGGTTCCATTTTACGCATTTGATTTTGCGACAATGAAATCTTGTACGATCGCTGCGCCCAATGCAACAAACCGCCAACGTCCCAGTTAGCAGATGACTCTTCAGGATCAATATACTCACCCAGCGAAGTGCGAATTTCGTCCGTGGCATCGTCAATCGCTTTGCGCCGCACACTTTTTTGCGCAGATTCTAGTTCGCTATCGTCTACATTATCCTCCTCGATCACGATATTGAACTGCGACCGACACCACTCAGCGATGCACAAGCGCATATACCCACCGCCAAGAAACTGGTCGAGGGTCGCCGAGATTGAATCTAATGTGGTGTTAAAAATTAAACCGGGCAGATCACGCTGCTCCAGAATGCGCTGCCGGGAAGAATAAAATTCCTTACGCTGAAAGTCCATAGGCTCGTCCCATTCGAGCAAATGTTTTCGCGTGGAGAAATTTCGCTCTTCAACTTTTCGCTGCGCACGTTCAATCCCCTTGGTAAGACGTTTATCCTCCAGGCTTGATCCGTCAGTAAAGCCCAGACGCTCCATCATTTTGAGCATCCAATCGGACATGAACAATTTCAACAACTCATCGGCTAACGAGAGAGAAAAGCGAGACGAACCAGGATCACCCTGACGACCAGAACGACCGCGAAGCTGATTATCAATTCGACGCGATTCATGACGCTCTGTCGCGATAATGTGCAACCCACATGGCACATTAAGCGAACAAACCTTACGCCCCAACTCCGGAAAACGGGGGTCTAGTTTTGGCTTATAACAGTGGGCGCAATTTGTTGATGCGTCGTACTCCTCGCAATGGATGCAGCATTTACTAGAATTAGCGGGATATAGTGTACTTGAAGCGATGCCATCAGGTAGTGTTTCAGGCACTTTACACGTCTGATAGACCACGTCTGGGCCAAGTTTAATGTCCGTGCCACGACCAGCCATATTGGTAGCAATGGTGACGTTCCCCAGCGGCGTGCGGTCGGAGCCTTTGTCTGGAACAGTAGAAAACCCAGCCTTCGCAACAATCTCCGCTTCGCGCGAGTGGTTTTTCGCGTTTAGCACTTCATGGTCAATGCCATAACGGCTAGTCAATAAATTAGAAAGTTTTTCGGAATTCTCAACGCTCGTCGTACCCACAAGCACAGGCCGTCCTCGCGCGATATCTCCCATGCAATCGTCGTAAGTCTCAACCATAAACTGAATAACTTTTCGATCGCCAAGTTCAGCATTATTGAACTGCTTCAAAGCCTCCTCAAGCTGGGTCGTGTCCTGGTTTTGACGTTTCATAATCGGCTTGAGCGCGGTGAGCACGTCGTTCATCAAAAAAGGATCGGCCGGTCGGCCACGCCTGTGGATTTCTCTTACTTCTTCAACAATCGCATTATATTTCTCGTCAACGTCACGATACATCTTATCGTTATGGTCGACTCGATTGACCGGACGATTCGTCGGTATTTCTATCACTTCAAGCTGATAAATTTTGTCAAACTCAGAAGCTTCAGTCAACGCAGTTCCCGTCATGCCGGCCTTAGTCTTGTAAAGCTTAATAAAGTTTTGGATGGTAATCGTAGCTAGCGTTTGCGTTTCCTCTTTGACCTGAACATGCTCACGCGCCTCTACGGACTGGTGCAAACCATCCGACCACTGCCGTCCGTGCATGAGCCTGCCGGTAAACTGATCGACAATAATGATTTCGCCATTTTGCACGACATAATCAGTATCTCGCTGATAGACCTTATGAGCACGCAACGAATTTTCAATCAAGTGAGGCCATTCCATATTTGCGCCGCTATAAAGACTTCCCATGTCCAATAGCTCTTGGGCAATGGTCACGCCTTCATGCGTCAAACCGACCTGCTTGCGCTCCATTTGCGTAATGAAATAACGTCGATATTGCTCGGCAGGCGGGATTTGCAAAATATCGTTTTCATAAATCTGAATAGCTTCGACCTGATCGTCAGTAAGAAAATCCGGGCCTAGAAGAAATTTCTCCGGTGCCGCATTGGTGGCATCTTTTTTGTCGTCGCTGCTATCTCCACCTTTAGCTGATGAATCTTTTTTCTTTTTATAACCAAGGATGCCCATCGCATCATCGAGCTTGGGAATGCTTCTCGCCTGACCGTCGTACTTACTCACCGTCGCCCGAACTTTGCGATCCCATGTCACCTGACGTCGGACAAGCTCCTCCGCCACATGATTCGATCGGCCATAACGGGTAACGTCGTCCTCGGCTGGGCCTGAAATAATCAGCGGCGTCCGCGCTTCGTCGATCAGAATCGAATCGACTTCATCAACAATAACAAAGTCCAGCGGGCCTTGCACTTGATCCTCATACCGCGTTTTCATATTGTCGCGAAGATAATCGAAACCGAATTCGCTATTGGTCCCATACGTCACATCACAACCATACGCATGTTGACGCATACCTTCACGACCGGAAGGATCGAGTTGCGATTGAATGAAACCCACGGTGATGCCTAACAGCTCAAAAATGGGCGCGGCAAATTCCGCATCTCGCTGGACCAGATAGTCGTTGACCGTCACCACATGAATCTTATGCCCACATAAAACGCGAACAAACGCAGCTAGATGGCATACAATCGTCTTCCCTTCGCCGGTTTTCATTTCGGCGATTTTACCTTCAAAAAGAACGCGCCCCCCAATCAGTTGGCTATCGAAATGACGATGCGCCTGCGCCCTTCGTGACGCTTCACGTAACACAGCAAAAGACTCCGCAATAATACTTTCGCGGTCCAATAATTCCAAGAAAATTGCGAATCGTTTACGAAACTCTTCCTTGAGATAACTATCCTGACGTTTTTCATCGGGAACACTTAGCCACCACTCTTCGAACGCCTGCATCTGTGGCACGATGCGCTCACGAAGGCTATCGCAGCGCTCACGAAGATCGCCACTTTCATCCACACGTATCCGCTGTTGCAAGGCGACTATCTGCTCGTCTGACAAATCATCTGTTGTTTCTTGTTCTAATGCAGTTGCGAATCGCTGATCGAAATCAGCGGATATTTGATCTTCAAAATCACCGATAGCCGGTATGTGACGATGATAAACTTTCAGCAACCTATCATTGCGTGTACCGAATAATTTTCTTGGAAGCGATTTCACCGACTTAATCATCGATGATGTGAGTGCGCCTACTGACATACAACTACCCTATCTTGCGTAATACAATCTAATTTCAAACCAGATGAACGGATGACGAACGGAATACGGTGCGGCTATGGGCAAACGAGCTATGGACCGTGCAGCCCACCCATGTGAGCGAGGAAATTCTGACGAGAAGCAGCCGCCACAATGGCCCCAGAACTACGACCACAAAAAACCTGCCGTATATGAGGTGTCACCATTATGTCATTGATGTAATCATGCGTAGCCGCGCAAGCAAGGACAGGAGAGGCTGATGCCCAGGAGACCGCCCGGTCCGCAGCACCACTCGATATTACGGAGCAACATCGCTGAGGCTGAGCGCAAACAAACAAGACGAGTGACGCCGTCAGGGCAACCCCAGGCGCAAGCCAGATGCCTAGCCAGCGTCGACCATGCTCAGGAGGCGATTGAGATGTCTGAGGCAACGTTTCCACACGGGGGATTATATACAACTCCGCCAAAAATAAAACGCCCTGGCCCAATCAATAAAGATTAGACCAGGGCGATGCGTGTTGTTTAACCTGAGAAGGCTTATTTACGACCAAAAACTACGTCGCCGTGAAACCATCATACCTAGCAGCCCAACGAGCGAACCAAACATGCTTGTCACCATACCTAAGCCGCAAATGCCCGGCGTCGTGCCAGTCGTATCACCCGGCGTAGCCTGGCCAGCTCCGGGATCAGCTTGACCTGGCGCGCCCACCCGTGGGTCCACTTCGACAACCCTGGCCTCACTGATTCCAAGCCCACCTTGGCCATCACTCACCAAAAGCGTCACGGTGTAAACGCCGGCAGTTTCAAAGGTTTCCGTCACGATAGGCCCTGCCAGCGTATTCACTAGCGTATTCTCAAAATGTATCTGCCATGTAAACTCAAGCGGATCGCCATCAAGATCGAACGAATTCAAACCGTTAAACTCAATAGTCAAGGGCACACTACCCGAACGCGGGCCAGTACCAATAATCGCCACAGGATCACGATTGTCGGAATCCCCACCACGACCCGCAGCTACCGCAACAATCTGCGTGTTACTGTTCACGTTTCCGTCGGCATCTGTCACCGATAGCGTGATCGCATAGCGACCAGAATTGACAAATGTGTGGCTGACCAGCATACCAGAGCTAGTGGAGTTATCACCCCAATTCCAATCGTAGGCGGCTAACGCAACATCTGGGTCGGGGCTATCAAACGACGCCGAAGCATCCCCCGTGAACGCAACGCCTTGCAACGGTGGGTTCGGAGCGATCGAGAATCTGGCCCGAGGCTGGTCCGCACCAAACGGCGCTTCATTCACGACGATATTAAAGCTCGTTTTAACTGATGCGCCCCGTGCATCCATGATCACCGCCGTCGCCGTAAAGCTCGCCGACGATTGGCCCGTGGCCGTGCGATAAGTATGCTCAACCGAGCCATCCGCATCCGAAGCTATCGCTGACAAATCCTGCGTGATCGTATCGGAAGGATTGTTCACATCAAATGTCCACACAACCGTAAGAGCATCGCCATCAGCATCCGTTGAACGAGTCGCATCGAATGAAACCCTTAGCGGGTCCGTACCTAACAGTAACGACGTCGTAATCGCCGCAACAGGCCTGGTATTACCCACGAGTAAATCAAGCGTTACGGTGTCTCTTTTCCCACCTGGATCAGTCACCGTCAGTGACGCCGTAAAGTCACCCTCATCAAAATAAATATGATTAACGGAATTGAATTCGCCAGGCACACCCGTGCCAGCGGTTTGGCCGTCACCGAAATCCCATTCAAACACCAGGTCAGACGTCGCAGATTCGTTATCCGACGAGCCTGCCGAATTGAACGCTACGGTCAATGGAGAAGGCCCACTCAAAGGAGTCACTGACATCTGAGCGTTAGGTGAATTGTTGGTCAACACAATATCAACGCTAGCTTCGCCGGAACGGGTAGTTTGCGAATTAGTGACTGTTAGTATCGCCGTAAACGTCTGCGCTCCTGAATAAGTATGAGTTGTCACAGCCGTACCAGACACCGTGGGCGAACCATCACCGAAGTCCCACTCAAAACCCAAAGCCTGGCTGGCACGAGGGTCCGTAGATTGACGACCATCAAATTCTACCGTTAGCGGCGACGTACCAGAAAGCGGCGCAGCTACGATGACGGCAATTGGATCTTCAGAGATTGCTCCGCCGAGGATCGTAACCGGCGCACTAGCAGCCGTAATACCGGTGGTACTAAATGCTACCGTATCATCGATCGTAAAAGGAATCGCACCTTCGTTGATCGTAAACATAACTTCGCCATTAACAGACGTGTACTGCACGCCTGTAGTCGCATGAGCGAAGCGATCTGTATCGCAGTTGCTACTGGCGCAGTCAGCATCTACATCGCACGCTTCACCACTATCGCTACCGCCAACACACAAGCCAATATCCGGCTGAGATAAAGAACTATTGACTACCCAATCAGTCCCAGCCGCATTGGTTGCACGGACGACCCAGGTCTCAAAGCGAGCCACATTGCCCGCGATGTTCACATCGTCCACGACTAGCGAACCATCGCCTTTGTTATTACGGCCATTACGCGGAGCGGTATTTGTTTTTTCCGTTCGATTGTCCGCACCAACACCCGGGGCCAACTCGGCAAACACGAAGTATTGGCCATCCGACAATCCGTTAATATCCCAGTCAACATCAAATTCGTTAGTACCTGGTGTGGTAGTCTTGAATAGGCCAATTAAATTGCTACCAATTGAAACATCATTTTTGTCAGTCGTATAGTACAAACGCACGGTCGTTCCGCCAAAGGAATCCGCCACTCTTGTACGAATCGAATAGACGCCATTGTTATTAGTTTCACCGCCAGTGGGCTGCAAAAAACGCAAGCTGGGAATGCTGGTCGGTACCAAGTTAAATACGCCGCTGGCTGAACCGTTACCGTCTACCTGAATATCAGTCACAGATAACCCGTTGCAGGTATTGAAATTATACCACTGACTAGGCGGAGTCGTATCACAAGTAAACGACGTATTGTTCGTAGTGCCAGGGAACGGATCACCAGCATCGCCGTTAGGAGTCACGCCATCCTCAAGTTGACGCAGCCCGTCAGCTTGAACAATTAAAAATTGGAACCGCGTAGCACTTTGTTGGCCAGATGGAAGCGCCTCAGGGTTTCCGCCAACATCCGTATGTTGAATGAGCATGCCCGGACCTGGCATATTCCTGTTTAGCCCACTTCCTACCGACCAGAAATAATACCGCTCGCCTAGAATGTCTTCGTTCTCCAGGAAGAAGTGGCTTTCATCACGAACAAACTCTGACGGAGGCAACGTGATACGCTGGTCAACACCTGGTGTAAGAATCGTGGACAAGTCAACTGGCTCAATCCACTGACTACACGGACTTTCTTTCAAGATGGGTGATGGATGGACGTAGCCCTGAGTGGTTATACCACTAACCGCCATAATATCCCATCCGCCTGCGGGTGCATTAATTTGCGCACCGGCATTAGTTGGAAGAAAGATATCGTAGTCGTATAGATCGGGGTATCCTTCCCAGGAATGCAAGTACTCGTGAGCGGAATAGGCTACCTGTTGATCGTTAGCAGCACCTCCTGGAGCGAGTTCTATAACAAGATCATGGAAGGCTAAATTCCAGTTCAATTCTGGAGAGACCACTGTACTTGAATTGCTGCTATCATCATTGTGAATGGAATAAAATAAAGGTGCTAATAGAAAGTCTCCGGGGTTATGCGACCCGTTTGGCAACAAAACAATGCCAGACACCGCTCCTGCAGGACTCACAAAATGACTACCATATTGAGCAGGTGCGAAAGCAGGCCAAACAGCATTTGCACACCCTGCGGCATCAAGCGCATTGGAATCGACGAAAAGATCAAAGTCGATAATGCTGTCCAACGACTCCACGCATTCCTCCATGAGACGCTGACGATTGAATGGATACGCGGTTTGAGTTCCAGGTATACGAGCTCGTTCTATAAATGAATCAACCAAATAGTTTTCAGAGCCAACAGGACGCACTTCTCCTTGATCCAGCAAACCATCCAAATTGAAATCTCGGAAGCCAAGACCTTCACCAAGCTGTCCGGCATAAGGATGATCTGGGCTTGGTCTGACATAGAGTCTGCCAGCCTGTCCCTCCCACGCCTGGGCATCGTTAAACGGCTCTTCCCAGCGCCAGGTCAATAGCTCCATAGAAAGCACATTACCGGCGTCAGTATTTAGGTTCCCGTTTCCAGCACCGGCATAAGGGCCAGCAGCGGCAATGAAACCATCAACCCCATTGGCTGGGGACAAGTCCTGTCCCCAGATGTCATTATTCGACGGTGAAGTCACTTCACCCAGTCGCTGATCGCCACCTTGATGATATTTGGATGACGGCAAATCATCATGTTCAACCAAACTATCAAAAAGCACTAGCGGCGTGTTCAAGCCGTTCATTTCTTCGGGCATAATGGTAACGGCACCAAAGTTGGCCTCAAAAAAGCGAGTAGAAAAATCCACATCCTGATTGCCCATTCCGGTCCAACCGATACCCCCTCCTTTAAGACCGCCTCGATTAGCATCAAAATAACGACGTTGGTTTCCTTGGAATTCAGTCATATTAGGTACGTCGATACGTTGACTGGGGCTGCCAAAAGAAGTCGGATTGGCAGCGCGAACGGCATCCCAAACAGGCACGCATTCATCCGGTTGACAATTCGGCGTACAACTGGACATACAACTACCATGTATAGAACTTGGATACCGGTCCTTCCAAGCATCTTTGTACCAACTAGGTTCTGCTGTGCCTTTACCTATGCCATTGAAATTCACGTTCACCATTTTCGTGGTTATTCCAGATTCAAACCAACGATCAGGTGAGGTATAAGATATATGCTCGCCGGCCGGGCACATACCTGATACCACCGTACTATTGTCGCAGCTTCGTCCTGGGGCGCAGTCCGAAGAAGTTTCACACAGCAAGAAAGTACCAATACACCTACCCAACGTCCGGCAAGGTCGACCATCCTTACATACACAACTGACTGTGTTTCCCATCGGATCGTGTACTGCCCAGAGTTTTCTCGTTAGTGATTGATCAATAATTTTATCTGCATTTCCTGGATAATTGTTAGTGATGTATTCACGTCCAAAAGACGTGTTCACATCAAGTTCAATTCCCGGATCAGGATCGCCAGTAGGCCCCACCGCAAGATGGTGACCAATCCTCAGGAAACTCTCGTACGGTTCAACCACATCGAGTATGTTGTCGCCATTGCTATCATCATATTCACACCGCATAGGCGTAGCTGGCCCACTTTGCAAGCGTACAATGCACATATCCAAATTGTCATCGGGACAACCTGGTGACGGCATGCCCGACATGTTAGGCATTTCACTCGTGCATAGCGCTGATTGATTCGAAATGTTGAGACTCATGTCCCAATTTTCGAACTGGCATTCGTCAGGAATACCATCAGGAACACCTGTGCAAGAATTGGCCACTGTTACACGCGGCAACAAATCCGGACTTAGGATACTGTCGGTTGTACCCGGTCTAACACCACAAGGATTGATCGGTACGTCAAAAAAATCAAGATCATCCAACCATCCAGTGGCTACGCACTCAGGAGACCCCGCACACGCCAGACCTGTGGTCATGCTTAATACGTCGCAAGCGTCCGGAATCCCGTTTCCGTTACAGTCATTCACCGTTACCATCTGACCACGAACTGTAACCATAGAAGTCGTTGGTGGACAAGCTGTGATAAGTACGGTACTTGTCGCAGTAGGAATTTCTTCCTCCCGCAGACCGCCACAGCTTAACAGGCCTGGTCCATCCGGACAGCAGTCTGGGCGTTGATCATTGTCTGAATCGTCATGAAAAATGCAGCCAACAGCGTTATTAGGCTGACCGTTACCATCAATATCGATCCACGCACCTCCCAGGTCAGGAATGCTGTTTCTATCGTGGTCCATCTGATTATTAGCTTCGTCCAGGCCATCCCACCTGCCATCGCCATCCATATCCAGGAATCGCTGACCGGGCATATAAACAGCCACTCCGCTCCTTTTCCCAGTATCGCTTCCTCCTGGCCCGAAAGCTCCAGGGAAAGGCCCATTGTCAACAGTGTTAGGATCGCCATCAATATCGGTGATGATCATCGACTGGGAATTAGCAAACGTCTCAGATACCCCATAGAAAAATGGTGTCAGTATAGAAACCCCTGTCCGTAGAAAAGTAAAATCAGACGGCGTATTACCAGCCGTCCCCTGAATCGCCCATGGAAGATTTATCCAGTCCGTCGTAATACCAGCCGCGGTGACATCACCATAGCTAACCTCTTCCCAATACTCGACAAAAGTATCGACACCATCGTTTGGGTCTAACTTGAAATAAGCATTGTCGATGACAGCTCTATCTACTAGCCCGCCCGGAGGTAGATTTCCGCCAAACTGCTTGGGGGAATGAGCCAGCATGACGATGAATTTTCTCTCACCGGCTTGGACGTCAGGTGTGCCTGCGGACCAAACGATAACCACCGCGATCAACGAGGCTATAATTCGAACCCAGGACTGCCTTGCCTTTGAATCAGTAAACATAGTTGCTGCCACTCCCTAATACGCCCAAAGTGCTTCTAAACACTTCGAAACCAACGACCCGGCGTCAGCCAGTTCGCCATACCACAATTTGCCGTCGCGGTAGAAAGCATATCCCCCTTCTCACCCGCGAAGAAAACCAATCATACCTCACGCCATGCCTCTGCCCCACTGCCCCTGATGACTAATTAGATCAGCCAACAACGAAGCCGGATCGACGAACGTCTCAAGCATGTCACCCTGGGAATCGCCCTGGACAACTGCACTCTGCGCGTCTCTCCTACATAGCACCGCAGCAATCGTATCGCTCTGGCTAAGTGTCTGTCAACTAAAACCCTTGATACAGCAGCGCCAGTGGTGATAAGCCCCAGAATTATCGGGGCAGGTGTCTATAACCTGAGTGAGCGATTGCCATATTATCAACTTGCCAGCATCTGACGCCGCCGGGTAATTAGGCAATTATCCAAGCTGGAATATAGATACATCAAGGCGAATAATGAAGCAGTGCCATCCCCGTGGCCCTGACTAGCTGGATTTGGATACCAAAAGATCACTCAATTCGAGACCGTTATCGTTCCAACAGCGTAGTCGTACTGAACCGGATTGACACCATCGTCGATAGCTGCCCCTATGTTGATAATCCCTTCAGCCACGTCCGTGGGCAATGAGACTACAAAAGGCGAATCGGTATGAACCAAGCCCGAAATAATCGAAGTAAAACCGTTCGTACCATCACGATCGTCATCATAAAACAACGTAATATCGCCCGTAGCATTAGGCTGATTGACTGTTGCGTCAAATCGAATTGAGAAGCTTGCGCCCACCGTAATCGTTTCGTCCAGCGAACCCGGCGCAGTAAATGTCACGCTCGGTGGAGAAACGCCTAACACGTCGATAACAAGCACAATAGGGCCTGCAATGTTCGTTATGATTAGCTCGTCATTACCCCGATCCACGGTCGTAGCGATAGAACTACCGCTATCCGTAGCTGAAATACCAAGCTGATAACAGCCGCCTTCCAGATCCGCTGTGGGCAGCGTAACCGCACCAACATTTCCAGTACCAGGTGATCCAACCTGTGTACCTAGCTCATCCAAAGCTACACCAGGAATATCCGACGTTCGCACACAATCCGTCAATTCAAGATAAAACACACGCCACTGTACATCGTTTTCCGGATCGCCAGCGTCAAACGTGATTAGCACATCATCCTCACGGTCCACAGAGAAAAAGTCTTCTCCGGCATCCGCCATGGGCAAAATGAATTGCGGATCAGGAAGTCCCTCGACCGTAATGCGACCACTACTAAGCGCATCCACCGTCGTCATGCCATCAGCCGAAACGATCGTAACTCCAGCCAGGAAATTGCCCGAACCAGCAGTAGCTGGCACAAACTCAAAAGCACCCTCGCTAGCGATTAACGCACTAGCCTCATCAATCACAACACGATCGCCATCTTCCAGCACATTAGGCGAAACGCCGATAACTGGCACAAAAAATGTCGAAATCGTCGCGCCATCCGACAAATTACCAACCGTGTATAGCACCGAGACAAAAGGAAGCGTCAAATCGACTTGCGTGTCAGCCGTAAAATTCACAATTGAAGCAGTCACGGGAACATCAGTACCCGGATCGCCCCCACCGCCGTCAGGTGTTGGCTCAACAGCCGCAGGACACCCAGCCAAAACCACGGCTAAGACCACCAAAACCAGCGGACGCCATATTGAAAACGCTCTAAACCAAGTATTTGGTATCCCAGCCATGCGTACTCCTCACTTGCTCGTCAAATCCTGTCACCACCCCCGGCGACCCTTTAGACACAAGCTAGTTATACGGGTACGCCAAGAGGCCTGTCAACAAATCGCCCCCTCTTGAGACCCTAAATCACGCGATAGTCACGATTGGCTGCCGGGTGCCCATTCTTCGGGTACTCCCGAAGGGTGGGGAAAGATATTCGAGAATGGGAAATTATCCCAGAACCCAGCCCCCGGTTGAAGCAAACCATCACAGCCGTAAAATACCCTTATGCGAAATGACAGCTCAAAGCCCCTGAACGAATCAAACCCGGTGTCGGTACAGACTCAACCACTACCCAGTTTAGGCTCGTTAAAAAATAGCCGCATCCTGGTCGTCGGACTAGGCCGATTCCAGGGAGGCGTCGCTGTCTCGCGCTGGCTCGCAGGGCAAGGGGCACAAGTCACCGTGACAGATCGGGCCCACGCCGACACCTTACAGGCTTCCCTCGCCAGCTTGGAGGGCCTAAACATCAAAACTCAACTAGGAGGCCACGACACCAGCGTCCTCACCGACATCGACCTAGCTATCATCAACCCCGCCGTGAACAAACGACGATCTGATTTTTTTAACGAAATCATAAAACGCGAAATCCCCTGGACGACGGAAATCAACCTATTTTGCCAACGATGCCCAGCTACCGTCATCGGCGTAACCGGAACATTCGGCAAAAGCACGACCTGCGCCATACTAGCCCATGTGCTAAGCCACCAACTCGTAGCCTCTCTCACACCGTTCACCAACGTGCATCTGGGAGGAAACATCGGACGTTCACTTTTACCACTGCTCGGCGAGATGCTTCCGAGCGACCTGGTCATTCTCGAATTATCCAGCGCCCAACTCGAAGACCTCCCAACCATCAACTGGCAGCCGGACCTAGCTATCATCACCAACCTCTCCCCCCAGCACCTCGACCGCCACGGAACATTTGAACGATACGCCCTAGCTAAACGCAACATCTTAGGCGATGGACACTTGAAAAAAGGAATCGTACTAGGGCCACTAGATGGTGAAACCGAATCCATGTTCACGAAAAATATCAACACGCCAAGGAGCCGCATCATTCGCCCAGCTATGAAGCATGACGAAATCGAACTTTGTATCCCCGGCGCTCACAACCAGACTAACGCATCAACAGCGCTATCCGCGTGTCAGTTACTCGGCTTAGGAAATGCACCAATCCGAGAAACCTTAGCCTCGTTCCCAGGCCTACCCCATCGCCTTGAACATATAGGCACAATCGAAGGCGTAGATTATTACAACGACTCAAAATCAACCGCCCCCACAGCTACCCTCAGCGCCGTCCAATCATTAGACCGCCCCATCATCGCCATCGTAGGAGGCCAACAAAAACCACACCCC
Organism: Planctomycetota bacterium; assembly: GCA_024280855.1. GTDB lineage: Bacteria > Planctomycetota > Phycisphaerae > UBA1845 > UBA1845 > JAJRPG01. Next base: position 4,281 of record JAJRPG010000045.1, on the reverse strand, counting down.
CTAACCGACTGGGCCAAGGTCATGACAAGCAAATGTCGCGTCATCATTTGCATAGGAGAATCAGGCCCGGAATTCGCCCAAGCCATTATGCAGCAATGCGCCTTACTAAACGAGCCGCGGGCTTCAGCCCGCGCGGACTTGCGACATCCTAACAACGGTTGCGAAGTGAAAGAATGCGACTCCCTGAAATCGGCATTATTATTTGCCCGCGAAGTGGCCATCGCTGGTGACGCCGTTTTATTTTCACCCGGCGCACCGAGCTTCGATCAATACAACAATTACGAACATCGCGGCGGCGTGTTCGTCGAAAACTTTCGGGCGATGAAATAACCCAAGGTTAGTCCCGACGCCCATCCCGTGTAGGGCATGGCTATTGCCTGCCATTTTCGGCTGTTGTGTGTCGCAGAGCGCACTTAGCCATAGTTAGCAGCAGCAAGGTCAAAACCACCAACCCCCAAGTTGATACAGCCGGGATAGCTTCGGCGCAGTCGGGGGTGTTGTTTTCGTTTAGGTCGATCGTGTCGTTTCCTCCCGGACATTGATCTATGCAGTCGGCTACGGAGTCGCCATCGCTATCACCGATATTGTCTTCTGGTTGGCCGCAGCCGCATTGGCCGGGGTCTATCTTGTTAGGGTCGGCGGGGCAGCCGTCCAAGCAATCAGGTGTGCCATCGGAGTCGGTGTCGATCGTATCGTCTTGACCTGGGCACTGATCCACGCAGTCGAGGATCGTGTCTCCGTCGGAGTCAACATTGTCAGCAACAAGCGGGCAACCGTAGGTGTAGGACACGATATTGGTTGTGACACCATCGGTAATAGTGAATGTGGTTGTTTGGCCCAGCGGGATCGGTTGATCCAAAACGACCTCAACCATGCTCGGCTCATCGTTTTCGCGCCGACGGGTTTCCAGAACTTGAGGAGTGGTAAATGCCGTGGATGTGACAGTTATATCATCCACAAATATATAGTTCGCAGAGTCGAATGTTATGTGAAATTGATCCAAATTGGGATACTGTAACGGACTAACGAACCCGCTGGGCGGGTCCGTAGCCACAATTTGTTCGCCAAAGGAAACCGTGCCATAGCGAATGAAATCCCATTCGTTGCGCGTTGGAAAAAACGCCGCGTCACAACCGCCTTGGCCGCCAAAGCGTAGCGATGCAAAATCACCAAGGTTATTGACGCCTACTGAGTTGACAAGCACATTGCCATCTACTGAAACGCGGTAATTCACTCCATCTGTAGTTTCAAAACGATACAGATGAAAATCCTCGATACTCAAATTGTTTATGAACCCTTGTCCAAACGGTGTCAACGCCGTATCGGCGAACAATCGGATTATTTCGTTAATGTCACGGTAAAAGAGGCTGAAAACGCCATCGCAAGAGCTATCAAACGGCGGTTTGGGTTGATTAGATCTGTAACGCCATTCGACCCATAATGTGGGCGGTGGTACTGAAGGCGACTCGCTTATCTGAAGCGAATAATTAGCAAAGGGATATCCACCGCTCCATTCAAGCACGAAGTGCCCGTCCTCTAACAATTCCTGGCACGTCTCGACGCATGGCTGAAAAACTGTCCAACCGGCAGAAGGGTTCTGTGGAATAACATCACCTTCGTAACGGTACAGTGCTTCGTCGGCTCGAATGCTGACGGCGAACAGGGCAACTGCCCACGCGGCGAATACAATTGGTTTATATGCAGTTTGCATGACGGAGTTCCTAAATATTACTTGCAACAAGACTACCCACTAAATCTCGGTCGCTACGAACTTGAAAACTATCGCCAACTTAGTCTTCAAGTCGGCAGCAGGATCGATGGGTAAAACATCGCCTTCGTATCGTTGCAAAAAATCATCCGCATAGACAGATGAACTCAACATCAGTGAGACAACTATGCCCAATAGCTTGAAATGGTTCATATCCACTTCCCCTTCGCATCGCATTGTAACAAATTCCCACTTCTAACTCAACGAAAATATGGATGTAAGCCGCCCTGGGTTATGGAATCCACAAGCCATCTTTAAGATCATAATCAACACCGGATATGCCCTAACTTGAATCGCATCCCTGCCCTGTTATCATTGTAGCCAGAGTTCGTGCCATTAATCACCCCCTACTATTGAGGAGAAAAAATATGCACTCGAAAAAGACTTGGCTAACCGTGCTTGCGATTGGCCTTTGTGCCGTAGCTACGAACCGTGTACTATCTCAGGATAACGGCGGAAAGCCACCAGCAGGTATGCCTAAAATGTCGGCGGAAGAGATGGCCCAAATGCAGGATTACATGAAGCTCATGCAGCCGGGCGATGCCCACAAGCATTTACAAAAAATGGTAGGCACATGGGATACAGTAACCAAAATGTGGATGGGCGGGCCAGGTTCACCCCCAATGGAATCGACCGGCGTCTCAACCTTCAAATCCGTACTCGGCGGAAACTGGATTATGGAACAGCACACAGGCTCCATGATGGGTATGCCCTATGAAGGCGTAGGCATGATGGGATACGACAATTACAAAAATCTTTATGTCAGCACATGGCACTCGAACATGAGTACTGAGTTATTGAAAATGTCAGGTTCCCGTCACCCCAAGACTGGCGTGACCACAATGTACGGCACGATGGACGAACCACAACTCAACGTCCATGGCCGGACCGTGAAATATGTTTCGACACCAGATGGCGACGACAAATTCACCTTCGCCATCATAGACCTCCACGCCGGCGAAAATTACAAAGTGATAGAGCTTAGCTACACGAGAAGAAAATAAACCACTGCGAGCCATGGAGTCCCCCCCCGTTGCCAATTGGCATTGGCGTGGGGTCTCCAATCTGGTGCTGGTACCCCATTCTTTGCCTACTGGCAAAGGGTGGGGAATGGATTGAAGTGAACAGTCTCGCCAACCACCTCATCCCTCATTCCCGCGCAGGCAGGAATCCAGTTCCACAACTGGTCTAAGACGAAAAAATCGAAACCGGCGTTTTTCGTGCGCCGGCCCTAACCTGACTCCACCCCTTAATCAGCCTATAAGCCCGATGCAATAGAATCCCTACGAATTCCCTTGTTATCAAACGCGGCAACTGATAGCATGGACGTTCACAGTTCAGACGTGTTCTATATGTAATTGAGGGGTAGGTTTTGAGAATTATTAGAAGTGCAACCAATAGCCAACCTCGCATGGCAAGACTAATGCGTGCATGGACAACCTTGGCTATCTCTTTGGCTTTGACGTGTGCAGCTAGCGCTCAGACAACCATCTACGTCGATGTCAACAACTGCCCAACCCCCGGAACCGGCAGCTTGGTCGATCCATTTTGCTCCATTCAAGATGCCATCGACGCATCTGTAGACACCGACACTATCGAGGTCGCGCCCGGCACCTACCACGAAGCTATAGATTTCATCGGCAAAGCCATCACTTTGCGCAGCGCAGACGGCCCGGCCACAACAATCATCGACGCGACAACTGTGCCTGATTTGGGTAGCGGCGTTACAGTGGTTCGGTGCGTAAACGGAGAGACGGCAGCGACGGTGTTGGATGGGTTTACGATTACGGGCGGGACGGGGGATACATCAGTTTTCGTAGAACCTATTGGCGGCGGAATGCTCAACTCCTACCCTGCAAGCCCGACAGTCACCAATTGCACGTTCAGTCGAAATACTGCCGATTTTGGTGGCGGCATGTGCAATATCTCTGCTAGCCCGATAGTAACCAACTGCTCGTTCAGTGAGAACACAGCTGTTAGGAGCGGCGGAGGGATGTTCAACTACCTGGAATCATATCCGGTTATTAAAAATTCCACGTTCCGAGGAAACATCGCCCAAGTTGGCGGTGGGATGCTCAACGCTGTCTTAGGCGAAGGACTCTCTGTAACTGACTGCTCTTTCATAGGTAACTCGGCCATCGACAATACCAATACATTCGGATTGGGTGGCGCGATCTACATTGGCGGCACTAATCCCCCCATAACCAATTGCACATTCAGCGGAAATACCGCTAGATTAGGAGGCGGAATATACCTTTATAAATTCGCCAGCCCGAAGATAACAAATTGCACGTTCAGTGGTAACTTGGCCGTTACTGGCGCGGGGCTGTACAACGCCCATTCCTCTAATCCAACATTAACCAACTGCATCCTATCAGCCTGTTGAAGAATCCTCATTTTCAGCCATCGTTCAGATATGGGCGGACGTGTAAGCTGGCGTAGCCCATTTCAATTTCTGAGGCCAAAAATTGGGCAATTGGATTCGATGAACTAGAAACTCGCGTAACCAGTCC
>JAJRPG010000044.1 GCA_024280855.1 Planctomycetota bacterium | reverse complement strand
TGTTATAGGCCATGTTCCAGGCGGCGTTGGCCCATACGCGCGGAAAACGCGGCGCAAGTTTGCATATAATACTGTGCAATTCCATCGCCTCATAATTTTTGCCTTCGATTTTCAAACGATTAGCCCGAATAGACGCCCAATCAATAGCCAATGCGCGAAACGTCCCAAGCTTGCCCAGCAAGGCTAAATCAGGTGGCAAGCCCGCTAAACTAGAGGGGTCAATCACCAATTGATGTGATTGTCTTATTTGGTTAATGGGCTTGTGCAAAAAACCAGCAGCGACCACGCACACGATAGCTAATAAAATACAAAATAATTGTACACCGCGTTCATACCTGCGCGCGGCCTGCCTGGCTCGAAGATGTTGAGGCAATGAATCAAGATTGAATTGCGACATGTTAGCGATGATACCGTCCGACAACTAAGCCCGGATTTTCCAAAGACACCTTTACCATTATACAGAAACTTCGGCGACCTCTCGTCGATAGAAAAAGAAAATAGCCAAGCCCAATATGACGACTGTTTTAATGATGACCAATTCCCCTAGAGCCGAAAGCACCCACACCAATGAAACATTGCGACCATTAACAAAATCTTCAACAGCGTCATAGCGACTGAAACTCGGTATCACCCATTGCACCATGTTATACAAATAGGCAATTGACTGAATGGCGAATTCAGAGGCTGACGAAAACATCGAACCATTACGATCCGTCATAAAATCTAAAGCTTCTTCAAGAAAGCTACGCGTACCAGCTAACATATACACCGTAAAGGATGTGAGACATGCCACGGGATACGAAAATACGGTAGCCATCATCAGTCCTACAGCCCCTAGAAACATCAATTTGAACATCATCATCGATAGCAGGCGAATCAAATTCCACTCGAACGAGCCAACAATAAACAATACCTGTATCCCGTCAGACTTACGAATGTTTAACACGTTGCCTTTTTGCTGTTCACCTTCAAACGGATTGACGTTTACTACTGTAACTTTAAGCGTATGGTCATCAGCCACGGCATTGGCCGGGACGCGCATGGTGTGGAAGCGATCAATCACATGCCGCACATGTAGCTCATACGCCTCCGCACCTTTCTCCTTGTCCCCTACCCTCCAAATCGCCCTGTAAATTTCGTCTTTTTCATAGCCTGCAACATCGGCTTTGTAACGTATTTGAATTTCTTTATCCGGTGACCGATCGCATAAAATGTTCTTAAAGAAAAATTCTCGAGTTTCATATGGGCCAATCACACGCCATCTTGCCTCGTACTTTTTTTCCAGGCTCCGACGCTGCTGACGAGGGTTGAAATTTGGCTGTTGCTCATACTTTCCCTGCTCCAGGTCACGCTGATATTCAGCTTCCGCCAAGGCCGGAAAGTTTGGAATGCTCATATCCCTGCTTCGTGTATGACGAGCGACCAACACTTCATTATTAAGCTCTTGCTCGTCATAAACCTCATCTTGCGGCGGATGCGTCCATTTAATATAGTGAACCATGCCATACATCGACGCGCCAGAAAACAGCAAAAATGTAGCGTTAAACAGGCTCATCCCCAACCATTTCCCAAGGATGATCTGCCAGCGGGCGACCGGCTTCGTCACGACAAGAAACATTTGGTGATGGACAAACTCGTCCGACAACGACCTACACATGAATATCGTCAGTACACCCAACAACAAGCCAGTGGCCATAAGGCTGTATGACATGAAGCTTTGCACCGCGCCTGTAAGAGAACTGTCACCCGTCACCGAGAATGGTAGGCCAAAGACAATGGCTGCTATGAGTACAAAAAACACAAGGGCGATCTTCATCCGGATGCCCTCAGCTATCATCTGACGCGCTATCGTCCAAACCTGCATCATGCGTTTGGCTCACTCGATGCTGTATCATCTGACTCTTTATTTTCGCCTTGAAGTAAAGAATCAATCACCTGAGAATCAGCGGCTATCGTCGGCTTAGTTGGCGCAACTGGCGCATCCGAATTCAGCGAAGCAGACGGCTCGTCTGGTGCATCATCTTCGACAGGCTCTTTACCAAGCAGTTCATTGAGTACGCCACTGGTAGAATCAGATTTCTTTTTCGATATTTTGGGCATCGCCGACACCACTAACGGCTCTGGCGTAGTTCCAGCAGCCACTAATGAGCCTACTAAATCGACCATGACCGTCGTCGTAGCTGTTTTCAAAAATTCAGGAACTTCACCGCCAGCTCGCGCACCAGACGTTTTCACTTCGGTAGCTTGTGCCTGACTAACAATTTGAAGAAAGAAATCTTCTAACTTGTGCCGTGGATGAGTCACGTCTGCGTTTGTTTTTTCCAGCCGCAAGATCAAATCTTTCACTTCGCGGATTGTCTTGTCTGAAATCGTAGGCATGGTAATTTGAGTGACATTTTGTTGACACAAAAGATCGTCAATACTGCCCACGGCCTGCTCTTGCCCGCCGTACAGTATAGCCACGTTATCACACACGTCTTCAACATCCGAAAGTACATGGCTCGACAACAAAATCGTCTTTCCTTTTTGACCTAAACTGCGTATGACATCCTTAATTTGTCGTGCGCCGATGGGGTCAAGACCAGACGTAGGCTCATCTAATATCAAAAACTCTGGATCATTTATCAGCGCTTGCGCCAAGCCAATGCGCCTGGCCATACCTTTGCTAAACTCGCCCACAGGCCTGTCCGCTTCATGCGACAAGCCAACCATATCCAGCAATCGAGTCGTGCGATCCTCTCGTATTTTTTTAGGCAATCGAAATAGCCGACCAAAAAAGTCCAACGTTTCCCGGGCCGATAAAAATCTATAAAGATATGATTCTTCGGGAAGAAAGCCGATACGCGCCTTCACGGATACGTCAGTCGGAGGCTTTCCGAACAACGAAATGCGACCATGTGTCGGATACAATAACCCAAGGAGCATCTTAATGGTCGTGGTCTTCCCAGAACCATTAGGCCCAAGCAGACCGAACACCTCGCCCGCGTGGATTTCCATACTTAAGTCTTTGACAGCGTCAACACGAGGCCTGCGCCAAAAATCTTTGAATGTCTTACATAGGCCAGCGGTTTGAACCACAGGCAATTTAGTACCGGCCATACGGCTACCTTTTCAATTCCCTAACTCAAAAGCGATCGGAACCATGCCCAAATCAGCCATGCTCACGAGAGACTCAAATGCATTATTGCGTATTAATCAATACCGACTTCCTGCGTCCCTTGAGCTTGCCGATGTCATATTTTTCCACGGCTAAGCGCCTCTCCTCAGCCAACTGCGTCTCCTTGGGATCAAGCGGTATCGTCAACCTGAATTGACAGCCCAACGGACGATATATTTTAGTCACGCCTGGGTTTTTGAAAATTGATCCTCTCGTCTGCTCCCAAAGCCTAGCTATAAGCAAATCAGGGTTGCTCTCATATTCTGGTAACAAGGTGCGATACAACTCCACATCGCTTTGGATTTGCCCTACCAACACCGACAGCTGCGCCCCGGCTTCTTTCAGTAAAATACCAGCGGAGCCTTCGACGAGCGTATTCAAAATGCGATCAATTTCACGCTGCGAATCATCCAAAGAACGCCCCTCAGCTTTGGCATTTTCTCGACGATCTAACGCCTCGATAAGCTCCGCATAAGCGGCACCGGCTGACTCATTCAAAATCTTCACCCTCGCCTGCTCAGCTTGAGCAATCACCGCTCGCTGACGATTCTCAGCCATTTGTGCATTATCAAACGACGAACGCACTTGCAACGGTGGCGTAGGCTCATACATCTCCACTTGTGTCACGTCTATGCCACTATTGATAGCACGCAACCGCTCATTGACACGTTTCTTCATCTCGGAACGCACATATTCCAACCGCGTCCGAATGATCTCCTCAGCCGTAAGTTCAGACGCGACATGCACGCCAACCGTTTCGATATAACTCCGTATCAACGACTCCGCCGTCTCTACATTGTCGCCTTCGACTATGGAAACAAAACTTCGCAGATCATCAATTTTGTAGGTTATTTTCCATTGGGTGTGAACCAGGCCCGCATCAGCGGTGAGCAACGCACCATCATGGACAGGGTCCAATCCCTCTGTGGCGTCGCGTGCGATGACAGCTAATGGCATGCCCCTCTCTGATGCATGCCGATTAAAACTATGGCTGTTGATGAGTAATTCGTTACTCTTTTTCGTGGGCATAGGCACAATTTCATCGATCGGATATGGCATTGCCCAAACCAAACCGGGATCATGCACATCATATAATGAACCCAGTCTCAACTGCAACGCCTGCTCACTCGTATCCACGCTGCGCACATTCGAGAAAACGAACAGGAACATCAATACGATCATGATGCCCTTGAGAATACGAAAGCTGGAGATAAGCGCATCGGACAAAGACTGGTTAGCCGCATCCAAAGGCTCTTCCGCGCCGCCTAAGTTTCGATGGGCGTGTTCATCGACAACAGGACTGTCGTAAGTATCTTGATTTTGGTCGTCGTGATCGTGCATTATCGTTTAATCCATACGCTCATCGCGTAAAAATACATACTATTCCCGCTTTCCGCCGCGTCTCGCCACAGAAAAACCGGTACTATTTCCCTAGTCGATCGCGTACATCCTTATCAAATACATCGAACGGCGACTCCTTAGCCGCATCAATAATCAGTGTGGTTCGCTCTTTCAGTGCCTCGCGGGCCGTTCGCAATTTATCCAGGAAAATGCGCAACTCAGGATGCTTATCAAACTCCTTGTAATAGCCACCGACCACTTCCTGCGCCTCGCGTAAAATCTCGGCCACGCGTTCCTCCGCCGCGGCCATGATGCGATCCTTGGTCGCCTCCGCATCAGCCAGGATGTTACCCGCCTTAGCGTCACCTTCTGCTACATATCTCGAAGCGAGTCGATCTTGATCGGCTTTCATACTTCTAAAAATATCCGTAGTCACAGTCTCAGGTAAGCCAAGCTTTCTGACACCAAAATCAACTATTTCAATGCCATATTCTTCATGCGCATCTTTGGCGATAGCGGCCTGTAGCTCCTGCTCGATTTCACGAATTTTTCTTTTTGATGGATCAGTAGAAACAAATTCGCCAAACGTTCGCTCACCGACTATCGCATGTTTATGCGTCACGATGGTCGTTCGCAGTTTCTTAATCCCATCCTCAACGGAATCAGGAAAATTCGTATGGAATTTAATCGGATCTTCTATACGCCAAAGCGTAAACGTGGTGATGAGCAAATTCTTGCCGTCAACCGTTCTGGTTTCCTCAGTGCGATCCTCCAGCGTGCGGATGCGTTTATCATAAACGACAACATCCTGAATAGGGCGAGGCCACTTGAATTGCAATCCTGGTTCATCAATCGCAGTACCGGTGGTTTTTCCCCAGGTTTTCTTGATGGCTACCTCGGTAAACCGCACCTGAAACGTACACATATACAACACCAGAACCGCCGTCACAAACATGGCCGCGACTATTGTGCCAAAGTTTTTCATACTCACCTATCTCCTCAAGGTGTCCACGTTTTCGCAGACTCATCCACATGACGAAGGAATTATTTCGTCAACCCTTCCGTCAACACACGATCAAGTCCGCCTTGTTCCGACGTTTCATAAGTAATAATTAGATTTTCAGTATTGCCAACGATGATATACTTACGCACATCATCAATATCTTCATACACCTCTAACATTTTTCGCTGCTTGTATAGCTCTGGGGCAGCTTCATAAGCCGCAACTTCCGTGCCAAACACCCGCGCGTTATACGCGACTGCGCTGACATTCTTGGATGCCTGCGACCGAGCCCCTGCAATGATCGAAGCAGCCTTGCCATAAAGAGGCCCAATGCCTTTACCGGAATTCCCCATAAGCAAATCAAGCACGCGTTCTTCAGATTCTTCTAGCGACGCCTCGCTCGAAGTCGAGTCTACTCGGAGTTTATTGCGCGATTGAATAGCTTTATCAAGCAGCTTGGCCCGGGCAACCGTACCGGCTACGCCAATCAACGTCGCCTGAGCCACACCTTTCGCAGTGTTGATGGTAGCCGCTCGCCCTGTTTCAGCAGAAATTACATATTGAAAAGAAGCCGCAACACCATCCTTAGCTGGCGGATGCGCTTCACTCACACCGGCAAATACGATTTCTATTCCAAGCTCCAACTCATCGAGACGCGTTTGAATCATTCGTTGCAAATTGACGTTAAACTCATTTCGGCCTGGTCCGATTAACTCGTCCACATCGACACTCGATGCGTAGTCAGTTAAATAACGATAAGCAATATGCTCAAGCAATGCGACAGGGTCTTTATAGTTATGCAGATATTGTTGAATGTCCTTAATACGATACTCGATGGGAATCGAAACCATAAGCAAGCTCACAGCTTGGCCTTGTGTCCCATCTTCCAAAGGAGCCGTTTCAACATCCTGCTCTGCCCTATCAGAAGCGTCATGACCCGCAGGACGTGAAGCAACTAACAGCATCATCTCTGGCACGAAATCATGGGCCTCGGTCCACACTATCGCGTGATGATCGTCGTGATCGTCGTCTTCAGCTTCGCCAATCACAACCTCGCTAATGCGATTTACTGGAGCGCGATATACGACATCAATCGGGTACGGTAATTTCAAGTGCAATCCAGGTGACAGGACGGACGAATCCCCGCCCACAACGCGGCCAAAACGCTCAACCACGGCCTGTTCGTCGGCATCAATAACAACGACACTGCTCAATGATATGACGGCGATAAAAGTTGCGACGGTAATGGGGAATAGCCAACGCTGGAGTAGCTGATAAAACCAAGTAGACGACACCTCAAACCCGAACTGATAGTTCATGGTTTCGGCGATAGACTTAGCGATTCCGCCAGGCTCGCTGATTAGCCCCAACAATCTACTGTCGAATGAAGGTCTCGGAATAATACCTGATGAGCGAGGTCTGTAAAAATCTAAAACGAAATTAGCCGTAAACTCAATACCTAAAACGACCAACAAAACCCGTACGGCATAAGAAGCCAAAGGCTCGGCCCATTCAAATGTCGAGGTAGCCATGAGGGCAAAAGCCAGAACAAGACAGCCAATCGCGTTACCAGCCATGCACGCAGCACCGGCACGAAGCAAACGCCAATTCGCCAACCTGGAAAGCGCTACCGCGTATCGGGCATACAAAAAGCTGACAAAACCAATCCCGATGACAAACCACATCATCAGCGTTGGGTTGCCAGTAGGATGCACACGACCATCCCCCTCAGTGGCGAACGCCTGCTCAAGACTCCACGTCCACCCGACAAAATGGCCAAGTATTAAAATTGAGGCGACCAATACAGTCCCGGCAGGCAACAGCCAACGCAGCATCCAGCGAAGGCGATTTTGCTCTAAAAGAAGCGCGTCGTCGTCAAGCTCAAAAATGGATTCCGTGCCACCTTCCACCCTGGCCCGCTTAAGCTGTTCGGTTTCCAACGCCTCATCTGCCACCCGGCGCATCTGCTTAAATACCAGAGCCAGAACCAGCCAGATGGGTAATCCGATCAGCATAAACCTGGACACCGAATAGATGGCATCAGACCTTGACCAGATGGAAATACCCACCATCGTGCCATACGACAACAACTGAAGCACAAACCCAACGCTAGCTACGCTTTGGGCACGCCGAAACTGGTGCGGAGATCGATTTTCTTGTAATTCAGCCATATAGTTGATTCTCTATGTCTTGCTCATTTCGCCGAACCCGGATCATAACCCAGACGTATCCATTAGTAACGTAGCTCGCTGTTAGGAAGCAGCTTGTAACCGAGGGGACACAGGGTACAATATCGCCCTGCGACTGCCAACCGTGTGTTGGTAGCCAGCCGTTCCCTCCGAAACGAACGTCGTAAATAGGTCAGTCATTCTCATGTGGCAACGATTATACACGGTAGCTCATAACACTTTCATTGAGACGATTCGTCAGCCAATTTACGGCGTCATCCTGCTCGCCACAGCCCTACTTCTAGTCCTAAATGTCTCCCTAGCAGGCTTCACCCTGGAGGACGACGACAAACTCCTACTCGACCTTGGACTTTCTACGTTGCTGATTAGCGGTTTGTTCTTGTCGGTCTTCTGTGCGGCAGGAATTTTAACTCGAGAGATCGAAAATAAGACCGTGCTGTCTGTGATTTCCAAGCCCATCTCTCGCCCGGTGTTCATTCTAGGCAAGTTCATAGGCCTTGTTTCCGCACTATCACTGGCCTATTACGTCAGTTTTCTCGTATTCGTACTTGCCCAGCGCCACGGCGTCTTACAGAACACCAGTGACCCCTGGGACGGGCCAGTCCTCGTACTAGGTTCGGGAGCGGTCATCATTTCACTGCTCATCGCGGCATTTAGAAATTACCTTCACGGGAAAGATTTCCCCACGACGAATCTCATGTTTCTTACACCCATGCTGACCCTCGCAGTCGTGGCTGTGGCTAAGCTTGATGAGCATTGGGAGATTATCCCATTTTTCAGCAATTTTGTCGGCGGGCAGGTCATCATCGCGGCCTATTTGGTCCTTTTGATAACCGTCATCACCGCGGCTGTCGCCTTGGCAGCATCCACCAGATTTTCTCAAATGCCTACGCTAATTATTTGCTCATCCGTTCTTGGTCTGGGCATTATTTCAGACTATGCGTTTGGGCAATACACCGAATCGTCCTGGCTTGCGAGCTTTGCCTACCAAATTGTTCCCAACGCAGGATTGTTCTGGGTCATCGACGGACTTCATGCCCAAACCGTCGAAACGGTAGTGCCGTTTGAATATTTGGGATATGCAACCGGATATGCTTCCCTTTGGACTACGGCTATCATCGCCATCGCAGTGGCCACGTTTCAACGCCGTGAAATCGGATAGTCGAATGGCTGAGTAGCCGCTTGTCACACATCCTTAATTCATCAGTTCACGCGGCGAACCCTAAATCGGCCATCTGAGCTGCCCAAATCGCAGGACAAAAATAACGCCTGACAGCTCGGGGAGATTGCACATAAATTCCAGCCGGACTAAGGTGGTTTACCCTACACGCAACACTAGCCAATGCAGCTATTGGGCCCTGAATACCTTACGTATAGTCTAATCAGGCCTCTGCTCTTTAGGTCACCTCCCGACCAGTCGATGTTCATTAACAGACGATGCCACTGCTTTAGGGCGTAGCAGCATGGAGCCATAGCCTAAAGGGAAAAATTAGGAAGGACCGTTGAGTTGCATCGGCTGATGATCAATCACTATCACGAAATAATAAGTGACGTCGATGGCTACTATCAATAATACATCTGCCAGTTTATTACCTATCAAAAACAAAGATGCCAAAGAAGTGGCATTTCCGCTTATCGCCGTAGTTGCTGTTTGCATCGTGCCGTTCATACTACTGTTAGGCAACGTCAGTTTAGCAACCCCCAAACTACAAACCCCTTCACCCTGGCCTGGCATTTCAGCCGATGCGACTTTCCAGGAATATGCCTATCTTGCGCTTAAGGGAAGTTTTACACACACCATTCTCGAATGGACGGCTGTTTGTTCCGCCGCCTTCGTCATCGTACTGGCCTTTATGCAATATCGCCTGACAAAAGAACCGTCACTCCTGGTTATTGGTGTCGCCTTGGCGTGCGCCGGAGCCATGGACGCCTTTCATACATTCGCGGCAGACCGCTTAATCGAAGCCGTCGCGGACAATACAAATCTGATACCTTTTACATGGGCTATTTGCCGCACCTTTAACGCCGTCATTCTCCTTGTTGGCGTCGGATTATTCGCAATTACGAAATCGCACAAATTGAAATCGTCCGGGAATGTAATCATTCTCGTCATGAGCTCAATCTTTATTGCAATGGCTTATGTAATTATTCACGTGTGTGCGACATCTCAGTCCCTCCCGCAAACGATGTTCCCAGGCGCGGTCATCACCCGACCTTACGACATCTACCCGATTGTTCCTTATATGCTCTGCGCCTTTTGGATTTTCCCTCTCTACTATAAAAAGCATCGAACGTATTTCGGCCTGTCTTTGATGCTGTCTATCATACCTCAAATCGCCACCCAGCTATATATGGCCTTTGGTTCGCAGGAGCTACACGACAACTGCTTTAACATTGCTCATGGTCTAAAAGCATTTTCGTACATGGTTCCGATATTTGGCCTGTCCATGCAAAACATGTGTACTTACCAGCAGCGAACCCAGGCCCAGAAGCAATTGCGTGAAAGCAAAATGCAAACCGCAGCCGTAATCGACTTCGCAGACGATGCCATCATAACCATTGACGAAAATGGAACCGTCGAATCGGCCAACCAGGCAACACTCGACATGTTTGGATATGAGCATCACGAAATCATCAGGAAAAACATCAAAATGCTCATGCCCCAGCCATACCGCATGGAGCATGACGAATATCTCAGCGCCTATAAGAAAACCGGCGTCGCGAAAGTCATTGGCATCGGTCGAGAAGTCATAGGCCGCCACAAGGATGGTCATACATTTGCTATTGATCTGTCAGTTAGTCAAATCATAGTCAACGGGAAAAGGCTATATACGGGCATTGTACGAAATATAGAAGAACGCAAACAGCAGGAAAAAAAGCTTGTCGAATTCAAATTAGCGCTGGACGCCACTGCAGATTGTGTATTCATGTTCGAGCCGAACACGTTACAGATTACATACACGAATCAAATCGCCGTTGAACAGGTGCATTATTCGCTAGAAAAATTACAGTCGATGACTATGGTGGATATCCGACCTAAATATACTATAGACTCGTTCAACGCGATGGTTAAGCCGCTTATGGAAAGCGAATCGCACACGCTCGTTTTTGAAACCGACCAAAGAACATCAGAAGGCATAGACATCTCCGTCGAAGTCTCTTTGCGATTCGTGCCCGAAATTGGAGAATCGGGCCGATTCGTCTCTATCGTGCGTGACATTACTGAGCGAAAACAAACGGAACTAGCCTTACAAGACTACGCATTGGCCTTGGAGTCAGTCAACAATTCCGTCGAACAGGCTCGATCAGAATCGGAAATTGCCACCAGAGCGAAAAGTAACTTCCTGGCTAACATGTCTCATGAACTGCGCACCCCGATGAATTCCATCATTGGATTCACCAGGCGACTCATGAAAAAACTTGATGGCACTATTTCGGAACGAGATTACGACGCATTGGAAACCGTCGACCGCAACGCCAAACATCTTCTCGCATTAATAAACGATATTCTCGACTTTTCAAAAATTGAAGCAGGAAAGTTGGAACTGGATATCGCGTCATTCGACTTCCGAGACTCTGTGAAGGAAACTTTAGTATCCACCTCAGCCTTGTTCGATGCCAAATCGCTGAAGTTAGAAACTGACCTGCCATCAGAACCACTAATCATCAAAGGCGACCACGTACGCATCAGGCAAATCATGACCAACCTAATTTCCAATGCCGTTAAGTATAGCCGCGAAGGAACTATTACAGTGTCTTTGACACAGACTGACTTACATGTAGATGAAAATAAAATTCCCGTGGCTAGATTTTCCGTCAAAGATACAGGCATCGGCATTAAACCAGAAGACATCAAAAGGCTGTTCGGTAAATTCACGCAGCTTGGAGAAGGCACGGCTGGTAAGGTCGGCGGTACAGGGCTGGGCTTAGCTATTACGGCAGAGTTTGTGCGGATGCACGGCGGGCTGATTCAAGTTTCCAGCGATTATGGCCAAGGCAGCGAATTCTCTGTCCTCCTGCCCATAAACGGCCATGACCTCTCCACGCTCTCAACGGAAAAATTAGCTTGCGAGCTAGCACCCAATACAAACAACGACGACGGTGAGTCAATCGTGTGCGTGCAGGGGGCATCATAGATGTCTACCATCAACGATACTCCACCACAGACTCATAGCGGACCTCCCGGCGCGGGAACCATGCAAAGAAAAACACCACACGTTTTGGTCATCGAAGATAACCCAGACAACATGAAATTATTCGAATGGCTATTGGAAGACCTCGAATACGACTTCACAGGATGCGTAACCGGCGAAGAGGGGCTGGAATGGCTGGCGTCCAACAAGCCGGACCTCCTGCTACTCGACATTTCACTACCGGGCATAGACGGCAAGGAAGTAGCAAAACGCTTACGCGCGCAAAAGTCATTTGAATTGCTCCCCATCATCGCGGTCACTGCCCACGCGATTACATCAGAAAGCGACGAAATCATGGTCAGTGGCGTCTCGACTTTGGTTACCAAGCCCATCGACGAAGAACATCTTATGGAAGTGATAAAATCGTTCCTTGAAGGCGACCACGAATCAAAGAATGGCGAGACTTCATGACATGTACGATACGCTACCCGAAAATTCATCAAGCCGATGCGACGCAATCACGCTTAACGCAACGGGTCCAGCCCTAGCAGCCCACGAGAAAGGCGTAGGATGATAAAAGTTCTTGTCGTTGATGATATACCAGACAACGTCAAACTCGCCGCCTTTGAATTAGAGGAGGCCGGATATGAAGTCCTCACCGCCACAAATGGGAAAGAGGCCTTAGCCATTTTACGTGAACATGGCCCAAAGATCATTCTCACCGATTGG
>JAJRPG010000043.1 GCA_024280855.1 Planctomycetota bacterium | reverse complement strand
GCCCCAATCCAAGTTGTAAGTATCAAAACCTTTATTCACGAAGTGAGCCACCACGCTTTTGCCGGGTTTGAGGTCGAGAATGTAAGGCCGATTGATAAGCGCAAACACTACGAGCGTCGGCGTGCTGTACTGCTGTGCGACGTCAGTTTGATATTGTAGCAACTGCAATTTATCGAGTTTATAAACCGCTTCTGACGGAGTCGCCCCCACACGCACTTTGCCGGCAATCTCCGCCACTGTTGGCGTCATGTTCAGCTTGCGCATGAACGATTCCCATTCCTGCTGCATATTGGCAAATTGATTCATCCAGGAAAAACCAGACATCGTAGCCATATCCATCATACATTTCCTTTTTCGGGTGACGAAACTTTTTGTTTCCCAGACGAACTTCCCTTAGCTGACTCTACCGTCGCCACTCGTTTTTCAACGGCGGTCACACGGCGAGACACATCCTCGACACTCTCTAGCACGCGCGATTCCATACTTCTTAGCGCCTGCAAAATCGAATCCGTATCCTGCCGCGAAGGCATGTTCGCACCATGAAGCGCCTTGGTCATAAACTCGTTCATCTGCTGTTTGAACACCAGACCATCGTCCATAGACTTTTTCATGGCCTTGAGAAAAGTTTCAGAGGCCATGAATTCTTCGCAAGATTTTGCCCAGGAATCAAAAAAAGCTTGTCGCATCTGCTTAACGGCATCCTGGTTCGCAGATTGAAAAGGATTCGGTGTACCCGACCCAGACATCCGCGTCATCGCGTCGGACCAAAATTTTGAAAACTGATCGGCTGGATTTTCGGTTTGACCAAACATAGGTAAATGCCTATTAAAAAAGGATATTTCAACGAGCCGCACGCTTCAGCTTGCGCGGTCTTGCGATCATAATGTCGTAACAAAAAGTCTAGCTCTTACCGCTGCAAAACTACACGCACCGCTCAACAGCGATGGCACTAGCTTCCCCACCACCAATACAAAGGCACGCAATACCAAGGCGTTTGTTTTGAAGCTCCATCGCCCGTACCAACGTATTAATAATGCGGGCTCCTGATGCACCTATCGGATGTCCGATAGCGACCGCACCACCAGCAACATTGACTTTATCTCGATCCAAACTCAACTCTCGAATAGCCACCTCAGCCACAAGCGAGAAAGCTTCATTTATCTCGAACAAATCAACGTCGCCAACTTTGATATTTAGTTTTTCGCACAGTTTGTTAATGGCTTGAATCGGTGCAATCGTAAACCAGTCTGGCGTCAACGCCACATTCGAATGGCCAAGGATTTTCGCAGCGGGCTTTAAGCCAAGCGCATCCTTTTTCTTATCATCAAAAACCAAAACAGCCGCAGCTCCATCAGAGATATTAGAAGCATTACCCGCAGTGATCGTACTCTCTTTACCGAACGCAGGCCGAAGACCACGCAATTTTTCTTCACCCTGAAACTTCGACAAATCTTCGTCGTAATCAACCGTCGTCACACCCTTACGGCTCTTAATCTCAACAGGAACAACGACATCCTTAAAGAAGCCTTCTTCCCAGCTTTTGATCGCACGCTGATAACTGCTTAAAGCAAAATCGTCTTGGTCCTGACGGGAAATGTTATACTTGATCGCACACTGATCGCCGCACATGCCCATGTGTTTGTCGTTGTAGACATCCCACAAACCATCATGCACCATCGCATCGACAACCGCGCCGTCGCCCATGCGATATCCCGATCTCGCCTTCGTTAGCAAATACGGCGCATTAGTCATGCTTTCGCAGCCGCCAGCTACGATTAAATTCGCGTCGTTACATTGAATCGCCTGAGCAGCAAGAATCACTGCCCGCATCGCCGAACCACAAACCTTATTGATTGTGGTAGCCCCAACTTGTTCAGGCAGCCCCGCGCCAAGCGTCGCCTGCCGAGCCACATTTTGACCCAGACCAGCCCCGATCACATTGCCGAAAATAACCTCGTCAACCTGATCGCCAGCCACACCAACACGATCCAAAAGACCTCGAATCGCGTGAGAACCAAGCTGACCAGCCGTTAAGGAGCTAAACGCCCCCTGAAAAGACCCGTGAGGCGTTCTCATGCCACATGACAAATAAACGTCCTTAATCATTTACTAAAGCCTTGAGTATTCCCCATACAAGCGATCTTCCACTCGCTGCGGGGTGATTTCGTTGTGATCCGATGCCTGCAAACCTTTCGCACCCATCTTACGCAATCACCAAGGGGACCACAGCCCCGCATTCTTGTCAACGGGCTGCGATTCGACAACGCCATCAGGCGACGAAATTACTTCGCGCCTTTGGCAGTAGCCTTGGTCGAACCAGTATCACAGCATGAACCAACCTTGGTCTTCGTCAAAGATGCCCAACCGTCAGCCGCTGCTTTTCCAGCCTTATTCATGGTGTCCATATTGGTTTGCATAGCCTGGAAAGCGGTGTCCATGACCTTACGCTGGCCGGTGTAAACATCATTCGTGTTCATATTCGTAGCTACATCGCACGCGACTTTGGAAACTTCCATGCCAGTCTGGCAGCAAGACATCGTCGCTTCACTGAATCGCTGCATGTTGTCACTCATAAGCGAAAACCATGATTTAGCCATTTGCGCCTGCGGGCCTGAGAAACCGTTTTGCATGTCAGTATCCTTGTTAAAATTGGTCATGGTCGTTAGCCATGAGTCTTGCATACGCCGGCTGGCGTCCATAGTTTTACGCGCGTTTTGCGTCATCGTCTCAAACATATCCATTACCTGCGTCTTGTTTGTGTCAGCTACCATCTTGTGTATCCTCGTTATCTTAGTCCTCGTCGAAATCACCCATCTAACCACCCTAAAGCAGCCAGGCATTACGTCCCGATATTCAAAGTATACGTCATTGTGCAGTTGCGTCAAGAGAAATTTGTGCAATTGCACTACATGCTTATCGGCTTGTAAACTGTTTTTCTGCAACAAGTTATGACAAAGAAGGGATATAATAGTTGACTTTAGGGTCTATACGGACTATGTTGGAGATACGGCTTAACTGCCTTAGAGGTGTCAGAAACCATGCCAATGGAAAAAGAAAACGAAACCCTGCATATAAAGAAATACCCTAATAGACGTTTTTATGACACGACCCGAAGCTGCCACGTTACACTTCAGGATGTCCATGAACTCATTCAAAAAGGTTTCCAGGTTCGCATCTCCGATTCTCGCAATGGCAACGAAATTACCAATTCGATTCTGCTGCAAATTTTGCTTGATAAGGATCAGTTAAAGCTGGATGTTTTCCCGCCTGCTATTTTCCATTTGATGCTCCGGTCTGATCATCATATGTTGCGGACCTACGTCGAAAGATTCTTTGGCCCTTACGCTGAAATGATGACTGCTTCACAGAAGCAGTTCGATTCGTTTTTACAAAACACCGGCACGGGCATGCCTAATCCTATGGATTGGGCGAATTCAATGTTTCAAGCCATGACGGGCGTGCAATCGCCATCTTCTGTTTCGCCTCAGGTAAATTCAGAACCGCCACCTACTGACGAGGCCTCTTGCGAAAATGCGGAACCAGACGAATCGCTTCAGAGCCTGCGCGACGAAGTCGCTGCGCTTCATGAGCGTATTGAAAACATCACAACAGAACACTCCAACGCGACAACCGCTTAACAATTTACGTTCCAGGCGTATGTCCATACAGGTCGATGTGTATGCGCGGACAAAATCGATAGCCAAGATTCTTGCAAATTTTTGCTAGCCAAGTTGCTTTTTCGTCCAGTTCTTTTTTGATAACACCCTGCGGCATTAACAACACATCCGACGAGCGAACTTGGCCAAGGCGTTGAATCAGTGCCTGAACCTCTTCCAGGTCATCTTGCTTATCGATCACAAACTTTAATTGATAGTCACCTGCGTCCATAAATTGACGAATCGTATCGACATCTATCCTTCGCAGCTCGTGGCGCGGCGACCAAGCGGCGTCCAGGTCTTTCGAGGGCGTCGAGTGAGAAAGCTTCGGGCTGATGCTGGCTAAATCGAACACCACATCCTTCCAAACCGTCGCAGCTGTTTCAATCGTCACATGATAAGACAATTGTCGAAGCGCAGCCGTCAACAATTCCACGCCGATAGCTATCATTGGCTCGCCTCCGGTCAGGACGACATGTTTGCAGCCAAAAGAAGCTACGTTTTCGAGGATTTGCTCGATTGACATCTCATCACCTTGTGGCGACCAGGACGTCGTCGGGCTGTCACACCAGTGGCATCTTAGATTACAACCTGTCGTGCGCACAAAAACACTCGGCACGCCAGCTAGTTTGCCCTCCCCTTGGATGCTATGAAAAATTTCGTTTATTAACATGGTTTATGCTTCGTATTGTTTGCCTGATCTCGAGCGCCTGAGCTTTTGTCGAATCCAAAGACACGGGTAAACTGTAGTTTACCCATGCCACCCATCGCAGGGAACATCTTGCAATATCATATTCAAAAACCACTTGGCCAACGCAGCTTTTGCACAATGGATGTTGCCGCTTGATATTTAGTGCCACCATCATGACGCGGCATCGCATCAATCGGCAGTAACTCATAAACGGATTCCTGAGAAAAGGCGTCCACTAACGAATCGCTACAGCGACATCTTATCGCAGCTACGTCTATCGCCGCATTCACATAAACAAAAGGCCCCATCGGAATAGGCCCATCACCAAACGTTCCTACCACCAAAACATGCGGCGCACTTTCAATAGTTGGCTCAACCGCATATCGCCTGCCCGCAAGAGGCTCACCATACGCCGCACGCGCAGCTGCTTCCATTGATTTAGAAACAAAAACACGGCGATGCGAAGCCCCTGGCTGAATGACTTCAATAGCTGCGGCGAATCCGTCCTGGCCAACCGTGATGCGCAATCCGCGAACTTTTTTCGACACCAGCCACTGATAGGTAATCTGGTCATAATCCGAATCACCCATACCCACTCGCTTAATATCAACAATCATCGCTGGCGACGAATTTTCTTCACCAGCGTCGCCATACGAAGACATCCCCCCCGCCTCTTGCACCACCAAAGGCGCAAACTCCAAAGCCAATGCACTGACGCTAGCTGACTCAGTGTTTGGCTTAAAATATCGCGCAGAATCGTAGGTCTGCTTAGATGCCGCAGACCACGTTTCGTACTGCGCCGCTAGCGTTTTCATATGCTCCAAGTGAAGATTTCGCTCGCTATGTACACATCCCGCCGATTGAGCGACAAACACAACCAAAATCAACCAATGCGCATAGCCAAGACCTTTCATGAGAGAAATGTCTCCTCGTAAACTTCTTTATTAAACCCGACAAGCAGCGTCGTCGCGTAGCGTATCGTCGGCGCACGAAGGTTGCCCGTAGGCCCAAGCATATGCGACAATAATATTTCATCTTTCGGCGCGTCTTTTTCCATCGTGAATCGGTCTACGGAATTCCCCTTCGACACAATCACCGACAACGCAGCCTTAGCCAGTCTAAGCGCATCATCTGCGCCTAACTTTTTGCTGGAGTTCACCGTCTCATTCGTTTGAATATCATGTTTCGCAAGGAACCCCTGCGCTTTAATACAGGAATTTCACCCGTTTCGGTGATAATACCAATCGATATTTTCCGACATTTTTCACTCCTGTAAACTTGTCTGATCTAGAAAAAAGAAAACAAAACCCGTACTTTAAGGCTGATAATAACACCAGTACAAAAACAATTCACAGCTTTCTCAGAGGCATGTATCATTCTAACGCAATCACGCCAATACGAAACCAGATTATCATTGCAATCTCGCAGGTAATTCGTGTATAATGCGGATGCGTGCAAGTTACTGCGTGTGTGTAAAACTGCGCCTGATACATCTCGCCGCACAATAGGCTGTACCTCGCAAGGTCGCCAGAAAGGATTTGCTTCACATGTTAAACTCTCCCGACACCGCGACCAATCAGACCATTAAGTCTGGCCTGGCTCAGCTTGACGAAATTATAGCCATTCAGGGAACGGGCGCTATTTACTACGAAACGCTGGCTGAGTCTTTGCGCATGCTTCACGTTTTAGTTCGCAAGCACCATGCCATCGACATGCTGTCATGCCCGCTAAACATTCCGCCTCAATGCACACAAGATTTCAATCGTTTACGCGGTGAACACACCGAGATATTAGGTAAACTTGATAGGCTTGTCAGTGTAGTAGATTCAATGGCTGACCAAGCAGCCGAGGACCAAGACGTCTTCTTTTTCCGCCTTAGAGAGCTAATCGCCATCGTCCGCCGTCACGAAGCGGAGGAAGACCGTCTCTTCGCCCTCTCCCTATGGCACGACACAGGCGGCGAAAGCTAACCATACTAAACGACATCCAATCAGAGCCGCACGGCGCAAGCCTGCGGGCATGGTCTTCAATACAATTATATTCGCACGGCGCGGGCATGTGTCTCTATGTGTTCGTTATAGGAATAAAAAATGCTGAACCGCGCGGCTGCAAGCCTCAAACGTAAAGACAAAATGCTCCGACGCATCATCAACCAGGTAGGCCCCTGCACCATCAAGCCCCGACGGCGATATTTTGTTTCATTGTGTGACGCCATCGTGTCGCAGCAGTTATCCACCAAAGCAGCCAGCACAATTAGCAAACGATTCCGCGCACTCTTCAATCGCTCCACGCCCACACCGGAAGGCGTACTCCAATCGACGACTGAACTATTAAGAAGCGTTGGCCTGTCTGGGCAAAAAGCCAAATACATACACGACTTAGCTACCAAGTTTTCTGATGGAACTATCCCCACAAAAAAGCTAGCCCGTCTTTCTGATGAAGAGGTAATTGAAACCCTCACGCAGGTGAAAGGCATTGGCGTGTGGACCGTACAAATGTTTTTGATATTCGTCCTGAATCGGCCTGACGTTTGGCCGGTAGACGACCTCGGTGTGCGCAAAGCGGTTCAGATACAGTTCCAATTAAGCGAATTGCCTCACGCAGATAAGATGAACGAGCTAGCCGAGCCTTGGCGACCGCATCGCACCGTAGCCGCGTGGTATCTCTGGCGAAGTTTAGACAATGCGCCCTTAAACAATAAGTGACAGCGTCCCGACACTTGAAACTATTTTTTATCGCTGTGTTTTTTTACTATAAAACACGGAAGCGACGCCAGCACCATACCCGTACCGAGCATGTCCAACGGATGACCTCAGCAAAAAGCAAATTTTAAGCCCACGCCAGCGACAATAAGCACGACCCCTGCCACTACAAGTTTACTGATAGCCATAACATTACTCCTGAAATTACGGACCCAATCCCCTAACCATTATAGTTATCGAATTGGCAAAGCATCAACCTGAAATAAGCGAAAGCAAATGGTCCACCGTAAGCTCGCCAAGCCGCTTTACGACCAAATCAGCCTCAGGAAAAGCGTCTTTATTATGGTGAATCATCACCGCCACCGCGCGAGCACCAGCCGCCTTCGCTGCTTGAATACCCGCTGGCGCGTCTTCGATCACGATACAATGATCTGCGGAAAGACCTAATCTCTCGCAGGATTGAATAAACACGTCCGGGTGTGGCTTGCCACGAGTGACGTCATCACCGCTAACAATCGCGTCCATCTTTTCGCTTACACCAAGTGACTGCAAGACAAGTTCGATATTGGGCAACGGGCCGGAAGAACCCACGGCTAGCTTTGCCCCCCTGCTATGCAACGCCCCGATCAGCGACACGGCTCCGTCAACCACAGGCATATTGTCTCTAACAAGATCGCGATATATCGCCTCTTTACGATCGGCTAATAAGTTCACGGCTGCTTCGTCCGTCTCGCCGATTAGGACAGGAATGATATCACGGTTCTGTCGGCCAAAGGTTTTAGCAAACTGTGCCTCAGTAATCTCCTTGCCATTCTCCCGCGCCAACTGCTGAAAGCTTTTCAAATGTGCGTCAGCCGAGTCAACCAGCACGCCGTCCATATCAAAGATAACACCGAATTCTTTTTGTGTAGTCATCTCCCGATCGTTACGCAGGTGCAATTATATGTCAAGCTATAGCGCCCTATTGTCGTTCAGCCAATCCAAAGATAAAATGAATAAGGTCAAAGTTTCGCCTTAAAACTCGTTTATCCACGGAGTGAATTCCATGATACGTCGTCTGCCCATCTGTTTACTTTTTGTCGTCATAACCCTCACGTTCGGTGGCTGTATACAACCCAACTTCGACATCGAAACCATCAAAAAGTACATGCCGGGACCATCGCCACAGCTCCGCCATTTAGACATGCTAAAAGGAAAATGGCATACCGCTGGTCAAGTAAAGATGATGGGCTTGAAGGTTCCGATGACGACCACTGGAACCAGTGAAGCCAAGTGGGCTTGCAACGACCGCTTCCTCATCGACCAGTCGGAATTCGACCTCGACCAGCTAGGCCCAATGGGCGGCATCAGCATTTGGACCTGGGACGACAGAGCAAACATTTATCGTTTCTGGTGGTTCGACGGTTTTGGAGAAACAGCTGAGGGGACCGCAACGTTCGATCAACCCGCAAAAACGTGGCACATTAAAACGATAGGCCGTAACGGGTGGTGCAGCGTTATTAGCAAAGGCACGATTCGACAAATCGACAACGACACCCTCGAATGGACCTGGAACCAATGGGATGGCTGGCACATCTTCCACATAGGCGACATGGCCGGGACCAGTAAGCGAATAAAGTCTTAACGAGCCGCGGGTGAAATAAAATCCCGACTGGTCGGGAGCCCGCGCGGACGTGGTATCTATTTGGTTAAGCGAACGGCTTTGTCTGGCGAATAAAATAGTTCAAACTAAACATGCAGAATCAACCATGGCAAAAACAGGCTTAGCACAGGATAAACGATTCCAACAGCACGACACAGGCCCAGACCATCCAGAACGCCCCCAACGCCTTGAAGCCATCGAGCAACGCCTTGGCGAAAGCGGTTTGACTGAAAAGTGTATTCCGATTGAACCTGTCACGATAGACTTAAAGCTAGTTCACCAAGTCCACGAAGCCGCATATATCGCCCGCGCCGAATCAGCCTGCCGCAACAATAAACCCTTTCTTGATACCCCCGACAGCGCCATTTGCTCCGATAGTTTTGACATCGCGTGCCTCGCTTCTGGCACTGTCATTCGCGCAGTCGATATGGTCATGGAAAAAGAGATAGACAACGCCTTCTGCGCCGTGCGACCGCCAGGCCATCACGCCGAAAGCGGATTGTCGATGGGTTTTTGCATGTTCAACAACATCGCCATCGCCGCCCAGCACCTATTAGACAAGCATCAGCTCTCTCGCGTGTTAATTTTAGATTGGGACGTACATCACGGAAATGGAACGCAGCACATCTTCGAGTCTGACCCCCGCGTACTTTTCATCAGCCTGCATGGCCATCCCAGCGTGGTCTATCCTGGCACGGGCCAAGAATCAGAAATCGGAAAAGATGCGGGCAAAGGATTCACATTAAACATTCCGATGACACCGCCAAGTTCAGACGAAATCTATCGAAAGGCATTCGACGAAAAAGTTCTGCCTCTAGCCAACAAATTCGCACCGGAGTTCGTATTAATTTCCGCAGGTTTTGACGCCCATCACCTGGACCCGCTCGCACCAATATCATTGGAAACAGAATCTTTCGGCTGGATGACCGACAGAATGCTGAATATAGCCAAGCTGTCGGCGCAAGGAAGATTAGTGAGCGTTCTCGAAGGGGGATATCACCTGGACGCTCTCGGAGATAGCGTCGCCTGCCATGTCGAAAGATTAATCAGCGCAACGGCAAGTTGACCCGCTGCTATTTACAACAACTGTTCGATTCGTAGTCCGCAATTTTCTGCAAACGGCGCTCGTGACGACCGCCTTCGTATTCTGTACCAAGCCACACGTCCACCACGCGGCGTAACAATTCTTCGCCCAGCATGTCAGCCGGGAGACAAAGCACATTCGCGTTGTTATGTCGGCGTGACATCTCAGCCGTCAACTCATCGTGACACAGCGCAGCCCGAATCCCGACTACCTTATTCGCTGAGATCGACATCCCGATACCTGTCCCGCAAAACAAAATAGCCCGTTCATTTTCATTGTTCGCAACCGACGCCGCCCCAGCGATGCCGGTATCCGGGTAGTCGCAGCTCTCGCCATCACCACAGCCAAAATCAACCACCTCGTGGCTAGCCTGTTCAAGATGCGCTCGGACATGCTCCTTGGCAGCATATCCACGATGATCGCTAGACAGTGCGACTTTCATAAATCAATCTCCGCAAGCCGTGCATGAACCCCGGCTTCGATACCACGGGCACAGGCCTCGTAATCGTCCACGCTCCCACCAATAGGATCAGAAACTTCCTGCCCATCTAGCAGCAAGCATACCCGATCCCCTACATGTGAGGCCAAGCCCAGTATACCACGAAGATGTGATTGCGTCATGGCAAAAACATAATCGGCTTGTTCTACCAAATCCACGGTCAGCATACGGGAGTAATGATCCTCCAAACTAACACCTCGCCGACCAATGACCTCGACGGCCTGCTCTGTCGCCCCACCATATCCACCAAGAAGCCCGGCTGAGCTAACCTCGATGCCCTGCTGCTCCAGGTCTTCGATTGGGCATTCAATATGTTTAGCTAGCCATTGCCTCGCAATCGCCTCGGCCATCGGGCTTCTACATGTATTCCCTGTGCAGACGAACAAAATCTTCAGAGTCGCAAACCGCTCAATCGTTCGCTGATCGAGCACTCCCTCGCGCAGAATCTCCAGGCTGCCATTGTTTACACTAACTATGGTAGACGCTTTTCGATATTGCGTAGGCCCGGCATCAATTAGAAGTTCTACTTTAGTTCTCAAGTCTTTATGGATATCTTGCCCTTCAACAGCAGCCGGCTGACCGGCGAGATTGGCGCTCGCAGCGACCATCGGCACAGGAAGTTGTTGTAATAGCGACTGGGAAATATGATCGCTGGGACAACGAAGCCCGACACTACCGTCGTAGTACATCGCGTCTAATGCGCTTTCCCCAATCTCCTTAATTATCGCAGAATCGGAAGGATTTTTCACCGGCAGAATCACCGTCAAAGGCCCAGGCCAGGCTTTTTGCATCAGGCGTTTCCCTTTTCCGCCCAAATCCGGCACGATTCGCGCTGCCGTAGCCATGTCAGCCACATGGACCGTAAAGGCCTTTTCTTCAGATCGGCCTTTGAGTTTTCTCAGCCGTTCGACCGCTTTCGGGCGATCTACCCGGCATCCCACGCCGTAAACCGTCTCCGTAGGAAATGCCACCAAGCCGTCCTGGTCCAATACCCGAATCGCCTCCCGCACGGCTTCGTCACGTCCGGCATCATCTTCGGATTCGGGTTTAATTATTTTCGTTGTGATCCCATCCATAATGCGCACGACGGTAGATTGAGATCGCTTGGTGTCAAGTGGACTACAATCAGAGCCGCACGGCGCAAGCCTGCGGGCAAGCCTTCCGAGCAGAGCGTCTCTCGGCCCCCAATTCATTGGCGAAGTAGCACTTGATTCATGAATTCACAGACCTGCCAGCAGATGTGTAAAGATGTGGCTAACCATCTTTCGCCCCTAGCAGCACGAGGCCCCCTGTGTTACAAATATAGTGTGAGATTTCCCCCGTCAGGGTGTGCATCTGTGTGATCCACCCTCTGAAACATTTTTGGCCGCGAGCGACTTTTCTGCGACAAGTTATCAAAGGCTGACAAGCGTCACTGAATCTTAATCCAAGAAAGGAACGACCATGACCACACTTAGAAAGCGTTTACCCATGTGGGTCGCACTAATCACAATGGCAACGACCACTGTACTTGTGGATGCCCGCCCCCTGCCCACGGACCCCAGTATTAAAACTGGAAAACTCAGCAACGGCGTAACCTGGCATTACCGGCAGCATGACAATCCACCTGGCAAGATGTGGGTTCTCGCCCGCGTCGATAGTGGTTCTCTAAACGAGACCGAAAAGCAACGCGGCCTCGCCCACTTCATCGAACACATGGCCTTCAATGGTTCAGACAATTTTGAGCCAGGTACGCTCATTCCATATTTTGAAAGCATCGGCATGGAGTTCGGCGCGGATGTAAACGCTTTTACTTCTTTCGATCAAACGGCTTACATGCTCTTCCTGCCAGACACCACTCAGCCACAAATTGACAAAGGCATGATGGTACTCAGCGATCAGGTTTTCAGGGCTTATATGCTTCAAGAAGAAATCGACAAAGAACGTGGCATCGTGCTTGAGGAATCTCGCGCAGGAAAAAACGCATTTCAGCGCGTCCGTGACAAGCTTTGGCCTGAGTTGTTTGAGGGGTCTCGTTTTGCAAAACGTTTACCCATCGGCTCTGAAGAAGTCATTTCTAGCGCCAATAAACCAGAGTTCGTTGATTACTACAAAACGTGGTATCGCCCGGAAAATGTTGACGTATTTATCGTGGGCAACGCAAATATTAAAACCATCACACCGTCTATCGAAAAGTGGTTTGGACAGCAAAAAGCAGGCCTACCAGCTCGTACCGCGAAGGGTGCAGAATTCAAACCGTTTACCAAGCAGCGGTCCATTGTCGTGACCGACGCTGAGATGCCTTTTTGCGATGTAGACATGACCAACATTCTCCCTGCGCGACCAGCTACGACGACCTCTCAACAGTGGCGACTAGAGCTTGTCGAGTCGATTGATAGTTGGCTCATTGGTCGACGTTTTGAAGAAAAAGTTAATAGTGGTGATGCCAAGTATCACCGTGCCAACGCAAGCGTCGATAGCTTCTTTCAAGATGCGGTTCTCGTATCAGCATCCGCCTCCGGGGAGCCGGAAGATTGGGCGATCATGCTGGAACAACTTGTTGTCGAAGTGAATCGCGCACGACAGTTTGGGTTTACAGCAAGAGAATTCGAGTTAGCCAAGAAAGAACTCCTCGCTGATGCTGAGCGAGCGGTTAAAACGGAATCAACAGCTAACTCTCGTCGATTTGCGTTTGGCATGTTATTCAATCGCAATAGTGATGAGCCGACGATGTCTGCCCAACAGAAGCTTGATCTGCACAAGGAATTTCTCCCTCGCATTACGCTAGCCGAACTGAATGAGTCATTCAAAAATAACTTCACGCCAGGCACTTTCGCCTACGTCGTAACCATCGCTGACAAAGAAGGCGTCACTGTTCCCGCACGCGATCAAGTGTCAGCCGCAATCAAAAGCGCATGGGCGAAAAAAGTTATGCCGATGGAACAAAAGGACGCGCCGACGGAGCTTCTCGCAGCTATGCCTCAGTCCGGTCGCATTGTTGAAACCGTCACTGATGAGCAGCTTGGCATTACCAGTGCCTGGTTATCCAACAACGTCCGCGTTCATCATCGTTTTATGAATTACAAGGAGGATACCGTTTTTGTAAGCATCCACCTCGCAGGGGGTTCTTTAGAAGAAACCAAGGCTAATGTCGGTGTTACGGATGTTGCGACGCTTGCTTTTAGCGAACCGGCCACGAGTCGGCTTACGTCTACCAACGTGCGCGACATCATGACGGGTAAAAACATTTCCGTTCGACCGGCTAGGGGCGGCGACATTTTCGGTGCCAACGTCAGCGGCTCCCCAGAAGACTTGGAAATGGGCCTAAAACTGGTTCACGCCGTTTTGACTGAAGGCAAAATCGAGCAAGCCGTATTTGACAATTGGAAAAAGAGCACGCTTCAACAGATAGACATGATTGAGAAAATGCCTCGATTTGTTGGCATGAAAGCCATGTTTAATCTGCTATCAGGCGATGATCCACGAACACCTTTTCCTACCAGAGAATCGGTTAACTCGCAGACGCTCGCCAAGGCTCAGGCTCGTTTTGATCAAATCCGCAAAAACGCACCCATCGAAGTTTCGATCGTGGGTCAGATTGATCGAGACAAAGCTATGGAACTTGCCGCTCGTTATATCGGCTCACTTCCAACGCGGCCTCGCAAGGCGGACCATCTTGATAAGTTGAGAAAACTTGCCCGACCGACCGGACCATTGCAACGAGACGTTACCGTCGAAACGGTTACGCCACAGGCCATGGCATACGCGGGGTTTGTAGGCTGTGAAGGTCGAAATGTTGACGACCGCCGTGCATTACAAGTTGCGGGGAATATCCTTTCCAGCAAGCTAATCAAGCGTGTGCGGGAAGAGTTATCAATCGTCTATTCTATTCGCGCAAGCAATCGCCCTTCTTGGGTATACGCTGATGCTGGCGTGTTTTCTGCGGGAGCGCCATGCGATCCGGAAAATGTAAACAAGGTCAACGACGAAGTTCACAGCTTGTTTGCCAAGTTCGCAGCAGATGGGCCAACGCAAGAGGAATTAACCAACGCCAAGAAGCAAATCGCCAATAACCTCGATACGCAAATGCGTGAGCCTAGATATTGGTCCAGCTTCCTCTCAGATTATAGCTTCCATGGCCGATCGCTGGACGAAGTGAAATCTGAAAAGGCAGCGTTCGAGAAAATTACCGACGCGCAAATCCAACGGGTGTTCAAAAAGTATTACACCCCTCAGCGTCAATTCCGTGTCACAGCTGTCCCGACGGGTGGAGACACGAAACCAGCGGGTAATTAGATACAATTATTCGTGTAGTTTTTAGCGAGTAATTTGCAAGCTCAACAACAGCCCCGCTCGTCAGACGAGCGGGGCTTGTTGTTTATCAATCACGACGTTCGCCCCTCCGTCATTCCCGCGCAGGCGGGAATCCAGTTCCGCAACCGGCCAACATCTGAAACCCCTACCGATCTGTAAGTTCATTTCAGAGCCGGTAGCGCCAGCGCCCGGTGTCTTAGCCATGACTATAGCGTTGCAAATATTGTACACGATTGCCTAGATTGCAAGGGTTATTGAGCATTGAATACACGGGTCGCTCGCGCTCGCCGCTCGGATTCGGCCGGGTGGCCCATACCTGAAAGAGTTTTTCTTTCAAGTGTTTTCCTGACAGAATTTTCCTGCACATTTTCTGATCCGCTCACGTCGTCGCGAGAGGTTTGTCTAATACCTTGATTCGTAGCTCTCTG
>JAJRPG010000042.1 GCA_024280855.1 Planctomycetota bacterium | reverse complement strand
GACGCTTGTGCTGATCGATTCCCATAAACAACATAGCTGAGTTCTCCTGCGTAAAAGAATTCTGTTTTTGGCGGTCCCACGAGGATACGCCGTCCAATGAATTCTGCAGGAGAACTCTCTTTCATGGAATCAGGTCCTTCTGTGTGGACATGGGGGAGTCGATGATGACTACGCTATTGCTTGGGATGGCACAACGATTCAAACCCCGTCATACCCGCGCAGGCGGGTATCCAGTCAGCATGACTACTAAACTGTCGTTGGATTCCCGTCTGTGCGGGAATGACGAATCGGTTTACATCTTCTCTTCTACACTGCGAACCTTATCTTCAATAGAAAAAGCTTTATCCGTCCGCGTCCCGAATCTCATTGACGAAGAAACCCGAGGAACCCCAGCCTCGTGCATTACCTCATGGCAGCGCTTCACCACGGCAAAAACATCATCCCATTCACCTTCGATGTTGGTGCCATAAGCATGTAGCTGAGACTTCAGCCCCGACTCACGAATCACCTTTTCGCAGGTCGTAATAAACTCAGAAACCGAAACCCCAACCCCCATCGGCACAACACAAAGATCAACGATTACATGCATAGGTTTTTCTCTCCATTGAACAGATTCCAGCCGTAGGGCACGGTCGTTCTTTCGCTTACTAGCAAATGGTTGGCCTGTCTGAACTATTGATACCGCGCAACCCACATCGCCATTCCGTCAGTCATGCAATAGCATGGCCTAGCTATACATAGCCGTGATAAGATGTCCCAAATTATTATGATAATCCTTCTCCGGGAACCATTCCCTCTTTTTTGCAGAATTTCAACACCTCTTCAGAGGCTTCGGCTAGCTGTTGGAAGTATAGAAGCTCATCTTCAGTGAGCTGCGTACAAATTATCCGAAGGTCTGACAAGCACTGCTCAAGAATCCGTAAACGGTTTCTGTCTAAAGTTGGCGACTTTGTGCCCCCATATAAAAAACACGTGATGCAACCAGCGATCGCATCGTCAAGCATCACAAGGCAATGACCGTCAACATCTTTTCCGGCCGACTCTCTAGGGAATGTTCCTTTATTCTCCCAGAGAAATTTAATTCTATTAACCCGCTTCACAAATTAGCTCCGGCCGGGTGGCCCATGTCCTTCTGTTTGGACTTGGGGGAGTCGATGATTGAATACAGATAGTCATATTAGCCATTCGAACAACTCCAATCCCATAGCATTTTAGTTCCGTAGGTAATTCTATCGCATAACGACACTACTTGTCCCGATGCGAAACT
Organism: Planctomycetota bacterium; assembly: GCA_024280855.1. Taxonomy (GTDB): domain Bacteria; phylum Planctomycetota; class Phycisphaerae; order UBA1845; family UBA1845; genus JAJRPG01. The sequence continues at coordinate 1,870 of JAJRPG010000042.1, read as the reverse complement.
CTAAGGCCCAATCCACATCAAATCCCGCCAGCACTTCCTATAGGCTCGAGTCAAAAACGACACAGTGGTGAGAGGTTCGAATGTCTCGTGTGGAATTGAGTTCGGCCTGTATTTGACTGGCTCGCGCGGGCTGCACAAAGTGGATGGCTACGAGCAGGCAGAATACGCCGGTAATCAAACAGAACCATACAAAATTTCGATCACATTTCATTTTGGAATCTCCGTTCTATCCCATAGACCAATATCGCAAACGCGCGGCTGCGATTTCTTACTTGCCAACATCCAGTGCCATGATTCGTTTCCGATCGCGAAGATACAGCGTGCGACCGGCGAGTGTTGGCGATGCCCACGCGAAATTCTCCAGCATTTTGACTTTGGAATGAATTACTAGATCGTCCGGGGTGGCCGTCGCGAGCGCCAAGTCGCCGTTTGCATCGAGTATGAACAGCTTGCCATCGCCATAGACAACGCTGGACCGGCCGAAACCGCGCTTGCGCCAAGCGACCTTGCCGGTCTTGATGTTCAGGGCGGCGATGAAACGCGGCGGATTAGCGCCGGTCGACGTGTAGATATGATCATCAACTAAGACGATCGAACCATGATAGACCGCGATTTTTTTTGTTGACCATATTTCGGCTGCCTCGAATTTGCCGTCTCTCTTGGACACCCTGATAGACCGGGTTCCCAGCTTTCGAGCTGTGATCATGATTGTATTCTTTGCGATCAGAATCGGCATCGGGGCGTTTTCTCTCTTTTTTTCCGCAACACGAATCTCCCACAGCAACTTGCCATCAAACGGGTCTACACCGATCACATGCGTTTCCGTTAGCGCTACGATTTGATCCTCTCCGTGAATTCGCAATACAACCGGGGTTGAGTAACTGTTTGAAAAACTCAAGCTCTTCCAAACAACTGCTCCGGTGGTCTTATCGAAGGCGATGACGCTCTGATCCTGACCACCCGACAGGACGATGATCTTTCCTTCATGTTCGATCGGACTTGAGGAATATCCACCCCAAAGAACATTCGCAGAAAATTCGCTGACAAGGTCGTGCGACCACTTGAGACTCCCATCCTTCGCATCTAAGCAATGCATCATACCAGCCACGCCGATCGAATAAATCAGACCATCGACAAGCAGCGGCGTGGCTCTTGGTCCGCGACCATAGTTGTCCCAGTGATCTTTGAGTGGCATTGAGTCATAGGCGTATTCCCAGACTGTTTCTCCGTTTTCCGCGCTCATGCAGATGACGATTTCTTTTTCGTTGGCGCGATACATCGTATAGAGACGACTGTTGTCAACGATTATCGTTGAGAAACCGTCACCAAGCTCGCGGTTCCAAAGTTTTCTTGGTCCTTCGGTAGGCCATGAGTTCGCGAGTGGCGGCGTCTTTGCTTTGAATCCGTGATTTGAACCGCCGTATTGGGTCCACTGTGCGTTGGCTGGCAGCACCATTTGAAAGACAAATATCAACACCGCAAGATAGTTGGCTCTTCTAACTAATCTTTTGCCTGTATATCGATAATGTGAAACATACATGAGCGGGCCTCCCCTGTTAGCATTGTTAAGATCCTTAAGTCGATGCATAAAGAATTAACCGAGCCTATATGATACGGTTAAGACGACAAGGCTTGAGCAGTCTCGTGCATGTAACATGCGACAGCACGCTACAAATCAGCAACATTCAGCTACTTGTTGCTAGCAGAATTTTACCCGCCTTTCTCTTGGCTGGGCCGGGTGGCCCATACCTGAAAGAGTTTTTCTTTCAAGTGTTTTCCTGACAGAATTTTCCTGCACATTTTCTGATCCGCTCACGTCGTCGCGAGAGGTTTGTCTAATACCTTGATTCGTAGCTCTCTGCTATCATGT
>JAJRPG010000041.1 GCA_024280855.1 Planctomycetota bacterium | reverse complement strand
TACCGACATGGTAATGCCAGCTAAGTTCTGAGCAGTACCATCAACAGCACAACCCACAGCTGATACTGTCGCACCGGCTACATCAACGTCTACGTCATAGGCGACGACGATTTTATTGATACCCGTCGAACGTGATTCCGAAAAACCGCCACCAACAGGAATGTCCTGGCCATACTCAGCACCACCACATGCAGGATTGAAAATACAACCAGTACCATGCTGGCCGATCGACGTCCAAGACTGAGGCAAAGGCTGAGAACAAGCACCTGCACAACTACTAGCAGAATCAACCGTGACAACTAGATTCGTAGTCGTACCTACGCCGGCTTGATCGACAGCCCAAAATGGAACGCCAGTCTCACCAGTACGAATGACGTTGCCAAAAACATTCTTGATCTGCAACAGATACACGCCGTTTGGTGTGCCCATAGGAACCATAATGTCACCAGACACCACATCAACCGGCGAACCTGGCATACCAATGCCTGTAGTCACCAAGCCGGTTGGGAACGGAGCGACTTCTTCACATACCAAGCCAACGCAAGCGCCGTAGTCGCATTTACCCTGCGAGCATGTCGCACCAGCGCCGTTGCAATCGACATCAAGCATGCAAGTTGTACCTGGGCATTCCGTATCAAGGGTACAAACCGTTTGGCCATTAAGAATGGTATTTTGACCACCACCGACTTGCACCAATTCTATGGAACCGAGTGCACAAAAATCATCGCCACAAGAATCGCCAAGGTTCAAGCCAACACAGCTAGCGGTTATGTCGGGACATGTAATCGGAGCGATTGGCGTGCCGCCGTACCCCGCAGGATTGGTAATGCCGCTTGGCTTGACGAAAGCCGTCATCACGCCAGTAGTCGGGTCAACTGCCTGCATCAAGTCACCAGCCTCGAAGCTCAAATCAAAGCCTAACAGCGCAAGACCCTGATGCATCGTATCTGACGTATCAGCCGTAATCGTATAACCAAAAGCGCAACCAGCCGGAACGGTAATGGCTGATAGGCCAGTCCCGTCTCCTGCGTGTGCAACCAAATTAACATCCGAAGCGTGAACCGTAGCACACACCGCCAGCATTCCAACCAAAGCCCCTAAAGATCGTCTCATCATGCCCATCCTTTTTTGCCTAATTCCAAATCCCGTTTAACCCGCCGCCACGAAGACAGCTATTATTTTTCATTCACAAATCCCAGCAAGAGCGCAAACGTCGACAACATAAGCCGCCACGCAAACTCCCTTACCTCTACAAGAGTCGCCCATATGCCCCTTTGGCGCGAAGTTTTTTCGCATAATATTATAGATAGTGGGATCAACGACATACAATTCACCCTTGAGGACAGTAATTACCGTCACACTTTATTTCCATGGTCGATTGCTGGACGGATTGACGGATGGGTGAATTGTGGCCAACTTAGCCGTTGATGACACCACTACAGTTTACCCGCAACGTTCGTAGCTTGAACCGACTTCGTCGGATTGCCTACGTCCTTACCCAGCATGGATTTGGTCATATCGTCGCTCGAATTGACCTTGGTCGATTCGTGCCCGTCTGGATGATGCGTCGAAGCCAACGTGAAACCAGACTTGCGGATACTCCCTCCTCCATCGGGCGACACATCGCAGAAGTCTGCGCGGAGCTAGGCCCAACCTTCATCAAATTCGCGCAATTGCTAACCAGCCGGCCAGACATTGTCCCCGAAGATGTCTTGCAGGGACTCCGCCAATTACAAGATGATGTACCGCCCTTCGATTCGTCAACTGCGATGCAGCTCATCGCCGACGAACTTGGTAAGCCAATCGAAGACTGCTATGCGTCCATCGAACCAACACCAATCGCCAGCGGGTCCATTGGCCAGGTTTATCGCGCGGTGGGCCATGACGGTCGTCAACTCGTCATCAAAGTTCAACGGCCCGACGTTGCTGATGTTATCAAAGTCGATATGCAACTGCTGCATTGGCTGTCTGAATCGCTTGAAAGTTTAATCCCCGAACTAAACACTTATCGCCCCACGCTGCTGGTTAGCGAATTAGAAAATATGCTGACGCGCGAAATTGACTACATCGGCGAAGCCTCAGCTACAGCGAAATTCGCCCGAAAGTTTGCCGACACGGAAGGCATCAACATCCCCACCGTCATCTGGGATTTATGTAGCTCTAAAGTACTCACCCTCACAGCCGTTCCCGGCGTAAACGTAGAAGTTGTCTTGCGCGAACTCGGCGAGAAAAGACAAAGTTTCAATAGACAAAGAGCCGCGAAACAACTTACCGACTGTTTCATGCAGCAGGTATTCGAGCTTGGCGTTTTTCACGCGGACCCACACCCCGGCAATGTTCTTATCGACGAGCATGGACAAATCGGGCTGATTGATTTTGGCCAAACCGGAACGATCACCGAAGAACTAATGACGGAACTCATCGTCATTGTATACGCTGCGGTCAACAATCAGATCGATGTCATCATTGACGCATTAGCCGATCTTGGCGCGCTAGGCCCGGAGACCGATCGTCGCCAACTAGCGCGGGCCTTACAAACGCTGCTCGATAAATACTATGGATTGCCTATCAAACGCATCGACCTTGGCGTCATCATGAATGAGTTTACGGATGTAGTGCGTCAGCATGATGTCATCACCCCGCGCGACTTACTCATGCTATTTAAGACCTTGGCTCTCGTTTCTTCCGTCGTCGCGCAGCTTGATCCCGAACTGAACATGCTCGAATTGCTCGCGGTTCGATTGAAAAAAGTAACCAAAGAACGACTCTCCCCCGCCCGCCTTGCCAAAGAGTCAGCCGTGTGGAGTTGGCATCTTTTTTCCATCGCGAGGCAAGCGCCCAGACAATTACGCGAAATGATGCGCGGGCTGTCTACAGGGAAATGGCGTTTGCATGTGCGTCATGAGAACATCGACAAACTCATCAACGAGTTAGACCGCTCCAGCAATCGCCTGGCCTTCTCAATTGTCATCGCAGCTATCATTGTCGGTAGCTCCGTGGTCATCAGCGCGGGTACGACCCTGACGGTATTCGATATCAAAGTTCAATATTTTGGCATCGTAGGTTATTTGATAGCCGGTGTTCTGGGATTAGGACTTAGCTGGGCGATATACCGTAGCGGGAGGCTGCATTAAGGCCTGAAAATGTTGCCCCAGTGGACTGTTTCCGAGTGCAACTATAACTTTTCTGACAGGATTACATGGTAAGCTAACGTCTTACATGTACAGTCGGCTCTGAATTTATCAGTGGCTGATATACCTTTTTGTAAAGGAACAACGATGCTAAAATTTGGATGCCACTTGCTCAGCTATACACTGCTTTTCTCACACATCCCTCTAGCCCAGGCTGATGCACAGTGGGATGCGCTCACCGTCGAATATGCCCACGCGATGACCAGATGGCATGAGGCATTATCGAAGGCTCAGGGCGGAAGTCAAAATGGATCAGGCATCATCAAGATCAGTAACATGACCACCATGCCGCCGCACCCATCGGAAAAGTTTCGGCCACGTGTGCGAGCTATCGCAGAAAAACTCGACGGCAAACCAGAAGCGGTTGTATCGTTAAGTTGGCTAGTGAGAGAGAATTTTGGCTTTCCTGGCATGTCATCCGACAACAATGACAGTAAGTGGGCACTAGCCACCTTAGCCGAAAACCATGCAGCTAGCGCCAATGTGTTATCTGAAATGGACATGCTACCGATGATAGCTATGTCTGTCGGTGAGGGGCCACTTATTTCCTTCTTGGAAACAGTAGCCAAGGAAAACCCAGACCGTCAGATACAAGCTAAAGCGCAGCTTGGCATAGCGACAATACTCTATGAAGAGTCTCCCATGATGAGGATGATGGGCGGCGGGCAAGATCGGACAGCACAAAAAAAGCGGGCGGAGACAATGCTGCGCGTACTGGTCAAGGATTTCGCCGGTTCCGAAATGGCAGAAAAAGCTAACGAGTTACTATATGCCATTGACCATTTACAAGTCGGTATGACTGCACCAAAAACAATGGGCGTGGACGTAGATGGCAAGGAAATCAAACTCTCCGATTATCGAGGGAAAGTCGTTCTGATGGTTTATTGGGCGACATGGTGCGCGCCATGTATGCAAGCTATTCCACACGAGCGGGAACTGATGGAAAAGTATGAAGGTAAACCGTTCACCATTTTAGGTATCAACGTTGATTTTGAGCGTAACAAACTAAAAAGGGCGCTCAAAAAACATAAGATTACCTGGCCAACGATCTACGATGGCATTCCTGGTATGGGTCCGATCACCTCGACATGGAAAGTGAATTCCTTCCCGACCTTTGTCTTAATTGACCACAATGGTATCATCCAACAGATGGGCCCATTGCTCATGATGATGGAAAGAAAAATCGACGAGATGCTAAACGAGGCTATCAAAGACGCACGCTAAAGCAAGTAGCCCATCCTGATTCATGCCAACAGAGTGGCATTCGTAATCGCCATGAAATAGCGCGACCAATGTAGCGGGCTTACATACCAAAGCAGCTAGCAGTTGAAACAAAACAGTAAAGGCAGGTCTACGACCATGCCCTACAACTGAGCAATTCATGGTATATAAAAACTGCACCATTATTGTGCATCAGCACCAACGCAGATCTTCTTCAGCTACGCTTGAATGCAATTTCAGGCGTATCGCATAGGCAGATAAAATTGATATGCCGAAATGAGTAACAAACCCAGATAAAGCGATGCAATTAATGTCTGACGTTCTTTCATTAGCCTGATGATGTGATAAAGAAGAAAACAAGTTGAACATAGAAGCGCTAACTTAGTAGCCATGGTACTAGAAAATGCGACACTGCTAGTGTTGTAAAGATGCATGCCACTTATTACTAAGACCGCAGACCATAAGCCCGCTACTATCCAACGCGGTAGCTTCCGCTTTTCTATTCGGTCTAGCCAAATAATGAGTGTCAGCAGCACAATCGGAGCTACTGCGCCTAGCCACGCCTGTAGTAGCAATCGAGAAAGATCATCGAAAGGGTTCCATGGCTTAGGATCAAAAATAATCATTGGTCCGTTCCCAGCCAATGATTCAACTTGCGCCCATATGATTGTGTTTTCGTTCCAATTGTTTGGAAGTCTTACCATGCCAGATACATTTCGTCGTTTTTTTTCGTTGGTACGGTGAAATTGCTTAGCCTGGTCAGCATAATATGGCGGCATTCCATGCGGAGAGCTATAAGACATGATGCGTTCGATGGTTGGGAAAATATACAGCCAGCGAGAACGCCCCGTCGCGACATCTACGCACTCCAAGTGGCCCGTGTTCGATCCTAACAGCAGGCTATTATCTGACACCGCAGTCTGATAGATGGCACCATTAAACCCGAGATACGGGAAATAGCCCGACCAGTTTCCGTCACTAGATACTCGGTCTACAACTGTGCCATTCTTCTCGTTGCGATCAGCGAGATAATTCCGCACCTTAATCGAACCATCAGGCAATTTCAGGGTTGTTGTCACCCGTTTCTTTTGATTCAACAACGGACCGGTATTGGGATATTTAGAGCCTTCAGGATAGACAAGCCCGCTTCCAATAAATTGTTTGCCTGCTAAAGTGAATACCTCGCGTTCTAAATCATAACGATTCTTGCTTCGTACAGTAGAACTTGCCTCAATAGTAGAGGTTTCCTGCCCGTTGAGATCCCAAGTCAAGAAATGTTCGCAGGTAGCGTAAACGCCTGGCAGATTTGTCTCAATGGTCTCATCTTCGCGTATTGATCCTAACGCGATATACGCTTGCTCCCCGTCAAAATAGGCCCGTAAGTAATGAGTCTTTGTGGGTGGGTCTTTGCGGTAAATCTCCCTGCCGGTATCTAGCTCAAGCAAAACAACCGAGTTCTGATTTTTTCTGTACCTTTGATGGATTAACACATGGTCCTTCTGGGCAACAATGTTCAACTTGCCAGAAAAGTTGTAGGTCCATTTCACATCGCCGCTGGCAAGGTCGCGGCACTCGACTATCCCGTCGCGACCAGCCGCCACCATATGCTGGTCTATGATGTTAACTGCGTAAAATCCACGCGGATTAGTAACGGACCATCGGGGTATCAGGGTGGCGGAATCGATCAGCGTCACACACCCGTAATTCCACACCAGGATACCTTCGTTGATTTGTACAATCGTCCCTGAATATTTCGCCTCGACCAGTCTGGCTAAAACTGTTCCATTGTTCAGGTCAAGAACTGTTAGGCTTTTATCCGTTTGGGCAAAGAAGACTTTGTCATTCACGACCAGGATGTTGCTGTCTACTCCCACGTTCATAACAGTAGTTGCATGGGTCGGATTAGCCAATGTTGCTATAATTAACAACGCTGATAGCAATTCTAAACTCTTGATGGAGATACCGTTCATAAGATGCATGGTAGATTGAATTGGTCTAATCATGACTATGATCTCCTGGCTGTGCCATCTGTATACCCAACGTTAGAGCAGATAGTATCACTGAACAATCCAAGGGTTGTCACCACCATTATAGAGCCCGCTTGCATAGGATTCCACCGAAACACAACATGCGCATCAACCACCCCCATGCACACGATGACGGTATTTATGTAGGACGAGGCTGAAGATACAACACATCCTATAACCAAGTGCAACTTTTATCACCAATGCCTACATTCAGCATAATTCACGAAGTATTATAACGCCCTCATCCTTGCCTTAGACATCCATCGTATTGCATACTTCAATAGCAGATGCACGTTCTGTATAGTTTGGCTTGTGCTTTGTCGAAAATGGATAAACGGTTGATCCGAATAACCTTGGATTCGCATAGGATATCTCGGTGAATAATAGCCCATTACCCAAAAGTAATTGCGGCAGGCAATAGCCTGCCCTACTGGTAAAAGGTCGCGCAGTAAATGGCTACTACACTACGACATCCTAACCTGGACGATTCGAGCCTACTCGGTTTTGTCATGCCTAAACTGTCGGGTAATACTGCCGCGCTGACCAAAAACAATCCGGCCCTTAATCAGGCCCAGCCTCGCTTTTTCTCCATTCCACAAATGCGATACCAAAATGCCTATGTGTGGCTGGTATTCGTTTCCGCACTCGACATCATACTTACTGCCTTGGTCCTATTCGCATGGCACGGTAGCGAAGTTAATCCACTCGCGGCACTCATTATCTACACACTCGGTTTTTCGTGGGTCGTCGTATTTAAGTTCGCCACGATGATGACAGCCATCGTGATTTGCGAAATCGTCGGGCGAAACCACGACGTCAAGGGCCGAGTCCTCGCTTATCTCACCGTAGCTATAAACAGCTTGCCAGTCATCTACACCTTCTGCCTGCTTTCAAAAGCTGACCTGCTCCCCGGTGTTCCAGAACCCGTCCTGGTCGTTATGCGAAACGCCCAGCTTTTATTCGCCTAAATCTTCTTTAACACAATAACTATACGCTACGTCAAAAATCGGGTGCCCCATTCTTCGGGTACTCCCGAAGGGGGGGGGAAGGATCGACCATTCATTTAGCCATCAAACTTTCATAAGATGACCAAACGCCGTGAACGAATTAAGTTCTAGTATTGCTTTCTAAACTTCTAATCAGTTCTATCCGTCCCCCACCCTGTGCCAGTAGGCAAACAATGGGGCACCCCAAGTCGAGCCGGGGGAAGGACATTCGCATACAAGACGCCCTTTCTGTACGTCAGCACATAAATTTGTTACGCTTAGGCTGATGTGCCCACGATAGGTCGTCGGACATTTTTTATTAACCTTCTCGGCGAAAACAAAAAGTGAAAACAGTAGCAATTATCGGCGCGGGTACGATGGGAGCGGGCATTGCCCAGGTAGCGGCGATGCAAGGTTGGCAGGTTCGACTCATTGATGTCAACAAGGACGTGCTATCCTCAGCTATCGCAGGTTTGGAAAAACGATTTAATCGATTGGTCGAGAAAGGAAAACTTTCCGACCAGCAAGGCCGCGAAGCTTTCGAACGCATCACCTCGCAAGATTCCATATCAGACCTTCAAGACATAAGCCTAGCCATTGAAGCCATTGTCGAAAATCTGGATGTAAAATGTAAAGTATTCGCCGCCTTGGAAGATGCCGCCCCTGCAACGGCTATCTTGGCGAGCAACACCTCGTCGCTATCCATAGCAGACATCGCTAAGGGCGCATCACACCCAGAGCGCATCGTCGGGATGCACTTTTTTAATCCCGCACCATTGATGCCGCTGGTAGAAATTATCGCCGCAACCACGAGCAGTAGCCAAAGCGTTGACAATGCTTATGACATCGCAAAGTCGTGGCAAAAGATTCCAGTCCGGGCGAAGGACACGCCAGGATTCATCGTGAACCGCGTCGCAAGAGGCTATTACCTGGAGGCGCTTAGACTGCTTGGTGAAGGCGTGGCTAGCGTGCCAGAGATTGACAAAGTCATGCGCGAGCATGGCCACTTTCGCATGGGACCGTTTGAGTTAATGGACTTAGTGGGTCTTGATGTCAACCTCGCAGTGAGTACCTCGGTCTACGAGCAAATGGACAAACACCCGCGATTCACCCCACACGACATCCAGAAAGACCTCGTCAAAGAATCTCACCTCGGCAGAAAAACCGGACAGGGTTTTTATAATTACGCAGGCGACGTGCCTATCATTGCTTTTCATGCAGACCGAAAGTCTTTTAATTTATCACCGCTACTCCGCGACGTACTCACGGTATTTTGTCTCAAAGCAGGCGTCGTTGAAGCCGGGCCTACTGAGCAATTTATTTTTGGAAGAATCCTCGGCGCGGTCATCAACGAAGCTGGCTCCGCTTTTTCTGCTGAGGTAGCCAGTGCCAGCGACATTGACATCGCCATGCAAAAAGGTACGAACTATCCAAATGGCCCTTTGGCGTGGTCGGATGAAATTGGTCATCGCAACGTGAGAGGTTTGCTGCGAAGCCTAAATGACCATGTTGATGATGAGCGATACGAAGCGGCTGAACTGTTTGCAAACGCACAGTGACCTAAATCAGTGACCGTAACATGGCACTAAAAATTGATTGGGAGATAACACATGGGCACGCTTAATCGACGCGATTTCCTATCCTCAGCCGCGGCATCCGCAGCTTTGGGAACCTTAGTATCAAGCACGTTTGGAATACAAGACAGCCCGGCTATTGATGGACCCATCGCTATTTCCAGTGCTAACGGTCTACGCGCCACAGCCAAAGCCGTTGAGATGGTTAGCCAAGGTGCGGACACGCTCGACGCCGTGATTGCTGGCGTCAACATCGTCGAAGAAGACCCTAACGACATGAGTGTTGGATACGGCGGCTTACCTAACGAAGAAGGCATCGTCGAGTTGGATTCCTGCGTCATGCACGGACCAACATGCGAGGCAGGCGCGGTCGCAGCGATACGAAATATCAAAACACCTTCTCGCGTCGCCCAACTGGTCATGCAGCGCACGGACCATGTGATGATTGTCGGAGAAGGCGCACTTCGCTTTGCCCGCGCTCATGGCTTTGCTGAAACAAACCTCTTAACCGACAAAGCGCGCAAAGCTTGGCTACGATGGAAAGAGCAGCACTCCGACTCTGACGACTGGATACCAGCGGAAAAATCCGGCTTTGGCGACTCACGGTCTGACGTGGCAAGCAAACTACCGTTCACCTACGGAACCATCACATGCTCTGTCTTAGCCCCCAATGGCCAAATGAGCGGCGTCACCACGACCAGCGGTTTAAGCTATAAAATTCCTGGCCGTATTGGCGATTCACCTATCATCGGCGCAGGACTTTTCGTAGACAACGAAGTAGGCGCAGCCGGGGCGACAGGACGAGGCGAAGCAGTCATAAAAATATGCGGTTCGCACACCGTGGTTGAAGCCATGCGCCACGGCATGTCCCCCGAAGAGGCCTGCCTCCACGCTATAAAACAGATCGCTAAAACAACTAAAATCAAACGACTTCGCAGAAAAGACGGAAAGCCGAACTTCGATGTGAAGATGTATGCTTTATCGAAAGAGGGCCAATTCGGCGCAGCCTCAATCTGGTCAGGGGCAAAGTTCGCGGTATATGAAGGTGGCAGAAACCGACTTGAAGATTGCGCGCACCTATACACGCGAGACAGCTAGAACCATAAACAATTGGTTAGGCACCGCCTAGCCACTGCTTTTAGGCCCTCAGCCTCCACCGCGTTTCAGCATGAGGAACACCGCGACTGCACCAATTAAGATCATTACGCTGATTTCCATACAGGCCTTTCCGACAATGAACAACTCGTCCAGAAATACATCCGCTACTTCCTACCACACATCACCGTTAATTCATCGGAAAAATCGAACCAAACAACGCCTCAGTCCTATTTCGCCAACTGGACCAACCCGTGCCGTCATGGATTTCTCCACCACTTGGCTTGTAACCTTTTTCCCGTAAAGTCTTCACGAAATCACGGTTGGTTTGAACCAAATCCCAAGCTTCGTCTTCGCTGCGTAGGTCGTACTTCCCCCATTCCAGGAAGATGTCCATCGGCTGCTCTTGTGCGGTTTTGATAAGCGGCATCAAAGGCTTTTTCATGCTAGTAAACATGAAAGTTGATTCCGAACCGATTTTTCCGATTAACTCAGAATTGGCAAATCCACAAAACACCGCATTGTATCCCGTGAAACCCGTCCCCACACTCGCGCGAGCTTCTCTTGAAGCAATGGTGCGAAAGTTTTTATCAACATAGGCGATGAGTTCAGTGCCTAACATTTCAGATATTTTTCCCACCTCATGACTACCGGCAGGCTTGATAAACACCACAATCACAGGCCTAACGCTTTTTCCAATCAGGTTATCCAGTGCCTTAGGTATGCCACCACGAGTCACAGCCTTTTCTCCCCCCTGCATGTATACCACAGGGTATCGGCTGCTCCCACCGTCATAACCGGCTGGTAAATATACATCGAGCGGAAGCTTGCCCTCAAGCACTTGGCTATCCATTTCCCGACTATCAAGACGCCCCTGCCTGGCTTTGTCGGGCGTTGACAAAAACGTCGGCGCTTGCCACTTAGGCATACTCATCCAGGACATATCCGACTCCGGGCCACGAAAATTCATAGCCATTTCTTTGCCGTAAACCTGAGACTTTGTTTTGCGCGGATTGTTGGGATCAACAATCTGATCCTCGTAATCACGAATGAACATATAATTAACACGGGCATCTGGTTCCAACATCACGGACTTGTAAAATAAATCCGTCCCAGCTACGCGGGTCATGGAACCTTCCTGGCGTGCCCCGAAAATGTCACTACCAATAGCCACGTCAGTGCCAGCCCCTCGGTAGATAAAGTGAACATGCTTGTCACCTTCAATCAATGGAAAATGATTGATCGAAGACATGAATTCATCAACAATCGCTTTTTTATTTGTCGCCGACGAAACCTCTTTTAAGAATGAAGCAAACTTTCCAGAGCTATTTCCAGAATCCGCCAATCGATGGACTACAGACCCACTTAATTTTTGAATATCCACTCGGGCTAATCCATCTAAGCTTCGCACGAAAATGCTGCCATCAGCGAAACCGGGATGGGCCCATATCAAATCGTCGAATACAGGCAACTGACCGCGTTCAACAAACCCGCTGGGCGTAGCCTTCACGATGCGCAATTGCCCAGTTTTTTTCGTACCTATAACCAGATGACCATCCACCAATATCAAAAATCCATCGCCAGTCTTGCGTGAACGCCAGACTGACTCTCCGGTATGCGCATCAACACAAGTTAAGAATCGGCTGCTAAAAGCGTACAAATGCCCATCGTAATACACGGGCACATTATAACTTTTACGAATGGACTTCGATTCCCAAGCGACCTTAGCCTCAAACGTATTATCCGAATCGTTTAGTGAATACACGGCGGAAGTGTCATTTTTATTCGCAATAAACAAACGACCCTGACCAACCGGAACGGGACTTAGACTTCCCGCACCTTGCGCGCCCGCGCCGTCATGTTCAAAATCCCAGGCGAAGTCCCCCGTTTTAGAAGACACAGCCGTCACCTTCTTCTTACCCGCAGATACGATGTACGACTGTCCATGATTAACATATTCAACCGGCGACTGGTAATCGACAACGTCTTCACCAGATTTCCACAACAGCTTACCCGTCTTAGCCTCGAACCCCGCCACGGCTGCATCTTTCACACCGCCGCCCACAATCAACACACCATCGCGCAACATGGGAGACGTCGAAAAACCATAAAAAGGCGCTGTCGCTTCATGAACTTTTACCAGGTCCACTGACCAAGCTAACGAACCGCTTTTAAGATTGATCGCAAAAAGTTTTCCACGAGCGCCCAAGCCATACACAAATCCGTTACCAATAACGGGCGTAGAAATCGGGCCAGTGTGCGCACCATCATGGCCCACATAAACATCTTCAATAGAAAATCGCCATCGCTCAGCGCCGGTCTTCATATCAAACGCAGCTATGACATCCGACTTACCGTCAGCGAACATGGTCACCGCTACGCCTTCGGCAATAGCCACACCTGAATAGCCGCTGCCGATAGAAACTTTCCAGCCGATTTTTAGACCGACATCACCAGATGGTGAAAACACCGAAGCCACCGGCGAAATGCCGTCACCCTTCGCACCTCTAAACCCTGGCCAATCGGTTTGGGTCATTGGCGCTGCGATAGCAAATAATGGAAACAAACCCGTCAGCACGAGCGCTGCTATCGAGCAGACTTTGTTTGTATTTCGTTGTGGATTCATTGGCCTCACTCTTGGTCTAAATTCTTCTGTCTATAAACAATTAGTCGCCACTACGCATATATATCAGTCTTTTAACTTTTATACTAACCCCGCAAGTCAGACAACAATTTCTGGAACCGAGCATCTTCACGGATATTGACGAAGTCTTCATCCTTAGAAATGTGATTAACATCCCGGAAACCAGCTTTGATGGCACTGCCTAGCCAATCGATGGCATTATCCGAATCGCCAATCAGGCTATACACGCACGCAATGTTGTACTGCATGCCGGAATCATCTTTGTCAGCTTTATGGATACGCAGCCCAATGTCCAGCGCTTTAGTATAGTCCTTAGCGCTGTAAGCCATGTTGAATTCACCTTGCAACTCACCAAGGTCAACATCATCCGCACTTGGCATGACAATTTTAGGTTCGCGTCCGGTTTTTTTGTATTCGACAAGCCATTCGTCAACTTTTCTCAGTGCGGGTTTGAATCCCCACGGTCCACGCTTACCCGCCACGGCTAATCGACCGTCCTTGCGAACCAAAAATACCTTATCAGGCCAAGCGCGATATTGCTTTTCAACGCTATTGTCCATGTCATCGACCAGGCATGGAATGGTAAGTTTTTTATCTTTGCGCAATCGGCTAGCCACAGTGCATCGCTCACCGAAATTTTTATGCTCACGAATGCCTAACTCAGAAGCATACGGAACAGGAAATTTATCGTCCATTGCGTGCGCTTCGCTGATATACACCAGACGAAAATTCACGCGGTCTTTATTGGCTTTGTACATACGTTCCATTTCGCCAACCTGGCGAAGAAAAGGAGGTCATGTATAGCTTCCGAAAAATAGTACCGTCGGCTTACTCGCAACCAACTTAGTCAATGATTCTTCTTTCGTCTTATCATCGAATGTTTTCAGCGTGAACATGGGCGCCATGTCGCCAACTCGAGGAGCCTTAGCTCTGACTGTTTTCGATTTCGTCGGAACCTCTACCCCAGCATTGGCTGACTTTTGCGGAGTCGCCGTAATTACTGTGCTTCGAGATTGACTCGTACACGACACGCAAAAAATAGACACCGTCAAGCAAATAGCTTGTACTAATCGTCTCACGATAATGTTCTCCTTGATAAGTGCGACGCTTCATAAATCCTACTTAGGATCGACAACGTCTTAACTGGATATGCTCGGCCAGCCGTTGATCCATTATGGCACAACTGCTTGAAGATCACAAGAAAAACTCAATCGTCGCGTGGGATTGCATGTTTCCAGCTTCGTGAGGCTGGTCAACCTTTCGCCACTTGGCGAAGCAGCGACCGCGCCCTGCCAGCCTTAGCAAGGATTTATGAGGCCGCTTCCTCATCCCGATGCACATCGGGACGTTTCTGTTCGTGGAAAATCACCGTTCACCAGCTAAAAAGTCATGCAGATAGCCTGACCTACTTGTTTCTCGCCGAGGCTTTTCGACGAAGTTCGGCACTGATAAAATCTTGAATTTCGCCATCCAACACACCTTGCGTGTTCGACGTGGTAAAAGCGGTGCGCGCATCTTTCACACGTTGCTCAGGATAAAGAAAATAACTCCGAATCGAATTTCCCCAGCCGATCTGACCTTTCTCATTGTAGGCCTTGCTCAACTCGCTATCACGCTTAGCTTGCTCCATTTGGAACAAACGCGACAAAAGCATCTTTCTAGCCGTCGCCCGGTTTTTATGCTGTGACCGCTGACTCTGACACTGCGCGATGATGTTCGTAGCTAAATGCGTTAATCTTACAGCGGAGGAAGTTTTATTAACATGTTGGCCACCACTGCCACTTGCGCGATATGTATCCTCACGAACTTCTTGATCCCAGTTGACCTCAATCTCGATCGTGTCTAACTCCGGCTGAACATCGACAGAGGCGAAGCTCGTCTCACGTTTTCCCTGTGCGCTAAACGGTGAAATGCGCACCAGCCTATGCACACCGATCTCGCACGAAAGATACCCATACGCATAAGGCCCTTTCACCGATAGGCTGCAAGATTGAATGCCCGCAGCTTCACCGTGGCGCATCGACAATTCTTCCACGCTATACCCGTTACTCTCGAAATATCGTAAATACATGCGAAGCAGTATCTGTGCCCAGTCGCAGGCATCATCCCCGCCGGTGCCAGCTTGGATATTAAAATAACAATTGCTACTATCCGTAGGCCCGGAAAGAAGTGTCATCAATTCGACGCGGTCAAGCTCTTGCACCAACTGAGTCAAACCCTCATCAAGCTCCTGACGAACCTCCGCGTCCTCACTCTCCTTCAAGAGGGCTAACATCGCGTCTAAGTCTTCATGTTGTGCGGTAATTTTACACACCGGATCGACCTTAGCCTTGAGGGCTTTGAGTCTTCCGACGGTTGCCTGCGCGGCTTCTGGGTTATCCCAAAAATTAGGCGCAGCCATCTCCTTTTCTACAGCAGCGAGTGATTCGACTTGTGCGGGGTAGTCAAAGAGAGTCCCGGATAGCGACTATCCGGGCCGAGAGGTCTTTCAGCGTAGCCAAGGGATTTTCATGTAGCATAACAGCTTACCTTAATGATTCTTGCAATACTCAACGTGCGACATCAACAATTATTCATCCACGCGCTCGATCGACTCGATGATAACATCTTCCACAGGCAGCGAAACCTCGCCGGTAATAATCGTGCTGTCCGTTCGCGCCATCGCAGCGATTGAATCTACGACATCAGTCCCATCTACAATCTGCCCAAAAGCCGTGAAACCCTGGCCGTCGAGAAAACCATTGTCCGTAAGATTGATAAATATCTGCGTCGTACCGCTATCAGCATTACCGCCACTTAGCGCAAGGGCTACTGAATACACGACACTACTGGTCAATTCCTCTCGCGCCTCCGACATCACCGGATCTCGCGTCGGGTCTTTCTTTACAATCTCATCATCAATCCGCTCGAAACCGCCCCCCTGCAACACAAACGGATCACACTCACCCGTGTCCGCGTTTTCGGAGCAGGAGTTCCGATGAAATAGTGTTGACGTATAATATCCCTCATCTACATAACGTAATAAATTCACTGTATGACCAGGGGCTAAGTCCGCATCCATCTCCATTGTGAACGCACCGAAGTTGGTCGTAATCAACACCTGAGGCGACAAGTCAGCTACGGTAACAATCGAAAAATCGCGCACGATCTCAACATCATTCCCACTAGCCGCGGGCAGCGTCACGACAGCCTGCCCCACAATCGTACCCGCGCGATCAGCCGTGAATTGCGGCGTTAGCGAGGTCGCATCGTCAAAATCTCCGCCACCGTCTGTCAATGACCATAACACTGTCGCACCTGTCACTTCAGAATCAATCATCACTGACAGCATCGCCGGCTCGCCAATCACAGCTAAGTCTGGCACGGTAACCGTCACGTCGCCACTGATATCAATCGTCACAAAATCACTGGCAGTCACCTCATTACTATCTACCACGACCACACGAAACACATATCGCCCCGATGTAGTCAAAACAGCCGTCTCCAACGTGTCCGTGGTGGAGGTAACCAGTTCAACAACTTCCGGCGAAGCGTTCACATCCCAGACATATGAATAGGGAGGCGTTCCCCCCGTCGCAGTCGCCATAGCCAAGATCGCCCCGCCTGGCAAAACGTTACCCAACTCGGTGCTAGCTATGACGCTAAGATCACCCGAATCCATAGGCCCAATCGTGCCGCTCCCGAAAGGCTGACAGGCAGGCAGCAAACAAATCACAGGCAAAAGTAAAAAACGCCACCCATCGCCCCAATCAAAAGCAGCGAAGCTCGTTAATCTAGTTTTTTTCATTTTCATCATAAAATCCATATCGGATCAACCCGTGATTAGCCAGTAGTCGTGTCGCGCCGAATCCGTACAATACCCATCGACATCAACGGGGCAACAGGCCGGCCCGAATTCGGCCTTCGTAACATCTACCGGACATCTTATGTCATCGCATGATATCTACCAGTCACCGCTCGTCGAGCGATACGCTTCCCGGCGCATGTGTGAACTCTTTGGCGCAACCCACCGGATTCGCATCTGGCGAGAATTGTGGCTCGCCCTGGCTAAAGCGCAGCGTCGAAGCGGATTAAAAATCTCGGCCAAGCAAATTCGCCAGCTTGAGCAAACGATCGACAAGATCGATTTCAAACGAGCAGCTAAACCCGAAAAACACCTCCGACACGACATCATGGCTCACCTTCACACCTGGGGCGACATCGCACCCGACGCAAAGGGCATCCTGCACCTCGGAGCGACCAGCGCGTACATCGTCGATAATGCCGACCTCGTCATCATGCGCGACGCCTTGCGACACATCGCCGAATGGCTAGCCAACGCCATCGACCGATTAGCTGCGTTCGCCAAAACGCACCGCGCGTTACCAACGTTAGGCTTCACGCATTTTCAACCGGCACAAGTAACAACCGTCGGCAAACGGGCTGCCCTTTGGTGTTACGACTTCGTCCGCGACCTAAGCGAAGTTGAGCATTGCTTAGACACCTTGAGATTTCGAGGCGTCAAAGGAACCACTGGCACGCAAGCGAGTTTCTTAGCTTTGCTAGACAACGACCACCAAGCTGTGGGTAAGCTTGAAAAAGATGTGGCTAAGCAATTTGATTTTAAGCAAGTTGAGCCTATCACAGGCCAAACCTATTCCCGCAAGGTTGATGCCCAAGTTGTGAACGTGCTGACCAATATCGCGGTCAGCGTACACAAATTCTCCAACGACATGCGACTCTTGGCTAACATGAAAGAAATCGAAGAGCCGTTCGAGAAATCGCAAATAGGTTCTAGCGCTATGGCTTATAAGCGAAACCCCATGCGTTGCGAACGAGCGACAGCCTTGTCACGATTCGTTATTGCGCTGGGACAATCCACTTTACAAACAGCAGCGGAGCAATGGTTTGAAAGAACTCTGGACGACTCAGCCAATAAGCGTCTTACTGTTCCTGAATCTTTCCTAGCTACTGACGCCACGCTCCGCATCATTTGCAATGTCGCTGATGGCATGGTCGTTTATCCAAAAGTTATCGAGCGTCGCCTTCAATCCGAACTACCATTCATGGCCACCGAAAACATCATGATGGCTGCAGCAGCTAAAGGTGGCGACCGGCAAGATTTGCACGAGAGAATCCGAAAACACTCACACGCCGCAGCCGCCCGCGTGAAAATGGAAGGCAAAGACAACGACCTGTTAGACAGGCTTCGTGGCGATAGCGCCTTCGATTCGGTTGACATCAATAAAGTCATGAACCCCAAGGCATTTATCGGAAGAGCGCCTCAACAAGTGGACGAGTTTATAAAGGAATATGTAGCATCTATCCGACGACGCTACAAGAAAGCATTAGGAAAAACAAACGCATTATCCGTGTAATGCTTACGAGCCGCGGGCTTCAGCCCGCGCGGAGTTGAAATGATATTTGCGCTAAGTAATTTTATTTATCCTCAATCATAAATATAAGGAATCCAAACCGTGGAACGAACTGAACTAGCCAAAAGAATTCGAGAAGCCGCTTATCTGGAAGGCGATTTCACCCTACGCTCAGGCCGAAAAAGCAAATACTATCTCGACAAATATCTCTTCGAGACTCAGCCCGACATTCTAAAAGCGTTGGGCGATATGTTTGCCAGCTTCACCAAAAGCAGCACAACGCTAATCGCCGGCGCGGAACTAGGCGGCGTCTCATTAGCCGCGGCGACTTCCATCTCGGCTAACAAACCTTTTGTGATTATTCGTAACAGCAAAAAGGATTACGGCACACAAAAACCATTCGAGGGAAAATTAACCGACGGCGACAGCGTCATCCTTGTAGAAGACATAGCTACGACTGGCGGGCAGGTACTCGAAGCCGCTAAGCTAATCAGCGATATCGGCGCGAAAGTAGAGTGCATCATCGCGGTTATCGACAGGCAAGAAGGCGCAAGAGAAAACATCGAAGGTGCGGGCTTTGTCTTCGAATCACTGTTTACCAAAGCGGATTTAGGAATCACCAGTTGAACAATGTATTTATTACACTTCACTAAAAGGAGTACCTGTTATGTCTACGAAATTAACTAAGTCTTGTTTGAGTTGCCTCATCCTCGTGGCAACTGGCATCGGATGCACCGCGAAAAATGTTGACTTATCCACCATGCATCGCCCCGCCCGCGCACCGGCTTTGGACGCTTTCGACGTATTCGTGGGCGATTGGACCTGGGAAGCGGAAATGGTCAACGCGGCTAATGACGATAAATCCTGGACCGGCACAGCCTCTTGGTCCTGGACGTTGGATAAGCGATGTTTGTTGGGAAAAATGTCAGCTAAGTGCAAATCCGCCAGCTATTCATCAGAGGGCATTTGGAGTTGGCATCCGAAGAACCACCGGTACATCTGGTGGATGTTTAACGATTGGGGCTATCCACAACAAGGCCGGGCGACGTTCAATAAAGCGAACAATTCGTGGTGCATGGACTACAAGAGCATTGGCCTGGATGGCACAGACAGTTTCGGAAGGTACGTCGTCAGCATCGTAGACAACAACACC
>JAJRPG010000040.1 GCA_024280855.1 Planctomycetota bacterium | reverse complement strand
CAACGGATGTGTGCGACATCGCGCGGAGCGCATCAACCATGTGTGGTGCTATGACTTTGTCAGTGACCAGACGGTCGATGGGCGTACGTTGAAGTTTTTGACTCTTGAGGACGAGTACACGCGTGAATGTTTAGCCATCGAGGTGGAGCGTCGAATCACGAGCCTCGAGTTGATCGAGACGCTTCGGTATGTGTTCGAGGTGCGTGGCGTGCCAGCGCACATTCGTAGCGACAATGGCCCGGAGTTTATCGCCAAGGCGCTGCGCAAGTGGTTGGCTGAGTCTGGCGTGAAGACGTTGTATATCGAGCCGGGTGCGCCTTGGCAGAACGGTTTCAACGAATCGTTCAACGGAAAGCTGCGTGATGAGCTTCTCAACGGCGAGTTGTTTACGAGTTTGAAGGAGGCGAAGGTGGTGACGGAGGACTTTCGATTGGCATACAATCATCACCGCCCGCACAGCAGCTTGGGTTACCAGACACCGGCGGCTTATGCCGTGACGGTGGGTGGACGGACGAGTGAGGTGGATAAGATGAGCGCGTCGCCCGTTGAGACAGGCTCCGCTACGCTCCGCCTGCCCCAACGGGCGGGTAGTGAGGAGAAGAAACAGTTACCGGCTCTCATAGCCACTGGTACATAGATTGGGGGCAGGTCAAAGTGTTATCAGGAAATTTAACCACCTGCGGCTCACAGAATATAGCTATCTCCTTATCATTAACAAGCGTGTTTGTTATGCACGATCCGCGTATGCGTCATACGACTCGGGTGTTTGATGTAACAAGAAGAGAGTTGAACTATCAAATCCACATGGTTACGCAAGAGTGATTGAGTTTGTGATAGATTGAATAGTGGCGGTGGGCGTTGTGGCCGATACTATGATCCCTCTTGAACGGGCTGGCAGATACCGAATTAATCATCGTGTCGGACATGAAATATGCGACGTGGGGAGATTGCCTGTGGATCATTATGAAGTCGGTGAATTTTGGAATGATAATGCTGACGCTTGGACTAAGTTGAGCCGAGAGGGCTTCGATGTTTATCGCGACGAGTTGAATACGCCTGCTTTTTTGGGGATGTTGCCCGATGTTTCGGGGAAGTATGGGTTAGATATTGGTTGTGGCGAGGGGAATAATACCAGATTACTCGCGGCGCGAGGGGCTAAGGTAACGGGGGTTGATATCGCTTCAAAGTTCATCGGGCACGCAAAGGAATTTGAAGATAATCATCCCAACGGCATCGACTACCAGGTTGCAAGTGCTGTTGAGCTTCCCTTTCAAAGCGAGACCTTTGATTTTGTTACTGGATTTATGAGCTTTATGGATATTCCAGAAATAGATATTGTTCTTGCGGAAGCCTATCGTATTTTACATCCTCAGGGTTTCTTGCAGTTCAGCATTACCCATCCATGTTTCGATACGCCACATCGAAAAAACCTGCGTGATAAAGATGGCAAAACATATGCGATTGAGGTCGGCGACTATTTTAATCATCTAGACGGTGAAGTGTCTGAGTGGATATTCAACGCTGCGCCTGATGAAGCCAGGGCGGGTCTACAAAAGTTTAAGGTTCCTCGTTTTAATAGAACGATAAGCCAATGGCTAAATCTTCTCGTCGAAAAAGGCTTCACGTTGGAGTGCGTGAATGAACCTCGGCCCACGTCAGAAAGTGTTCGGCGTTGTGCGTTCCTGCAAGATGCACAGGTCGTTGCTTATTTTTTACACATACGGGTTCGAAAATAACAGCCCTATTTTCGTTGTAATATGCGCAAAATTGCATATATAGGACTGGCCCCTGTGGCATCATTTAGGAGCGGGCAGAGCGTTATGCCTGAAACGCTTGATACAGCGCCTCGCTAGTTTGTGCGCCAGCGACCGCTTGGCGAAATGACTCGGTTAGCCAAAGACGACTTACACTAGCCAGCGCTTGAATGTGTGGACCGGTTTCATCTATGGGGCTAGCCAATAGCACGATAAATCCACAAGCCTGGCCATCCTGACTGTTGAAGTCAATTGGCTCGGCTGGTTTTCCAATTGCCATTGTAAGCTTACCGCATCCCTTGGATTTGCCATGAGGTACAGCTAGGCCTTTACCAATGCCGGTGGAGCGGGTCTGTTCACGAGCGAGTACTGCTTCAAGTACCGTTTTACCATCGGTCAGTTGTCCATTTGCCTCTAGCGAAGCTATAAGCGCCTCAATTGCCTGAGCAGGGCTGGACGCTTCCAACGGGACGACAACGCATTCAGGACGAAGAATTTCAATAAGATTCATTTTAGAGTTTCAAACTAATTCGAGCCTAGTACCAAACCGTCTATTCTTACGCGAATAGGCCTAGGGTGGCAAGACGTAAGGCGTTTTCCTGCTAAATTTATGGGGCTATGGTAACGTCGATGACCCCATTTAAGTCAAAGTCTCTCGATAGCTCTTTCCTCAAATGCGGGGACCAGGAACCGTGTAAATCTTGAAAAAGATAGTTAGCTCCGCCGTAATGACGATCAGAAAACCGATTCCCGTTAGTTCGGCCATTGGAGCCAGCGATATTGGCTTCTCCGGCGTCTATGTAGCTACTGTCGTCGCTGCCCAGCCCGTCCCCGCGTTCAGATAAATCGTTCGCGTCTCCAAGGAGCGGCATCACCGGGCGAATATTCTCACGTCGTCCTGACCGTGAGGGATTGGTCAATGTGGTGTCAGTCCAGCGCTGTTGGCTACCTAACCCGGAAGACTGGCCCGTCCACGCTGGAAGATAGACGCGATAGTGACCACTCGTCGGTTGTTCATCACCCGCAGCCCGGCAGACTAAATAGTCTTCCCATCTTTTTCCGGGAACGCGCCGCTGGGCAGGATAACTTTCGTTGACGTTAATCGTATCCTGGTAAACAAAAGAATATAGAAGTTCCGCCCATCCATACTCCACCGGTCCTTGTCCTGAAGGCGGAAGGCTTTGGGCGTCGCCGTTTGTTAGTGAAAGTGGAGCGGGATACCATCGCGCCGGCGGCAACACGCCGTGGCTATTGACTTCATAAGAGGCAATCGCAATGCCATATTCTTTGAGCCTAGCCAGGCAGTGAATGCCCTTGGCCTGCGCTCGTGCGCGACTTAATGACGGCAGCAGTATACTAATCAATAGCGATATAATCGAAATGACCACGAGTAGTTCAATAAGAGTAAATGCCTGGCGCGCGCTGGTTGTCGTCAAATGGTTTTTCATCAAATCCCCCACGCCCTGTTTTTCATGCCCGCATACTTTCATCTTACTATTATATCTTAGCGCATCGAAGGATTCATTCAATTATTCCAGTTTTTTATATAACGCCTACAAAAAGTGGCATCAACTCGCTTTGGGCATGAGTCATTACGGCAAGAGCAGATTCCCTAATGATAGTGGGTCGTAGGCGTTTAGCTTGGCGCCGGACCATGTGCTGAATTCCTGGTTAGCTAGGTCGAATCGTGTGATGTTAAAGCCCCATATTGTATGACTCGTCGCGACTGGGCCGAACGCTGCCAGCGGGATAGCTATTTCGGCAATCCAATGATCCGTGGAAGTAGAAGTCGCCGTGCGGATATTGACGGCCCACGGCGAAGATCGGCCACACGGGGGATCAAACCGCACGCCTATTTCCGCGTAATCGCCACCATTTTTCATTACTACGATATGAAACAAATCTGTCGGAGACCGCGTGCCGGCATTGAGCGGGTCGATGAGTATTTCGATAAGTTCCGATCCCGTTGGTATCATGTCGTCGTATTCGATACGGTTTCGCCTTGCCCCGCGAGAATCAATATCGTCAACCAAGTCTGCTCGCACTGCGATGTAGAGAAAATTTTCGTCGCGTTCTATGAATGCCAGTGTCCGAGACGCCGGATATTCTGCGTACGAATTTTCGGATTCTGTCGGTGAAATCAGCTCGAAATCACGAAGCACGTTCGCACTGTCAGCGACCCAATCGTTGAGTTCTCCGTCAATGACAATTGGCTGGGAAGCATTCGCCGCGGCGATAAGTCGGGCGCGAACCGGCGTCGTGAGGGATTGGCCATCTTCGGTTGTGAGGGAGAAACTAAAACGCTGGTCGTCGGTGAACCGTGTGTCTGATAAGGGACATATTGATGACATCTGGACTCGGCCTGAGTGCGAAGGTCGTAAACTTTTCAGAGGGAATGAGGTTTGTTCTGGTATCCAGGATGCTGGCAAGGCTTCATATTGTAGCGATCCTTGTGTGACAGTCCTGGATAAATTTGAAATGGAAATACTACTTTGAAATTCTAGATGCGGTGACAAAGTGTCACCCAATAATCTAATGCGCGTTCCATCACATTGAACCACCAAGTGACGCATGTCTGACATCAGTTTGCGCCAGCGGACGTTACGTGTTAACTCTGTGAGATGGTTTGGGAGTTGTGATGTTGCGGTGTTGCGTGATAACTCTTCGACTAATATGTCTCGGGCCGCGTCGAAATCTCCCCAGTTTGTGGGCCACCCTACGGTTCGACCATCAGCGAAATGCGTGCGGTATGCCTGCGTGCCTGCCCGGGCGACGATAGCCTGGCTAACCGTGCGCGCGATGTGTCCTAAGTTGTGCTGTCGAAGCAGCCCGTCATAAGCCATGTCCTGGATGCCTTGCCGAAGATATTTCAGTCGCATGGAAGCGAGTGGGTAATCAACGCCGAACAGACTGCCTGGGTAAAGTAGATTACTCGAATCGAATTCGACACATGCTTGAGGACTATGATCGCGTTTTACATCCGGCCAATGACAGGCTTGCCCAATAAATACTGTGTCAGCGTCTAACTGCAAAGCCTGCCAGCCAATAACGCGGGCATAACTCGGCGGGGCTGCTATATCCAGGCTTCCTGTGAATGGCGGTCGGTCGAGTTGCAGCCAAGTCTTTTGACCCTTGTTTTTTAGGTCTGACGTCGTAGCGGGATCAAAAAACTGGCCGGGAATCAACCAGCCTTCCGCCTCGCCAATTAGCGACGGTGATTTGTAGTCTACCCAGCCATAAGGCCCAAGATTTTGTGGTACGCCATGGCGGATAATTGGTATTGCAGGCTTAGAGGCAATCGACCAATTCGCATACGGTAAGGTCTCTACTTTGAAAGGGCTTGTGGCTAATTGATGGTCAACAAGCAAATAACTTTTAGACAGTGCGCCCATGCGCCCAAATTCGTTCGCGCATTGTTGAAGGTAGTGACGAGCCAATGTCTCATGTAATGGGTTAGTTGATGTCGCGTCGGTGTAGGCCCCCGGACGGAGCGATGTCAGTGGTTTTGTCGGAATAGGCCAGCGCGTAAGCCCGCCATGATCTCCGAACATATTCCCCTTTATCGCCGGTGCAGCTAGGGAGCGATAATGATGCCAATCTGGTAACACATCGTTGCCGCTGGTGATTTTCAACGGAGGAGAAAAAGTTGGCATGACAGGATTTAGCCCGTGATCGCGGAGGGTGACCATCGTTTGTTGAACTAATCGATCGATGTCACGAGAGTCGGCGTTGCCAGACCAATCATCTGAATACAGTTGCAGCGGACGCCCGTGCCGTTGTAAATGATGGCTTATTAGCGCGCGATGATCGACATCGACAACGAACGTGATGGGATTGGGGCTGGGTAACAGGAATGGCCAAACGGTTAGATCGAGGGTGATCGTAGCTAGTGTGCGATCGCCATCCACAAGTTTCAATTCGCCAAAGTAATCACCAGGGGCGGTGTCTCTTGGCAAGGCTATGTCTACCCAGAAATAATGGTTCACGCGAGGTTCTAGCCCATTGGCAAGATTCGAACCGGGAGCGTCAACTGGAACAAGTACATCGGGTACACTTGATTTGCGCTGTGAAGGCGAAATAGATCGGACATGCCAACCAGGCCAACGATTTATGTCCACGGATTCAACGCAGAAAATGTGGATGTTGGCTGCATCTATCGAAGTCGAAGCGCCAGCCAAAGGGGCGATGTTGAAGCTAACAGCATCCGTGGTAGATTCATCCAACCGAACCAGCAGCGATTCCCCAAGCGTCTCTCCAGGCGCACCAGAAAGTTTCCATGCCGTGTGTGGCGTTGGCGTAATGGCTTCGGTATGAAGCGTATGAAAATTGGAGGATTCCGTAGCCCAGCCGGTGGTTACATGGGCAAAGTTATGTTGACTAAGACAGCCGCAGGAAAAGCTGAGAATAAACGCGAGTAAATATCCAGCTGGGTGCGTGGCTGTTTCTAGAAATAGTTTTCCGGGGCCTTGATTGGTGAGAATAGGTTTCACCGCCAAGGGTTTTGTACGACCCGCGTCAGCAGCATTTTCGGTCATGATCGACACTGCGCTAATGCCACCTCAAGGATTTAGATCATTACATTGACGGAACTTAATCAGATGGCGCGTCAGCGTTATCTGATTTTTTCTTGGATTCAATAAGTTTAAGAATTTCCTCTGGAACATCATCGACAGAAATTCGTTCTGGCGTAATGGTGATCTCATTAGGATTATTAGCTTCAGGCTCTGCAGGTGTTGGGGCGACAACTGCTGGCGTCTGTGGCGCAGCGACAAAGCTTACGGGTGAAAAAGTTTTATCAAGCTTTGCCAATCGGTCACTAGCGATTTTATAAAATGGAAGCGTCGCCATAGCTGGGTCATCCAGGATGGCTTGTAAATGTTGCTTAGCCTCCGCTTTGAGTTTGCTGTCGCCTTCGAGTACGTAATTGTTTTCAGCAACCGTTGCCAGACCTGTGTGAGCTGCGCCTACGGCTAGCTTGTTACGGCTAAACTGTTTCAATAACTTTTTGAAAGCACGCGATGCAGTCTCGTTTAGGTCTTTATCTGGTGGTAGTTCTACGTCTTGCGAAAGACGTAAGCCGTGCATGCCTTGATCTAGCAATGCGGAAAGATTGAACTGGTCATCAGACGAGTCGGCTATTAAAGTTTCCAGCGTAGCTAAAGATTGTTTACCTTCGTCAGGGGAACTGTAAGCCAGTTGACTTTTTCGTTGCCAGCGATCTTCCATGCTAGCAGCGCTCGCATTAACGGTCAGTGTCACGGTGATGATAATCGCCGCACACCCGAGTACGATCAAACCGACGCGCTTACCATTGACATCAAGGTACTGCTTGATTGATTCCAGAGCGTGGGCCAGATCGTTTTCTTTTAATTCATGGCGTCTTTCAGATTTCATGTCACCTGTCCACTTATAACAATAGATTCCAGCCTACCCGTGTCGGAGGCCATTCATTACTCAAGTTAAACGTTCAGCATGCCCAAGATATTTCTTGTAGCCTAGCTCCCAGTTCGATATATCGGCTTACATCGCTTGGACCACAAACTGGTAATAGGCAATCCAAAACCAATGCCGAGGTCTATATCACTGCCGATCAATATCTCAGCCGAGCATCTCAGTCTATTCGAGCGGTAAACTCGGGTCAAATTTAGGCCCCACAGCAATACATGTGAGATTTTCCATGTTTTTTGAGGTTCAAAATCACTCTCTCGTAGGTTGTGGGAGCGGGTTTGTTCATGTTACACTCTAGCATGAGGAGAGTTCAAGGGAATAAACGACGGCATCGGTTGGTTATCGTACCGAACCGGACGATATCAGGCGTCGTCTAATAGGTTGTCAGGCCGATTCTCTGGTGTGAGGCTTCCGGGTTTGAAATTTAAGGAATACGTCAATGAACGCAAGAATTGCTATACTAATCGTCGCTGCTGCAGGTTTGGCGGTGTATGTCGCCGTGAAACCTAAAGCAGACCCAAACGCCGAGATTGAAAAGGAAATTAGTCCTGAGTTGCAAGCACGTCACGATTGTGACAAGGCGCTGTGGCTACGAGATTTACCTGGCGAAGAGCCTGATGTAGAACCGGACATTGTTGTCACGGTAAGTGTGGTCGCAGGCCTGGGCAAAAATCAACTGGCATTTGACTTTACTGAAGCCCACGGATACTACGTCGAAACGCTCGATGTAAACTTTTGGTACAAGGATAACCCAGACACCGAGTACGCCGATTCCCGATTGCAGTTGAATTACCCTTTTGACGATTATCTATTGGCCAACGAAACGAAACAACTTTGTCTGGAAGTGGTATCGCCTGAGTTAAATCGTGTGGGGGGAGAAATGGGGACTGACGAAAATTGGGGCGTCGAACTAAGGCGATATTCAAGGGCAAGAATAACAGACCCGGACGTCCTGCCATGTCAAAATAAGGACGACAATTGTCAGTAGTTGTTATTGGTTTTCGATTTTTATTTGGAAAACAAAATCGCCAGCATCACAAAGTTGCAAACAGCAGAGAAGGCCAACAGTACGCCGAGAATGATGGGCAGTTGATTTGACGATTGTTTCGTGTTTGCTCTACCATCGTCTTCAATGACTTCACCTGACGTAGCCAAGGATTCTAACAGGCCTGAATCGTATCGCTTTCGTGCCTGCAAGGGGGCTTCGCCACGCGCGACTGCTTGAAGGTCAGAGATCAGCTCCTGCGTTGATGGATACCTGTCATCAGGATTTTTAGCCATCATGACTTCGATGATTTCACCCACGCCAGACGACAATGAATGATTGATGTGGTCAGCAGGGTCAAGCTGTTCTTTGAGGTGTTTTTGCATGACCGCTGTAGGCGTTGTGCCTTCAAACGGTACTCGGCCAGCCACCATATGATAAAACGTCGCCCCAAGCGAATAGATGTCTGCTCGATAATCAATGTTAATATCGCCGCGAATCTGCTCTGGGCTAATATAATAGGGTGTGCCATAAGCACGGCCTGCTTCGGCATTGGCCGTCTCAAAATCTTTCACCTCACGCGCTAAGCCCATGTCAGCTAGCTTTACCGCGCCTTCCTTGGTAATCATGATGTTCTTGGGCTTCACGTCGCGATGAATAAGACCTTGCTTGTGAGAATGGTCCAGCGCCTCAGCTACATGGGTTATAATGCGGATGGCTTCCTTTTCATCCATTGGCTTGTCGGGAGTCAGCAAATCATAGACGGTCTGCCCGTCGATAAACTCCATCACGAAGTAGTGGTATCCATTTGATTCACCCACGTCGAAAGCCTGCACGATATTCGCATGGTTCAGTGCGCCCGCCGCCCGTCCTTCGCGATAAAAACGATCGACGAATTCGGGATTATCGCTCAATCTTTTTGGCAGCACTTTGATCGCTACCAGCCTGTCAAGACTTAATTGCCTAGCCTTGAACACAACGGCCATCGCCCCTTGCCCGACTTTGTTCATCACTTGATAGCCAGGAATCTGTTGAGCAGGACGGTACATCGAGTCGTTGTCCATCACTCGCCCTAGTCGTTTGACCTGGGACTTGGTGATGAAACCATGCTCCATGAGAACTTCTTGAAAACGAATTTTTTCGCCTTTTTTGATGCGGTCGCGCACTTCTGTCCGAACCAACTCAACTTCGTTGGTGGTGCAGAGCTTTCGCTCTACAATAATGCGGGCAAGTTGGGAATCATCTAATGTGGACATGCACAAAATCTTTCAACGCCAGAGTCTCTAAAGTAGGTCCGGTTACGTTATGGCGACACACATACCGCCACTTACTTTAGGACGCTAAAATCTGAACTTCAACTTGAATCTCACCCCGATAAAATCGCGCCTTGAGTTCACTCGTAACCCCTCCGGCACTTTAGCCCTTTAGTCGCGTGTAGGTTATCGGATCATGCGCAGATGTACATGGGTTAATCTTGATAGATTGGGCGGATTAGATCGTCGACCATAGCTTTCGCCGCAAGTTCTGCCGATTTTGGCAATAAATCAACTATTCCGTTAGCTGCTTCAAGCTGTCGCGGCGTGAACAGGCTTAGCTTGTGTTTGTCGTCTGGAGAAATGCCATTAGCTAAAAGCACTGTTTTTATAAGCAAATCTACGCCTTCGTTCGTGATAGCGGAACATCGCACCAATGGTACCTCTAGCCTGTGAATTACATTTGAACGTGCCATGTATGCGTCTGACTTTTGCGGTGCGCTCTGGCTTTCCAAATCACACTTATTCATTGCTATGACGTTTGGCATGGTTGATTTCGACAATATTTCGATAGGGGCTTTTTGTTCGCTGTCGATTGTTGATGAGTCGAGTACAAGAATGCAGCCATCAACATGAGTGGCTATTTCGCTTCCTTTCGAGATTGCAAGGTTCTCCAGGCTGTCTTCCGCGACGCGCAGACCGGCTGTGTCGATGATTGAAATGGAGACTCCGCCAATTTCGATTTCGCCCGTAATCCAATCTCTCGTAGTCCCGGCCCGCTCGTTCACAATCGCCGCCGACCGGCCTAGCAGGCAGTTGAACAAAGTGGATTTCCCGCTATTGGGCGGCCCAACAAGCGCGATCGAAACGCCGTGAAGTATCGAGCTGGCTTGACGGTATCCATCTTTCAGTTTTATCAACGCTTCTTTAGCATCTATGGGATCAATGAGCATTCTTTCCGCGAGGTTCATCAGGATGGGCTGCAAGCCCGTTCGCAGCCGCATAGACAACATCGCTGCTTGCTTGGACTTTGAGTGTTGCAAGGCTGTGAGCGCTTCCTGCTTGATTATTGAATCCGCAGGCCAAGCTTGGGCGACTGGCGTCTCTTGTAGTGACGCGTCAGCATCTGCGAGAGCGCCTAGCACGCGCTCGACAATTCTAATGCCGGCGTGTGTTGAAATATCAACAAAGGGCGGCGACTGTTGTAGTTGCGGTGAGACAATCACGTCGTCGATTTTCTCGCCATCCTGAACAATCCAACCGTAGCAAAGTTTATTGTTTTCGATAACCAGCGGGACTGTTTGGCTGACCGGCTTAAAAATTTGGCCAACTATTTGCCAGGCACTTAGCCCAGTCACACGGATTACGGCGATGGCTCCGCTGCCTGCGGGCGTGAGTAAGGACGAGTAGGTTTTTTCTGTAGTGGTCATACGCCCAGTTCGGCGAGGTATTTTTGGTAGGCAATGCCCACGCCATATAGGGTTAAATCGGAAACTTGCGTATCGAGAAAATCGCAGCAGGGGCTTAGTAGTGCCAGGTCGCCGCCAGTGGCAACGGTTTGTGGCCAGTTATTTAGCTCCGAGGCGTACCCTTCGATAATGCCTCTCACCGCCCCAACAATACCTCGACATACGCCAGTTTGAATCGCTTCAGCCGTGTCCCGGCCATATGGCAATGTTGGGATAGCGGCATCTACCAACGGAAGCTGAGCTGTGTGGTCGTGTAATGCTTTAAGTTGTAACGCTACGCCGGGTAGAATCGCGCCGCCGAGCAGCGTGCCGTCGTCGTTGACTAAATCGACGGTGACAGCTGTACCAAAGTCAACAATCACGCAGGCATGTTGCAGTCGTTCGAAAGTCGCCGCTGCGGCACATGCGCGATCAACGCCGAGGGCGTGGTCGTCTTTTACACTCACGTCGATCGGTAGCGGAATCGTATCTCCCACGACGAGGACGTCCATATCAATCTGGTCGCCGACGAAGTCCTGAATTTTCGTTAGCGCCTCAGGCGCGACGGATGCTGCGACGACCGCCGCCGGTTTTTTCCGGGGCATAGCATCGACGTGTTCATGGTAGGCCTTCTCGAACGCTTTTTGGTCGAGCGATGGCACGGGTAATGGCGTTTGCAATTTCCCCGCAGCCCAGGTTCCCACATGGGTCGTCGTGTTGCCAATATCGAGAACGATGATGGGCGCTTCAGGGTCAAAGGGCGGCAGTTTTTGAATCATGATTGTCTCTTATGCGGTGGCACAGGAAGCTCGACGGGCGTTTCGTTTTCTGGTGTCACCTTGTCTTTTTTGACGAGGGTCCACAAAGCTTCCATTAATCCAGGTAGTCCTTTACCCGCTACGGCGCTGATTGGCCAGACTTTTTTACCCAACGCCTGTTCGAGTTCCGCAGCGGCTTCTGCGCCTCCGGTCAAATCAATTTTGTTAGCCGCAATAATTTCGGGCGTGTCAGCTAGCTTTTCGCTGTATCGGGTAAGCTCATTCCGAATGGCTTTGTACGATTCCAGCGGAGGCAAAGTGGCTAAATCAGAGCCTACGTCGATCACGTGTAAAATCGCGCGGGTTCGCTCGATATGGCGAAGAAATTCGTCGCCAAGCCCCGCGCCTTCGTGAGCGCCTTCAATGAGGCCTGGGATGTCGGCAATGATGATGCGGCGGTCGTCGGATAGTTCCGCGATGCCAAGTTGTGGTCGCAGGGTAGTAAAGGGATAGCTGGCGATTTTGGGCTTGGCTTTGGAAAGCCGTGATAGCAGGGTGCTTTTGCCCGCATTAGGAAGTCCGACAAGTCCGACATCGGCGATGAGCTTGAGTTCGAGTCGTAACCAACGCTCCTGCCCTTCAGTGCCTTTCTCGAATTCTCGCGGCACTTGATTCGTAGGAGTAGCGAACGCAATATTGCCCTTGCCGCCTTTGCCACCTCGGACCAGACATATTTCTTCACCAATAACCGAAAGGTCTTTGATGAGGATGTCTGTGTCACGGTCGTAAATGAGCGTACCCATCGGTAGTGGCATGATTAAATCAACGCCAGCTCTGCCCGACATGTTTTTTCCCATGCCGGGCAAACCGTTTTTGGCACGCCAGTGATGCTTGCCGGCGAAGTCGAGAAGGGTTTCGATAGCTGAGTCTGCCACGGCAATCACGCTGCCGCCGTCGCCACCATGCCCACCGTCCGGGCCTCCTCTGGGAATATATTTCTCACGCAAAAAGCTGACGCAACCGTCGCCGCCTTTTCCTGCACGAATATAAATGTCGGCTCTATCTATTAACATGATTTATTGTTTTTGATTGTGTCAGTCTCGTGTTTTCAGTCATTCCCGCGCAGGCGGGAATCCAGTCCTGGGTTGTCAAAGGTATCGCCCTGGATACCCGCCTGCGCGGGTATGACGGTGCTTCAGTCAACATGGAATTCCGACATCTCATACCTATAAAAAAAGGGCAGCCTCATAGCCACCCTGGTTTGTCGTAATGTATGTCGCACGTTTGCGACTCAGCTTCGATACGCCGTACCTGCTCAGCAAACTGCTGAGATTTAATTCTTAGGCGCTCAGTTAGCCGGGCCGACAATCACGTCAACCTTGCGGCCACGAAATTTTACGATGCCGTCTTTTAGGGCGAACAGCGTATCGTCACGTCCACGACCAACATTATGGCCTGGATGATGATGCGTGCCGCATTGACGGAGAATAATTGTACCGATGGTTACGGATTCGCCAGCGTATCGCTTGATACCACGAAATTGTGGATTACTATCGCGACCGTTGCGGGTGGAACCCTGACCCTTCTTATGTGCCATTTCAAATCACTCCAAAGCTTCGCCTATGCCCCGCCTTCGGGGGTAGCCAAGCAGTATAGCAGGTAATTGTAGTTGTGCCTAGCGCATGACCCAGTCGCGACGCTTGCGAACTGGTTTAGCCGATTTTCGCGTGGTGGAATCGCCCGGAAGGCCATAAGTCACAGCCAGGGAGCGTCTCAACACATAATAAGCAGGGTTATCCTTGTTCTGTGCCCTCGTGGGGTTAGGGATTCGCTTCATTTCACCAGACAGGCCAGCCGTAAAAACCGTAAACTCATGGGCCGATCGGTCGAAATCCCGAAAGACCGCCGCAGAAACTCGATGGTTGATCTCGCCCTGGAGCAGCGTTCCCGTCACCTTAAAGGGGGTGGCGAAAAACGGATATTCCTTACGGTGCTGAGCCGCGATAGCCTCGTATACGCTGGGGCTGATGTTATCCCCACCAGTCACAGTTTGTAGCGTATTGGTGACCAATTCGAAGGATGGATAATACTCGACATCCCGCCCGGTGTTGTTTGTGACCTCGTATAGCAAGTACCAAAAGGTCGTTGGCGCTTGGTCGCCCGGTAGGACAATGCTAATACGTTGTGGATCGTGGAAGCGGAAATCAAGCTGCCAGGAACGCCCCGTCGTACTCGCTTTGGGAGCAGCCATACCTGAGACCGGGGCAATGCCCACGGCGATGCCCACGGCGAGTAGACCTAATTTTAGAGAACCCCATTTATTCATACACCGTATCGTAGCTTTTGGGGCGGTATGATGTCAAACTTCGCTCAGATTTTTGCCGCGAAGTCCTGGCTGGGATAGACTGAGCCTCAGCGGTACTTGCCGGGATGGCTGGGCTAGGCATATGTGGGATTGTTATGAAACCTGGATTTGAGCCTGGATTGGTGCGTGAATTGACGGTTGTGGTCACAGAAGAAATGTGTCCGGCCTTTGATGGCGTAGTGGTTCATCGGGTTTATTCGACGTGGTCTGTCGCCCACCATTTCGAGTTGGCTGCCCGTAAAGTCCTGGTCGATTTTTTGGAGCCTCACGAGGAGGGAATTGGTTCGCATCTGAGTATTGACCATATTTCGCCATGCCCGGTAGGGCGGACGGCTCGCGTGCGGGCGGAATTGATCGAAGTTACTCAGGACCGGCATCCTCGTGTGATTTGTGACGTATCAGCGTATGATGGTGAAAGATTGCTGGCCCGCGGTAAGCAGGTGCAAGTGGTGATGAATAAAGAGCATCTCGCTCAATATATTGAAAGGAGCTAGTTCGTGGTCAAACTCGTAGCGATGTACAAAAAACCGGCGGATGTGGAGGCTTTTGAAAAGCATTACACCGAGATTCATACTCCGCTGGCTAAGAAGATGCCGAATCTGCAGAAGATGGAAGTGACTCACTTTTTCGGATCACCCGGCGGTGAGCCAAAATGTTATATGATCGCTGAGCTTTATTTTGAATCTAAGGACATCATGATGGCATCACTAGGCAGCGACGAAGGCAAAGCTGCGGCGAAGGACGTGATGGGTTTTGCGGGCGATATTTTGCATATGATGTTTGGGAATGTGGATTAAGTACGGTTGAGCCGGCGATTGTTTTTCTGGTAGTGAGCGTGTAGATCATGCAACATCCTGTTCCCATAGACATTCCGACGGATTTATTGTCTGCGATTTGCCGTCAGTATGGTGTTAAACGCATGGCGCTTTTCGGTTCGGTGCTTCGTGATGATTTCGAGGAAAAGAGCGACATCGATATCTTGGTTGAGTTTGAAGATGGCCGAACGCCGGGGTTGTCTTTCTTTACTTTACAAAACGAGCTATCTAAAGCGTTTGGCCGTGACGTTGACCTCAATACTGCGCCTTCGTTAAGTCATTATTTCAGAGCGGAAGTTATCGACAGCGCAAGGGTAATCTATGAGTCGGCATGATGACAATGTAAGTTTGCGGCAAATGTTGGATCATAGCCGAGAGGCGATAGCCTTGGTGCAAGGTCAAGAACGCGCAGGCTTGGATAGCAATCGTGTACTAAGTTTGGCGCTGACGAGGTTGGTTGAAATAATCGGTGAAGCTGCTAATCGCGTGTCGAAGGAAGTCACTCAGGAACACGAGGATATTCCTTGGAGAGAAATCATTAGCCTGCGTAACCGCCTTGTTCATGGTTATGACGCCGTTGATTACGATATTTTATGGAAAATATTGGTTGAAGATTTGCCGAAACTGGTGGTTCCCCTTGAGGCGATTATTGCTAACGAAAAATGAAATGACGCAAAGCGTCCAGCTATACAGTTTTACTATATATTGTCTAATTGGAAAAAACAGTTATGAACTTCCCCGAATGCAAGTCGGCTGACTCGTTTGATTTTACGAACATCATCTATAAAAAAGAGGGGCAGCGCGCGACTGTGACGATGAATCGGCCTGACGTGCTGAACTGCCTTAACTACCCGACGTTGTGCGAGCTGCATGAGGCGTTTGAGGATGTTTCTTTTGATGATTCGATTCGTGTCATGGTGCTGACAGGCGCAGGAGATCGCGCATTTTGTACCGGGGCTGATCTTAAGGAGCAGAGCCAATCATGTATGGATAAGCCCAATGCCTATTGGAAGTGGATGGGAAAGTTCATCGAGGTGCATGAAAAGATGCGCAACATCGGCAAAGTGACAGTCGCTAGGCTAAACGGCATGGTTGTTGGTGGCGGGAATGAGATGAACATTTCGTGCGACTTAGCTATCGCCGCAGACGATATTATCATCAAGCAGGTTGGCGCAGCTAGAGGAAGCGTCGCGGCGGCTGGGGCGACGCAATGGCTGCCGATGATTGTGGGTGACCGCCGGGCGAGAGAAATTCTTTTCCTATGCGAAGACATCCCAGCTGCGAAGGCGCTGGAGTGGGGGCTAATCAACCAAGCCGTCCCGCGCAGTGAACTTGATGCAGCCGTAGATACTATGTGCGAAAAGCTCATCAATAAATTGCCGCAATGTACAAGGTATACCAAGCAGCAGATTAACTATTGGCGTGATGTATCCTGGCATCAGACCATTGGCCACGCTAGAGATTGGCTGAGTCAACATAACATGTCCCCGGAAGTCCACGAAGGCGTAAATGCGTTTGTGGAGAAGCGGCCAATTGATTATAAGAAGGTTCGGGAAGAGCAGCAGTAGTCGCAGACTGTTCCACATCCTGGCGGCTGGCGTAAAGTGGCACTTTCCGGGAATGCGCCTGTTCTATAGGCAGATGGCTAATAATGGCCATTTAGACACGGAATTTGCAGGAAATTTGCAAAATATGGCATGTGGTAGCAAAATAGCCCTGTCATTCCGCCGATACGACTCTATACTCTCCGGTCCGGATAGACCTGATCGGATATCAGAGAAATCTAGTATAGGGTTACAAAATGTTAGCAGAATTCCGCGTCTCAAACTTTCGTTCGTTTCTAGATGAACGTGTCTTTAGCATGGTTGCCAGCAATGACAAGGTACACACCAAAAGCAATACAAACCAAGTCGGTAAATTGAATCTGCTCAAGGCTGCGGCAATATTTGGTGCCAATGCTAGTGGCAAGTCCAATACGATTAGAGCCATATTTGAATTGCGAAATTTTGTATTGACCTCCGCGACAGCGATGAATCATGGAGATCCTATTAACGTTGAGCCATTCCTGCTTGATCCAGATGCACCGCAATTGCCAACAGACATTGAAGTTACGATGTTTATCGATGCCGTTCGTTATACATATGCCGTATCGCTAACTAGGTCGCGAGTCTTGAAAGAAAGATTATCGGCCTACCCAAAGGGACGGGAACAGTGCTGGTTTGAGAGGACGTACAATCCTAAAACAAAATCAGAAGAGTGGAGCTTCCGAAAGGAGTTTAACACTGCTAAAGTTAATAAAGAACTTATAGAGACGACTAGAGAAAATGGATTGGCACTATCTCGGGGTGCTCAGCTAGCGATCAAAAGTTTGGAACCTGTCTATTCGTGGTTCACGAATAGTCTGCGATGTCTCAATTTGACACAAGACCCAACGATTGATGAACACTCTGTTTTGATGTCATTTACAATGAAATTGTGGAAACAAAAACCTGAATTCCAGGAATTTGCTACTAACTTGCTTCGCGATGCTGATTTTGGAATTGATGGAATCGAAATCAGAGAGACTAAGTTTACTCCAGACTTGATTTCCCCAAAAGCACCACCACTAATTCGTGAGAATTTGCTAAAGCGTTACTCCGGCAAGGTCATGATGGATATGTCTATGCTACACACTAACAACGATGGTAGTGTCTCAGTTAAAATCCCAATTGCGGAGGAGGCTAGTGGGACACAGCGTCTTTCGTGCTTGAGCGGGCGTTTATGGGATACATTGCAGAATGGCTATACATTGTTAATCGATGAGCTTGATTGTAGTATGCATCCTCTGCTTGTTCGCAAGTTGGTAGAGATGTTTCAAAATACTGAATTGAATAGTAAAGGCGCTCAGTTGATCTTTACTACACACGATACGACTCTAATGGATTCCACGTTATTGCGTCGTGATCAGATTTGGTTTTGTGAGAAAGACCAGCGCGGCGCGACAGATTTATTTTCGCTATACGATTTTAAGAGCAATGAGAATGGCCGTCCGCGTAATGATACCGCTTTTCAGAAGTCATACTTGGGCGGTCGATATGGTGCGATTGCGCAATTTGGCCCAAGTCTGGATGATTTAGAATGAGTTACGTCCAGATCGTTTTTGGTAGACATACGACATGAATCGACGGAGTAATCAACCACTTAGCCCCCCGCGCAGGGGCAGAATTGTCCATAGCCGGCTGTTGATTGTATGTGAGGGTGAGAAAACTGAACCGACATACTTCCGTTCGCTTTGGTCAGAGCATCGCAACAACTCGAATTTGGTTGCGAAAATCAAGCAAGGGAGTGGTGGTAGCGCAATTGAAACTGTGGATTTAGCAATTCGTATACAGAAAGAGGCCGTTGATAGTGGCAATGACTGCTATGACGAGATTTGGTGCGTGATAGATGTAGAAGCCGGATTTTCCAATTCTAAAATAGCATCAGCTTTAACTATAGCAGCTAGGGAAAATAAGAAAAACAATCTTAAATTTCAGATCGTGTTATCTAACCCTTGTTTCGAATGTTGGTATCTCGCTCACTTTGAACCAACGAGTCGATCATTTAATCATTGCGACGATGTTCAAGTTCAACTCAATAAACATTGGAAGAAAGCCTTTGGAGCAGACTACTCAAAAAATGATAAGGACCATTATGAAAAGCTAAAAGATAAGTTGACTACTGCAAAGGCTAACTCAAAAATTGTGGATGAAAATTTCCCTGACGGAACAGATCAGATATCTAAGAACTCTTCAACAGAAGTGTATCAGCTAATCGAACGTCTTCTACCTTCCTTATAACTACACCGTACAAACATCTCGCCTTACGAACACCCACGCGCCGGCTAGCCAAAAGGCTAGGCCGGTTGTCATTAGGGATACTATGTCTCGCACTGGCCAGGCGTCTGATTGGAAAATTTGCCATGGGCGGTAATAGTCTAAAATGCTTAGGAACTGTATCGACTTCGCTGGTTCCCACATGGTGATGATGAAGTTTAGTAGCATGGACGCAAGCACTAGGGCGAAGCAGATGCCCATAGCTTTACCACGCCGGTTGGATAGTGCGGATACCAGCCATACGATGCCGCCGAAGGCTATGTATATGCCATAAAGATTGAGCGCAACGATGAAGATGCGGTCTACCGGAAGGCGCATGTTTTCCGCGACGAACGAACGTACCATAAGGTGAGAGGCTAGGGCTACCAACACAAGCAGCAATCCTGTACTCAGCCAGATAATGGTTTCGCTGATGTATAGCTGCAATCTCGAAACCGGCAAGCCTAGTAATATGTCGATCGTGCCTCGGTCAATTTCACCGGCTGGCGTTCTTGTGCAGAACGTGATTTCCTGTCCCCACAATGTCAGTAACAACACCGGGTGAACCCACGAAAATGATAACATCGCAGCCGGTCCTATTCTCTCGCCTACGTCTGAACCGAGCATGGCTGTGATGATGTTGCGCACGAATTTGATTTCTAAAATGTGGCCAGCAAATTCATCAAAATATGTGGGGAGTATGTACGTTAAGAACCCCTCGAAAAACGCGACGCCGATAGCGAAGATCAGCGTCACCGCCCAAACTTCGCGTACCGT
Source organism: Planctomycetota bacterium (assembly GCA_024280855.1). Taxonomy (GTDB): domain Bacteria; phylum Planctomycetota; class Phycisphaerae; order UBA1845; family UBA1845; genus JAJRPG01. The sequence goes on along the minus strand of JAJRPG010000040.1, from coordinate 3,299 downwards.
TTTTTGTATTAGCCCCAGATTCATCGGGAGTCCTCCGGGGAAATGTAATACTGCTGGAACAACGCTGTCAGATCAGGCTGTTCGATGGACAAATCCGCAATGGGTTTATCCTGACACCATTGAAGAAGTTCCATCGCGTCGGCTTCGATTGTTCCCGTCCATGATCGGCTGTTCTTTTGATTAATAGTTAAGAAAGGGGGCGGGCTAATTTTTTCGTGAGCTGCTGAGTCTTTCCAAAATATCGTTACTACGCGCTTCGCACGATCACGCAGCGAGGCAATGGTCTCGTTAGCGACCACTTTTCCTTTGCGTAAAATCATCACCCGATCACACAACGCCTCCACCTCACTAAGAGTATGGCTGGAAAAGAACACCGTGTGCCCCTGGTCAGCTAGCGATCTCAGGGTGGTGTTAAGTTTGTATTGAACAATCGGGTCTAGCCCGGAAGTTGGTTCGTCCAGGATGAGAAGTTTCGGACGAGGGGCGAGTGCAAGCACCAGGCCAAGTTTCTGCCGAGTCCCCCGTGACATTCTATCTACGCGCAGGGTAGGGTCGAGGTCGAAAAGCTGCGTTAGTCTTTCACCTTCGCGCGAAAAATCTTTTCCATGAACTCTGCCAAAGATTTTCAAAGCATTTTTAGCGGTGAACCACGGGTAAAGTCTCAGGTCGCCGGGGAGATAGCCTACGTCCGCTTTGACCTTATGGCTTTGTAGCCAACAGTCTTGCGCGAAGACCGAGGCATCGCCGGAAGTCGGCTTGAGCAAACCCATGAGCAGGCGAATGGTGGTCGTCTTGCCCGCGCCGTTGGGGCCAAGAAATCCAATCAGTTCTCCGGCTGCGACGGTCATCGAAAGATTCTCAATGCCGACGCGCGAGCCATAAGACTTTTTCAAGTTGTTAGTAACAATGCAACTCATAGTTCTACCTCGTTAGTCGGCAAAGCGTACTCATCCATTATAGTTTGCGTAGGAGCATGGTGTAAAAAGAATGGTATTTTGTTGTAAAGGCGTGTTTGCGGGCGTTGCCAGAACCCTTCGATCATCGGGTCCCAGAATCTTACAGAACCGCGCCCGTAAGGAAGCGGCCTCCTATGGGCGCAAAAAATGTTAATTCTTATCCATCGAATCGCATCAACGTATCAAATAATCCTATTATAACGAAAGATGTAGGAGATAACAGAGCCGCACGGCGCAAGCCTGCGGGCATGCCTCCCAAAGTTCGTGCGCGATCGAATGCTGTTTCCAGATTGCCACCAGGCTTGCGCCAGGTGCTCTGGTTGAGCGGGCATTCTTGCATGAATCCTTTCGGTGCGCACAATGCGGGGACTATGAATAAAAATATTTTAACGAAAATTGAAGATCATGTCGGCGTTGCGACCCTTAACCGCCCTAAAGTTCTCAATGCGCTGTCGAGTGAGTTGATGGATGAGCTGATCGCAGCGCTGGAGTCGTTCGACAACGACCGTGAGGTTCGCGTCATCGTGATAACAGGTAGCGAAAAGGCCTTCGCCGCAGGCGCGGACATTGGCGACATGGCTGAGGCGTCTTTTCTTGACATGTATGAAAAGAACAACCTAGCCCGTTGGCTAAAAATTAAGAATGTCCGCAAGCCAATCATCGCCGCGGTGAGCGGTTTTTGTCTGGGCGGGGGGTGCGAGTTAGCCATGATCTGTGACATGATCGTGGCATCAGAGTCGGCCAAGTTCGGTCAGCCGGAGATTAATCTTGGTATTATCCCCGGCGCAGGCGGTACGCAAAGGCTAACGCGGGCGATTGGAAAGTATCGCGCGATGGAAGTGATCCTAGCCGGGAAGTATCTGTCGGCTCATGAAGCCTTCGACGCCGGCTTGGTGACGCGCGTGGTTTCAAAAGAGCGTTTCTACGCTGAGGCTATGATCCTCGCGCGTGAAATAGCTAAGCGTCCTCCGATAGCTGTTCAGATTGGTAAAGATGCCGTGTGCAAGGCACTGGAGTTATCACTAAACGATGGCCTGGAATACGAACGCCGCGTCTTCTATTCGCTGTTTGCTACCCAAGACCAAAAAGAAGGCATGAAAGCCTTCGCGGAAAAGAGGCCGGCGAAGTTTGAGGGGCGGTAGCGGGCTATCTATATGGCTGTGATGTGAAAAACGTTAAGGCGTCTGTTGTTATTTTTTGCTCTTCTCTGTTGGCCCTGGTGCGTGGGGATAGAGTTCCAGCATCCTTTGGAATTTTTCCCCAGTAGCATCTCTATATATATCAGCTATGGCCAAGCACTGTTGCGCAGGATCTTGGGCTTCATCATATTTTTTCGTATTATATAATAGAGAACTGTAATGATGAAGAGAGTCGAAGAGAGCTAGTTCTGCGCTCACAACAAGTTCTTTGTTTATAGTTATAATTCGTTTTCTAATCGCTTCTTCGCGCTGTGGATTTTTTTGATCTTCGTAAGATTCCGCAATGATAAATAATGGATCTAACAGTAAAGACTTGTCTTCAGGTTTTGATGATTCAAAAACATCAATGGCGCGTCGCGCATACTCTATTGCAATTTCGTACTCCTTATACATTAAGCCATTCATGGAAATTCTTAGCAATATTTTAGATTCCGTCATGAAGGCGGGCAATCGATACTTTTTTGAAGAGATGGCTATTGATTGATTGAAATACTGACGAGCTAATTGGTGTTTTTTTTGCTTCTCATACAAAGAGGCTAAGTTGAAGGCGCATTCCGCCACTAGCAAGTCCTTACTACCATAAAGATCTATTGCGGAATTCATTGTCTCAATCATTAATCGTTCTGCATCCTCGTATCTTCCGGCCATGTGAGCCCTTACTCCTTCATCTTTCAGTTCCCCAAACGCACGAGCTGCCACTCGATTACGTGATACGGCACAAGATTCCATCCAAGGCTGGAGGTGTTTGGGTAGCAAGTAAAAACTGAATACAAGTGATAAGAGGAGAATTGACAATCCTATCAAAGTTCCACGTCGAGGGTATCTCAAGCTCATCGAATCTTCCATTCTGTAGCTATAGACTTCAAAAATATTCCACAATACTGAAATTACCTGTTTTTCAATCAAATAATTATAGTCATTGATCCAGCGGAGCTCATTTGCGTTTTGACTACTATCAGTAGAATAGTCTTTGCAGCACAATAGTTCAAGCTTCATGGATGTCTGAGGCCGGGTGGCCCATACCTGAAAGAGTTTTTCTTTCAAGTGTTTTCCTGACAGAATTTTCCTGCACATTTTCTGATCCGCTCACGTCGTCGCGAGAGGTTTGTCTAATACCTTGATTCGTAGCTCTCTGCTATCATGT
>JAJRPG010000039.1 GCA_024280855.1 Planctomycetota bacterium | reverse complement strand
TGCGTTGGTTGGCCGCCCAAAAAATTTCTACCACTGTCCGGCCTGGACGTGATTTGGTGCAACGGGCTAAGACGATTTCGCCAGACATGCGAAATGCCCTGTTGGACGCTATCGCTGCCCGTGCGAATAAGGCGGGGTATCGTGACAAGGGTATGGACATGTTAATGACCGCCAATCAGCTTCGGGACTTAGCCCAAGATGGTCATGAGGTGGCTTCGCATACCTTTTCGCACCCGATTCTCACGCAATTGCCTGAGAAAGATTTAGAGCTGGAACTGTCAAAATCAAAAGCTGATCTTGAACGTATCATTCGCGGCGATGTTGTTTCGATTGCTTACCCCAACGGCGACTTTAATGGCAATGTCATTCGAGCGGCGGCTGATGCGGGTTATCAAAATGCGGTGACAACCGTTAATGGGTTGAACACGAACGCCGCGTCAAGATTAAGTTTGAACCGTGTTTTCATTAGTCAAGACCGTCTGAGCAACGCGGCTGGTGGATGTTCGACGAATGTCATGCAGATGGAACTAAACGGCACGGCTGACCTGCTTTTTCTTCGTAAGATGAGAGCGCAACGCTCAACATGAACATCGCTTATATCGCTAGTCGCTACCCGGCTATCTCGCATACGTTTATTTTGCGAGAAGTGGTGGCTTTGCGCAGTCGCGGATTTGATGTGCATACGTTTACAGTTCGGCGCGTTCCTGGCGAGGAGCTACTAACGGAAACTGATCGTGAGGAATCCAGAAATACCAAGGCGATATTGCCTGCGGGTGTGGTGACGGTTCTTGTGTCTCATCTTGCGATGTTGTTTTCGCATCCCGTAAATTATTTTAAGGCGCTTTCGCAGGCGGCTTGGCAAAGACCGCCGGGGGTGCGGTCGGCGATTTGGCATTATTTTTACTTTCTAGAAGCCGGAATTCTCGCCCGACAGATGCAGCGGTTAGGTGTGCGACATATGCATGCTCACTTTGCCAATGTCGCGGCTAATGTGGCTAAGCTCGCGGCGACAATGACAGGGGGGACGTGGAGTTTGACCCTGCATGGGTTAGCCGACTTTGGTGATCCTACCCGATCCAATCTGCGAGATAAAATAGCGAGTGCCAATTTCGTGGTGTGCGTATGCGACTTTGGCTGCGGGCAGGCGATGTTGAACAGCCCGCCCGCACATTGGCCCAAAATTCACCGTGTACATTGCGGCATAAATACCAGTGTGTATGCGCCGAAAGCGCTGAATGATAAGGCGGAAAAAAGTTCTGTACTTCGTTTGTTGACTGTGGCAAGACTAGGCCCTGAAAAAGCGCACGCCGTGTTGTTGCGGGCCGTGCGGGAGCTGGTGGATAGAGGTATCAATGTTTCGCTCACCTGCGTGGGTGATGGCCCGCTTCGTAGGAATTTGCAATCACTCACCAACGAGTTAGGCCTGGATGATGTCGTCACGTTTACCGGCTCCATCGGGCAGGATGATTTGCCGAACTATTATGACAAGGCTGATATTTTTGTGCTATCGAGTTTAGCCGAAGGTCTGCCAGTGGTCATCATGGAAGCGATGGCGAAGTCCGTGCCGGTCGTAGCTACATGCATCGCGGGCATTCCTGAAATTATTGAACATGGCGAATCGGGCATGTTGGTGTCACCGGGAGATCATCATAGCTTAGCCAAGGCGATTGCGGTCTTAGCTAAGGATGGCGATTTGCGAGCTTCGATGGGCGAGAAGGGGCGCGATCGTGTGTGTCAGGACTTTGACATTGCTAAAACGGTTGAGGAATTAGCCGACGTCTTTAGAGGAAATTTACAGCCTTTATCAATCAATGCCCATGCGTCAACATCATCTTCAAAAGTAGAAGCCACTCAGCTATAAATGTCGCAAGAAACCACACCATCAAGAAAGTGCGTTGTCATCTCGCCCGTGCGAGATGAGGCTAAGTTTCTACAACGCACAATAGATTCGATGATCGCCCAGACGGTTAGGCCAACGCTCTGGATCATCGTGGACGATGGTTCTAAAGACGAAACGCCGGACTTAGCCCGTCGCGCAGCTGCGGACCACGATTGGATTCGTTTGCACGAGCGACAAGATCGTGGCACTAGAAAAGTTGGCGGCGGTGTGGTGGAGGCGTTCAAAGAAGGCTTGGCTCAGGTTTGCATGGACGACTATGATTATTTGTGCAAGCTTGATGGCGATTTAGAATTTGAGCCTACTTACTTTCAGCGACTATACGAATACTTTGAAGCCGACGAAAAATTAGGCACTGCTAGCGGAAAATCCTGGATACATGTGGGAGGCCGCCTTATCCCCGAACGCACGGGCGATGAATTTTCGCAGGGGCAAACCAAGCTATTTCGCGTCGCTTGTTATAAAGACATCGGCGGCTTTGTCTCCGAGGTGATGTGGGATGGTATCGATTGTCATCGTGCGAGAATGTGTGGATGGCAGGCTAAGAGCTTTCGAGACGACGAGCTGCGTTTTCTTCATTTGCGACCGATGGGATCATCCTACAAAAGTATTTTTCACGGCAGATTACGATGGGGGCGGGGGCAGTATTTCATGGGCACGCATCCGCTCTACGCATTATGTATCGCGGGCTATCGCATGTTGGAAAGGCCTTTCGTTTTGGGCGGCCTGCTTATCCTGGCAGGTTATACGGGGAGCTTTTTGGCACGGCGGAAAAGATACGAAGACTTGGCCTTTCGCAAACACCTGCGATCGTGGCAAATGGCAAAAATTAATCCTTTCTCATGACCTCGGCAAAAATTATTTCGCAACGTGATTGGGATTCGGCGAATGCTGTGCCGTACAAACGGATCGAGTTGTTCAACATGCCAATGGATGTGGTGCGGTTCGACCAGGCTGTGGACCAGATGATAGCCTGGGCGAAAGGCGACAAATCTCGCATGGTGATTACAGCTAATGTCGATCATGTGGTGCGTTATCAAAAGTCTGCGGAGTTTCGGCAGATGTATGCCCACGCTGATATGGTAGTCGCTGACGGTATGCCGGTGATTTGGGGATCGCGTCTTGTGGGTAAAGCTTTGCCACAGCGCGTAGCGGGTTCCGATTTATTCCCCGCGCTCGCTGCCCGCGCAGCTGATGAGGATGTGACCATCTTTTTATTGGGAGGTTCGCCTACCACAGCTACGCGGTCCAAGGAGATTTTCGAGCAGCGGCATCCTAACATTCGTGTAGTCGGAACCCATTGCCCGGACATGGGCTTTGAAAAAAATGATGCTGAAAATAAGCGAATCGTCTCCATGATTCGAGAAGCAGGAGCCGACTTATTATTCGTGGGCTTAGGTTCGCCTAAACAGGAAAAGTGGATTGTAGACCATCATCAAGCCTGCGGCGCAAAGGTGTGTATTGGCGTTGGTATAAGCTTTAGCTTCCTATGCGGCGATGTTGACCGTGCCCCTCGTTGGATTCAGCGAATCGGCATGGAATGGGCACACCGCCTTGTGCAAGAGCCGGGGCGATTGTGGCGGCGATATATTATTGAAGACAGCGCTTTTGTCGGCATCGTTTTACGCGAGCGTTTCAAACGCAAGAAGCGAGAATAAGCTAGCATCATGATTGAATCATCTCATGAAAAAGTAAACGATTCGGCCTCTCAGTCAGCTGAGAGTATGCGCCGAACGATCATGGCTGCGATGATAATTCCTGTCGTCGTAGCTGTGATGGTGCGCGTATCACCGTTATGGACCGGCGGCGTGAGATTGCTTCATCAAGCCATCACAGAGGATGGTTATTTAATGTTGACCATCGCGCGAAACATCGCCCTCGGTAACGGTTTTTCCGTGTCCGATGGTCTGGTGGCTACCAACGGCACGCAACCTTTATGCACGCTACTATTCGCCGGCTGCTTCAAACTTTTCGGCGCTGACCGTGCGACAGGTTTATATCCCATCGTCGCGTTACAAGTGATATTCACTTTCTGCGGGGCGATAGCTATTTATAGTTGTGTAAAGCGATATATCTATCGAGGGCAGGATGCCAAGTTTGTGGCCGGGTTAGCAGCCATGTTTTGGTACATCAGCCCAAGTACCACGTCGCATGGCCACAATGGTTTGGAAACGGGTTTGTATGCCGTATTGGTTTTGCTCTGCATCGCGTTGTACGACGCTATTTTACCAAAACTCAAGACACAATTTTCCTTATCGCGATGCCTGGGGCTTGGCACATTATTAGGCATTACTTTTTCAGCCAGGAACGACGCCTGTTTTCTGATCGCCGCTATGTTGTTGTTTCATTTGGTCACGACCTGGAAGCTGCATGTAAAAAAAATAGCTGCGATGGGGCAGTGCATGGTGATCGGAATCACCAGTATGGTTATAGCTTCGCCCTGGTTAATTTTTAATCTCACCAAGTTTGGTCACGTCGTCCCGGTCAGCGGTAGGTCCGAGGCGAGCGGTACGACGATGGGTGAAAATGTGCTGCCTGCCGTGGTAGCCATCGTCGAAAACGCCAGCCTGTTTCTGCGCATCCCCCAGCATTATGAGCGAGATACTTTCGTCGTAGGCATGTGCATTTTCACCGCCTGCTGCATGATGTTATTAATTCTAAAAAGATTGGCCTGGTTTCGTCAGCAATTTAGCGCGGGTTTCGCCATCCTGGTATTTTATGTGATGGCTTTAGCTTTTTATTATGCGTTATTTTTCGGTGTCTATTTTTTCCTGAGTCGATACTTGTATTCCATCGTAACTTTATCAGCTATCACGGCTGCGGCGTTGGTCGCAGCCTGGGTCAGGCAATCGTCCCGGAAAGATTCTCGTATCCCCGTTTTCGTCGTCGGAATAGCCGCGATAGCGACTATCACGCTAAACGCCCGGGTGTATCGCAATGGTGAAAAGCACATGCACTCTCAGGTCGTGGCCTGGGTGGACGAGCATGTCCCGGCTGACGTGTGGGTTGCAGCTACCCAAACGGGTACGCTGGGGTATTATCACGACCGAACGATAAATCTCGATGGAAAAGTTGATCCTCAGTCGTTGGACTATCGTTTACGAGGCCGAATCGTCGATTATTTGGATGAGAGAAACGTTGCGTATATCGTAGATTGGGCAGGTCACGCAGCTTGGGCGGATAAGCCAGAGTTTGCCTCCCGGTTTGAGTTGATTGTTCACGATAAACAAGCGAACCTAGCCGTGTTGCGTCGGCGTGATGGGGCGTAGGCTGAGACGGTCGTTTTTACGACGATAAAGGTTTGATGAATTGATGAAGATGTCCAATTCTTGGAAAAAAATGATCCTCCTGGTAGGGGGCGTCGCTATCAGCGGGGCGATTGGTGCCGGGCTTATGTATAGGGTGTTGTATAATAAGCCGGGAAAAAAACTTGCCTGGAAAATTGATCGTATCATCGAGAAAAAAACCGGCCCGCCAGAAGACCAGGCGCAGCAAGGTGCTCGTGCCTGGAAGCCGACGGGTGGATTTAAAGTTGAGCCGATTGTCACTGGCGTTGATTTTCCAGTGCGTATGGTGTTCCCTCCACCCACGCGAGATGAGAATGCCCCGTGGATGTACATCGCGGAGTTAGGCGGCTCGATCAAAGTTGTATTCAAGAATGGCGACGTCGAGACGTTTGCCGAAGGGTTGCTAAATTACAAAAGGCACCCGCTTACAGAGCTAGGCCTGGTCGGTCTTACTTACGATGAATACGAAAAACAATTTTTCGTAGCCATGACCTATTGGGACGAGGAAGCCGGGGTCTATCGTAACAAGGTTGAAAGATTGGGGTGTAATGAAGATTGTACGCGCATGACAGAGCGTGAAGTCATTCTCGATATGAAAAACGAGGAGACCGTCGCGTCATACCAGATTCAATTTTGCGAGATCGGGCCTGATGGTTACATCTATGTGGGGGTTGGTTCCGGTGGCCGAAAAGAAGATGCTCAGGAGTTGGATAAATTCGCGGGCAAGGTCATTAGGCTAAACAAAGATGGAACCCCCGCCGAGGAAAATCCTTTCTACGATCCGCAAAATTTGGACTCGGCTAAGAGCTATATTTATGCCTATGGCTTTCGGAATCCCTTCGATATCACTTGGGATCCGCGAAGTCAGGTGGCGATTGTGTCTGACGTGGGGCCAGGCATAGATCGTATAGTTCGCTTGGAATCGGGGATAAACTACTGCTTCGCCAATAGCGATGAGCAGATGCGGGCTAATGCCTTATACACCTGGGGCCCTGGTTCTGGTTTCGCGCCGGTCGGTCTTGCTTATGTTGGAAATGATACGCTCGGCGTTGACATGGTATACAAATTGGTCGTCGGATTATTCGGGGTTGTATATGTGCCAGGCCCGAACGATGGCAAGCGTATCGTAGAATTTGATATCGGCGCAGATGGCTATTTGCAGTCCGCAGCATCAGATTTTATTGAATATACGGGCACACGGTTCGCCAGCGTTACCGATGTAAAATGGTATAAGGATGGCCTGTATTTCGCAGACATTTATGGCGAGGGTGTTGAATTCAATGTAAATACTGGAATAATATATCGCGTCGTGGTTGATCCTGATTGGGTAGAGCCAGTGGACGAAAGCGAAAAATTAACCGGAGCGGCTAGGGGGCGTTATGTCTTTTATGATAACCGTTGCAATGCGTGTCATACCCTGGATGGGCAGGGCGGCAGAGAAGGCCCGACGCTGACAAACATTCGCCAACAGCTTGGAGAAAGGATACTCACGAAAAAATATGAAGGCTGGCTTGATGGGCTATCTCAGCGAAAAGGAAAGTATTTTCAAACGCGGTCAAAGGTATATGCAGAATTGAAATCGCTTGAGGGTATCAAGCGAATAAAACGATGGTTTTTTTATCATGTGCAAGACCCAAGATTTGATAATCCCCAGGCGAAGATGCCCAGGCATGAGCTTACGCCGCGCGATATAGATGCCTTAGCTGATTTTTTGTTTGATTAGAGTGACTGACTGGCCGGTGCTTGGCCGAATTATGGCGTCTTGAAAGAGACTAACAGAAGTTTGATGGAAACAACCCCTACCAAAGACCCCACTGTCAATGATTCTGGTAGCCTTGCTACTGATCAGCCAACGAAGCCGCCGAGTCGGTTGCGCCGTTGGTTTATGCGCCTGTTGCTGCTTGAATTCTCGCTTATTTTTGCCTTACTGGTAGGAGAAGTAGCCGTGCGCCTCGTCGCGCCGCAGGTGTTATTCCCGCGCTATGTAACGGGCAGCCCTTTGGGGATTCGCGTGCCTGTTCCCAACGCCCGATACACGCATACTTCCCCGGAAATGAGTGTTGAATTTCGTTTGAACGCAATGGGGATTCGTAGCGACCGCGAATACACCATGCTCAAGCCGCCTGGCGTAGTGCGCATCATCGGGCTGGGCGATTCGTTTACGCAGGGGTATGAAGTCCAGGTTGAGGAAACGTATCTATATCAGTTAGAGAAAATTCTCACTGAAAGAGGCTATAACGTCGAGGTCATCAATCTGGGCGTGAGTGGTTTCGGCAATGCAGAAGAATTAATTTTCTTGAAAGAATTTGCCCTTCGCTTCAATCCGGATGCCGTCATCGTTGGGCATTATACCAACGACATTGTTGATAATATTCGTAGCAACCTTTATCGGCTCGACGAGAACGACCAACTAGTTCGCGCCGCTGATGAGTTTCTTCCGGCTATCGGTTTGCGAAATACGCTTTATTCGATTTGGGCTTATCGAAAGCTCGCGGAAAATTCACATTTGTTCGCCATGTTGCGTGAACGAGCCGCGTCAATTGTGAAACGTAAAATGGCGAATACTCAAAAGCAGACGCATCAAGCTGGACAAGATAATTACGGTATGAGATTAACCGGACGTCTCATTGATGAAATGAAAAGGGTGTGTGAAGCGCGCGGCGTAACTTTTCTTGCACTGGATATACCTTCAGAAGATTTGAAAGAAACAACCATACTATCTGACTTCGTAAATTATGTTGAAGAAGGTGATGTCGTCCGCACCGCCGAGCGTTTTCGCGCGGAGGGTGAAGGCGCATATCTTTATCGCACGCAAGGACATCGACACTGGACGCCTAGAGCGCACCGAATAGCCGCTGAGCTTCTCGCAGACCGATTGACTGAATCCCAAGACCAGTAACCGCTTAGCCAATCACGAAAGATTACTTGTGAAACGAAAACCAAACATTCTTATTGTCGTGCAAGATTCCATGCGGGCTGACCATGTGGGGTGCTATGGCTATCATCGACCGACCACCCCGCACATGGACCAACTAGCCCGTGAAGGCGCGATGTTTACGCAGGCCATTACGGCCGCACCGTTTAGCCCAGCATCTTACGCCTCGATTTTCAGCAACATGTATCCGCACCAACACGGTGTCAACGGAGACTCCGTCCGCGTTTGGCCAGACACCTGGACCCGCCTACCAGAAAAAATGAAGCAGCTAGGCTACCATACTTTTTGCGTTTCCAATAACGACTTTGTCAGCGAGACCATGAACGGCGTTCGGGGTTTTGATGATTTCGTCGGCATGACCCCTCCCTGGCTCATGCGGCAACATGACCGTGCGTATCGATTGGTCAAAAAGTTTTGTGGTGAGAAAAAAGCCCGTCAATACGATTTGAGCCGGCTATTGTGGCTGCGCAAAGGCAATTCGCGTGAAGCGATGGCCTCAGTGTCTCGATTTATCCAAACGAGCGTACATCCGTTTTTCGGATTTGTAATACTTATGGACCCGCATGCGCCGTACCATCCCGCGCGTAACGAATTTTGTAGCTCTTCCGGTGACGTGTCTCGTTTCATGCGCGAAGTCAACAGCAGAATCATGTGGCCAAGAGTCATGTCGGAGCAAAAGCCGCTCAGTTCTGCGAACATGCAAACAGCCATTGATCTTTACGACGGCGAAATTTTGGAAGGCGACCGTTGGATCGGGCATATCAAACAGCAACTTATTGATAGTCAGATATTAGATGACACATTGCTCATGGTTTGCGCGGACCACGGAGAAGCTTTTGGTGAAAGCGGCGTCTGGGGGCATGGATTTTCATTGAACGAACATATGACGCGTGTGCCATTGATTATGCGTCACCCATCATACATTCAGCCTGGCACTCGTTCTGATGCCCTGGTCCAACTGCACGCGCTCCATGATACATGTCTATCAGCCGCCTCAGGAGAACTTAATGTCGCGGACCATCCGCAAAGTCTATTGCGTGTGAATGAGCCTGATTGGCAAGGGCAGGAATTTGTGTTCAGCGAGTTTCCGCCTCAACACGGGACAGCTAAGATGTTTGAGCAGGCTATGCCCGGAAAAGTGCCACCACGATGGACCTCGCCGATGCGGGCTATCCGCTCTCAACGATGGCGGCTGATTGAATATGGCCAGCACGAAATTGAGCTTTTTGATCTCGACTGCGACCCCGAAGAATTGCGATCAGTACACGAAATGTATCCAGCTATCGTAGAAGATTTGCGAAACCGCTTAGCGGCCCACAGTGGTGAAGCAAGTACGCAATCGCAAAAAAAGTCTGATGAGCAAGCCCCAGATGAGCAGTTGGAAGAATCGGTCTTAGAACGATTGCGAGCATTAGGATACGTAGACTAAAGTTTTGCCACACCGAGCCGCGGGCTTCAGCCCGCGCGGAGCTATGAACTCAGTGCAGTGCGACGAACACCGTGAAGCGCAAGTGAACTATCTTCCCCACATCCAATAATTCATGTACCTCCTAGTCATCCAAGTTCCCTTCGAAAGAGTTTCAAAAGATGTCGCGTTAGTGGCATCGGATTGGGCCTGCGCGCTTAGACTACTACGAGATTCCATGCAAGGCAGTCATGGCCACATCGTCGTCGCCGCGCCTGAATTGTCCGCAGATTGGGCCTGGCCAGAACAGAAAAGCGTCCCCATAAATGCCAAACAGGAAGACATAAAATTCGTGGGCTTATGTCCGGCGAATCTGCGTGCCATGCGTTTTTGGCAGCAAGCCCGCAAGGTCTATAGGCAATGTATCGAATTAGCCAATCAAGCCGAAATTGTACACGCGGGCATGAGCGATCTTTTTCGTCCGGTCTCCCAATTCGGTTGGCTAGCCGCCATACAAACTAACACACCATTCGTTTTCGTAGAAGACACCGACTCCGCCACTCAGATTCGTCAGCTAGCCGCCGGTCGAAATAAGGTTCGCACCTCTTTGTATTGCAGCTTATATGATAAAGTTATGAAATACGCGGTCTGTCAAGCCGACTTGTCATTGCTCAAAGGCAAGCAGTTGCATGATCGTTTTCAGACTTTTGCTAAAAATGCCAAGCTCTTTCACAACACGTCATACGAAGTAAGGTGGGTAATTCCAGATGATCAGCTTCGAGAAAAAACCGATCGAATTACGACTACCAAAGATCTTCGTTGCGTATATCTAGGTCGGCTAATCGTGCGCAAAGGGGTAGAAGATGCCCTGCGATTTATCTTTGAGCTGCGCCAGTTAGGCTGCGACGCTTCTCTCGATATTATTGGCGGCGGAACTGAGCGGGGATCGCTCGAAAAGCTATCCATTTCTTTAGGTCTGGGCAACGATGTAACCTTTCGCGGCATTATGCCATACGGAGAAGCACTCCTAAAAGAATTGCGGCAGTACGATGTACAGTTGCAAACACCCCGCGCCGAGGACACGCCGCGTAGCGTGTTCGACGGTTTTGCTGCGGGCCTACCCCTGGTAGCTTACGATATAGACTATCTAGCTGATTTGATCGACACTCAGCATTGCGGCGTCAAAGCGCCAATAGGCCAAGTAAAGACACTGGCTAGTGCAGTGATGGCCCTATGCGAAGATAGACCCCGTTTGATTTCCATGATGACCGCTGCCGCTGCCGCAGGTAGAAAACACGCGGCTGACTATTGGTACAAAAAACGCGCCACCTGGCTGGAAGAAGCCTTGCTACATCGACTAAATAACAGTGACAACATGCCGAATGGCAAAACATAAAACCACTCGCGCTTGGCGATTCTTACCAAACTACCGCCTGTAGACATCTCCATACTCCTCTCAAGCTTCAAGCCTTTCAACCCACCTCTGTTCAAATTACATTCGTTTACTTTCCATACTCAAGCCTGCCCGTTACCATGTATTTAGGGCACTGGGTTCGTCCTGTGTGCATGGTTGAGTAGCCAAGGGATTATTCCCGCTGACCGATGGAATCGTCATGAAGCTTTCCATAGTGATACCCGTCTACAACGAAGCGGCTACGATTGATGCGCTAATTCAGCGCGTCTTAGACGTCCCCTTCGACAAAGAACTCATCATCGTTGACGATTGTTCTTCCGACGCCACGCATGATCGGTTGCAAGCTTACATTGATAAAAAAGATTTCATCATTCTTCACCACGATCACAACCAAGGTAAAGGCGCTGCATTGCGAACGGGTTTCGCCGCAGCGACGGCTGACATTGTCATCATTCAGGACGCCGACCTGGAATATGATCCGCGTGAATATCCAAAACTCATTCAGCCAATCCTCGATGGCAAGGCTGATGTAGTTTATGGCTCAAGATTCATTGGCGGCCAATCTCACCGCGTACTATATTTTTGGCACAGACTCGGCAACCAATTTCTCACGCTGCTATCAAACATGCTGACTAATTTGAATCTCACTGACATGGAAACATGCTACAAAGTTTTTCGTCGTGAAATTATCCAGAAAATTAAAATAGAGGAAAACCGCTTTGGTTTTGAACCTGAAATTACTGCAAAAATTGCCCGCAGCCGATGTCGTTTATACGAAGTCGGCATCTCCTACGCCGGGCGCACCTACGACGAAGGAAAAAAAATAAGCTGGAAAGATGGCGTCCGGGCGATCTGGTGTATCCTCAAATATAACCTCTGGTATTAATTTTTGTAGGACAGCGTCGTAGACCTGCCTTTACTATTTTATTCGGGATTGAAAGCTTATTTCGACGATTGGTACTCACGTTGAACAGAGCGCGTTGTTCGCGAGCGGTTATGAAACTCACGTCGATGGTCTGTTCGCGGCGATTCTCTGCTGCATCAAGAGATTCGGTGTGCCACCGCCCGCCATGGAGTGATAGTGATCATGAGGCTCAAGCGACATAGTTCATATTTACGCTGGTCAATCGGTATTTCTTGTAGCCTTCTGGGTTGTGTGACTGCGATGATCCCCAGCTGCTCCAAGCCGTCCCCCGCGACCCTCAACAACGCCCGCCCTCCTGCGCCTTCAAAGTTAATGCGCCGAATGGATGATATCCAGTTCGAACTTCCACGCGACTGGACTACCGAGAATGCCGCGGGAGGTCTTCTCGCTCTTGCGCCGACAATTGAAGCGGGTTGGCAGGCTAATGTATTCCTGGAATTCCGACGCGACCTGAAGACCCGATCGCTGGAGGTTGCGCTTAAAGACTACATTTCCGGTCTTCGAGATTCCAGGGTGCAGTTTCGGGAAAGCCGGCGGTCGTTTCTGGAAAGTGCTGCCGGCCTGCGATATGCTGTCGTCGAGTATACATGCCAGAATGAGGGCACTTCTCTAACGCAACGGGAGATCATTGTGTCACTCTCGGCTCAGAAGCGACTCTTTATCCTGGCATCGTCATCTTCCGCGATGTGGGAAAAGTACCAGCCAATCTTCGAGGCCCTAGCGGACTCGCTTGAGGTGGCGATGTAGAAGCAGCTGTTGCGGCGCTCGTGATTTTGGCTCCATGGTATTCGGGTTTGATCGAGCCCGAATACCGATCCGCAATGTCTCCTCGCGCGCTTCACCCACCGGCTACTCCAGATTGTCAGATCGAACAATTGCGAAAACCTCTTGTTTTGCAAGATTAAATAGGCTCGCTATACCGCGGCAGTCAACTGGTTTGGGGGATTGGGGGAGTATACCTCAAACTGTAAGCCCATGTCGATACTTCTGGCAGGTCAACCTTCCGCCAGTAAGGGGAAGAACGACTGTGCCCTATAGGCCTCAAAATACTCTACACCCCGACCTTCGATTCTTTTTTCTGTGTATCCCACAAGTTTTTTCGCATATCGAAATAACCATTCCTGGTTAAATCAATCTACCTCATAAGCGCCCATATCAGTCCGCGCTCCAAGGTGTCTTTGTGTTGTCAGGAAATCCTCGAATACCGCCGCAAAATCTTGCCCGGCATCTATCGCAGGGCTACCTGGTCTTAATTTTATAAGGCCGGTAAGACTAACACCTGTATTCGACCAATTGGCTGGCAATCCGCTCAGGTCCAGTAGGGGGTCGGCATTCAAACTATTTCGACCCGCCGAATTCCAGGAGGAGAATGTGTACGAACTTCCACCCACATCAAATATCGACCCGTTAGATTTCGACGGAAAATGCCATATGTTGTGGCTTACGTTCATTTCACTCAGCAACGTGTTATCGGCATCAATTCCCTTGACAATACCGTTAAGCGTTGGGCCATGAATGACATTGTTGTGAATTTCTACATTGGTAACCAGATGTCCAATGTTTCCATCGGTCCTGAACACTGTGAGGTTCTTTGATGACCCCGTTGAGGTAGATTTGTAGATGGTGTTATTGTAAATCTGCCATCCATCCCAGCGGTACAAAATAGTAGAACTCCCCAAGCCGACGATAATTTCTGAATTGATAAACACATTGTTGCGGACAGTAACGTCATCGGCCCCGCGACTTTGTATCGCGACTTTGTTATCTCGGCCTGTATGGTCCCAGATGTTTCGCTCGACAATTATGTTTTCCGTTACTTCCTGTGTGCTTGTATTCTGTGGTCCAATAGCCAATGACCAAGCGTAATCGCCGTTGAGGAATATATTGTCAGAGATAATGCAGTACTCAACTTTCAATGGCGCGACGAGTCCAACAAATTTGATCTGATGACCCCGCGTTACATTCCGTCGAAAGATGTTGGCCCAGATGAGCGAGTTAGTGAAATAGCTTCGTAAGGAGTGTTCGCCATTAGAGGGCATATCAAAATCACACGCCATGACAGCCACATGTCCGGATGCTGCATTGCTCGCACCTTTATAGAAGATGCCGTAGCTCTTGTGATTATTAAAAATACAGTCTGAATATACGTTACCATTTTTCTGCTGGCCCGAATTCGAGATACCATAGCTATAACCCTGCAACTGGGTTCGCAGCAGTAACGTATTCGTGCCAGTCTCCAACGCATTGCCTGGCGTACCACCGGGATAAGGACCATCAAAGAATATGTCCATAATGCGCACATCCACCGTGGTAGACCACATCTTCAATGTGACGCCGCTATGCGTTGATCTAATAATCGGTTTGTTGCCCGTTCCATAAGCCCCAATAATGTAAGGACCGGTTCGGTTTCCATGATTTTGAATCGTATTGGTCGTGAATGTTTCACCACGCTTGAACAAAATACGTCGAGAACCATTAGATGAGAAAAGTGTTGCGACAGCTTTATTCCAACTCTTAAACGGCGCTCCGGTTGTGAGTCCGCTATTGGCGTCGTTGCCGGATGAACTGGAAACATAATAGGTCGTACCGCTGAAACTATTGACCGTGATAACCTGTTGTCTGGTTGATCGAGCGCCCGTTTCGTCGAGAACGGTTAATACAACTGTGTAGTTGCGCGATGTCACGCCCGCCGGTAACTCAAACACATGAGCCGCGATGCCGCCCTTACCTCGGTTAGCGTTAATGCTAGGTCGGTTCACGAATGACGAGCCGGCGTCACCAAAATCCCAAGTGTAATCAAGATCATGAAATGGTCGAGAAGTCGCTACGCTGCTTGTAGCGCTTGCGTCAAAGACGACGCCCAATGGCGACACGCCTGATATTCGCGTCTGAGTGAACTGCGCGTTAGGCGGTGTTCCACCTTGAACGCCAACGGTCATACTTACAATAATCGCAATTGCTGTTCCGGTACTTGGTGTCACGGTCACTGTCCCCTGATACGTATTAGCTGCAAGACCCGTCCGATCAACAAAGATCGTGATCGTATCCTGCTCCCCTGTGCTATCGCCGCTCGTCGGTGAAGCCGACAACCACGCCTGATTGTCACTAACCGTATATGCTAACGACGCGCCGCCACAATTCCAAACATTTATCGTCGCTTGTGTGCTGGACGAGCCTAAATTCAGACTGGAACCGCTGGTACACAACTTCGCACTTTCGCACGCATCCGGGACACCGTTGTTGTTGGTATCGATATTATCATCAAATCCAGGGCAGGCATCGACTTGGTCACATACGCCGTCGCCATCTGCATCTGCATTGACCACGCCACAGCCGCATTGGCCTGGAACGGTCTTGTTGGGGTCAGAAGGACACAAATCGTCACAATCTTCTACGCCATCGCCATCCGAATCGGTTCCGTTACAGGCCCGCGTAATGACCAATTCGGGTGCGTTCGAACCTTCACGCGTAGTAAAGGCCATGTAGCTGGACCCGCCATGTACAAAGTTAAGTGAGAGTATATTGTTGCCCTGCTGTTCATTTTGAACCAGCGATGTCACGTCAACCGTAACCCATCCAGTACTGCTTGAAGAAACGGTCGAGATAAGTTGATTTACGACTGGTGAATTATTCCATGTTATGGTGGATTCGTTCCAACCGTCATTTGCATCTGCCGTAGCGCGAACTTCAACCGGCGTGTTTCCGGTATTTTCAACATAAATTCTAAATTGAGCAGACGTTGCAACGCCAGTGATCGTCGAGAGATCGAACCGCGCATAACCCTCTAAATTCCAATCTCCGCCATTGCCTACGATGCCCATAAAGGCTTCGCTACCATAATTCGTATTTGCAAAAACGCCACTACGAATCTGAGCGTCCGCTATTGGATTCAGTGTGGTCGAGTTTGAGGTGTTAGAGCATGTGTCTGCTACGCCATCATTATTCGAATCAATATCCGGTAATCCACAACCGCAAAATCCTGGGCTGGTTTTAGCCGGATCACTTGGGCAATTATCGTTACAGTCCGCGGTGCCATCGCTATCGGTATCCGTATCCAGCGAGCCACAACCACAATTGCCAGGCTGAGTTTTTGCAGAATCATTGGGGCAGGTATCGTTACAGTCTGGCGTACCATCTGCATCGCTATCCGTATCCGCGACGCCGCAGCCGCAAATGCCCGCAGCCGTTTTGATCGGGTCGTTTGGACAAGCATCAGTTCCCCCATTGGGGATCGTATCATCGGTAGGTGTTTGGCTCAGTACCGTTATGACGACATTATCAAAAGCCGCAAGTCCACCATCTTCAACAAACAATGCGAATTCTAAAATAGTTGTTGATCCGCTAATGCTAGGAGCAATAAAGCTAGCAATAGCACTTCCAGGATTGCTAAGAGTGACGGTCGGGCCAAGCAATTGCGACCATTGGTACGAAGCAAAATTGCTGGCATTACTGGCGCTGCCATCGAGTGTCACAGTAGCGTCAGCGATAACGGTCATGTCCGGACCTGCGTCCGCGATATAAGCCACGGACGCTCCACCAGTAGTAGCTAGTACTGTAATTGAAGCTACATCTTGAACCGCGCTATGGGCGTCACTTACAGTAAGCGCAAATTGCAACGTAATATCTTCGTCGACCGATGGGGCCGTAAAGCTCGCAATCGCGCCATTCTCGTTGTTAAGTTGTATCGCTACGCCCGCACCCGTTTGTGACCACAAGAAAGTGATGGGGTCATTGTCTGGGTCGCCACTGTTGGACCCGTCCAGCAGTACGACTTCGCCGCCACTTACAATTTGATTGGGACCAGCAAGTGCTGTCGGAGGCAAGCCCACCGCCGGGATGTCAATCTCAAGGCTCAGTACGAAAATTTGTGAATCGTTAATGTCATATGCGATAACTACCACCAAGTACAAACCGGGGTCAGTAAATTGGCGACTGTGTGTCTCACCTGGGAATGTTTCGCCCGTACCAAAATCCCACTCGAAGCGCAAGTTGTTAGATGTTTGCCTTCGTTTAGATACGACATCGAACTTCCACAGGCCAGGCTGATTATCGTCCTCTGCGGCTTCGATGGTATAATCCGCCGCCGATTCTGTACTAGCGCCTGACAGAAGGGTGTCACCACCGATTATCGCAGAATCATCTGCAATAATCGTGCTACCTAAAGTTTCGCTATTGATCGTGTCTTCTTGCGTGACAGAATTGCAGCCGACCAAGGCCGCAACGGTGGCTAACGATAAACAAGTAAGCGATAGCGTGGTCTGTCTACAATGGCGTCTAAAGCAATTATGTTGCACGACGTCTTCCCCCCTCAGGTGCAGACTTGCGTGGCATCGGTATGCGCCATCTACTCGGCGTATGGACAAGCAAGTCGTTCGTCATGGCTAGGGAACTCGTATCCCTAATCTACCGTAGTCAAAGTTAAAATAGGATGACTGCGTAGTCAGGTGAGAAATTAAGACTTATTCATATTATGCGTCGTCCGATAGTTACTTGCCGTAATATCGTCAAAAGAGTAGTGGCACTGATAAATGAAGCGGGAATCGCTCTTATCCAGAGCCGCTGTTTTATCGTGTAGTTTTACTTCAAATTGTGAACCCGCATCGAGCATTTCGTCCTGAATTCGCAACACATCCTCAAGCTAGTGATACCTGTCTCACGTTTGGGGCATGATCGACCGATATGGCTGGCAAGCACAAATGAGTCGGCTGTGGCCGATAAGAAAAGGTGACGTTCTTTATTGTCGGGATATAATCCAGCGGTACGGTCGTCGCTGTGACGTTTTCTTTTTTTCTGACATGACGGATAGCAGTTATGGGACGGTCCTTAGCATCTTGCCCCACCTCAGATGAGCCATCTCTCCAAGGCGAAGCTACGTCAATAGAAACTATTGATATTCAAGGCCGCCTGGACAGTTTTGAAGGGCAGTGGTGGGTGCTTCACACGCGGTCCAGAGCCGAGAAAACCATCGCCTCAGATTTGACACGAAATCATGTAAAACATTATCTACCTTTGGTTCGGTGCAAGCGGGTTTACGGCTCTCGCATTCGAGAAGTATCCATTCCGCTTTTTCCGGGCTATGTGTTTCTTTGTGGCCAAGACAGTGACCGAATCGCCGCGCTAAAGACCAACCGGATAGCCAACGTTCTGGAAGTTCCCGACCAAGATAGATTTCGGGCCGATTTGTTACAGGTGCAACAGGTCATCGAAAGCGAAGAGCCGCTGGACTTATGCCCGCGATTGATAGAGGGGGCCAGGTGTCGCGTACTGCGAGGTAGCCTTGCCGGCATTGAAGGGATAGTCATCCAAAGAAAAGGCCCGTGGCGCGTCTTCGTCTCCGTGCAGTTTCTAGGCCAATCTGTGGAAATGGAAATAGACTCTACCATGCTGGAAGTCTTGGACTGAATGGGGCGATAGGATCAGAGATAAGTGGGATAGATATCTATTAAGTTCTCGTAAATAGGTGACTGTCCCCTATTGTTCCTATTGTTGTTCTATTGTTCTACGATTGGATCTATTGATTCTGCGTTTGTTCGAGCCCAGGCACGAGGACCGCCTTTTGGCCAGATGATTTTCACCCCAGGGTTATGAGTCTGGTGGACTTTCACCCAAAAGTTCATCTC
>JAJRPG010000038.1 GCA_024280855.1 Planctomycetota bacterium | reverse complement strand
TGTCCTGGCTTGGGCTTGTTCCAGCAGATGGTCGTATTCGCGGGTGTCAAGACGAATCAGTTTTTGCTTGTCGCTGACTACTTCGCCATCTTCGATGTCATCGACCCGTTCGACTACCGTTGCGGAAACCTCAGAGGCAAGCATCGCTACACGGTCAGGAAGGGCTGTGCCATAGCCTACGAAGTGTTCAACGACATCTTCTCGTTTGACCAAAACAGTATCAACGACAGGGGCAATGTCCTGTGCTTCTCGGCGCATAGGCTTCACGCGCGTGGCGTATAGCAGTTGTGCAATCGCAAAGCCCCCACCGAGCAGGATGACGCAGCACGTTAAGGAGACGAGTATTTTTCGATATTGAATCATGAGGGCCACATTACACGACCGTAAGCCTTATCGGTCTACCTAACTCTTTCATGCCGCGGGCTATGCCAAATCTTTAACTATTATAGTTTGCCTTCAACGCTGTCGCATCAATGGTACAAGAATAGCACCTGACGAGTACAGGCCGTCGCTATTTTTCTGACACGAATCAACAAAACGAAGAAGGCTGCACGGCGATGCGCGTAAAAGAATTCCACGAACACATCGAACCGTCAACTCAGCAATCAATGTGCCAGTTAATGCAAATAATGAACGCATATAAAAAAGTTGGCCCGGCGGGGTAACCGGGCCTTGGGGACCGTCCAATGGGGGATCGGACGGCGAGTGAGAAACTTAATGTCGTTAGGGAGTCAGGATTTGCCTTCCCCCCTAACAACCCCATCTTAGCAGAAACTAATTGGTTTATGAAGAACTAATTAAGAAATTATTGGTACGGATTTGCCCTAACGTCCTATAACTAACGCCTTGACGCAGTGTTTTATCATTTGGCTCCAGGCAGCGTCAGGCTCAGATTCGTTTCAGCGGGTTGTCGGCCTCTTGATTTCAGTCTACCACTCGTTCCTAAAAGTGAATCTATAGAATTCCGATTTAGTGGATCATATTTCAATTTACGATTTTTTTGTTCTAATCGAGTACCAGTACTACTACGATCAACATTGACACTGTGCATGTCAAATCTATACTGCGCGACACTCTCGGCGGACCTTAAACAAGGCGCAGCTATGGATGGCTGATGTCCGGATTTTGCCGACGACGGACCCCAAAATTATTATGATTCAAGTACGGTGGATCTGCTTATTCGTGACGTTATTGGTTTGCCCACTAACGGCCCAACGCCCTGCCCCATTGGCGGACTCCGTTCGCAGCGCGATGTTGCCTGCGGAGGTGTCTGATCTTCCCGTTACGATTGATGGCGAATTAGCCCTGCTTTTTGAGGAAGATGACGGAACCCAGGTCGTTCATGTGATCGGTGATTTTTCTTTGCAACTGGGCGGAGAAGAAGGCCAAACTATCCATAGCCGAGAGGCGGTAGTGTGGATTGAGAAGGTTGGCGCGAACATGGCTGGGGGGCGGCGCTATCAGATTATCCTTTGGCAAGATGCCCAGGTCCGTGAGTTCGGCGGCACAGTTACCACAGGCCCGGCGCTGTTTGTCACGCTGGCGAGCAAGGGGCCTTTGTCTATAGCTACGGATGATTATGCTCATCAATCGTCGCTGGAAAGTCGTGCATATCAACATGGCAAGAAAATTCGTGAAGACTTAGCTAGTGGCCAGGCGAATGCTCCGGCGACTGATTCCTCACTAAGTGTGATTGATACATCAGGGCTGGGACGACCATCGCAAACTCCGGGCGTTAAGCCGGTCATTTCTTTTAGAACAGAGGGTCAATTGACCGGACCTATTGCGGGTGGCGAACATCAATATGTGACGGTCATTGGCGGCGTGCATTTATCTCGTGGTACGCCCGGTACGGACGATTTTCTTGAAATTCGGGCAGACCGGGTCGTGGTTTACCTACCGGGAGATGTGGATTTTCCGCCGTTGGCTGATTCGCCGAGTGCGCAGGCGATGGGTGGGAAAAAGGAATCGCCAGTTGAAATTCATAAAGCCGAGCGTCGCCGCAACAATCGGCCCACCCTCTCGGGAAGTTTCGGAGATGTGGAAGTTGAGGCTGTGTATTTAGAGGGCGATGTGCAAATGTTGCAAGGCCCTAACATCATTCGAGCCTCGGAGCTTTATTATGATTTACTGCGTGATAAGGCCCTCATTCTGGATGCCGTCGTTCGCGTGATGGCTCCCAAGCGGAATATCCCGCTGTATATCAGGGCTGAGGAGATTCGCCAGTTATCGCTGTCCGAATTTTCTGCGAGTGAGGCTAAGCTTACAACGAGTGAGTTTTACACGCCGCATTATCATGTGGGTGCTGGTCATATTGAAATTATGAACCGAACGCAAACGAGTCCGGCGGGCGGCCAGCCTGTTCGCGCGGGTAGTTTTCGTATTGAAGACGCCACGCTAAATGTCGGCGGCACGCCGATCATGTATTGGCCTTATATTCGTGGCAGCGTGGATACAGGCGAGACGGCTATGCGTCGGATGCGAACCGGATTTAGCGATTTCTTTGGCCTGGAGTTGGAAACGAGCTGGCATCTATTCCACATGCTCGACCTTGAACGTCCTGACGGATTTGACGGCACGCTTGACCTTGACTTCTATTCCGAAAGAGGCCCGGCGGTTGGCGTGAAAGTTAATTACGAACGTGATCGCTACTATGGGTTGATAAAGTCATATCTGCTTAGCGATCGCGGCCAAGATTTTCTTGGCAGGCAGCGAGAGAAACAATCACAGAAGGATATTCGGGGTAGGTTCCTGATTCGTCATCGTCAGTATCTTGAGGATGACTGGCAACTTTCGCTGGAAGTTTCGTACCTCTCTAACGATGGTTTTCTCGAAGAATTTTTTGAGCGCGAGTTCGATAACGATAAGGAACAGGAGACATTGCTGTACCTTAAAAAGCAGCGTGAAAACTGGGCTTTTACGGTGACGATGCAGGGCCGTATTCTTGATTTCGAGACCCAAACTGAGCGGCTACCAGACCTGGCCTACTATCGCGTGGGCGAACCTCTGGGCGATGGCGTGAATTGGTATAGTGAATGGCATTCCGGGCTGGTGAGGTTTCGGCCTGGCAGTCAGTCGTTCAGGGATTTTCTTCGTGAGGGACAACTGGCTGGTTCGGGAACTGTCCTACGCATGGATTCACGACAGGAGATAACTTTTCCTTTGGATGCTGGCCCTGTGCGATTGGTTCCTTTTCTCGTACTTCGCAACACCTCCTGGGATGACTCGCCGAGGCAAGGTGGCCTGCAACGCATCTATGGCGCAGCCGGGGTGCGCGGCAACCTTTATCTATCACATCTCGATCGAGACATAAAATCTTCTATGTTTGATCTTGATGGCATACGCCACATCGTCAAGCTTGACGTCTCCGCCTGGGCGAGCGAGGCGAACCATACGCGCGATGAATTGTTCCCGTTCGATGAGACGGTGGAAGGCATCAATGACGCGGACGGCGTGCTACTAGCCGTGCGTCAGCGATGGCAGACAAAACGTGGACAGGGCGAAACACGCCGAACGGTTGATGTACTTACGATGGATGTCGAGGCGGGATTCTTTAATGATAGTGACAATAAAGACCAGACTAATGGCTATATCCCTCTCGCCCGACCAGAAGAAAGCATCACCAGAAACTTTGTAAACTCCTCAATTATCTGGCGAATGAACGACCGCACGGCTTTGGTCAGCGAAATGAACTACGATGTCAACGACGGCGAGATGGATGTTTTGAATGTATCTTATGTGGTGGACCGTTCGCCTCGGCTAAGTTATTTGCTGGGGTATCGTTTGATCGAAGAAACTGGCTCGGAACTAATGGCGATTGATGTGAACTACCGTTTTTCGGAGAAGCACCTGCTGGCATTACGCGAACGGTTTGACCTTGAGCGTGGCCAATCGCTTGATTTTACGGTGGCATTGGTGCGTAAATTCCCTCGTTGGTTCGGCGCCGTGTCGTTTCAGCTGGACGAAGCCGAGGATGATTTCGGCGTTAGCTTTAGCCTGTGGCCAGAGGGACTTCCCAAAGCGGCGTTGGGGTCGCGGCGATTTACAGGCCTAGCTACTTCAACGAGCGTGCTTAATCGATAGTCGGCGAATGGTATTACGTCATTCCCGCGCGGGCGGGAATCCAGTCTTGTTCGGTATGTGTCATCGTTCTGGATTCCCGCCTACGCGGGAACTACTAAAAGTAACTACTTAGCTACTTCTTTTTCTTCTTGGCAGATGCTTTCTTTTTGACGACCGCTTTTTTCTTAGTAGGCGTCTTCTTTTTCACGACGGCCTTTTTCTTGGCAGGCGCTTTCTTATTGACGGTCGCTTTTTTCTTAGCTGGTGCTTTCTTTTTAACCGCTTTTTTCGCTACTTTCTTTTTGGTAGCTACTACTTTTTTCTTGACCTTCTTAGTCGCGGCGGATTTTTTCGTCTTCTTCTTGGCGGCGGATTTCTTCGTTATCTTTTCCGGAGCTTTCGCTTTTGTCTTCTTTCTTTTGACCTTCACAACTTTTGGTGCGATGACTTTTACTTTTACGGGTTTAGCCGGTTTTTTGGGCGGCGGCGGCGCTTTCGGCGTATTGATGTAATGCAGCGGGTTTTTAACTT
Source organism: Planctomycetota bacterium (assembly GCA_024280855.1). Lineage (GTDB taxonomy): Bacteria > Planctomycetota > Phycisphaerae > UBA1845 > UBA1845 > JAJRPG01. The sequence continues at coordinate 34,188 of JAJRPG010000038.1, read as the reverse complement.
TTGGCTGTACAACCTTTTCGTCGGCGTTGACAATCCGCAAATTCTCGTAGTGTCCGTCTCTGGTTGATCGCTCTAAGTGCGCTTCCACTTCCTCACGCTCCACGGCTTTGTATAGTGTCATGGTCATGCCATCGCACGCATCGCCCAGCAACTTCCAGGCAAACGGAATGACTTCTTTGACGCCGATAGATCGCTTGGGTTGATCGGTCGCCGGTGCAGGTGCAGATGCAGGTGTACCACCGGCGGTTGCGCCGGCGACTGTTGCGCCGGTCGCTGGCGTTTCGGCATTAACTTTCTCTGGAGTTGCGACAGCGGTATCTGTAACACCCGTGTTACCAGAGTCGCTACTTTTAGCATCGTTATTGTCAGCACTGTTGTTTGCGAGCAAAACTGATTACCTCTTGTTGTTACTGTCTACGATTAGCGTGAGCCAACCAATTTCTAATTAGCCACCACCTTCAGTTGGTGGCTCGGTTCGTAGGCTACCCTGTCTACACCAGCGACATAGGATACGCCCAGTTACGCCGTCCGGCTAGTGCTTTCCCACAATACACCTAGCGGGGGGGGCATGGCGATGCCTTGCCGAGAGCGTCACTATATCCCAATGAGACGGCCATGATAATTCACCAAGGCTAAGAACCACAATTTTCACTGGCGAACGCTGTTTATGACTAGACGCGCCCTATTTGGATACTATAATCGCAAACCGACCCGGTCGTCGAGCATCGCTTGGAGAATGGGTCGAGTAGCCGCGCCTGTAGCTCAATTGGATAGAGTAACTGGCTTCGAACCAGTAGGTTGGAGGTTCGAGTCCTCCCGGGCGCATCGGTTATAGCCCAAGCTTTTTCGCTTGTGGCTATTCTCCCCGTTTTCTGTTCCGTGCAATGCCGACTACCCCTTTATTCATCATCCAGATGCAAGACTGACATGAACGCTTCCTGCGGGATGCCGACGTTGCCGACGGTTTTCATGCGATTCTTACCCTTTTTCTGTTTTTCCAACAGCTTTCTTTTTCGTGAAATGTCCCCGCCATAGCACTTAGCTGTCACATCCTTACGGAATGCCCGCACGGTTTCTCTTGCGATGACTTTGGAGCCAATCGCTGCTTGCAAAGGAATCTCGAACATGTGGCGGGAGATTTCTTTTTTCAGACGGGTAATTAGCTTACGTCCACGGGTCATGGCTTTGTCTCGATGGACAATAACCGCAAGCGCATCGACTGGCGCATTGTTTACGAGAATGTCCATCCTCACCATGTCACCATGTTTATATTCACCGAGTTCGTAATCTGCGGTGCCATATCCGCGGGTGATGCTTTTTAGCTTGTCATAAAAGTCGTAAATAATTTCGCACAGTGGAATCTTATAGGTCAGCATAACCCGCGTGGGCGAAAGGTATTCCGATTTAATCTGCACACCGCGACGTTCCATGCTGAGCTGCATCACCGAGCCAATACAATCAGCCGGGACAATCATCTGAACGTCAGCTATGGGTTCACGGATTTCCTCAATGACACTCATGTCCGGCAATTCGCTTGGTGATTCGATGCGTATCTCTTCTCCACTCTTGAGAAGCACTTCGTAAGTAACCGTTGGCGCGGTTTGCACCACAGTAATATCACTTTCTCGCTCCAGGCGTTCCTGGATAATTTTCATGTGCAATAGGCCAAGAAATCCGCAGCGAAAGCCAATACCCAATGCATCCGAGCTGACCGTGTTGTAGGTAAACGAGCTGTCGTTAAGCCAAAGCTTTTCCATGGCTTCGCGCAGTTGGGCGGTGGTAGTGCCTACACCTGTATAGAAGTCGCAAAACACCATCTGCTGCGGCGGTTCATAACCCGGCAATGCCTGGCTGGTGGGTCTAATGGCGTGGGTGATGGTGTCGCCAATGCTCACATCCTCCAACGTCTTTATCCCCGCGACGAAATAGCCTACCTCGCCGGCGGACAATGCTTCAACGGCGGTCATCTTCGGTCGAAATTTCCCGACTTCTGTGACGATGAATTTTCGATCCACGCCCATGAGCAAAATTTCGTCGCCACGCTTGAATGAGCCATGCATCACGCGAGCGTGAGAAATAACGCCGCGATGCTGGTCAGTCTTGGCATCGTAAATGAGCGATTGCAACGGCGCTGTAGGGTCGCCTTTTGGCGCAGGAATTCTCTCCACGACTGCACGCAATAAATCGTCAATACCTTCACCTGTTTTCGCGCTGGTGAAAATCGCTTCGGAGGCATCCAAGCCTAGCACCTGCTCGACTTCTAACGCAATGTCTTCCGGATGCGCAGAAGGAAGATCAATTTTGTTGATGACTAAAATGATTTCCAAATCAGCTTCAACAGCTAGGTAAGCATTGGCTACGGTTTGTGCCTGTACGCCCTGGGTAGCGTCTACTAAAACCAGCACCCCCTCGCACGCGGCGAGCGCTCGTGAAACTTCGTAATGAAAATCCACATGCCCCGGCGTGTCGATGAGATTGAACATGTAGTCTTTGCCGTCACACTTATAGGGCACGGACGCGCGATTGGCTTTGATGGTGATACCCATCTCGCGCTCGAGGTCCATGTCATCGAGAAACTGGGCACGCATCTCCCTAGCCGTAATGGCTCCGGTGTGTTCAAGAATGCGGTCTGCGAGCGTACTCTTACCGTGGTCGATATGAGCTACGATGCTAAAATTTCGGATTAAACTCAGGTCAGACATAAGTTGTGTTCATTCAAAGTAAAATTTGCGATTGACCCCGGTAAATCGCAGGCAACGAGCCAGCCCGTTTCGATCAAGCGGCACTAGGCTACCAGCCCATACATCGGCAAAAAACGTTTTTACGCCGCTGCTAGCTAGCCCCATAGTATAGAGAACCTTGGGCAAGTGCCAACTACTGTGTGTATTCCAACCAAGGAAATCGGTCATATGGTATCGTAAACGGACGTCAATCGGATGAAAAATTTCAAATAACCACAGCATTCTTCAATTTTGAATTTTTAGGCTTGGGCAAAACATCAGCGTACTAACTCGACTACTCAATCACTTGTATATCATGCATGTACTTCTTACTCATTCGATGCTGTTGATAGCTTTGTTTGAATTCTCCTCGAATTCGACCAGCTTCACGCGCCATTTAGCAGCCTTAGCATGGTAGCCTTTTCTTGGGTCGGCTTCGTCCCAGGCTTGGTAAAGTTGGATGAGCTGCTCTATGGAATCTCGTATAAGCTTGCTGCGTGAATAGGGGCCGTCGATCAGTTGTTGTTGAAGCGCGAGCATTAACTTCTCGGCCGGGGAGTAGCTACCCTGTTCTATCAAGTATTTGGCTAGATTGGTTTCAAGTTCTGTGCGTAGCGGCAACTGGACAGACGTGAGTAAGGCTATAGCATTTTGCTGAGTCTTGATAGCTCCGTCAACATCACCGGTCATCTGTTGAGCCATAGCCAATGTATCCAACAAGGAGGGAACGGGATTGCTGGATTCCTCCACCGCCTTCCGTGCCAACCGTAATGCCGTCGCGTCATCGCGCAGGTCTTCGAATTGGACCGTCAGTAAATCCCTTGCCAATGAGGATATATTTTCTATGCTTGCATCTGGTTTTTCTGCTTGACTCCTTCTAATTGCAAGAAGTTTAATGGCTACAGGGCGGGCAGCCTCAAGCTTATTTTGATTAACTAACACCTCTATTAAGTTATGCAGACTTTGCACAACATCTGGGTGTTCGCCTCCGAGGAGCTTGCGTTGCATGGCTAGTGCTTCTCGATGAAGCCGTTCCGATTCAGCATACTTTTTTTGGTAATTGAGAGACATAGCCAGATTACTTAGACATTGCGCAATGTACGCATGTTCGTCACCTAGAAAACCACGAAAAATGGTTATTGCTTTACGTTGAAGTTTTTCCGCTTCTGCATATCCACCTTGGTCGCTAAGAACTGCAGCGAGGTTAATGAGACTCTCGGCCACTCGAGGATGTTTATCGCCAAATCTCTTGCGCCTGATATTAAGAGTCTCGCGATGGAGTTGTTCAGCTTCAATGATCTTATTTTGTTTTTGGAGAACTAGGGCAAGATTATTTAAGCTAAATATTCTGTGAGGATGCTCTTTGCCTAGTTGTTTGGATTGTATAGCCAGCGATTGACGGAGTAATTGTTCCGCTTCTTCATAATTACCCATCTCGTCAAGAGCAAGAGCTAGATTATATAAGGCAGCAGCCACACGAGGATGTTCACGACCTAAAAGCTTACGCCTCATCACCATAGCTTCTCGATAAAACTTTTCTGACTCTACAAATTTGTTTTGAAGGTAGTAGTTACTTGCGAGGCTGTTAATGGATTCAGCAACTTGAGGATGCTCATCACCAAGCAATTTTCGCCGCATGGCCAAGGCCTCGATTTGAAAGCCTTCAGCTTCAAAATATTTGCCTTGGCCAACAAGTGAATCAGCCAATCCGTTTAGACTCGCAGCTATCCGAGGGTGTTCGTCTCCATACAACTTGCGATTCATTCGCAGTCCGTCGCGCTGAAGCGCCTCCGACTCGATATGCTTATTCTGCATGTAAAGAACGCTTGCAAGATTGTAGAGGTTTTCGGAGACGCTGGGGTGTTCGTCGCCTAGAGCGCGTCGTCGAATGTCTAACGCCTCACGATAAAGCTTTTCAGACTCAGTAAATTTGCCTTGACTACTAAGCGAACCAGCAATATTGCTTATGCTGTCAGCTATGCGAGGATGGTTGCCATCTAGAAACTTGCGCCGCATGGTCAATGCTTCACGATAATGAGTTTCCGCTTCGACATACTTCCCCTGCTTACTTAGAGCTGTGGCAAGATTATTGATGCTGTCAGCCACGTCCGGGTGGTTGTTACCGTGAAGCTTTCGCCGCATGCCCAACGATTGCTGATAGACTTCTGCGGACTTAGCATACTTGCCCTGTCTGGCATAAATACTAGCAAGATTGTTATAACTATCCGCCACTTCAGTGTGGTTATCGCCATAGAGCTTTCGCCTCATAGCCAGCGATTGGTTGTACGTTTTTTCCGCTTCGTCATATTTGCCTTGGTTCTCAAAAACATGAGCAAGATTATTCAGGCTGGCGGCGACAACGATGTGATGTTCGCCGAGCTGCTTGCGCCTTATGGTCAGCGCCTGAATGTGAAGCGCTTCAGCCTCCTCGAATTGGCCCAAGTCGTCATGCAAACTAGCTAAATTGTATAGGCAGGCCGCTATGTCAAGGTGATCGTCACCTCTCACTTGCTTAAGTAGGTCCAGTGAGTTCTGCACAAGCGGCAACGCTTTGTCGTATAAGCCCAATGACCGGTACACACTCCCAATAGTCTGTAGTAATGTGGCCTGGATTAGCGGTTGCCCTGATAGCTCCCGGCTGATCCGCTCGGCACCTCGGTCCATAATCTCACGCGCGGTAATAGTATTACCCAGCGATTCGCTCGGATTTGATACCTTAAAAAGATCTATCATAAATTTTTGCACATGCTTGGCCGTTTTCGCCTCGCGTTGTGCAATATCTCGTTGACTCATCGCTTCAATGGCTTGCCAGGAAGTACCACTAATTCCTGCTATTAGAACAATAGCAATGACAGTGACTGCAGACACAAAACCTCGGTTACGTTGCACGAATTTTCGTACACGATACATCTGGCTAGGTGGTCCTGCTTCAACTGGTTCGTGGTTCATATAATGCAGTAGATCTTCTGCGAGGTCGGATGCTGAGATGTATCGTCTCGTTCGGTCCTTTTCGAGCGCCTTCATCGTGACCCAATCCAGATCTCCGCGAATTTGCTTGATCAATGATACGGGGCTGGTTTGGCGATTGTTCGCGATGGTAGTTGCGTCATTGGCCCCTACACGTGCATCGCTGCTAAGTTTGGTACTGGGATTGGGTGGGTCATCCTCCATGATTATCCGTCGTACTTCATCAAAACCAGCTTGCATCAGGGATTTCGTATCGAAGGGTAATGCGCCAGCAAGAAGTTGATACAGAACAACTCCCAGCGAATAAATATCGCTACGCGTGTCAATATCGTCGGTGGTCATGCGTGCTTGTTCGGGGCTCATATAAGCTGGTGTACCTACAAACTGCCCCTCAGCGGTAAACATAGATTGCTCGGTTAGACATTGCTCAGTGGCCTTGGCTATGCCGAAGTCAATCACTTTAGGAATAGATTTTCCATCGCAGTATTCGACAAGAATATTTGATGGCTTGATATCGCGGTGAATAATTCCTTTTTGGTGAGCGTGCTGGACAGCATAGCACACATCCATAAAAAGTTTGAGTCTTTCTTTAATGCAGAGCGTATACTTGTCACAGTGAGCCGTGATTGGCATTCCCAATACAAGCTCCATGACAAAATAAGGGCGACCATGGTCCGTAGTTCCGGCATCAAAAACCTTTGCTACGTTGGGATGGTTCATAACGGCAAGCGCTTGCCGTTCCGCTTCAAATCTAGCAATGACAGACTTAGAATCCATCCCCGGCTTGATGACTTTGAGCGCTACGTTTCTTTTGACAGGCTTCGTCTGCTCTGCCAAATAAACGATACCCATACCACCCTCGCCAAGCGTATTTAGTATCTTGTATGAACCAATTTGATTAGGGAACTTGGCTCCCCTAGTAAACGGTGCGGCAGAAGTTTGCGTAAGCGTTGGATCATGCGATAACGGTGTGTCATCTCGCTTGGCCATAACCTAACCCTCCGAGTGCTTAGAAGTTGTAGAAGCATTCTGTCTAGCGCAGCGGAATTAGTCAAATACCGCAATATCGTGCCATAAATTACAGCGGTAAGATAAGTAACCTAGAAATACGCCGCCGGGGAATGATGGCATGAACTCTCGTCCATTCTTGCCCTAGTGAATCATGCCGAACAGCGTGCCTGACAACAATACGGCATCAAGGCAACGAGCCAGACTGTAATGACTGAGCACGCAGGGCATCTACGCCTATCATTGGCCAATAACGCTTTTACGCCGCTGCTGGCTAGCTCTATAGTATAGAAAACCTTGGGCAAGTGCCAACTATTAAGTGAATTTAACCGAAACTATAATTTTTTGGGAAGCCGAACATGAAACACAGTCTAAACCAAACATCAAGTTAAAGCGCTACCATTGCTGCGGGGCAATGGGAACTATGACAGTATCGAAGGTGTCCGGTCTGCACTAACGGCCCGTTGGTGACGTGGCAATATCAATAACAGCTTTTGAGCTGCAACAATTCAAAACAACGAATACGCCTAAGAACTCAAGGAGAATCATCAGCAACGCTTTATTTTCTTGACTATTTAGCATGAAAAGCTATACTTGAGTGAGAGTTACACAGTCGATGCGGTTCGCACTAAATTCCACGTTGCACTTAGTTTTAGATGCGGTAATACTAGCAACTGATGGTTTCTTCACATGAATCGGAGACTTTCTGGTGAGCGTTAATATGAAAAAAATACCCACAACCAACCCTTCGATGCATATATGGGCCCTATGCGGTGCCTTGTGCTTGGCTCTTACCGGCTGCCCAACTGGCATCCCGGCTGAACCCACTAGCCGCAGCGTCCCTAACGTCCCTGTCAGCTCCAAATGCTCCGCGTCTGCCGTTGCTTGTTACGACGAGCTAACTGGAAAATCTGCAGATTTGGTACGCTACCGGGCTACGACACGATGGTCCAACACCTCGCTCACATACACCGTGGCCAACTTCCTCCCGGACTGCGAATCGCAGATTCAATTAGACCTCGTAACACGAGCGTTCACTCTGTGGTCGGATGTTTCCGCATTATCATTCACGCAATCCGATTTGAATCCTGACATCACAATCACTTTCGTATCCGGCGAACACAATGACATGTTCCCCTTCGAAGGGGCCAACGGCACCTTAGGGCACGCCTTTTTTCCTAGTTCGTTAGACCGCGGGCAAGTACACATGAATTCCGACCGACAATGGTCAGAATGCCATAATAATGGCATTAACTTATTTACAGCGTTAGTCCATGAAATCGGGCACGCCCTCGGTGTCGAACACGCACGCAACAATACCTCTGTGATGAGCCAGGGGTATGTAACCGCCCTCAGCAGCTTGACTGACGAGGACGTTGACGCCATACGCCGGCTCTACGGAGACGAACAAGGCAAAACTATTCCCGCAGCGATCAACCGCGAGTTGGGGGATGAACCGAATTTTGATGACGAAAACGATTCGGATTTCGACAATATACCTGACTCTATTGAAATTCTAGTTTTCGATACCAATCCATTTCAAGCGGACACCGACAATGACGGGGTCAACGATTTCACCGAGATTTTCATAGACGGCACTGACCCTTTGCATGCACCAGTCATCGTGTTTACCGATTCAGACGGCGATGGGCTTAGCGATGATGATGAAATCCTTCTCCTGGGAACCGACCCCTTCGTCAGTGACACCGATGGCGACGGCCTGAATGATTTGGAGGATGCCTTCCCTTTGAATCCTTTTTTTGGAGATACCAACGCCGATCCCTGCGATGTCAATGGTTGGTACGGCGATTATGTATGTGACACAATCTGCTTGCTCGCTGATCCCGATTGCTCTGATAACTGCTTAAATGCAGGCTTCTATAGTAATTTCCAATGCGACACGAATTGCCCGCTGCCGGACCCTGATTGCGAAGACATCTGCACCATTCAAGGATTGTATGGCAATGGTGTCTGTGACACTGTTTGCGATCTTTTCGATCCAGATTGCGCGATCGTGGATGTGAGCACCGATGACATCTGTGCCACCAATTTTTGGTACTCTGATACCGAATGCGACACATTCTGCCCACTACCAGACCCTGACTGCGAAGACATTTGTGTTATTCAAGGCCTGTATGGCGACGGTATTTGCGACACAATCTGCCTTCAATTTGACTTCGACTGCAATAATCTTGCCCTCTGCGATGACACAATCGATATATGCATAGACATTACAAATTGCTCAAACGATTGCTCAACGGCCTTCGACGGTGAATGCGATGACGGAGGGATCGGCGCAGACTTCGCGATCTGTGCGTTTGGAACTGATTGTGCCGACTGTGGCCAGCGGGATGCCTCCGGCTTTTGACACGCGGCAGATAAGGTGGTTAACTAACACGACAAAATAATTCCACTCGATCATCAACAAAAAAACATATGTTATTGCATCGACCACACTACGTTCGAACTATCGCGACTAATCGCATCGAATAATGATTACTATCCAATCCGAAGTTCTTAAACTTGATCGACCCTATCTTGGAATTATTATCTGGACAGATGGCCTAGTCACCGCCGTAAAGACATATTTCCATGTTGACGATCCCATCGCAAACGTGACCAATTACGAAGATGCTCCCCGTATTATTCACCGCAGCTACACTCGGCGTTACACGCATGAGAGAATTTCCTGCATCCCTACTACGAGCCGCGGGCTTCAGCCCGCGCGGAGACGCGAAACTCAGTAACAACTCCCCGCCGGTTCAACGAACGGACGAAAGCCATCACGACGTCAAAACAATCAGACACGCCTCAATTGGCGGGCCGATGGGCCTGCTCGTATGTGTGCTACTTTTTCATTTTTGGATGGGAAGCTCACCCTTCGCACAATCGCAACGCATTTATGCCACGAGCCAGCGCCTCAACAATCTCGACCCAAGAATGCCAATAATAGATAGGGGCAAGAAGGAATTTCCTACCGCGCAAACCACCATCATAGCTACCGAGCGCATGGCTGCTCATTTCACGGATTACCGAATGGTCTTGCCCGCCCCGCTGACGATACTAGCTGATACCGTATCCTCGCCGCATGTTCTTATCCTTGATCTAAGCGACGGATGGGACAAAATCGGTCTGGAACAATCCTTCGACCAAAAACTAAAGCAAGCCTCTGACGCCGGATACACGTTAATCCACGAATATGGCCCGGTTTTGATATTGGCGAACGAAGCTGCGCAAAATTTTAGCAAATAACGTATGCTGCTATTACCAATCGGGATCGTGCTAGTGCTTGCCAGACTAAGCCCTACTCGTCTAATAATTATGATCGAAAAATTTCTATTGATAATTGACAGGGCTATCACATGTCTAATCGTCTCAACTAGCAATGGCCGGTGTTGACATAACTCTTCGAACAGATTGGGTTTGCAGCGCTTTGGTATCAGCAGTGCGGATTTGACGTCGCAGCCGCCGCAAATAACTAAGGAACAACAATGACAGAAACGAATGACTTCAGAAACACGATCACGATTACAATGCTGACTCTCGCAGCAGGCATGCTGGGGCAAAGTCCGTTGCACGCAGCGCAGAATTGGGTTTCGGATACCAACAATGAAAAACCGAAAAGCGCCCTCGCAGCATTAGGCGAAATCGATTGGGATCATTGGAACAATATCCAAGATTTACTAACACAAATTCACGCCAAGACCGGAATCCCTGCCATAGCTGCTGTTTGCGTTAAAGATGGAAAAATAGTCGAGTCAGCCGTGGTCGGAGTGAGAGAATTCGGAAAGCCTGCAACTGTAGCTGAAAACGATGCTTTTCATCTTGGATCAGTTACAAAATCCATGACCGCAACTGTCATTGGCAAACTGGTAGAGCAGGGAACACTCTCTTGGAAGACGCGAGTTGGCGACATACTAACCGACATAAACATGCGCGATGAATATCGGGATGTTACTATTGAAGATTTACTTCGCCACCGTGCAGGGTTGCCTTCCTACACCGACGGTCCTCCTAAAGGTGGCAAACATGGCCGCGATTATCACGGAAGCCCCACTGAAATTCGTGCGGCCTTCACGTCAGACCTTTTCAAGCTTGACCCCGTCGGTTCACCAGGGGAAAGTTTCTTGTACTCTAATGCCGGGTATGCAGTGGCTGGATACTTAGCTGAGCGAGCTACTGGTAAGAGCTGGAGACAGTTGGTCAGAAAACACGTCTTTGATCCCCTGAGGATGGAAGCTGCCGGGTTCGGATTTCCGCAATATCCAGCTGGGCATCATGGTCATGGACCAGAGTTTTTCATAACACGCCCTGATCAGTATCCTAAAATGGAATTCATTGCACCCGCGGGCAACGTGCATTGCTCAATTCATGACCTTGCTCGTTACGCGATCTCTCATCTTAACGGCCTCAAAGGAAAAGAGGGCTATTTGCGGTCGAAAACAATCAAACGACTACACACGCCACCAACGCATAATGACGGCACACGCTACGCGGCGGGCTGGAGGATAAGCGAAGACTCAGCCGGTGAAGAAGTGCATTCTCATAGTGGAACGGTAAATTCCTCATACGCCGAAATCAAACTGTTTCCTGAAAGTGGCCTGGGGATTGCCATTCTCATCAATGTGGGATCAAACGTAGCTGAAGCGGTTGTCAACAAAATCGGTCGATCTATCCTCGCTCGGTACCGAAATCCAACTCCGGACAAAGTCTCGTTTGCTAGTGCGGATAAATCGAACATACGTTTTGAAGTTAAACACCCTGGCTCATCGACTTCGTGGAAAAAAGCTGGCGGCGAAACCAGCGAGGCTAATGGCTTACAGGTCGAAATGCTTGACGATGCGACACCCGAAGATGAGACCAATTTTTGGAACGTGATCGAGAAGATGGCACATGCGTTTAACGATGAAGACCTTAATGCCTACATGTCATTGTTTACTCCAGCCAATTCAATAAAAGGATTAGACCGAAAGTCGATGTTCGAATTCATGGCTAATGGCGTCATGCCTCGACGCGGCAGTGTGCGATCATTCCATGCGTTGAGCAGCCCAGTGAAGCTTCCGGATTCACGTTACCCCGTTCGTATTGCAATCTTTCATTTCGAGAATGGCTATCCAGGCTACTTGGGACTATCGCTAAATGAGGAGGGAAAAATCGACCACTTTTCACTCTTCGTCAAATCAGATATCTGCCCCAATGGCGTTGACCCACTTTGCAATAAAATAATTAAGACTATCAGCGAAGAGGGCACACCATGACCCGTAAAATTGCCTTACTCACGTTATTGATTGGCATGTGTAGTTCGGTGGTCGTCGCAGACACGATCCTCGAACTGCGTCAGGAATACAGGACTGAAAAGTCAGATGGTTTGCCAATCACAGAATTAACAAGCCTATCAGAGCGTGCGTTAGCGCTAGCCAACGCCGCAGGGGAGCGAGGGAAATTTTGGAGCGCGATCGGTTTTGTAGCTGAGCTTTGCGAGACCGAATCTTATGCTGGAGCCGTGGACATTCGCTCTCGAGCGCTGCGATTGCTCGTGCAACGATTCAACGACACGCGTCGCTGGTCAAAGCTATTAACCTATCGCTTCGCGCCGGTCTTGGCGAACATTCCCAGGGAGCATTGGCGACAGCAGATCAAAACGTATGCTGTACTTTTGGATGGACTAAGCCATTCAACAACTAACGAGCGCATTAAAGCTCAGTTAGCATATGCGAAGGTATTGCCGTGGGTACAAATTAACCGGCGATGGGATTGGCTTACAGACGAAGATCGCTTCTCGACGTTACAAAAAATTACGAACATTCAGGATCAATACGGAACGATCCCCAGCCCTGGTAGCCGAGGCGATCATCTTGAAACCGTTGGCGACCTCGCAGCCTCGCACGAATACGAACTCCGAATCTTGCATTTCAAGGCTCACGCGCCGCATACCGCTGGAACAGACCTCAAGGGGGATAAAATTAACCTAGCCGATTATAAAGGGAAAATTATCCTCCTCGATTTTTGGACGAGCTTTTGCGCGCCATGCTTAGCCATGGTTCCAGACACGAAGAACCTCCTACTAAAATACAGCGATCAGCCGGTAGCCTACGTCGGTGTCAACGGCGATGCAGAACGCAAGCAAGGTCGTCGAACGGAAAAGCGATTTGATATGACATGGCGAAATATATGGGACCAAGACCCCCATGGTCCCTTGGCAACGACGTGGGGAGTGAGCGGTTCGCCAACACTATTTGTGATCGACGGCTACGGCTTAATCCGGTACAAATTCAGGGGGAAAGATCAAATCGAATCGGGACTGGAATCGGCTATCAATACGCTGCTGGCTGAACGTAGACTTTCGCAACCGTAGCTCTAAAAGAAAAGGGGTCTTGCGCAGACTGACCTTTTCTCTAAGTCGTTGCAAATAAAGAGGTTACGATGATTTTGGGGGTATGTCCTAAATGCGCAACGCAGATTGAATCAGGTATGAAAACTACCAGTAGATGGCCCTGGGGTTTTTGGGGATTATGGCTTTATGGTATCGTAAGGTTGCTTTCCTCGAAAAAGAAAAGGACACGACCAACGGCCATCGGACAGGGTAACGGACACAGTTTCGGTTGGCCAACGTCTGAATTGGCGTATTTATGAACTCGATGAATTTGCGCAATAGTTGAGTACATGAGGGTTCTAAAAAATCTTACCGATCCAACCTTTGATCCAATCGACACATGAGTCTTTCCATGTAACAAATGCGAGTGCGACAACCAGATAGAAAATCTCTTTGAATAGGAAGCATAGTATTCTGAACCATGATTGTTTTTCACGCGAAAGTTGAGCCAATTTGTCGAGCATATCGCCAACAACAGCTTCTCGTTTTCTTGTTGGGATTATAGACGATACCAATTCCACGAGACGCACACCTAACGGCTCAGCGGTGTTGCTTCCTTCGATATTTGATTTGCCTTCACACACCTCCATACCAGCCTTTGCGTGCAAGGGAAAAACAGCCGTATCTGTAAATACTACGATGCCTTTTATGACTCGTAATGGTTGAATTACAAGCATAGCTGTGTGATATTCGAAAAGCAAAATGGCATCCTTGTTATTGGGAATCTCGTATCTAACTGTGCATGAACTTGTGTGTATTTCTCTCGTGAACCAACCAAGTGGAAGGAAGGCACGAAAACATTGATCCAATGACATTATGTCAATGAACTGCAACCGATAACTGAGCATAGAACGAGGTTTTTTACCCATTGATAAGCCCTCCAAAAACAGACATTTGAATAACGGCTGCTGCATCGAAAGACCGTTTACCGGATGCTGTTGTACGGTAGTACTTGCGTCGTCGTCCACGCCGGTCCGGGCCTGATTCTCCCATTCTGGATTTGAGCCAACCTTTGTCCTCCATCCGATCAAGCGTTACATACAGTGATCCGAGCGGAAGTTCCTTACCAAAGCGTTTCTGGTACTCTTTGCGGATATCCAGTCCGTATCGCTCTCCATTCATCAGAATTGCGAACAATTCAGTGTTGCGTTGTGATCGCATTTGTTGTTTAGCCATTTTGTGCCATCCTCCTGCCAGTTATCTTACAAATGTACGATATGGCAGCTATCACAACGTGTCAACTCAGAATCCTTCCTGTACTTCACCGAACGCACCAAGGGTTTCTTCGATCAGGTCATCACCTTCCTGTGGCTTGGGAATGCCTAGTCGGTCGTATGCGTGGTTTTTGGATACTGGCAATCCGAACTTTTGGGTAGCTGCGAATAGGTTGGCTTCGCGGATGCGGTCGATCGTCTCTGGCTTTCTTCTCCGGAAATATGGTAAGGGCACGTCACGATGTGGATAGGCGAAGGCGCATACTGGGGCGATGATCTGACGTCGGATGGTTCGGCCTTCACGCTTGATATCATCGTCGCGTAGGTCATCTTTGACCGCGTCTTGTACTGAACCGGCTGCGAGCGTTCCTGTTCCGCCAGTTGTGTCGCTGGTCAGGTTGCCACCGAGCATGAGTATAGATTGCTTACGGTCGCACCATGCGATTAAAGCCTCATACGGTGCTACTCCACGGGAATTGGATTCTACAAACTTCAGGTCTACATTGTTGGTAAATGCACCCCATGCGACACTGCCCATGTTCTTGAGCATCTTAATAATCTCTTTCACATCGGCCTGATGCGTGCCTGGTTGATAGGAAGCCCACCGTGTAGGCATCCCAAAGATTTCGACAAACATACTCCAATTGCCAAGTGCGTAATCCTTAATCAGCCAGAGCGAAGCCTGCGAACGCATGAGAGATTTTGACAACGGGAATATCTTGTCGCCATGCGGAATATGAATCACAAACTTGGGTGATTCTGCGGGCGTTCCTTCCCAATCGCCGTCCGTAACAATACGAATTACACCGGGTTCACGAGGTTCGGAACGTAATCGCCATGATGGAATATCGATTGTGTCGATTAGATGGCATCGTTGCCAAATCAATTCTACGACAGCTAGATTACTGGTGACAGCCTTCGATAGGTGTTCCAGCGTATCATCGAATGTAGGTAAGTTAGTCAGCGTTTCGCGCACGAATGAAGCTGCTTCATCCGCTAATGATCGGTCCTCAATGTTGGATTGAACATCAGCTGCACTAACCACTTCCCAATCCAAGCCCGTCAACGACAGGCGACGAGTATCAGCTACGCTTCGCAAGTGTGGATCGCGCGTTTCCATCGCTTCGTACAATTGCAATCCACGACTCAGTTCACCATTGTCCGCAGACAGCACCAACGATTTTAGCTGCTTAAACGTCAAGCCTGATGGTAACGGCAGGTAACGACCGTCTAAATCTTCGCTCAGATTGAACACCTGCGACTGCGGCGCACACGAACCAAACTGCCATGCTTTACGCGCGGCTGAAAGTGACGATCCGATTTTGGATAGCAGTTGCGCCATAGTATCGCCTTAGTTATTGACGGTGCTTGCTCAAGCGTAGATTTTCGATTGCGTCAGCTGCGTCCGTGCAAACCTGATCCATCGGACACGAATCGGACAATTCGAGTAGCGATCGAAGCCGCATCGAACCGGGTTCGAGGCTGGATCGATCCTTACCCGAATCGCTCGCCTCGCCACTAAGAATTACGCCAGGCGGTTTGATGCGTGGCTCATCCTTTGTACGCTTGGCAGCTTGCTTGCCTTTATTCGCTGTTGTCTTGGCCATGAGAATACCCTTCGTCTTTACAGAAAATGTACAACCAACCGACTACGCGATTAGCTAAACAATACGCGGGTAGCAAACTGCCACATTGCGTAAGTCATGGCGTAACGAGCGCGAACACCGTAGAGATACTTCTCGCGGTTGAATGCTTCGTCACTACCTTCAGCCTTGGCGGTGAATTCGATTGGAGCGCGATCCTGAAAGATGAATGGGCGAATGATGCCATCAGTCTTGAGCAGATACCATCGATCGGTATCAGTCAACCAAGGGAACGTAACCACGCGAGCCGCACCTTGCATCACGTTGGACGTGTTTGAAATGATCGAAGCGTTCACGGCTTCCATCGCTGCGTACATCATGGATGGTGGAACCACACAGACCATACCGCCAGCGCCCATCGCCATCGGTTCGCCAACATCATTCTTGAATGCCAGGACGCGGGTGATCGATGCTTTCAGGGCTGCCTTGAATTCGTCGGTAGTGGGGTTGCTTGGATCGACTGCACTGGCTGCAACAAGATTGCTTTGCACGCCGGATGCGCCCGACTCGTGATCGGCTGCGAAAAACACCTTACCATCGTAAGCTACAAAGCCCGCAGTCGCTCCATTCTTGAGCAACTCAGACAACAGATAATCTTTGTGTGTCGCTGCGTGCTGGGCCATTTCGCCAACGCGAATACGAATTTGCCCTGTCTGATCGTCATCGATTTCGTCGCGGTCAACTTCAATTGTGGCTTCGTACTTTTCGTTGACGACGCTGTAGCTTTCCGTGCGTAAGCCTTTGGCTACGCGACCAGTACCCCACTCACGCATCTTGGGAGTAGAGCCTAACCACTTGTAAGTTTCGTGGTCGGAGTTTGACGGTACGCGGGTTGATAGCTCCGCAAAATTCGTAACCGTACCGCGTAATGTTTGAGAGAACTCGCTCTTGAGTCCTTTTTCGAGAAGTCCTGTATTGATAACTGTCATGGTAGCAATCCTTCGCTAGTAGGCGTCCGACATGCGCTTCCTTGCGCCATCGGCCAAGTGTTTAGATTTAGACGTAATCGATTTCGACAACGAACGAATCGGGATCGGCAGTCGCACCGTTGGTTATGGCCAACGTGAGAATATCACCCGCGTTCGCATGAGTATTGGCTATCGCTCCGAGATTGGCAGCCGTGTTCGCTGCGGGGAAAGCAGTGATATCGTCAAATACCTCAGTCACTATATTTCCCGCATCGATTGCAAGACTTACGGTACAAGTATTGGCTGCATCGATACCGGCTGAGGCTGTGGCTTGGTTGACGATTCGAGCATCCACGATCCAGCCTTCCGCCTCGAAGCTATGAATTGCTTGAGCAGCAATGTCAGCACCGGCAGCCAGGTCAGCTACGACGTGGGTGATGGTTTTGATCTGACGATGCGATGGATCGATGCGGAGAATGATTTCACCAGCTGCGGTTAAGTCTTGGACAACGCCTACATAAGAGTTGGCATTTGCGGTGAAAGTAAGGGTATCGTCGGCTGAGGCAAAGACAGGCCGACCGACGTGGGCGATGGTCGCACCCGCGAGGGCATGGCCAAAGTCACCGACGGTATAGACGCGCACTGACAGAGCGCCGTTAGCGCCAGTTGTGTTATCGATTTCTTCATAGGCAATGCCTACGAATTTGTCACCGGCTACAAGCGGTTGAGCATAGCCCGCTGACGACAGGCCGACTAGCCCGCCTTTGTAAATGTGCTTGGCAGCTACGATTTGATACGTTCTAAGCTGCTGGTCGATGTAATGATCTACTTCTCGATTGGCTGTTAGTGTCATGGTGTCATTCCTTTGACAGTATGTTGCGACCGTGCATCCGTGCCGGTCTGATGCTACAATGCTATTTTATGGCTCAGTCGTCGATTTACATTCAAGTTTCTTTATCGTTGCACGTATTTTACGGATCAATATCCTCAACTCGTAAACAAGAGTTTCACGGTCCTCTTCGTTAGTTAGGTTATATTTTTCCGGAAAGCTTTCTCCAGGCAATCCGAAGCGTATATTTTTATCGCGATAGCGGTTCTTTTTTGGATTAGACCATCGCATAGAGTCACTTAGCACATATATTGCGTCGTTAATTACCCGAATATTCTCAAGAAGTTTTTGTGAAGTGAAATCTTCGGAAGCCATTCCTGATAGGTCTGCGTCGCGCGAGAATAAAATGGGATACGAATCTACATCATCGCCCACTAGCGTGTATTGTTGTTCGTATTTGTCTTCAACGCTAAGCGTTGATATGTAGGTCATTAAACTACGCTTGTTTACTACCGATACAACTCGGCTTGTCACCCAATCAACTCCATGATCGAGTTGATCGATTGAATCATTGAATAAGACGAATAGCGATTCCTTTGATAATTCGTTTTCAAGATTCCAGTGATTCAGAGCCTCTAAACACAATTCACAACGCTGTTGATCGGCAAATAACCAATATCGATATTGGTTAGCAACGGTGATTATTTTACATGTCCATGTTTCATCAAAGCCTTCAGGTTGATCATTCAGGATCAACAATTCTGAAGGATCATATTGCAATAAATCTTTACTTGTAACTCTTAGGCATGACGCAAGAATTCCGGTATCGCGGACAGAATCAGGCCAAGGCAAATTCGATATCCGATATTCTTCAGGCCCAGATTTTGCAGCCCAATTACAAATCAGCCAACCCATTGATTCAATTAGTGAAGCGTATGTACTGCTTGAATGGCGATGGCTTTCTGATTCACTAGGCCACTCATGTTTCTTGCTCAATAAGGCTTTAGCAAAATTTTCATACGCAAACGATTGGTTCGCTTTCATATGTGCGCCGTCGCCAGGGAAATCAACTCCTTCACCAAGAAGCGCTCTAAATGGATGAGTGATTCTGGTCCTAGCAAACGATACAAGTTTCCGACGCTCTTCCTGGCTCAATTCTAGTACACTCGCAAGAATTGCTAGCGCATCAGTATCAATGAAGGATAGGTCGCCACGCTCCCAACGCCCCAAATAGGAATGCGCTTTACCCATTTTTTTGGACAATTTGTGCGCGGACCAGCCACGATCTTTGCGTAGTTTTCTTAGATACCAAGAAAATTCGTCAGGGGCTTCTCGCATGGCTCTTATCATAGCATGTTCCATGATAACGAACATCCTTCGCAAGTAAACCCAATAAAGTTTATATTTTCTATTGCAAATAAAGAAATATGTGCTATTCTTGACATAGATGTTTACTAATAATAGTATTTCAAGCTTTAGAAGCCAAGCTATCAGCGATTTGATGGCTGAAAATGGAATATCGGTGAATGACTATGCTAAACAGTTTAGCGTGAGTAGGCAGTCGGTAGGCTCGTGGCTGTCAGGTGTTACTACGCCTCAATTCGCAACTATCGCACAGATGGCGGATGCATACGGCAAGCCATTTGAGTTTTTCATAGAGCGCACTCGCCACTGTAAAACGGAGCTGGGACTTTAATGCCAGCCAAACGGACCAACGAAAGGAATCATGCCCATGATATCAGAACCTAACCGAGCAGCGGACAATGTTCCGGACGGAGCATATTTCAACATCGATAACGGTGTCGTCACTAAAGATACTATCAACGGTGTTGAACGTGATTGGCAGCGTGTGTGTATTAGCGCTCCGGGCTTTCGTGCTGATAGTTCAATGCTGTATGACGGCTGTTTGCCATTCCATGTTCACAGCGAGGACAAGATTCCACGCGACATGAATTTGCACAGCATCGAAGAAAATTCTGATGCACACCAATGGACGTCTGACGAATGCAACATCGCGGACGAAACTTTAGAACGCGGCTATGTTTTATCGTTCTACGCTCATCCCAATTGGGCGATTAGCTGCGCAGTTTTCATCGCTCAAAATCTCACGCGAAACATTCACGCTAGATACGACGAAGCCAATCGACGGCTACTGATTTGGGATCAACAACCGCGTGAAGTTTCGTCATGTTGTGAATGTGAAAAAGGTAGGTAGTCATGCACAAAGGACCGTACCTTAGATCGATAATTAAGTTGCAGCCGATTGATCGGCGAGCGGTTGGCTTGCGGATTCGTGCTGCGCGAAAAACACGCGGCTGGTATCTGGCAGATTTAGCCAAGGTGACAGGCGTAAAGCGTTCGACAATAGCAAATTACGAATGCGGAACTCGCATACCTGTGACGGAAAACTTGCTACTCATTTCAATTGCACTACGGCGAACGATGGCGTTCTTGCTGACGGGTAGACGCGAGAGAGTACGCACAAAAAAGAAAATGCAGTCGGTTGCCTCTCTTGAGGTTTCTGCCCAGTTGCCAAGGGCTGAGGCAACCGCTGCACAATTACGGAGTTAGAAAAAATGGTCGAATTGAAAGGAAATGATATGCGATGCAGTGAACAGAATCGACACGCGGCTGACACTATCGATACCGAGCAGGTCGAAGAAAAAATTCGCCCCGAAAAGCTTAATCTTGTGCGAGTGGAATTAATTCAAATAGCGACTCGATACCTGAAGAAATTAACTACGCCAGAGATAGCTGAAATCGCCTGTGTTTGCGCCAAGTATTCAGCGTTAGATGAGTCACCAGCTCCGATTCCACCATGTGCGGAAGGAATACGCACTTGATTACGATTGTCTCCGTGTGATGGTGCGAGCAGTTTGTCCGTTCTGCTTACACCAGCTGCGACGGGTTGTGGCATGCAGCCCGTCGCCGTATTTGCTGTCCGATTGGTTTGGATACCACGATCGGACAGGTCCGTAGCCGACTCGGCAGTTGTCGCTTAAATCCTTTCTCGGCAACTGCCAGTCGGGCTATTGGCTGAATGATAGAAAGAGTAAAAATTATGAACGAATACTTGAACGACTCACCCATAGATACGTTTGCCTGTGAAGCGCACCATGATATTGGTAGCGGTCTTAAACAGCAGCATATCCTGCCCGACGGCTTGGTAAAAACTGGCAAAGGTGACTTCATCGTTGATGCCGAATCCGCGAAGCTAATTCTTGAAGCATTCAAAAATCGTGGTAGCGAATTAGTCATTGACTACGAACATCAATCGCTGGGAGGCCAGTACGCATCGCCGGACGGAACGGCTCCTGCGGCTGGTTGGATACGGTCTATGTGGTATCAGCCAGGTCGCGGTGTTTATGCAATGGTCCAGTGGAACGAACGGGCTAGGGATTACATCACCACACACGAATATAAACGTCTGTCTCCGGTTGCGATCATCCGGAAATCAGACCGGAAAGTGGTATCTATTGACAGTGTGGCACTAACTAATAAGCCGGAACTCGCACAGCTCGATCCGGTTGTAGCGTCACGCAAAGGCATGGAAGCTGAAACTATGGAGAAAATTATTATGGCAGGTGAACCAGCTACAACAGAAAAAGAAAGCGCCGTCACGACGGAGCGTTTGATCGGCGAGTTGAAAAGCGTATTGACTGATATGGAAATTGAGATCGAAGGTAGCGGACGCGATGCGATACTTCGTGCAGCCATCGACAAGCTGCGTGGCAAGACCGATGAAAAAGATGCGCCAGCTAGCGAAGATGAAAATGCTCAAATCGCTAGCTCGATTCGCAGCAAGCTTGGCATCAGTAGTAACGCCTGCACGTCGGAAGTGATTCTATCAATCAGTATGCTGAGTAACGACGGTCAGGCTAAGACGGCTCTTACCGCTATGAAGAACGGTGAATCTGAACGGCTTGCGATTGAGCGGGTGGCGAAGTATGCCAAAACCAATGTCTTGAATCCTAACGATAAGGATCAGATGGCTTCGGCGCTTGCCCTCAGTCGTCAGAATCCAGAGCGATTCGAGCAGCTAATGAATCGTGCTACGCCCTGGGTTCAATCTGGTCAGACCAAATCACCCGACGGGGCATCGCATGGCCGGGCTGAATTGATTATGACCGCTACACGGGAATTCAAAGAGTCCAACGATTTACAAGGGCTTACGTCCATTGAAGCGTTCGTGAACGATACGCTGGAAGGTAAGAAACTACCGCTACTGACTGAGACGGAAATTCAAACACTGTAGATCAGTGGCTTATTAGGGCCAACGTAAAAAGCGAATGAAAAAGGATTCGAGTAAATGAACGACAAAAAGATATACGGGCCTGAACCAACGGAGCAGCTGACGCCACAAGTGTTGTGCGATCGATTGCGTCAGGCCTTGGAAAGTAAGAGCATTGAATTCACGACGGCTGCGTTGCATGAGCATGTACTCATGGCTGCGATTGATTTTGTCAACGGTGATTCAATGACCGATGGCGTGCAGTCTGTAGCTAATAGCGTTGCAAGGCCCGACGTGATTGCGATGGCTATTCGAGAACATGCCAGCGTTAGCCAGGTGACGAGTTTACAGGCGTTTACTAATCAGACGCTTGTGGATGCGGGGCATGAACCGTTGATGGATGCGGAGTTGTTGGAACTACCGACGGTGTGATGTTGAAAGGATAAACGATGGGAACAGGCGACGCAGAACTACGACTCAAGGCGAAGCTCGAAGGCGGTAAGCAGACCGCCGACGGGCTAAATGAAATCAATGAGGCACAAAACAAGCTCACGGAGAACGTTTCGCAATCGGTTACTGAAACGAAGAACATAACCGATGAGACGAAGAAATTTTCATCATCTCAAAGTGAACTACTTGCCCTTCTCACTTCAATTAGTCCTGCTCTGGGTGGGTTTGTTGATGCTGCAATCAGAGGTACGAAAATCGCTGGCGATCTAGCTGGTAAGAACATCGACGTAACCAAAGCGTTTGGTGGTATGAACGCTGCGATAAAAAAGAACGCTGGATCATTCAAGTTGTTGTTCGCAGGCGGAGCTTTACTCGCGGGGCTAGCTGCCATCGCATTGTCTGTGCGACGTATCACTGAAGAATACGAGCGGGCCACGAAAGCTGTCCGCGATAATGCAAAGGCTCTTAACGATCTCAAAGGCATTGAATCCGACAGGCAGCAGACAATCGAAAATGTAGCGGATTCGCGTACTAGGGTTGGCGGTATCGACGCACAAGGTTCACGCGACGCCTTGTCGCTTGCCAATAATATCAAATCAAATTTCGGTGGTTTAGATCAATCTATTATCGATAATACTGTCGGATCGCTCTCAGGTACGGGGCTAACCAAAGATCAAATCGAAAAGGCAGCCATATTGCAGCAGCAAGGCAGGCTGTCCATCAATAAGGAAGCCTCAGCGGATGGATTAGTGCGTATTGTAGAACGCTCCATTGAACGAAATAACGAAGCGTTACAAGCATTCATCCGCCGTGAAACAGAACAAGGTCAAGGCGTTGGCGTATCTGGTGAACGCTCGGTAGAGGCGGCCAAAGAATCTGCGGCGCAGGGTGGATCAACCCTGAACTTGCAAGCCGTACTCAAGCAATTCGCATTAGCAGGTCAGAACATCGAAAGGCTTTCTAAAATTGCGCAGACGTTCAGTACCACCGAAAACATCGATAAATTCAACAACACGTTGCGAAGTATATTTTCCGTGCCAGGCAGAGGCGATAATATCAGCGACATTTTCAAAGTCCTCACGTTTAGAAGTCCTACGGTAGAAGCGGCGGGGACAGAGTCGGAACGCACCACAGTAAGGAATGCCTTACATGAAATTGAAAAGAGTAGTCGTGACAACGGTGCTGGAAAACCTGCCAGCCCGACCATTAACAACTTCAACAATCAGGGATCGACATTCAACGGTTCAGATGCCGCGTCGCGGGCTATGCGGGAAGCGGAATCGGGCATCGGTGAAGGCGCAGCAGCACTCGCAGAGAATTGATGTATGTCACAAGCACAACTCCAATCTGAAGCATCGAGTAGCAGCGACTGGCTAACAGTCGAGGCTTGCGCTTCGTTGTGTAACGAGTCGCTGCGGACGTGGCGTCGTAAAGCTTTATGGGAGCAACAGCGAGCCGATCAATCGAAACGTGAATCGCTAGCGGTATTGGCATCGCCACCAGGCGGTAAAGGTAAACCTGTCTGGTGGATCAATCGGGCTATCGATCCGCGTCTCACGAAGTGTCCAGCCAACGCCAAACGCAACGAACGCGATAGTGTAACTCTTTATGCGAAGTACCCCCAGAACGCTGTAGATATGGCGTATCGCAAAGCTCACTACCTCAACCAATGGGAAAAACGCAGCCTAACAATGGGGCGTGATAATCTGACTGAGTTACAGGTTGCGCAGCAAGTCGTATCAGAGGCTACGCGAATCGAAGGTCCATCATTTAGAATAAGCGAGCGGACTTTGAAGCGTTGGAAGTCTGCCTATAACTCGATCGGTTCTAACGGCCATATTGTCGGTGTAGAAGGATTGATCGATCGTCGTGGTTTGCCTTCGGATGGCGATGGTGGTGGTAGTGATGGCACGACACGCGACCTGGCTGCGATTGAATACTTCTACAGCGTCTATCGCAGTGAGAACAAGCTAACAGCCAGTATCTGTCACGATGCGACGCTGCGAGCAGCACGAAAGAATCGATGGCGTTGGCCAGCTAGTTACGCCTCGACGACAAAATGGCTACGCGATACGGATGATAAATCGCTGACGTTCTTACTGCGATATGGTAAAGACCGATGGTCGCAAAAATTCCTTTCCCATATAGAAATTGATTACAGCCTCATTAGCCCGGCTGATTTGTATGTGGCCGATCACACTCAGCTTGATATGTGGTGTGAATATAAGGGTAAGCAGATACGACCTTGGCTAACAGCGATACAAGACACTGCCTCGCGTATTATCGTGGGCTGGCATCTGGGACCGAATCCACACAGCGACGCCATCATTTCAACTATACGCATGGCTTGCAGAGATTGGGCTATACCGGCCCGAATGAGAATCGACAACGGTAAGGACTTCACGAGTAAAATCATCACTGGCGTTACCAAGTCGCAACGGGATTCATTACGACGCACGATCGGTCCAGAATGGCAGACGTGGCTAAAGCGCAACGCTGGTCAGGACGCACCGATAGATACACGTTGGCTTGGTATCTGCGGTGAATTAGACATAGAGCTGATCTACGCCATTCCGTACGCTGCGTGGGCAAAAGGAACGATCGAGAGATTCTTCGGGCGCTTCCACGATCAGCATGATAAGACTTACGCAACCTATTGCGGTAAAAGCGTGTTGGACAAGCCAGAATGTTTGAAGCAAATCAAACGCGGCTACACCGACTCGCAGCGTCGCTACCTCAAGAAAAAACATGGCGAAGGTTGGAAACGCCATGCGGCCCTAAAGCTCTGTGATGAATCTGATATTCCATCGCTTGCTAACGTCCGATCGCGTGTCGCAGATTTTATGGAGTCGTATCACAAGCTACCGCATCGCGGGCTATCAGGTCAGACGCCGATGGCTATCTGGAATACGGCTACGTCTTTGAAGCGGGCCATCAACGATGACCTGGTCTGCCTATTGGAAACACGCGGGCTGTTCAAGGTACATGCGAATGGCGTAGGCGTTACGATTGGCCCGGTCAAAATCAATTACGGGAAGATTTGTGCAGGACTAAAGCGATTCGTTGGGCGTAAGGTTTTGATATCACTCGATCCGGATGATATCTCTCGATGCTGGGCCTTTGACGCCAATACTCGCCAGCCTATCGGTGAGTTGCAAGCCAACACACGCATACCACCATTCACGTGTGCAGACGACGCACGCGAAGCCATCGCAGAACAGATGCGAGAACGTCGTGTCATGCACCAGGCTGCACGATCTTCGGCCAGACGCACTAGGACGGCTGCACAACTTATCGCTGAACACAGCCAAGCTAGGCTCGATGAACTACGCAAGACAGGTACGGACGATGTGACACTCACAACAATCGTCCCCTTTCAAACGGGATTCGAGGGCGTCTCGAAGGGCGATCGAACGGCCTTCGATCCGACCGCTTTTGAGCCTTCGGGCGATATTGAAGAGTTGTTTATGGATGAGCAAGAATTACATGCTCAGGATGAGGACGACGACGATCAGGGCATGGATGACCTGTTCGTAGATGAGGACCAATTGGCAGTCACGGATGGCGATGATGATTTGGAATCATTGCTATGAACCCAACAGATGATTTAGCGGACATTTTACAGGGACGGGATCAAATACTCATGGCAGCATGGATGCTACCCAACGAAGGTGCGTTATCCGATTCCCAGCGTCAACAGGCGATGGCGAATTTCAAAACGTATATCGAAAAAAACGGTATTTCAAGGCGTGATGTCGCCATGAAAGTAAGCGCACCACGCGAAACGACTATCTACGATTTGATGGCTGGCAACTACAGGGCGAACGCTGATACGCATATCCGCACGTTAAATATGTGGGTTGAGCAACATGCCCGCAGCAAGGCTGCCTCGATCAACGATGACTTTGTTGAAACGCGGATTGCTAAAGCCATACTCACTGCAGCGCGTCTAATTCACGAGAATAAAACAATGGGCATGTTGATTGCCCCGACAGGTGTGGGAAAAACACGCTGTGCGCAAGCACTATCGCAGACGTATGTGGGATCGATCTACATTCGCGTTGTCAACGGCTCACACCATCCAAAGGGCTTGACTAATGCTATCGCTGAACCGATGGGCCTGTTGGACCGTCGAGCGATGACTTATTTAATGCACAAGAATATGTTGGGACGCATCATCGATCGTCTGCAAAACAGCGACCGTATGTTGATTCTGGACGAAGCTCAAAAGTTGTCTGATGATGCCTTGGAACTACTACGAGACATTCACGACACGACGGGCGTTCCCATCCTTATGTTCGCTACAACTGATTTGCACGAACGAATCATGCGATCTGTAGGCCCGGACCACGGCCAGATGTACAGCCGATTCGACGTAGTTCATCACCTTACGCAAGGCAAGGATATCTACTCAGGGGGTAAGCCGCTTTATAGCGTAGAAGAAATTCGCAAGCTCTATGAGCGGACGCCGATCAGGCTAGCGCCCGATGCAGCGAAGTATCTGCAAGACGTCGCCAATCAAATTGGTCACGGCTCGCTACGACGCTGTAAGACACTACTCCGTAACGCTGTGCGACGGGCACGCAAGAGAATGGAAGTATCCGAAGGCTGTAAGGTTACAGTCTCGTCAGTAGATATTGAATGGGTTGAAGCTCGGTTGCGCATGGAAGCGAGCGAGCAGAACATCATTCAGCAACGCCGGACGGCTCGACAGGCAACCGCCGAGTAGCCGTTGGGCGATAGATTGAACTGCACCGTGCAGAACCTTTTTTAGATTAGAAGGGTCTGGACGGTTGGTTCTTGCGCAGAGGGTCGAGGGCCATGTTGGTTGTTTCAGGGCCATTTCCTCGTTGCCCTTAGAGTTGCCCTTAGAACAGGGCCATTTCCTCGTTGCCGTTATAGTAGCTCAAGACTTGCCTTCACGGGCTAGCTTTGGTACACTCAAAAACAAGCGCTTGTTAGGCGAATAGCCTGAAGGAGTTTTGGAGGTTATCGGATCATGGCTGAATCTACTGTGCAGAAGCTTGAAGAAGTATTAATAGTCGCTGAGTCGCTGTTTGCTCAACGGGGATATGAAGCGACTAGCGTGCGCGATATTGCTGATGCGCTAGGCCTGCAAGCCGGAAGCCTGTATGCCCACATCGAGAGCAAGGACGATCTGCTTCATCAAATTCTTACACGGGCGGCTGATAGATTTTTCGCGGCTAAGAAGCCCATCGTCGAATCTGATCTGGTTCCCATCGAGAAGTTGCGACGTCTCATGCTTGCCCATGTGCAGGTGATTACCAACGACCTCAACGCGGCTGCGGTCTATTCTACGGAGTGGCGACATCTGACCGAGCCTCGCTATAGTGAATTTGCAGCCCGGCGAGACGAGTACGAACACATGGTGCGCACGATGGTGCGAAACTGCATCCGCGAGGGAACCTTTGGCGACGTGGACGAAAAATTTGCTTCGCTATTGATATTGTCATCCATGAATTGGATTTATCAGTGGTACAAAGCTGACGGACCCATGACACCAGATGACATCGCCCGCAAACTGACTGATATGCTGTTCAAAGGTTTGCGCAGGCCGGTAGGGTAATATAATCTTGGAAAAAAGCGGTCGCAGCCACGACTCGCTAGCCAATATGTCGAGCAAATTTCGCGTCGGCAAACATGAGGAAGACAGATATGGTCATCGCTATTGATCCAGAGCTTAATCAGTTATCAAAAGAAGAATGCGAGCGCCGGCTCGAAACCTTTGAAGGACGCATCGCGCGGGGCGACAAGGTCGAGCCTACGGATTGGATGCCGCAGGAATATCGCAACCAGCTTATTCGCCTGATCCACGTTCATGCCAACAGCGAGATTTGCGGCGCTTTGCCTGAAGGTAAATGGATTCCTCACGCCCCTTCTTTTAAGCGAAAGATGGCGCTGCTCGCTAAGGTGCAAGACGAAGTTGGCCATGCTCAGTTATTGTATCGAGCGGCTGAAACGCTTGGCGCTTCGCGCGAGCAGATGATCGAAGATTTGATTTCTGGTAAGTCAAAATTTTCCAACGTGTTTCACTACCCCGCCGACATTTGGACGGACGTAGCTATCATCGCCTGGCTAATTGACGGCGCGGCGATTGTAAATCAAATGATGATGTCCGACGGATCGTACGGTCCTTATTCGCGGGCATTGAAGCGTATTTGCTATGAAGAAGCGTTTCATCTCAAGCATGGGTATGAGATGGTGGTGACGATTGCGCAGGGCACGAAGATGCAGCGTGAGATGCTTCAAGATTCTTTAGACCGCTGGTGGCCTCCGATCATGATGTTTCATGGACCGGCTGACAAAGTGTCTAAGCATACGTCCATGCTGGTGCAATGGGGCGTCAAACTCAAGACGAATGATGAACAACGACAGCAATTTCTTCGTCAGTTCGTCCCCAAAATGCTAGACCTCGGCCTAAAAATACCTGACCCCAATTTGCGTTTGGATAAAGAAACTGGTGATTGGCTTTATACCGAACCCGACTGGGATGAATTCAAGAGAGTAATAAACGGTGGAGGCCCGGTGTCTGGCGATCGTGTAGCTACGCGAAAGTTGGCGCACGAGGAAGGTCGCTGGGTTCGAGAAGCGTTGTCTGCAGCGGCTGCGAATCAGCCCATTCCGATGCCGACGATGACCGTTTAGGAGAGGAAAAAGCAGGAGGATCGGAAGAAGAAGCGGGAAAGAAGAGAGAGCGAAGAGTGGGTGTGCCTTTATGCTGAGTATAGCCGCACGCCTACTTCGACGCTCTATTACGCATGGCGAAATGTTTGGCGCCTAACCGCTGCGGTACTAGGAGTAAGTGACTTATGAATGACACACAATGGCCTGTGTATGAAGTGTTTCATCAGCAGGCGCGAGGCGAGGCCCATATTCATGTAGGATCGGTTCATGCACCTGACGCGCAAATGGCGCTCGTCATGGCTAAGGAACAATATTGTCGCCGACAAGCGTGCGTAAATCTTTGGGTGGCTCCAGCTTCGGCGATTTTAGCAACCGATTATCAAGACGGCGATATGTTTGAACACGCGACGGACAAGAGCTATCGCGAATCATGGGGATATAAAACGCCAAAAACAATTAAGAAATCCAAGGCGTCCGACAAGGAGAGTGCGAAGTGATAGCTACGATGGAAACACTCAATGATTTAGATGCGCCGACCAAGTCAGCTGTGATCGATTTATTATATCGCTTAGCTGACGATGCCATCATCATCGGACATCGCGGTTCCGAGTGGACCGGATTCGCACCGATCCTCGAAGAAGACATCGCGTTTTCCTCGATGGCTCAAGATGATATGGGTCATGCCCTCACTTTTTATCAAATGCTGCATGAACTGGGCGAACCCGACCCGGACACCAACGTCTTTGGCCGAAAACTGGAGCAGTGGAAATGCGCTAGCCTGGTTAGCCTTTGCAGCAAACGCGACTGGGCTAAGAGTCTCGTGCGTAAGTATTTTTATGACGTTGCGGAGTCACTACGATTAGAATCTTTAGCTCAAGGATCATTGGTTCCGCTGGCTCAACTCGCACGGAAATTAAGCTCAGAGAAAAAATATCATCTCATGCACGGGCACATGTGGATGCCCAGGCTAGGCCAAGGGACTGATGAAAGTCATCAGCTTATGCAGGATGCGGTTGATACCTTATATCCTCATGCGTTGGGCATGTTTGAATCGACTGGTGCCGATGATTTATTAGACCAAGCCGGGATTTTCCTGCGTGAAGATGAATTACGAAAACGGTGGGTAGCTGCGGTCGATAAAGTATTGGGTGAGTCTTCGTTGAAAATTAACGCCAAGGCGTCACCGGTTTATGGCGGTCGATCAGGAAAACATCCAGACGACCTAGCTACGCTGCTTGACGGTATGCAATTGGTTTACAAATTGGACCCAAGTGCAAAGTGGTAGTCACTATGTCTTCAACGGATGAGTCAAAAAAAGCAGGTGGCAAATCGCGACCTCGCAGTAAACGGCTACGCACCATTTGGCAATCGCTGGAAACGATCACCGACCCGGAAATCCCGGTGATTAACATCGTCGAAATGGGCATGATAAACGATGTCCGAATTGATGATGAACATGTGACGGTGGATATGACGCCTACGTTCGCTGGTTGCCCAGCATTGGATTTTATCCGTAACGAAATTCGCGTAGCTGTCAGTGCTTTTGAAAAAGACGTAAAGGTCAATGTAGTTTTTGATCCGCCGTGGTCAACGGACCGCATCACCGAACCAGCCAGGAAGAAGCTCAAAGCCTTTGGCTTAGCCCCGCCGACGGCTGGTGATTGTGGCGCTGGCCAAGAAAGCATGGAGAATATCCCCTGCCCGCTTTGCGACTCTACCAATACATCGCTCGAATCAATCTTCGGCCCCACTTTGTGCCGGTCCATTCATTACTGTAATGAATGCTTGCAGTCTTTTGAATTTTTTAAGACAGTCAGGTAGGTTTATCTTACCGAGCCGCGGGCTTCAGCCCGCGCGGAGTTAAGGGTCATATGAGGGCAACGTGTTTATTAGCGCCACGCCGCGTGACGAAAGCTTTTTGCACATCTAAATAGATTCGCACGTCCGCGCGGGCTGAAGCCCGCGGCTCGTTTTATTTATTACTTGTCTAAGCGTGACTTGGTACGCGAACACAGACGTTTTTTGGTTCCGTATAAAACCGCAGTGCCTCCAGGCCACCTTCTCTGCCTACGCCGCTTTGTTTCATACCGCCGAAGGGAACACGCAGGTCTCGGACTAACCAGCAGTTGATCCACACCGTGCCCGCGTTTATTCGATCAGCGACTCGATGCGCTCGGCCAACGTCTTTGGTCCACACGGAGGCGGATAGGCCATAGTCGGTGTCGTTGGCTAATGCGACAACCTCGTCCTCATTTTCAAACGGCGTGATCGTACATACCGGGCCAAAGATTTCTTCTTTGTTCACCCGACAATGAATTGGCAAATCCGTAATCACCGTAGGCTCTACAAAATAGCCGTTTTTGCAACGTTCGCCTGAGACGGTAGCTGCCCCGCCGCCGCAGCGAATCTTTCCGCCTTCATCACGGGCTAGCTGCAAGTAAGACAATACTTTCTCGTATTGAAGCTTAGAAACGAGAGCGCCTTGGTCGCTGTCTTTTTCAAGCGGGTCGCCGACCTTTAACTTTTTCGCAGCAGCAACAAAAGTCTCGACAAATTTTTCATAGATCGACGACTCGACATACACGCGGGAGCCACACAGGCAGACTTGCCCCTGATTGGCGAAAGATGATTTCAGGCTACCCTTCACCGCAGCATTAAAATCTGCATCGGTGAAAATAATGTTGGGATTCTTGCCGCCCATTTCCAAGGCTACCTTCTTAAACATAGGCCCTGCACTTCTCGCTATCTCAGCGCCAGTCGCGGTGCCTCCGGTAAAGGAAATTGTGGGCACGCTTTTATGACTAACTAACGCAGCGCCTGCGCGCACGCCTGTTCCGTGTACGATATTGAGTACGCCCGCAGGCAGACCAGCCTGCTGACATAACAGACTAAGCTTATACGCGGTCATCGGCGTCACTTCGGAAGGCTTAGCTACCACCGTGTTCCCTGTGGCTAATGCTGGCGCGATCTTCCAACTAAGCAGATACAGCGGCAAATTCCAGGGTGAAATAATACCCGCAACGCCGCGTGGCTTTCGCAAGGTGTAATTCAGAGCTACGCCATCCATCATGTGCGACTCTGAATGAAAGTGAATGATGGACGTGGCGAAGAAACGAAAATTTTCCACCGCACGCGGAATATCCAGCGACCTGGCCAATGACAAAGGCTTGCCATTATCCACACACTCCGCCAGGGCTAATTCATCCATGTTCGCTTCGATTAGATCAGCGATTTTCAGCAGCGCGTCACAGCGCGCATTTGCGGGCATCCTCGACCATGCAGGAAAAGCAGCATACGCGGCTTGAACGGCGTTTTCGATGTCCTTCTCGTTGGAGTCGGGCGTTTGCGCGTAGACTTCGCCGGTCGCGGGATTGAAATTGTCGAGATAGGCTCCGCCAGTTGGCTCGACCATTCCCCCGTTGATATAGTTTAGAATGGTTTCCATGATTTTATTGTACCGCCGTTCGGCCGCCATCGACGGGCAGATTGACGCCGTTGACATACGCAGCTTCGGAGCTGGCTAAGAATCCTACTACGCTGGCTATTTCCTCAGGCTTGCCCAATCGTCCGGCTGGGATAGTGCCAAGCGCCTGGCTCTCAACGTCCTGCACATCCTGGCCTGTCTTAGCTGCTTTGTTTTTGAATATCGCTCGTAAGCGATCGGTCTCAGTAAAGCCGGGAAGCACGCTGTTCACGGTAATACCATGAGGCCCGAGTTCACCGGCCAAGGTTCTCGACCAGTTGGCTACCGCGCCCCGAATGGTGTTCGACACACCCAGCCCGCGAATGGGAGTAATCACGCTCGTGGAAATAATGTTAATGACCCGGCCAAAGTTAGCCGCTTTCATGCCTGGCACGACCAACTGACTTAGTAACTGATTACACAAAAGATGATTTGAAAACGCCAAAGCTAACTGCTCGATGTCAGCATCCAAAACCGGGCCTGCGGGCGGACCTCCGGTGTTGTTGATGAGAATGTGTACGGGGCCAATGGTTTCCAAGTGGGCCTGCACGAAAGACTGCATAGCTGTGGGCTGGGCATAATCTACGACGAGATAATGGTGCTTCTGCCCAGCGGACGTATTGAGCGATGCAACAACTTCTCGCAACTTGTCTTCATTCCTAGCTACGACTGTCACGGATGCGCCGCATCGAGCAAGCTCTATCGCACACGCCCGGCCAATACCCTGCGACGCGCCGCAAACCAGAGCCGATTTATCTTTTAATTGAGTCACGTTACATTCTCCTTACGAATATAGCCTGCATCGTAAGACGCGCGGCGACGACTCGCAAGCTTCGCATCGAGCCGCGTGGCTTCAGCCCGCGCGGAGGCGCAGCTGTAGAAAGACACGGGCAAACGTCGCGCGGACGACTATCTTATTTTGCAACTCTCATTAAGCGACGCGTGCCCATGCCACCCTACTCAGACGCGTCGAATAATGTGTTCAATTTGCTTACAAAATACATCGGGGGATTCCAACATCATGAGATGCCCCGTATTGGGAATTTCAAAATACGAAGTAGCTGAGGAGCGAACGTCTTCGGGTAAGCCCCAGCTTTGAGCGGAACGCTGCCCCGCGATGAGATGAATTGGCTTGCATTGAGCTACTACCAGGCGCACCGTTTCGAGATATTCCGGCGTCAGGGTCTCACGAATCGTAGCCTGGGACATCGCGTACAAAGTCGAAGCCGTCTGATTCGATAAAATTTGCGCCGCCCAACGCGAGCGCTGCGGCGTTGGCTGAATGCCACATTGCGTAAGCCACTTTTCCGGGTCCGCAGTCATAGCTAAGAAGCGCGACTCCCAAGCCTCTCCACTTTCGCCTGCGATTAATTTCGTCCAGAAAGCATCTTGCTCAGTGAAATTTCCTTCGACGTTAATCAGCCCATGCACAAGTTCGGGCCGATCTCGCGCGAGCAAAAAGGCAATCGCGCCGCCAAGACTATGACCCAGCACCCATACGCCCTCGTCACGATCCCGCTCGATGACTGATGCGACATGCTCAGCCTGCTTGCACAGCGTAAGCTCGCTAAGGTTAGCCTGTCGAAATTTCCCGTAGCCTAGCAGCCTGTTGAAGAATCCTCATTTTCAGCCATCGTTCAGATATGGGCGGACGTGTAAGCTGGCGTAGCCCATTTCAATTTCTGAGGCCAAAAATTGGGCAATTGGATTCGATGAACTAGAAACTCGCGTAACCAG
>JAJRPG010000037.1 GCA_024280855.1 Planctomycetota bacterium | reverse complement strand
TGGTTACGCGAGTTTCTAGTTCATCGAATCCAATTGCCCAATTTTTGGCCTCAGAAATTGAAATGGGCTACGCCAGCTTACACGTCCGCCCATATCTGAACGATGGCTGAAAATGAGGATTCTTCAACAGGCTGCTAGCTAAGAAGTGGAAACGATCTGTCCGTTGGACCTTACCTCCTGCTGAGTATAAAGACATCCGCGAATATTTACGTCATCTTGCAGCGCAGGGTTTAGATGTTGATAACCAATATGATTGCGATGAAGCGGGCCAGCGATTGCTCGAGCGCCTCGTTGACGCTTCGACCGAGGTTCAACCACCGGCGTCATCAACCAGCGACCACAACAACGGTGCGCGAGAGATACTCTTACAGCTGTGTGAAGAGGCTGGCGACCATTATTTTCATGACATTGAGAGTCGTCCATTCGTATATGTCAAAGAAAATAAATACTCCTCTACGTGGTCGCTTAAATCGAGAAGTTACGCTATTCTACTCGGGCGTCGATACCACCAACTAACCGGATCTGTCATACCATCAACAGCAAAAGCTGAGGTTCTCGATACCCTTGAAGGTCTAGCCCTATTCGATGGTCCAGAAGAAACCATTTACCTTCGAATTGGAGAATCCCTAGATAAGGTCGTACTGGATCTGTGCGATGACCAAGGTCGTGTCGTTGTCATCGACAAAGACGGGTGGAAGGTCGTAGATGATTCTCCTATTAAGTTTCGAAGAACGCCAGGTATGCTAGCGCTTCCGACGCCAGTCCCCGGCGGTTCAATCGATGATCTGCGTCCATTCATTAATGCGCGTACGGATCACGATTTCATCCTTATTTGTGCTTACATCATCGGATGCTTCAACCCGCGTGGGCCATTTATGGTCTTACTGGTGAACGGCGAGCCAGGCTCATCTAAGTCAACATTATGCCGTGTCATACGCTCCTTGGTTGACCCGAACAAGGCACCGCTGCGTTGTGAACCGAAAGGCAACCACGACCTAGCTATTTCCATGAACAACGCTTGGATGATTTGCCTCGATAATATGTCGCGCATTAGCAAGGAACGATCCAACGCCCTGTGTCGGCTCGCAACTGGGGGCGGCTTCGCAACGCGTGAACTATACACTGACGCCGACGAGAAGATTTTCGATGGCATGAGACCCATCATGATTAACGGCATCGGAGACGTTGCCCAGAGAAGCGATCTGATCGATCGTGCCATTCAATTAACACTTCCGACCATTCCGGATCATCAACGTCAGACGGAAAGAACCTTCTTATCTGAATTTAAGAAACGGCAGCCATCTATACTCGGGGCATTCCTCGATGCCGTCAGCGCCGCATTGCGTAACCAAAATGCTGTTCAATTCTCTGTGATGCCAAGGATGGCAGATAGCTTCAGCTGGGCCGTGGCCGCCGAATCGGCTTGCCCGTGGGAACCCGGATCCTTCATAGCCGCATTTAATACACAGCAGAGAGATGCAGACGAGTCTCTCTGCGAATCTAGTTCACTTGCAACGGCCATCCGAAATTGGACCCAACTTAAGGGCAACTTGAGCGGTACGCCCACCGAAGTTTTCAACCTGCTCTCAGGTGAAAAGAACATGAAACATCGAGATTGGCCGAAAAGTGTGTCTTCTTTCGGAGCGGAACTAAGAAAAATTGCTCAGAATCTTCGTCGACTAGGTGTGGAAGTAAACGTCAAACATAAAGGGCAAAGTCGAAGTATCTCCATTAGCCATATCAATGATCCACCGGAACAGCCGTCATCGCTGTCATTGCCGTCACAGGGAACACAAGAATCGCCCCTCGACGTTGATAATGGCGATTTGAGTGTTCCTAACAATGACAGCGCGCGGCCAATCTGTGACGGCGATAAGACTGTCGGTGTCAGCGACTAGCCGCTTGGGGAGGCTGAAAAGCTCACAAAATACAAAAATGACAGCAATGACGGCAATGACAGCAATTCCGGACACACTTCAGCGCAACGATTGGTGCTCAGTATCGAGCCATAGCTGCCAGTTATTACAGATAGATCTGCTGCAGATTCGCAGCAGGTATGGCCTACTCGGCGTCACAATATTGTTAAGAACATATGGCAGAAATGCCTTGAGCTGCTTGGCGACTTGAGGCTCAATGAATGCACCCGGAAAGCCCGGGGTTGGATGACAATTAGCTATGATCTACCGTAAGCCATATACCATACCGCTTCCTGCTGGCGCTCAAATCTCTGAACTCGATGGGAAACGCATCGCCCACTGGAAGTTGAGAAATGGCCAACGCCGATCAGGGGAAGTGGTTGCCTGCAAGGACGGAAAACAACGTGTTCGTGGCCAATCGCGCAACTACATGGCCCGCTACCGCGACGAGTGCGGCGTTGTTGTGGAAGTAGCTACCGGTTGCAAAGACGCAGTCGCGGCCCGTGCGGTATTAGCTCAATTAGAACGTCGAGCGGAAATGATTCGTGCCGGTGTTCTCTCCGCTGAACAAGCCAACGCTGCTGATCACGCCAATGTGCCACTATCCAAACACATAGATGCCTATGTAGGCACCTGAAGGTCAAAGATGGCAACCCTAGGCGCATCTCGATGCTTCGCCGTAGGCTTGAACGGTTAATTCATGATTGCCGATTCTCAACACTTAACAAAATGCAGGCTGGGCCTATCGAGAAATGGCTCGTTGATCAGGCCGATACCGGCTTGTCTGCATCGACTCGTAATACTTACCGCGAAGCTGCGGTTTGTTTTGGAAACTGGTGCAAACGAACGCATCGCATGACGTATAATCCCTTCGCCAATGTGCCACGAGCCGACCAGAATGTGGACCGCAGGCATCAGCGTCGAGCATTGACCAAGGACGAATTGTTAAGATTACTAAGAATTGTTCGCCTTCGCCCGCTGGCGGAAAATGGTCGGAAGATAATCTCACTGAAGTCTGAACCAGACCAGTTATCTACTAAAAGAGCCAAATGGGAATATGAGCCTCTTAGCGTAGACAACATCGACGCAGCCGCTGGCCGGGCACGGGTAGTTCTGAAGCCTGATATAATTGGCCAGCTTGAAGCCACTGGATACGAACGTATGTTGATTTACAAAACCCTCGTGCTGACTGGTTTGAGAAAAGGTGAACTGGCTTCACTGACGGTTGGGCAACTCGAATTTGATGGGTCGGTTGCCTACGCCGTCCTCTATGCAGCAGATGAGAAGAACCGCAAAGGCTCCAATATTCCAATCAGAGCGGACCTGGCTGTTGAACTAACAGCATGGCTGGATGAGCGGCTTGCGAATTTGCAGGAGATCGCTGGCCGTAGTGGTAAACCCATCCCTGCTCGCCTGCCCCCTGCTACATCATTGTTCAACATGCCCACCGGGCTGACTCGGATATTTGATCGCGATTTAGCTGCTGCAGGCATATCTAAACGCGACGAGCGAAATCGTGTTCTCGACATACACGCGCTTCGAGTCACCTTCGGCACTCACCTATGTGCTGCTGGCGTCCCGCTTCGGACCGCCCAAGCAGCTATGAGGCACTCCAAGCCCGAACTTACCGCAAACATTTACACAGATCCCAAACTGCTCGATGTAGCTGGTGCTATCAACGCCCTGCCATCCCTCGCAACCGAACCCGCTGTGGCAAAAAAATCCCAAGCCTAAGAACTTGTAGCTCGCCACAATGATGTTTGTGTCACGGCTACGACACCGTCTTGTACGCCAACTCGTATGGTTGTATCGATGCCCTTGTTGGCCAGCTTGTACTCCCCTTTTCACCCGACGAAAAGTTTACCTTGCACTAAACCTTGCACGTACGCGCGTCCATGACCGTCAATTCTAGTCATCTGCTGCCAAATCGAACGGTTTTATGGGGGTATAGGTAACTGCTATTTGGGTCATTGTAACTAGCGCCCCAGTCAAGAGTTAGACGCCGTTGTCATAGGTGGATAATGGGAGTCATACGAAGCGGGTGATGGGATTCGAACCCACGACATTCACGTTGGCAACGTGACGCTCTACCACTGAGCTACACCCGCAAATGCGGTTTTTTGCTACTTTACACAACAAATCTTTGCCGTGTTGCACTACAATTCATCGAGGCAGCAGCCACTACCGCTAGGCAAAAAGCATGGTACACGAGGATTGAACGATGGACAAGCACCGAAAAGCACGAATCCCGATACTCAGAATCATGCAAAACCGAGGTATCGGCTGGCATGTGGAAACGCATATTGAGTATTGGGCCGGATGAAAAGGATTCCGCGCCTCGAGTCTTGAGCTACCAAAACAACGCTTCCCCTGTATTCGGCGGGGGTGCCGAGCGAAGGGAGGCCCTGAGATGAATGAGTCGCTCTTCAATTCTCTAACAAAATCCCCTTTTCCTCTTGCTTTGCCGAAGCCGTGATACTGAGAATTCGGAATTGGCAGAAACCATTCCGGCGGGTACCGCCACTTATGTAACGCAGGATTCCCTGAGCGTGCAGAGGGCTTCGCCTTGCAATGAGCGACACAGGTCAATTAGCTCCGTTGTTGATCCGAGCATCTTCTCCAGGTCGAACTCCGAAGATATGGATTGATTTAGATCCGTGGCAAGTTCCGCAATCCGGGGTAACTCAAGCTTTGTAGCCACCTCAGCGAGACGGCTGGTCATCGCTGCTAGCGCCGAGAAATCATTGGCATCCAAGGCTACAATCAATCGCTCGATCTCGAGTCCGATGCGAAGCGCGATGTCTCCGGAAGCTGACAGTATCTGATCACTTTGATCGTTGCTTCGTGTCGTAACTGTCTGAATTAACAACTCAACCAACACGGGATCGAACTGCGTACCCGAACAACGACGCAATTCTGCGAAGGCTGCCTCTTGTTCTCTGCCCTTCTGATAGACACGATCGGAAACCATGGCGTCGAAAGCATCTGCGGTACTTAGAATCCTGGCTCTTAGAGGAATATCAAGCCCCGTGGGTAGACCTGGATCGCGTGCGTTTCCTCCAAAAAAAGCATGATGATTCCTTACGATGTTGGTTAATTCAGCAGATCCAAAGGCTGCATCGATGATCTCAATACCCATGCGGTCGTGAGCACCCATGACTTTCCACTCCTGATCCGTCAGCGGTCCAGGCTTGAGAAGTATAGAGTCCGGAACTCCGATTTTTCCTATGTCGTGAAGTAGCGCTGACACTTCAAGTACAAAGCTATCGTTGAAGGACATCAGATTCATGGCCATATCTACACAAAGGTCGGCCACTCGTCGGCAGTGAGTCGCAGTTTCAGGATCACGATAACGCAACGCTGTCACAAGAGAGTTAACTGCTTGAAACGAAATATGATTACCTTCAAGGTCAGTGCGTGGCTTGATACGAGACGAATTCTCTTCATCAACTTCTGCGGCAGGCATTTGATCTGCACGTACTGCCTTATTGCGCCCAGTACGCTTGGCCGCATATAAAGCTTTGTCTGCCAAATCGATCAGTGCTTCTGGTGTTTCAGCGCATAGATCGATCGTAGCGACACCGAGACTAATGGTCACAGGGACCTCTGTATTAGATGAAGATTGAACTTCACGGCGGAGTTTTTCGGCGGCTTGTTCCGTTTGGTCAATGTTGGCGTGCGGCAACAGCAAGACGAACTCTTCACCACCGTATCGACAGACAATGTCGGTCTTACGGGCGGTCGTCTTGAAAACCTCTGCTACTTCTTTCAGCACAAGATCACCAGCACTGTGCCCGTGATTGTCATTGACCCATTTGAAATGATCGATGTCCGCAATAATGCAACCCAACGAGTGCCCATGGCGTTTCGCACTTTCCCATTCGATCTCGAACCGCTCGAACAAAGCCCGCCGATTTAGGCAGCCGGTCAATGGATCTCGCGTCGCTAGACGAGTAAGCTCTTCATTTTTCTGTCTTACTTTCTCTCGCGATTCTTCTAGCCGTTCCAACATTTCCGCGAGTTGAACATTTTTCTTTTCGACTCCAGTTACGTCGTCAAAGGTGGCAATAGAACCACGATGACGCCCGTCAGAGCCATCGATTGGCGCAGCGTTGACTGCAAACGTGCGTAAACCGCCCGCTCCGTTTTGAAGCCTCAAGGTGATACCTTTTTGAATTGTCCCCTCTTGAGCGACTTCCAACCAAGGGAACTCCCCTGGTGAATCGTTGGACTCAGAGCGTTCCCAAGGGATTTGTGACGCCTTACGTCCGAGCAACTCGGCGGCGGGTTGACCGGTAGCTCTTGAAAAGGCCTCGTTCGCTAAGACAATGCGCTCCTTGTTATCAAGTATCAACACACCCTCGGCCAAAGTATCTAACGTGGCTTGAACGCGCTCAGGAATCACATCTGCTGGATCTAGATGGCAGAGTACAGAACGTAAGTATGTCTGGAATACCAAAAGACCTGCTATGGCTATGAAGGCAGTCAGACAAACGATCGGCGAACTTAGCATGCCAAGAAGGCCGTCTTCAACAAGAGGCCGGAAGTGAAGTTCTACGTTTGCCCAACGCTGGTTGTCTTTGAAAATCGGTAGCTGCACATGGGTGGTGGTGGATTCGTCCGATGTTATGTCCCCCCACATTTGCGAATGGTTGTCAGTCCGAAAAAAGAACTCTCCGTCAGCTTTGCGAACGGCGGCTGAGAGTAGGTCGGGGTTACGATTTACGAGAGCATCTGCGGTGATTTTGAGAGACGCGGGATTGCCGTGTTGCACAGCTCCGGCAAACTGTATAGCGATCGTCTCGCATAGTTCTCCACGTGCTTTAAGCGCCACTCCTGCGGAATCCGGGACGAGGCCGAGCACATGGGCAACGGACAGCAGGCTGATCGTCGCGAAGGTCAAGCCGATGCTGACTCGGGTTGCTGTGGAAAAGTGTCTCATGTTCGTTGTCCTCTAGGAGGCGACTCACGTCGTCCTCGCAGTAACGCGACATCAATCAAATATCGCGCCAAGCTTTTGCTCATCTTCATCGTCATCATGATTTTCATCTTGGCGTTTCTGATTAGACGCTTTGCTGGAATACTCCAATACAGGCAACGGGTCAGCAAACCGCCACACAGGCAATGCAGATAGCATGCTTGCCACTAACGATCCTCCTCGGATGGCCCAAACTACATACCCAACGGAAAGCACACTCGAGAGGCCTGCCACCGTTCCGACTGTCAAAGTTTCGATACGTACTCCAGACTCGGCAGCAAGATTGAATTTCTGTGCGAACGAATCAAGCTCTCTTGCCATTTTCGGGCTTAGAATCGTAGGCTGATCCGTAACCGTATTCTGCTGAATTCCGTCCGTTGGGGTGGTTTGTAGCGTTGTTAGATTGTTCGTAACAAGCGGTTGCGATTTGGTATTGATTTTTCCGTCGCTTTGCCTCGTGTTTAAGGAATTATATACAGTTCTTCTCTGTCCGTTACTGAACGGCACCGCGCTCGACCTATCGTCGCGAGCTACAGATGTTTGCGCGAAATTGATTGAGTCTCCGCTGCCAAGATTCGAGGTGTCGTCATTCAGCAGCTGGTCAATTGCTGGAGATGCCTCAACAGCCGATTCTACGCTATTTAGAGACTCTTCGTTAGTTGGCTTCTCTGCGTTATCAATCAATTCGCTATCGGTCTGTGCTACACCGACAAGAGCCTCTTCACTTAACTCATCCAAAATAGGATCCACAAAGATTTGGTCAAATTCTCCTACCAATTCAGTCGTTTCCGGCAATATAACAAGCGCGTCGATAGGCACTTCGTTGTCGCTGTTTGACACGATGTTAGTATCGTTGATCGTGTTGAACGTGATAGTGAACACCGTAGAGCTTATCGAACCAGCAGCGCTGTCACTTACAATAAAGCTGAAACCATCCGAGATAGATTGATTGCCGTCGTTTTGGTATGCAAATCGATTGTTATCAATGTCGTCCTGTGTGAATGTATCGCCAACGCCTAGCGCGGTTCCGTTTAGCGTCAGGACACCGTTACCCGGAATGCTGGTAACGGTGTAGGTGAGTTGTTCTGCACTGTTGTCCACATCGCGGGTTTCCAAATACGTTGCGTCGATCGTGGTCATTGCCGCAATGTCTGAGATTAGACCTGTGTTGGTCGTCAACGTCGGGGCGTCATTGGTAGCAGCCACTGTAACAGTGAAGGTGGTCTCAATGAAAGCGCCGCTACTGTCTGTTGCTCGCACGGTGATGTTACCGACTCCACTGGCGTCGGGTGCATAGGCGAGTGTCATAGTCCCGGCTGTGGCATCGATGACGGCGGAGTCGAGAAGTCCTGGATTGGTATTATCAACAACGGCGTACGACAACTGGGCGTCCGTATCTTCAGTATCATCAAAGGCTGCGAACAGGTCGATTCCCGTAGGAGCCTCATCTTCGCTGACAGCAATGTCATCGATACCAGTAGTGGTCGGCGTATCATTCTCGACGGTGATGGTTAGCGCGAAACTCTGTCCGGTAAGTGTATTGCCCTGACCATCATTAACGGTGAAGTTGAAGTTGTCGCTCGTAGTATTGCTGCCGTTGTGAACGTAGACCACTTGTCCAGCGTCGATTTGCGCCTGCGTGAAGCTGGTGATCGAGACTCCCGCGTCGGTGGTTAGTTCCAGTTGACCGTTGGCCAATCCGCCGGTGACGGTGTAAATAACGGAGCTTGCTGGTTGTTCGCTGTCGTTGTAGCGCAACTCGGTATTGGTCAGCGTATCGGTCCCACCCTCGGCGATCGTGCTACCCGTGTTGTTCA
Organism: Planctomycetota bacterium; assembly: GCA_024280855.1. Lineage (GTDB taxonomy): Bacteria > Planctomycetota > Phycisphaerae > UBA1845 > UBA1845 > JAJRPG01. The sequence goes on along the minus strand of JAJRPG010000037.1, from coordinate 1,169 downwards.
CCAGCGTCGGCGATGTAACATCTGCTGGAGATGGGGCAACTCCTATTATTATAGTCTTTGTACCGGTTATGGCAGCAGCCATACCATCGTCCACACTGGTGGCAATTGTGAAGTTGCTATTATAGTTCAGAGTAGGAGTGAAGGTGGCCCCAGCCAGCAGGGTGTTCACATCGGCGAGCGCGCCGCTCGCCGTCCATACACCGGTCATCGCACTATAAGTCGAAGTTACCACACCTGAGGTGGCCGTGCTGAGGCTACCCGCTGCCACATCGGACAAGGTCAAGGTTGCGGTAACGTTAGCACTATCAACATCTGAGATGACGATATTTGTGAGATTGAGGGCGATGTCTTCGATATAGGTGTCACTGTCACTCAGGTTAGTAGCCGTTGGTGCGTCATTGAGATCGTTAATAGTAATGGTAAAGGTTTTATCAAATTTACCACCGTTACTGTCCGTGGTGCGCACTATGACCTCGTAGCTACTTTGGCTTTCGAAATCCAACACTCCGTCATCAATGAACAGTTGATCGGAACTCCCACCCCCGATAGAGAAGTTGGCCGAGTCTGTGCCTCCAACAACGGAATAAGTGAATGATTCGTAGTTGTCCGGGTCGGTACTGGTTAAACTGCCTACGCTGAATCCTCCAGTGGTGTTCACGTTTTCATTGACCGCGCTGTTGCTCAGAGCGATATTCGTGGGCACGCCATTAACCCGCACCTGTTGGCTTGCCACAAATGTTATAAATCCTGGACCGGACAACCCGCCACTGCCGGTTGTGACAAAAACATCGATGAATGCGCCGCTGGTTCCGTTATAGCGCAACACGTTGTTGGAAGACCGTGCGGAGACATACAGATTACCGTCTGGGCCAAACGCAAGGCCTACGTTGCCGTTAATCCCACCGCTGCCACTGGTGACGAAAGTATCGATGTATGCGCCGGTCGTTCCGTTATACCGATGGACGGCGTCGTCCGCGCGGCTGGCGACGTAAAGGTTGCCGTCCGGACCGAAGGTCAATTGCGCAGGTTGGCCCATACCTGAAAGAGTTTTTCTTTCAAGTGTTTTCCTGACAGAATTTTCCTGCACATTTTCTGATCCGCTCACGTCGTCGCGAGAGGTTTGTCTAATACCTTGATTCGTAGCTCTCTGCTATCATGTCTGCGCAATT
>JAJRPG010000036.1 GCA_024280855.1 Planctomycetota bacterium | reverse complement strand
TGACGCTTGTGCTGATCGATTCCCATAAACAACATAGCTGAGTTCTCCTGCGTAAAAGAATTCTGTTTTTGGCGGTCCCACGAGGATACGCCGTCCAATGAATTCTGCAGGAGAACTCTCTTTCATGGAATCATGTCCTTCCTTTGGACGTGGGGGAGTCGATGATACAACTTAGGTCCATGCACACCTCAACCTTGCCAGTAACGTGCAGGCCAACAACAATACCGTTAGAATACTGAGGGCTAATAGAGAATTGCAGAAGAGGTTGCCCAGAGGGCCTTTTCGCAGAAACGATTTACCGACGCTAGCGGCGGAAGTCCTCCACCAGCGAGATAATTCAATATGAGCGAAGAATATCGCCAACTATTCCTTGCAGCCCTCGTGCTTGCAGGCCTCACGTTTCCAGGCAATGCCATGTGCTATGTCCGCTACAGGACGCTGGGTGATGCCCTCAAGACCGGAGCAAGTGCAAGTATTGCTGTAGCCGCATCTTGGGATCTATGGGGATGGCAAGCGGTATTCCCGAAAGATCACTCAACGGCGGTGATCGTCACTGGAATACTGTGGTCATGTACGGCGGTTGTTGTGCTATTCGCGTTCATACAAACGCGCGTCATAGCCGTTTCCTACTACCGGGCGCGTATCGCAAAATTGGGTCCAGTGCGACGGTTTCTATTTTCCTTCGGATTGGCTTGGGTTGGCGAAGCTCCGACTGCTTTACGGGGAGTGCGTACCGTGGTTGCGGCGGATTCGTCGCTAGCGATCCGACCAAAGCGATGGTTGTTGCTCTGGTCTGGTATAGCGTTAATAGGACTAGGCGTTGCCGGAATAACTAAATTCGGATCGGGTGGAATGATCTCGAATATGTCCATCCGCGTATTCACGATCGGTCTGTTATGCATCGCGGGTTTTGCCATTGATAGCTTTGTCCATGCACAGCGCATGAAACACATAGTGGTAGGTGGGCGTGATCCTGCCGAGTGTGTTTCGTGTGGGTACAACTTGCGGGGCCTCACTGAGAAGCGATGCCCAGAGTGCGGAACCGAATTCGGTAACGCTGATGTCGCCAACGGCAATGGCAAGGCTACTGCGCAGCACATCGCCAAAGGGAAAAGTGGAACAATCTAGTCGAGCAGGTAGAGCAAAGCATTGATGCGACTATGACCCGAAATCAGGGTGATTCCTCCAACGATTTCCGATCGGTCGAGTAGCCCAGGTTCTTCTTTTTAACATGGGGGAGTCGATGATAAAACGTCAGCACCACGTTGCACTGGGTGCATGTCACACCGGGTGCAAGACTGATTAGGCGGGATGGGCGCACCGAGTCGAGGTCAGAGCCGCACGGCGCAAGCCTGCGGGCAAGTCTTGTGAATCGATGGCTAGCGAAGACATGCCACTAGGCTCGCGCCAGGTGCTCTGACCTGAATCGCCGCCAATTCGGTCTTGCACTCGGTCACACTTTATCCTTGCCAGAAACGTGCAGGTCAACAACAATAGCGTTAGAATGCTGCGGGCTAAAAGAGAATTGCAGAAGAGGTTGCCCAGAGGGCCTTTTCGCAGAAACGATTTACCGACGCCAGCAGTGTGTCATAACGAATAATAGAACGAATAATAGATTGTACTTCACAATCCTATAGCGAAAGGCTTTCATCATGGGACTACTAGATGGCCAAAAGGGCCTCATCTTCGGCATCGCCAACAACCGCAGCATCGCCTGCCACATAGCTAAGAGCTTCATCGCCGAGGGCGCAACCTGCGGCTTCCCGCATTTACCCGGCGAGAAAAATGAACGCCGCGTTCTCAAAGCCCTGAGCGAGATCGAAGTGACGGACCCTTGGGTGCTTCCCTGCGATGTGTCTAACGATGAAGACATCGACAACGTCTTCGCAGCTACCAAGGAAAAATTCGATTCAATCGATTTCGTCGTCCACTCACTAGCTTTCGCCGATCGAACTTACCTCAAACACGGCATGTTCGCCGAAACACCGCGTGACGTATTCTCCCAGGCTCTGGACATTTCCGCATACTCTTTAGTCGCCATCGCCAAAAGAGCCAAGGCTATGATGCCCAGCGGCGGATCAATCTTAGCGATGACCTATTACGGAAGCCAAAAAGCTATCCCAGGCTACAACGTCATGGGTGTCGCCAAGGCGGCACTAGAAGCCAGCACGCGATATTTAGCCGCCGAGTTAGGCGAAGCAGGCATCCGCGTTAACTCTATCAGCGCTGGCCCACTACGCACACTATCCTCCATGGCTGTTGGCGGTATCGACGAAATTTTTGATTGGGTATCCAAAAAAGCCCCGCTAAGAAGAAACGTCGAAGCCGGTGAAGTCGGCAAGACAGCTGTCTACCTCGCCAGCGACTTAGCCTCCGGCGTCACCGGCGAAAACATTTTCGTAGATGCCGGATACAGCGTGGTAGGATTATAAAAATCTTGGAGCCGCGTGGCGAAATATAATCCCGATTCATCGGGAGCCCGCGCGGAATTACGAAAGTAGTCTATCGCGAAACCATTTAGCTTAATTCGCGTAGTAGGTGACTACTTTAGCCACCGCTGTAAGTTTCGCGCATAATCCTCCTATGGAAATCACGCTAATCTCCCCTGCCGCTGCCGAGATTTGGAGCGGCAATCGCGTCACAGCCCATCGCTGGGCTACGATGCTCTCAACGCTTAGCCACAGCGTGCGCACGCAGCAAGATTATGAAGAGGAACCTTGCGAGCTTCTCATCGCCCTTCACGCCGGCAAAAGCGCCGCAGCTATCGAAAATTTTTCCACGCAGCATCCCAACCGCCCCATCATCGTAGCCATGACCGGGACCGACATCTACGGCGACCTTTGCGCCAACCCACAAGTGTTATCATCTTTAGAATTAGCCACCCGCATCGTCGCCTTACAACCCTCCGCCATAGATGTACTCCCCGAACAGCTACGCGATAAGACTCGCGTCATCTATCAATCCGTATCTCGGCCAACCGAACCATCGAAACGTCGTTGCGACTTTTTTGAAATTTGCGTCATCGGAAACTTGCGCGAGGTGAAAGACCCGTTTCGTATTGTCGAAGCCGTCAAACATCTTCCAAAATCATCTACCATAAGCGTCGTCCACCTCGGCGCAGCCCTTTCCGAAAACATGGCTAACCGGGCCAAGCTGGAGTCAGAAAAAAACGAACGCTACCAATGGCTAGGACCACTCCCCCGCCAGCAAGCGATGCGACGCCTAACCAATTCCCGGCTCATGGTACTCACGTCAATCATGGAAGGCGGCGCGAATGTCGTCTCGGAAGCCATAGTCTGCGGCGTTCCCGTAATCTCCTCGCGCATCTCCGGCTCCATCGGCCTACTCGGCGAAGACTACCCCGGCTACTTCCCCGTCGGCGACGAACATGAACTCGCAAAGCTAATTCATCGAGCCGAAACCGATAGCGATTTCCTCGAATCACTCGCTACAAACACCGCGAAACTAGCCCCGCTTTTCGACCCGGCCAGCGAACAGCTCGCATGGAAAAACCTATTAAATGAGCTTTGAGCCGCAGGCTTCAGCCCGCGCGGAGCTAAGTAGCTAATCCAAATAAAAACTATAACTAATACAACACCAGGCTGCGCACTGCCCAAGATGACGTTTATATACAATTTGAATGACTCATTACTTCTAACCTCCGCGCAAGCTAAAGCATGCGGCTCGCTATGCGTACAAATATGGTGACATCAGAGCCGCACGGCGCAAGCCTGCGGGCATGTCTTATGGGCGAATGTGAGCGACGCACATTTTCTTCAAACTGCCACTAGGCTCGCGCCAGGTGCTCTGAAAGATTTCCATCCAGACTTAATAATGGATACCATGATTTAATGTAAAACGTTGGGAAACCCACGGTTCGACACGCATAGAAGTTTCCGGTGTTCAAGAAATTATCGCTGGCCAAAACCTCTTAAGCGGCTTATCTTCCCAGATAGGTTTTCTGAATTTGGCAAGCGAATAGATCAATCGATATCGCGGAGGAGTTATGATAATGAAACGTAATAGTTCGACGCCGCAAAAAAACTATTTCCATGCGATAATGTTGGCATGTTCCACATTGACCGCAGGTATCACTTTGAGCGGCTGCGCTATGCAAAGTTCCACCACCCTCGCCGTCAGCGAATCAGTCTCTATATCTTTCGGGCAGGATAAAACCGTCAACGTAAAGACAATTCTCCCCGACAACTACACCGCCGACACCACTTGGCCAGTAGTCTTTACTTTGCCACCCGGCGACGGTAGCGGTGCCATGGTCGATAGAAACTTAGAATTATACTGGGACACCGCACCAAAGATTCGTGGCTACGTCGTCATAGCGCCGCAGGTATTCGGGCCAGACCTTGCCGATGACGCCGCCGACATGTTGCCAGCTATTTTTGCGTGGATGGACGAAAATATCTCATATGATGCGGGCCGAGTCATCCTAGCCGGCGCATCCAACGGCGGACGCGGTGTCATACTCGCCGCCCTCGCAGAGCCAACCCGCTTCCGAGCCATTATCGCGATGCCCGGCGAATTTCCCAGTGAAACGGAACAGCTATCGACCCTAGCTACCAAACCCGTCTGGCTATTGGTCGGCGAAAATGATACAACGTGGCGAGAATTCGCTGACACGCTCAAGGCATCCCTAGACGAAGCCGGCGCGATCACAGAACTAAGCATCGAAGCAGACCAAGGCCACATCATGACCATCGACCAGGACCGACTGCTAGATTGGATCGACACGGCTTTGCAATTAGATTAGGAGTATGCGTCGAGCCACAATTATAACTCTGTAAACAATTCTCCTGGCCCACCAACGCGCATTATCACATCTTCTGAATACTCTGCTCGCGCCTGCTCAGCCAACGAAAATATCGTCTTACCTAGCACCGGATGAACCACATTCTCCGCAATCTCGCATAATGGCTCCAGCACAAAACGACGCTCGTGCATGCGTGGATGCGGCAATCGAAGCGTAGTATTCTCGCTCGTCTCAGTACCATATAGTAACAAATCAATATCAATCATGCGTGGTTCATTGGGTGACGACCGAGTGCGCCCCAACTTTGTCTCAATAGAAAGTAGATCACCCAACAAATCGAAGGCCGACAATTCCGTCACTACTTCGACCGCAGTGTTCAGAAACATCGGCTGCCCACCCTCGCAACCAACCGGCGACGTTTCGTACACGCCAGCGACTCCGCTGACTAAGTTCACAGAAATGTTGGGATGCCTATCAATCTCCGCTATCGCCGCGCGAAGCATCCCCAATCGGTCCCCCATATTGGAACCCAGACTCAAAAATATGCGGCCAATATCACCAAATTGATTCACAACAGACATCCCTACTCGCCCACTACCCGCCAACTTGGCTCTACATGTACCACATAGCCGTCCAGGTGTGCCACGTCTCTGGCAACTTCGGATTGGTCTCTGAGCTTGGAAAGATGTCGCTCTCGATAATCATCATGCGCGGAGATAGTCCGCCAGAGGGTGCAGACTAGATATTGATTTTCGTCCTGGACGCTACGAGAAAAAACGCCGGCTAACATTCCGCCAGCGCTGGCCATCGTGGGGTTCCATACTTTTTTTTGCACCTCCACAAAATGCTCGACCCGACCAGGATTCACTTTACACCAGGCTAATCGTATCAATCCGCCGTCAGGAATCGCACCTTGCACATTTTCAACTTCGCCTGGGATATCAAACTGAGCTTCCCATCCATCAACTTCGCACGATTGATAGGTATCTGCCTGTTGGCTTTTTTCAAAGATGGGACCATGGTTTACCCTCATGAACTGTTCATAGGTAGGTTGATCGCGCCACCATGCGACGATAACGGCAAGATTAGAATCCTTGGCATCCCAACCTCCAGACTGGCCAAGAAAGCCTTCCACGTCTGCCAGGGCTGACCATTCGGCTTGTGCCTGGGAAAAATTCTCCTTTGATTCTTCTGATACCTTGCAACGAATTAGCTTGACGATCATACCTCGTGCCTCCTTATCTTGGCCTCGTTGGAGAAACTTGTTTTGCTGCAATCGCTTGGCTGACCACTACATACATACCTATAGGTTGCAAGATTCGCAACCTCCCAATAGGCTGGGCTGACAATGAATTTATTGCCCTGGCTATGATAACAAGGAAGCGGCTATGACACACACAATAATTGGTATGAGCTTGATATTTACGTTTACGCTAGCGTTAGCGACGAATCCTAGCCAGGCGTTTGCGGGTGAGGCTAAGAAGGCTAGCTCTGTCCTGGATTTTTCTGTGAAAAATATCGACGGTAAGAAGGTCCAGCTTAGTGATTATAAAGGAGATGTACTTCTCCTAGTCAATGTCGCTAGCCAGTGCGGTTTGACGGAGCCGAATTATCCTCGTCTGGAGAAAATGTTCCGGAAATACAAAGACCAGGGCTTTCGCATTCTTGCGTTCCCTGCGAACAATTTCGGAAAACAAGAGCCTGGCTCAAATGCTAAAATCAAAAACTTTTGCACTAAAAAATATGATGTGACATTCGATCTGTTCGCCAAAGTTTCGGTTATGGGCGATGACCAATGTGCGCTGTATAGCTACCTCACAACGCATCCTGATAAAACGGTAGCTGGCGATGTAAAATGGAATTTCCAGAAATATCTAGTCAATCGAGAAGGCGAAGTCGTGGCTAAGTTTTCCCCGCGAACGCTTCCTGATGATCCCAAACTCGTCGATCTGCTTGAGAAAACACTCGCGTCATCTGCAGGGACTACCAAATAATATTCTGCGACCTAGTCATGGATTAGCAAATTGGCCATCGTTATCGGCGTAACTTCAACACTTGATGGTGTTCCGAAAACCATTTCTCCAATTCTATTATGGTACACCCTGTCCATAATAACCGTCTTTGTAATGCTTGATTAACTATTGCATTATTGCCTCTGCGGTGTTTTCCTTAACACTCCACTTGTATCGTAAGTTAGTACTTTACAGCAATCACTATTAGGCAGAGAGGGTTATCTGTCTATTATGTAAAGGAGCACAAGAGTGGACGTTCGATGGATTAACCCGTTTGTCACCGCAACGCAGCGTGTCTTCATGCTGATGGGTGGCATCAAAGTAATTGCTCAGCCTGCGAAAGCTCAGGCGAAGGCAGACATACAGACTGCTGACGTTAGCGCGGTTATATCCATCGTAGCTAATACCAGTGGTGTCATTGTATTGCGTTTTCCCGGTTCCATCATCATGCAACTTGCTTCGTCTATGACTGGGACCAGTGTTTCATTGGAAGCGACTTACGATGTGATTTCGGAGTTAGCTAATATGGTTACTGGCAACGCGAGGCGAACGCTCGCCAACCCGCTCGTGAAGGTATCAGTCCCAAAAATTATTACAGGCATATGGCCCGATGGCGCAGGCGGTTCACTCACCCCCTGGCTAGTAGTCCCGTTCGCATGCCCGCTGGGCCAATTCGACCTAATGCTGCACATGGCTGAGGCTGAAGCGAAAACACAGGCAGTGGCAGAAACGGCAACAGTTGCGGATATGAGTCAGCCGTTGTCCAATACGCCGCAGCATGAAACGCCAGCCGTTTAATCCTGACCGTATCACACCAGCCGCAACCAAAACCTCGCCGCGCAGTTCAACACCGATCTCGGTATCCGAGCTAACCGCCCGGATCAAACGAGCCATCGCAGCGACGCTTCCGAGTACCATCCATGTGATCGGACAGATCAGTAACTTCAAACGTCACTCCAGCGGGCATTTATACTTCACGCTAAAAGATGATTCGTGCGAGTTGTCATGCGTGATGTGGCGATCGGACGCTGCAAAACTTAAATTCGACCCTCACGACGGCTTGGAAGCTGTCGCGACGGGGCATATCGAAGTTTTTGAGAAGGCCGGTCGGTATCAGCTGTATGCTCGAAAGCTTCAGCCTGAAGGGCTGGGCGAACTCGAACTTGCCTTTCGACAACTTTACAACAAGCTTAGCAAGGAAGGACTTTTTGAACCGGCCCGTAAAAAGGCGCTGCCGCCCTTCCCCAAGCGTATCGTCATTATCACCAGCCCAACCGGTGCAGCGGTGGGTGACATCATACGCACCTTGCAGCGGCGATACCCCTGTGTTCGTGCCCTCGTTTATCCTGTGCGCGTACAAGGTGACGCCGCGTCGAGAGAAATAGCCTCTGCGATTACTCGCGTAAATGCGCAAGCCGAACAGCTAGGCGGCGTCGATTTGATAATCGTGGGTCGAGGCGGCGGGTCCACGGAAGACCTGTGGGCGTTCAACGAAGAGGTCGTAGCTCGGGCCATCTTTTCCAGTCGAGTCCCCATCATCAGCGCGGTTGGACACGAAGTGGATATTTCCATCGCCGACCTCGTAGCAGACGTTCGCGCAGCCACTCCCACGGCTGCGGCGGAGTTAGCCGTGCCGGTTTTGGATGAAATTCTCGAACACATAACCAACCACGAATCGAGACTTGTGCGAACCGTTCGACAAATGTCCACGCTCGCAACCTCTCGGCTTCACGGGCTGGAACATCGGCACTGCTTTCGTGAACCACTTAATATGGTGTACCAGCGCGAACAAATTCTCGACGAACTAAGCGGCAGACAACATCGACAGCTAACCCAACAATTGCGTGCGCAGCGTATTCGGGTAGAAAAATATGAGCCAACCATTCAACGTATCAATCCACACGCTGTGCTTCGTAACCACGAAAATCGTCTGCATGATTTGACTCACCGACTGGAACAAACAACATCAAAACTTAGACAATTTCAGGACAGACGACTGGGGCAGCTGACGCTTAGACTTAGGAAACAAGCCCTGGATGTCAAACTCAATCACAGTAATCAACAGGTGTCACAGTCGTGCGCATTATTATCCGCGAATTTTAATCGCCATATGACGACATTGCGAAATCGCATGACTCAACAGCAGCAGTTACTGTCAGCCCTCAGTCATAAGCGTGTGTTGCAGCGAGGGTTTTCCATTTCGCGACTCAAAAAAGGAAAACAAATCCTTCGTTCTGTGAAACAATTGCAGGATGCGCAGCGTATGATGACGGAATTTGTAGATGGCGAAGTTGAGTCGGAAGTGGTAAACTTATCCCAATTGGAGTTATTTGAATAATCATGGCTAAGAAAAAACTATCCTTCGAAGAATCGCTCTCACGATTGGAAATCATCACGCAACAAATCGAGCAAGGAAAGGTCGGACTGGAGGAATCCATCGACCGTTACGAAGAAGGCATGGGGCTAGTCAAACAGTGTCGAGACATGCTCTCCAAAGCCGAGATGCGCATCCAAAAGTTACACGAAAAAGCAGACGGTTCGCTTTCGACAACAACATTCAAAACGTCTAAAGAAAATTAATCCAACCGGTAGGGCACGGTCGTTCTTTCGCTGACTAGCGAAAGGTTGACCTGCCTGAACCATCGACGCGTTATAGTGAAGGCAGGTCTGCGACGCTGCCCTACAAGATTTCATTGTCCACTGCCAAAACTTAGACGGAAAAATGTTCTGTGTGGGCGAAGCGATTCGGTCATTACTCAGAGATACAGAATATTATTCAGGAACCTCATCTTCAGTTTTTTTCTTGGGAGGTTGATGCTCAACCATTTCCAATCGTGCCTCGCGCAATAACTCGCCGTGAGCAAGTAACTGAACTCGATACTCGCCCGCGACGGGAAACGTCAGCCCATTAAATTGCAATACCAGATTAGCTACCGCCCGCGGATCGTTAAATCGCACTGACCCCTTACCCACCACAATCGGAGGACGAGCCTCAGCTGAGTCCACCAAACGAATCAACAAATCCGTATCGCCGTGCCCGCCAGTCAGCGTCACAAAAACACAAAGCTGAGCATGAGTCGCTGGAAACCCCCTCGCGTGAACCCGGCTAAACATGCCAATCAAAGACTGCTTACCAGTCACACGATCTGTGATAATTTGATCGCAAATGATTAGCGACAACACCTCCGGTGTCGGACGATTCTTACCCATGCTTGCTTCCTCAATGATTACCCAATGTCAGCCGTCACTATACCCCCGATTTCAGGAATCCGACAGGCGGCAGTTGTTCAGTTTGCGTTTATACGAAGCTTAGGCCACAATGCCCCGTAGTCGAAATACTAGGGCGACGAGCAGTCTCGATCGCCACGAACAGAACAGCGGACCACATACTTTGCAGGACCATAGGCTATGAAAGTACACGAATATCAAGCTAGAGACCTTCTCACCGAAGCTGGCGTTCCCGTCCCCGCTTCTAACGTCGTCGAATCAACAGAGCAGGCTTTGTCCGCTTTTAACGAAATCGGCGGGATGGTTGTGGTCAAAGCTCAGGTTTTCGCCGGAGGCCGAGGCAAAGCCGGATTTGTGAAACTTTGCAAGACGGCTGACGAAGTCCGCGAAGCAGCAACTTTTATGCTCTCTAACAAAATGGTTTCGGTCCAAACAGGCCCGGAAGGTATCGAAGTCAAAAAACTCCTCATCGCCGCAGCTGTGGACATCGAAAGCGAATACTATGTAGCTGTGGTCATGGACCGAAGTCGCCGCTGTCCCGTCGTAATGGTTTCTCGTGAAGGTGGCGTCGAGATTGAAGTCGTCGCCAAGGAAAACCCTGCAGCTATCGTCAAGCAATGGCTACATCCTCACTTGGGCCTATTAGGTTTCCAACTAAAACATCTAACCGACGCCTTGGGCTTCACCGACAAAGCTCAGGCGAAAGCCACCGGAAAAGTCATTCGCGGATTGGTGGACGTGTTCTTAAAATACGACTGCGCTTTAGCTGAAATCAATCCATTGGTACGAACCTCCGCTGGCGAAATTTTAGCCATCGACGCCAAAATGAATTTTGACGACAACGCCACGTTTCGACATCAAAAACTTCTCGACATGTGCGACCCCAGCGAAGAAGACCAACTGGAACTTCGGGCTAACAAAGCCAATCTTTCTTACATTGCCCTGGACGGAAATATCGGCTGCCTGGTTAATGGCGCAGGCTTGGCGATGGCTACCATGGACATCATCAAACTGCACGGCGGAGACCCGGCTAACTTCCTCGACGTCGGCGGCTCAGTGACAACTGAAGGCGCTATCGAAGCATTCCGCATCATCCTTTCAGACGACAAAGTAAAAGGTATTCTGGTAAACATCTTCGGCGGCATCGCCAAATGTGACACCATAGCTGAGGCACTCATCGCCGCTGCGAAAGAGATAGGATTCGACGTTCCAGTCGTTGTCAGGCTGGAAGGAACCAACGTAGACCGCGCTCGAAAAATGCTAAAAGAAGCCAACCTCGACGTACTCATCCCAGCCGATGATCTGACCGACGCAGCCGTGAAAGTCTGCGCAAAAGTAGCCTAATAATAGCCGATTGAAAATCGAAAGTTAATTCTTTCGCCGTCATTTCCGAGCCGCATGCTTCAGCTTGCGCGGTGTCGGGATAGTGGGCGTCACACAATATCGTAACACCGCGCGGGCTGAAGCCCGCGGCTCGGGTAATAACTATTTACCAAAGCTCGAAGCCGGGTCCATCGCAAATATTTCCACGCGCCGGTTCGTCGCTCGATTCGTTCGAGAATCGTTGCTGGCAATTGGCCTATACTCCCCCGCACCACAAGCCACCAGTCGATCACGCGAGACGCCATGATCCGCGAGATATCGCACAACCGCTAGCGACCGCTCCGTGCTGAGTTGCCAGTTATCTTTCCAGCCGCTCTTTTTGATAGGTCGATCGTCCGTATGCCCCACCACGAAAATCTCCTGGCTATCGTACTCGCCTTGCAATGTACTTACGATGCCATCAAGCGTGCGCTGTGCGTCAGACCTCATTTTCACCTTACCAGATGCAAACAACACGCCAGACTCAATCGCAATCATCGCGCCACCAGGCACCGCCTGCCAACCAGGCGCAGCCAACAGTATTGGCTCAGGCTGATTAGCTAGTTGATTTCGCAGACCATCAGCCTCGCGCGACGCAGCGAGAAGCTGGCCATCCAAACCTTCCCGCACGCGAAAACTTTGATCCAACTCACCGCGCATCGCATTAAGCTGATGAGCCAACGTGCGATTGGTATCCTCCAGCATCAAAATTCGATCGTTATGTTTCTGACTACACCCCGGAGCAGCCACAACCAGTAGCGAAAACAAGGTCAACATTCGTGCGATTTTACTTGTCATAACAGGCCTCCTATTTGGGTTGGGGAGAATCAGAATTCTCAACATCCGTGTCCTTCGTCGCATCTTCGAGCGTATCCGAATCGGCGTCAGGTTCATTTTGTTCATCTGCTTTTTCGTCGATGCGGCGTTCCATATTGCTTAGTCGCTGCTCACGCGATTGAACGGCTAATTTCTCGCGCTGCTTCACTTGCTCAATGCGCAAGTCCTTCATGTCAGACCATATGCCCCGCCCTAGCGAGAACACCCACCAAGCCAATCGGGTCGCAGCTGCGGTACTCACAATAAGATGTACCACGTTGATTTGTTTTTCTGGGTCTGTGAAACCGAAAAACCAAAACTTCACGGTGTTGTTACGGTTTTGGAAAAGTACAATCCCAATAGCCAAGGCTACAATAACCACCAATGTGGTTCGTGCATGAACTTTGACCTGTTTCCATGTGACAATCATGAGATGCCCTGCACGCCAACAACTTGCGAATTATTAAAAAATAACATATCCACAGCTACCAAACAACGAGCGATGATAGGCCATTGCACCATGGAGTCGTAGTAAATCACCACGATCAAAAATGATAATGAAAGCCAAGGCCCCAGCGGAATCGCCCTGCTTCGCTTAAACGGCAACGTCATCAACCAACCCACCAAGGCCAATCCGCAGGTCACGATAAACCCAAGCAAAACCACAGGCCAACCGGCGATGCACCCCGTCGCAGCCATCAAATGAATATCGCCCGTGCCAAACGCTTCTTTGCCCAATACAAGCGTGAAGCCAATGCGCACCGCCCAGCCAATCGCCCCCGCTATAATAAAACCGCTCGCAGCGGTGGCTAGCCCCATCATCGGCGACCACTGCCGAAACAACGTAATGCCCCAATATCGCGTGGTGTTCTGCATCGTATCTTGAAAATGCGTAGCGACCACACCATCACCAGCCATGACGGTATAAGCCAGAAACGCAAAAAATATCGCCGGAGCAAACCACAGCAATTCACCTAAGACCATCCGCCGAGCGCCGTGACGCTCCTCATAAATCGCATCAACAATTTCCTGGTCTGACTCACGAACAATACTGCCTTCTCGAACAATAAATGCAAACAATAAGCCAAGAGGAATGATCACCCGCCAATGAGGCGACAAGTTAAACAGCCCCGCCGCATTGGTTAATAGCAGCGCGACCAACAATATCAGTGCCCCACTCATAACGACAACGGGAATCCGCGAAGGCTCTAACGTAAAAGCATAGCTCGGCGCAGCCCCAGGTGCAGGGCGAAGAGGAGACACGGCTTCCTCCACTTCTTCTTCAGGATCGTCAATACAATCGTCTTCTGAGTCAACATTAGGCTGGCACGTTGTCATCAGCCAAACCAATATCACCCCGCCCATCGCCACCAACGATATCAGCGCCGTCGTATCAGACGGACGATGCCAATCCGTCGTATGCACCGGCGTCCAAATCATGTGAAGCGCAAAGCCAACAACCGTCACCCAATTCGTAAACCGCACGTCAACCCAATAATGCTCCAAATCAATGGCTGACATACCCACCAAACAGGAAAACAACAGGACATGAGCCACGAAAATTGGCCAATCGTGCGAAAGATGCTCATTGATTCCAATCGGGCTATCACTTAAACCCACGCGCGTCTGCTGCATAAAAAAAGCATCTAAAAGCAGCAGCACAATCATGCCCATCAGGGCTTCGACGACAAAGTATCGAGAAGAAATGGGCGCAAAACAATCGCGACATCGGCCACGCAGCGATAGAAAACCGAACAGAGGAAGGTTGTCGTACCATCGAATCCGCGCAGTACAATAGGGACACGCGGACCAGACAGGATCGGATAAAGCAATATCTCTGGGCAAACGGTAGATAATGACGTTTAGAAAACTACCGAAGCAAAGACCTATCGTCCCCCAAAAACCTATCCACCAAAGTGTGACAATGAACGGACCCAAGCGCAAGGCTCCTTAACTTCGGTGTAAATATCTATGAACGACTATGAGAGCCATCGCACCAGGGAAGCTTTTCACTTCGATGACACATGCAAACAGCCTTCTTACCCGCTTCAGTCACTTCCACCACCATCGGCGAAATGCCCGGACACGCCTGGCTATGTGCCCCATCGCAATAGGGTAACTTTTCAGAATGCCCACATTGGCAATACGCCTTCTTACCCGGCGTCTCCTCCATAACCATCGGCTGATTTTCGCACTTTGGTTCACCCATGAATATCCCTTTCAGCTATATCGTCCCTGAAGCAAGCCCCATACTACACCGGGGCCGCCATCCATAAACCACGTCTCATCAAATTCTCACATGATCGGCGAGTTCCAGCAACATCCGAATTCAAATACCCGTCAAATAGCTTCCAGATGCTTCACGAATTCGGAAATCACCCACTCCGGCGTAGACGCGCCAGCCGTAACTCCCGCCACCACCTTATCTGCTGCCATCGACGGTTCAAACTGTTCCCACGTCTCGATATGATGCGTCAGGCAACCCGCCTCACTACACATACGAGCCATCTCGCGCGTATTCGCGGAATGCAACCCGCCAAGCACGAACATCACATCCACATCCTTCGCCAGTGAAATCGCCGCCTCCTGCCGCCGCGTCACTTCCAAACACAAGGTGTTCACTATTTTCACTTCGCGATAAGGACGCAACAAAATCTTTTGGATCATATTAGCCACATGAGCAGGCGAGTGCGTCGTTTGAGCAACAATCCCCAACCGCTCACGGTAAGGCAGTGCAACCTCTAAATCCGTCCCCTCATCAATCACCGTCACATTCGGCGCATACCCAATCACACCCTTCACCTCAGGATGATTCGGATCGCCAATCATCACGACATGATAGCCTCGCTCATGCAACTGCATTACCACATTTTGCGCACGTTTCACCAACACACACGTCGCATCAACTATATCTAAACCTCGCTCCTTCGCCCGCTTGAACGTCTCCGGACTCGCGCCGTGAGAACGAATCAACATAGTTTTCGATGGATCAATCGTTTCCAAATCACCAGACTGATTCAGCCCAGCCTCTTCCAATTTTGAGACCACCTGCTTGTTATGAATCAAAGGGCCAAGCGCCACCACCTCACCTTGGCCACGATTCTCCACAACCATTTCAGCCATTTCGATGGCATCTTCCACGCCAAAACAAAAACCGCGTGAACTAGCAAGCAATACCTTCATAACCAATTAACCTACACCCAAACCCAACAAAAAAAATCGTAACCGCCCACGCAGGGAGCCTACCATTTCTTACAGAACCGTCCCGATGAACGTCGGGATAAGGAAGCGGCCTCTTCTCAACGCCACCTTATATTTACATGTATATAATAGATCACAACGACAACATGACCAACCCTGCCCCATCAGCGCACCGCCAATCAGCCAGGACCGTTCGGAAATGCACTCAAAAAAGGGATGTTTCCACCACGTCCCCCGCCGTTTCTCCACGATCGTGCTTCACCCCAATATGCTCATACGCCTCACGAGTCGCCTGCCGCCCCTGCCGAGTGCGAATCACAAAACCAATCTGCAACAAGTATGGCTCTACCACATCTTCGAGCGTGTCCCGCTCCTCCCCCATCGTCGCAGCCAACGCCTCAATCCCAGCAGGCCCGCCCTTGTACACTTTTATCAGTGCAGTAAGAAACGCGCGATCCAACTCGTCCAACCCATACGAATCGATCTGCTGAATATCTAACGCCTCATTAACCACCACACTCGTCATCACCCCATCAGCCCGCACCTGCGCATAATCTCTCACCCGCTTGAGCAATCGATTAGCCACCCTCGGCGTACCGCGACTACGCGAAGCAATCGCCTCGAGCGCATCACCGGCATGAGCCACTTTCAAAAGCTTAGCCGAGCGTAACAAAATTTTCGTCAGATCAGCCGCCGAATAAAACTCAAGATGATAACGATGCCCAAATCGATCCCGCATCGCATTGCTCAATAAACCTGCCCGCGTCGTCGCACCGATTAACGTAAAACGATTCAGCGAAAAATTGACCACCCGGCCACTCATCCCACCTTCGATCGTAAAATCAACCCGAAAGTCTTCCATCGCAGGATACAAAAATTCCTCCACGATAGTCGGCAGGCGATGTATCTCATCAATAAATAAAACATCTCCCGCATCAAGATTCGTTAGCAACGCCATTAAATCCGCTTGCTTAGTCAGCGACGGACCAGATGTAATCCGCGGCGTCTTACCCGTCATCTCCCGCGCAATAACATTAGCCAACGTCGTCTTCCCTAACCCCGGAGGCCCGTCCAGCAAAATATGTTCAATTGATTCGCCACGCTGCTTAGCCGCCGACATAGCTATATTTAATTTTTCCAACACACTGGACTGCCCAATCATCTCATCCAGATATACCGGACGCAGCGCAGCATCAACCGGCTTATCAGGTTCTACAGACGCCGACGATATAATTCGTTCGCGTGCCATGTTACGTTCCCACCGCCCCCGTTTTCACCCGATACGCAACGCGGACCCACTCCTCCGGCGTTTCCAAGCCAGGCTCCAACTCGCCCGCACGCTGTAAAAAACGCTGCGCATCAGCCCGCGTATCACCCCAGGCTAATAACACATCTAACGCATCTTTTTGAGCATTAGACAATACCTGCCCCAGCGTATCACCACCCTCAGCCGGTATCGCAAAAGCCGCAAGTTTTCCCTTCAAAGTAGCAATCATCAGCTCAGCCGCCCGCTTACCAATGCCCGGCAAACCTGTCAGCGACTTGGCATCGCTCGTCTCTATCCACGTCGCAATTTTTCGCACCGGCATAGCCAATGCCTTAAGCGCCTTACGCGGACCAATCCCCTTCACCCCCACAAACAACATGAAAAAGGCGCGATCCTCGGTACTGGTAAAACCCAACATACGTGGCACCAAATTCCCCGACGACTGACTGCCCTCATAAATCTCCGTCGTATGCAGCGTAACCTCATCACCGCGCATCGGAGCCAGATCAATTAGCGCATAAGCAGGGACTAGCACCTCCCGCGCGACGCCCTCCCGCTCAAGGATAACCGAATCCTCAGCTACATCGGTCAACACACCTGTATAGCGAACAATCATAACGCGACCTTACCCACAAACACACACCACTCTACACTGCCATCGGTGTGGCATTATTTCTACAAATATCAGACGCACAACAGACGGCAATCGCCATCGCATCAGCTACATCAAATGGCTCCGGCGCCGCGTCAAGACCAAGCGTCGCCTTAACCGCTTGCTGCACCTGCTCTTTTGAAGCATGGCCATTGCCCGTCATAAACCGCTTCACTTTGGTCGCCGCATAGTCATACACCTTCACCCCCCGCCGTGCCGCAGCCATCAATATCACGCCCCGGGCATGCCCCATCAAAATAGCCGTACGCGGATGTTTGTAATGAGAGTATAACTCCTCCACAGCTACCGCTTCCAAATTATGTTCTTCAAAAATGGATGAGATGTCACGTTCGAGTGATTCCAGACGCATCGCCAGCGATAATTTATCGTCACCGCGACAGGCCCCCGCATCGAGAACCTCATGACGCTGACCATCGCTCCGCAGCACAGCGTAACCCGTCGTGCCAAGACCTGGGTCAATACCACAAACAATCGCATCCATGCGCGTCGCGTCCTCCCTGCCTGCTCAACACAAAGCAAGCCTGTCCTTCCCTAACGTATGCCGAAAATGTTCACCGTTGAGAACGCTTTTGTCAAGCGCGTCCAGGCTGACATGCTGATAAATCAATCGCATACGACTGACCATCCAACATCGCCTCAACCGCCTCCGCCGTCGCTGGCGATAAAATTAACCCGCTGCGATAATGCCCCGTCGCTGCGATCAGACCCTCCATATCGGGCACATGGCCAATATATGGCCGATCATCCGGCGTCCCCGGACGAAGTCCCGCCCACGAACCCACCACCGACGCCTCAGACAGCCCCGGCACAAACGCCATCGCCGTCGCCATAAGCTCCGAAACCCCAGCCGCACTGCTTCGCTTGCTAAACCCAGCCTCAGGCTCCTCCGTAGACCCCATCAGCACATGTCCGTCTTGCCTAGCCACCAGATACCGCTTCCCCTTCGACACCACAGGCCCAAACGGACGATCATCCATCTTGAGCAACACAATCTGCCCTTTGGTCGGATGAACAGGCATCAGCTTGGCTAACCGCCCATCAATCAACGACGACCACGCCCCCGCACAAAGCACCACGGCCCCTGCTGAAAATGAATCCTTCTCCGTGCGATCCCCGACCACGCGCCCCCCATCCATGACTAGCTCGACGATTGGCGAGCCTTCATGAACGATCGCCCCCGCTTTTTCACAGGCCTGGTGCAGCGCAGCTAACAGTCGAGGATTCCTCACCTGAGCCGTCGCTCGCTTGAGCCGAGCGCCGAAAAGTACCGTCGTAAGCCAAGGGGCTACC
>JAJRPG010000035.1 GCA_024280855.1 Planctomycetota bacterium | reverse complement strand
CCGTGACTCCAACTCTGTTACGGTCCACGAGTCCCATTTCAATAAGATGGTCCACACCATCAACGAGGTCTTCAAATTCACCACCCGCGTAATCGGCTTGTCCCATTTTGGAAAACTCGACGCCGCGTCCCGTACTGCCTCGGTAGTTAGGATAAAACACCGCAAACCCCTGAGCCGCCGCCACTTGGCCCGGTCCGGAATATCGCGTTAGCCAACTGTTGTGATAGTGAGATTCAGGGCCGCCATGAACGGTGAGGATGAGCGGATATTTCTTGCCCGGTACTTCGTCGAGCGGATGAAACAGCATGCCGTCAAGCTCCAAACCATCCTTAGCTTTGTAAGTAATGACTTCCTGCTTCGCCAGTCGAATGTTATCTAGCCAAGGATTCGAGTTGGTGAGCCGGCGAGGCTGAGAATCGCCGTGGGACATCACGAAAACTTCAGAAGGGTGCTTCGGACTAGAGCTTAGCATCGCTGCGGACTGCCCATCCTTGGAAAGGGATAAGCGAGCCAGCACAAGAGCGCCTTCATCAATCAGAATTTTTTCCTGGCTAGCGTCTCGATTAATTTTTCGAAACGTCGTCGTTACACGTTGGTCACCGAGATACATCAACGTCTCAGCATTTTGCCAAACCACTGAACTAACCTGGCCATCATAGTTTGGTTTGATATCTTTCAAGGTTCCGTCCAGTGTTGACGCAATGACGAGTCGCCCGGCGGAGGGGTCGTTAATATCAGCCGCAGCGATGACAGCCATGTGCTTGCCATCGGGACTCCAAGTGACCGCGCCGAGTTTCCCTACGTTTGGAAAGCTGGAAATTATATCGCCAGTGCCAGCATTAAAAGCAAAAAGCTTTCGCTTCATGTAATGATCGTCGATGAGTGGTGTAGGTGCCAAGGCGACGGCAATGATATTTCCGACAGGACTCCAATGAAGTTCCGAAGGAAAACCCGGTAATTCAAGCATATGGGGCTTGTCGTCATCATTACCAATCGTAGCCGTCCATACTCGATTGGGCGTAAAATCTTCTTCGTAAATTTCCTGCTTGAAGCCTTTTTTCTTAAGCGCTTTGCGTTTTTTGGGAGCCTTTTCTTTGGCGATAAATGCGACGCGCTTTCCGTCAGGACTCCAGGTATAGCTGGCTATTGACGTATCAAATTCGAGTGTGTTTTTCGCTTCGCCACCGCCGATGGGGATGAGGTATAACGATTTATGTTCGTCGCCGCCGCGCTTCGCTAAGAAGGATATCGATTGGCCATCGGGCGTCCACTGCACTCCGCCAACATTCACATGGCCAATAACAAAAGGGCGGGAGTTGCCTTGCATATCGACCACATGAAGCTCAGACCAAGAGCCGCCATCGTCGTCTTCAAAAGGGATTCGAGGCACGATTAAGGTATATGCAATCAATTGGCCGTCCGGAGATATTTTCGCAGAGCTGACAGTGCGCAACTTAGCGATATGTTCAGGTGTCAACACTTCGGCACAGATCTGAGCCACACTGATGAGTGTCATCATGGATGTGATGGCGAAAATAAAAGCTTGTTTTGTGAACGTCATGATGGCAAAATCTCCTGTAGAACTATTAGCTTGTAAGGCGAAGGCACTCGCTCAATCCTCATACGCCAAGCCTAAGCATCGCGGCAACGGATGGACGAGTCAAGGATTATAGCAATGCAAGTATTTGCCGGGTGCCCCATTCTTCGGGTACTCCCGAAGGGTGGGGGAAGGACAGAGGCTATAATGCTGGTACATAATCAGAGATGAAACTCTTTTCTCGATCTTAACACGAAAGAATAAGTCTCAGATGATGAGCGCAATGAATACGATGAATCCGATCCCAATTTTCTCGTGACAGGTTTCCAAAAAGCGGGTGCGGATGAAGCGGCCCCTGGTGTTTTTGGTATCGGTCAATAGCCTTGGTAATTGCATGAATGGCGTCATCAAGCGGCACATCGTCACGAGGCGTGAGGTTCTCATCGACAGTGTAATTTGGCGGAATGCCTTTGGTTAAGGCGTATCGCAGCATCTGCTTATGCAGGAAAAATCTTTTTATACGATGACGACGAAGATCAAAACCGTCAATGCTGCCATGAAAACTACCGGCTAAGTGCTGACACGTTTGCCCCAGCGACCATGTCCCAAGTGCGCGATAACTATGTTTTAGTCGAACGACTTCTGGCAGAACATCGCCGATATTTTCAAAATTCAATGATCGTCGTTGCTCTGCACTACTCATGCCGAAACGAATTTCTGAAAACGATTTAATCCTTCGTCGATATTTTCCATGCTCGTCGCAAAAGAAAATCGAACATGCTCGTCCATACCAAAAGCCACGCCTGGAACTACGGCAACGCCAACTTGTTCGAGAAGCTTACTGGAAAATTCGATGGACCCGCTCACGCCAAGTTGGCTATAGGTGCCGCTGACATTTGGAAAACAGTAGAAAGCGCCCGTCGGCTTGGAACATCGCACGCCAGTCAGTGACGACAATCGACTGTGCATATGTTGCCCTCGCTGTTCGAACGCGAGCCTCATCGTTTCTACGGCTGACTGCTGCTCGATTAGCGCCGCTGCGAGGGCGACTTGATTGAAAGTTGCAGCCCCGCTCGTCGATTGCGTCTGAAGCTTTTTCATGGCTTTGATGATTTCAATTGGACCACCAGCATAACCCAGCCGCCAGCCTGTCATGGAGTACGTCTTGGATGCCGCATTGAGCGTAACCGTCTGGGCATACGTTTTATCATTTATAGCAGCGTAACTCATGGTCTGTTGGCCACGATACAAAAGCTGGTCGTAGATTTCATCCGAGATAACAATTAGGTCGCGGTCTTGAAGGACGGCGGCGAGTGCCTTTAGTTCGTCAGGATGGTAAGTGACACCGCTAGGATTAGACGGCGAATTTAAGATCACCATGCGCGTTTTGTCAGAGATGCTAGCCGCTAAAATTTCTGGCGATAATTTGTAATCATTTTCTTCCAAGCCAACGGGGAACACCGGGACTGCGCCTGCTAACTTAACAATTTCCGGATAGCTAACCCAATAGGGTTTGGGGATGACAACTTCATCGCCGGGGTCAAGGACGGCGTGAGCGAGTAAAAAGATAGCCATCTTTCCGCCGGACGTGACCATGACTTCGTCTGGTTTGTAGGTAAGAGAATTCTGTCGTGAAAATTTAGCACATATCGCTTCGCGCGTGGCGGGAAGTCCTGATGCGGGCTTGGCGTATTTGGTCTGACCTTCCTGAATAGCTGTGATGGCCGCTTGCTTGATATGGTCAGGCGTATCGAAGTCCGGCTCGCCCGCACCGAAGCCAATGACATCAACGCCTTCCGACCGCAGCTTAGCCGCTTGAGATGAAACAGCCAGGGTAGCAGACTCGGCTAAGTTGATAACACGTTGAGCTAGCTTCATGCTAATATCCTCCTTGAAAAGCGCGCGATTGTTCGCTCGTATGATCCTCAGACTACGCGCAGGATGCAATAGCTGCCAGCGAAAATTTGTGCTAAGTCAACAATTGAGAATTGGTGAAAAAGTATCGCGGCAGGGTTAAAATTAAGTCGTAGGGTCTATAGCAGGATTATCCTTGTCAGGATTCGGGCTTGTAGAATCGTTCAGCGGGCATGCGCCAGCTCGTTTACACATCAATCCCTCAATGGCGAAGTACCGTGATTTCGATAAGGCAGTGATACAGGCCAGCGAAAACAGGGCCATATTTTTGCACAATTTGATCCAAATAATTTCCGCGCCCGTACCGCATCCGCAGTCAAATTCGACAGTGAAGAAACTGATGCCCTGCTCGTGCATGACCCCCAGAGATCTTAAAAAGATAGCCGGGGTGAACGCGCAAAACATCAGCGCAATGATGGTCGCGGCCCCTCGGACATACCAGCCGAGCAGCAACGCGATACCGCAGATAATTTCCATCCAGGGGAGGATGATAGCTGTAGCGTTAAGAAAATATGGCGGTGTTTCCGGCAGTAAATTGTAAAGATGAATCGCCTTCAAAAAGCTGACAGGCCCAAGCACTTTATAGATGCCGGTATAGATGAAGTACCCGCCCAGGTAGACGCGTATCACCGAGGCTAGTGAAAGTCTTTTTTGATCAAACCATGCAATCATGACGCTGTATCCCAAGTGGGTTTATAGGCCAGTTTCAATGGGAGCGCCGCTGGCTTCCCAAGCTTTCCAGCCGCCTTCGTATAGAAAAATTACGCTTCTATCAATGCCAAGTTCGAGCAAATCCTGGCACATAAGTACGCTATCTTCGCAGCTACCCCCGTTGCAATAGACGACAATTTTGTCGGCTGAGGGCGCGTACTGCAATAAATTCTCAACATAGTATTCCAGCTCATAATGGTCCGCTTGAATAGCGCCGGGAATATGTCCTTTTTGAAAGGCTTCATCATTACGGGCATCGACGAATATATTCAGGTAGGCCTGAGTGTCGGGATCATCAAGCAGGGCGGCTACATCTTCGTGGGAAATAGTCTGGAAGTCATGCTCAATATGATATTCCGTTTCTTCAGGCTTGTCCGCAGTTGTGACTACGGGAGGTGCATTCGTCGTAATAGCAGGCGTTGCTTCTGGCGAAGCCGTTCGTTTGAAATAGTTTTTTCCCCAGGACAAATGCCCTTTGATCGCAGGGTTCGCCCGAACTGAATTAGCCACCACTGCAATCGCAGTGCTGACGATAACTAGCAGTAGGATTTCTTTAATCGTTCGTATCATGTTGCCTATTTCCGTAACAGTTTGGCTATCTCATTTCGCCTTCGTTATAGATCGCCATTGCGACACTTCAATCATTAACTCCTGACGGTTCAAGGTCAACGTGAGCGTCGTCATCGTTGCGCGTCCGTGACAAGAGCCGTGCCTCGCATCCAACAGGAGTTGGTCGATGTTCCGATACGAAATTCACTATCGGATTTGAGTTGGCTCTTCCAACCAGAAATTTGGTAAAAAAGACATGCTTCAATCGTAACTGTAGTTTCTACTCCCTAGCTATAAAAATTATAGCGTGGAAGTGACTGGTGCGAATGCGGAATTGTTATAACCTCTTTGCTGGCAGTGAGTTGTGAATTGTACGTCTTATAAAGATGTTACTAATTATCCTTGTATTCGGAACTTCATACTGATACACTGGTGTAGTGTCTGGCATGGGTACTTTGAGACACATGCAGATTTGGTGTCGGGTGAGTGGAAAGAAGCTGCGCTCACCTCGCTAGCTGATTAGATTGGATGTACATTTTAAGACTACCTTGACCGTTGTAAGGATGTTATGCGGTACGCGCGCGATTACATGAGGATTTTGATGCCCAAGCCGAATTCGTCTCGGATTTCCCCGCGACGAAATTTGCTATGGTTGTATTGCGCGTTATTCACCTCAGTTGGAATCCTGATTCCCTTTGCCAATGCTGGTCAGCTAGAGCAAGCCACGATAGATACACCCCTCCCGCAAGTAGTATGGCTATATGTTGATAGCGGTTCAGTAGAGATCAATCTTGACACGCAACTCCTCGCAGAGCTTGGCATTCATACCGTTTCTCATCAACCGCCTCAAGCGGACAATGTTGGGGCGACCAAGCTATCTTTCCCCGTCTCCGAAACGTCTACTTTTAACGCTCGATATCAAAGCGATGTGCCAAAGCCTGAATTGGGTGGGACCATCACAAGCCGAGGGGCGGTTGCGTTTGCCATAAACGGGAAACGTTTCGCCGTGGGTAATTTTGGGGTCAGTGCAAATGAGTCTGGAGACTGGGCCGTTACCAGTTTGCTGGAGCCTGCGGTGGTGCGAAGGGCATTTGTTCTCGGCAATGCATTTGTTGAAATATCACGCGAGCAGGGATTTTTGCTTCTGGACGCCCAGCTATATTTCTCTTCGGAAATGTTACGACAGTTGCAGTTGACAGATTTGGTGGATCAACCAATAGGCCGTATTCATGTACGAGCCAGCACTTCCGCGAGGCATTCGTATACAGACCTTCCACAGCAAGTTGCCATTGATAATACCATTAGCTCTGAAAATTTACTTGCACTTTCCGCTGCTCCCGGCGCGGATGTTATCGTTGGCGATTTGTATGAAGTAAACAGCTACGGCATCTCCGGTAACATCTCAGCTTTTTCAGTAGGTACACGGGCCTGTAACATCGGAGATCAGCCGGTTGGATGGGAAGCGAATACTAATCAGCACCCCGTCATTGCCCAAAATTTATACCGTTTGCGAAACGGCGCATTTGAGCAAATTGGCATGAGTTGGCTAAAGCACGGTTTCTTCGCACAGGCAAGCGAATTTTGTAGTGGCCTAGGTGGATGTACTGGTGACCTTACTGGCGCCTCTCTGGGAGTAGGATGTTCCGATCCATACTCCGCAAACCTAAACGGCGACGCTGCGAATCTCGGCCCGCGCAGCGATGTTAACGGCTTCACGGGTATGTTTCCTTTCCCGTTTAGCGCGCCACCAGCACCTCCTGTCATTGGACGTAGAGTTCAAGTTCTAAATGACGATCTCGACCCTGCATTAAATGCTGGTGCGTTATACTTTGTCGAGGCGTGTTATGTGACTCCAGACGATGCAGCGGCTGGCAATCAGTTTAACAATGCTTCCTACCGCCAAGTTCTAATTGACTTTGTCAATGGAATTTACGAGATGTCTCTCTCTCCGGATTTTTCCACTTTCGTGTCCGAGCCTGCTATATTGTCTTGGCAAAAAGAGGACTCGAATGTCGTCGCCACGGGCGTTCAGCTTCCTAACGGCGCGCGGTTTGTCGTCGCAGTCAATGTGACGGCTTTAGGCGGGTCCATGTGGCGATACAACTACTCTGTTTTCAATATGAATTCAGATCGATCGGTCGGTATGTTGAGCGTGCCGATTTTTACCAATGCAGATGTACTTAATACATCATTCCACGACGTGGATTATCACAGCGGTGAGATATACGACGGTACAGATTGGACCGCATCAATAGCTAGTAATCAAATCACCTGGTCCACTGATACTTTCGCTATCAATCCGAATGCTAACGCTATTCGTTGGGGCACGATGTACAGTTTCAGTTTTGAAATTAATGCTGCGCCGGTTACGACGACTTTGACGCTAGGCATGTTCAAGCCCGGAACGCCGAATATGTTAACATTTAGCATTCTAGGCCCTCCTAATGATCCCCCAGACTGCAATGCCAACGACGTGTTGGATGCCTGCGATATTAGTTGCGGCTTGATGGGCGGCAAGTGCGACATTGCAGGCTGCGGATTAAGTTCGGATTGCGCGGACAACGGCATTCCCGACGAATGCGAACCTGATACGGATTTAGATGGCGTCGTCGACTCCTGCGACCTCTGTGCTGGCGGTGACGATTCCCTCGACGCCGACTTTGATTTAGTTCCTGATTTTTGCGATGCCTGTCCCGGTTTTGATGATCGGCTCGATGTTGATGCTGATACCGTCCCGGACGACTGTGACAATTGTCCCAGCGATCTAAATCCGAATCAGCTTGACGTTGACATGGATGGTATTGGTAATCGCTGTGACCCCGATTTTTGCATCCCCGTAATTCTCAACGAACACTTCCTCGTTGATCCTTCCTGGTCTACCAGCGTAGCTGCTGCCACGGGCGGTTTTTGGGATTGGGGGTTCCCGGCTGGTGACGGAACCCGGCGCGATCCTACCGATGATTTTGACGGAGGTGGCGGATGCTATCTCACTGAAAATAATATTGATTCTGGCGACCGGGATGTAGACAACGGGACCGTCATACTCACCAGCCCTTCTTATGAACTGGCTCAAGGGGATGTCACGCTGACCTACGCCTATTGGATTGGAACAAGCGATATACTTAGTGCCGACTCTTTGACCGTTCAGATTTCTAAAGACCAGGGTGCCAATTGGACGACTGTCGCGCTCTATACAAACGACGTCAACGCTTGGCTAACAGAGACAATCGATGTCAGCGCATTGTTTCCGAATGCCTTATCTCTGGCTGTGCGGTTCTTGGCTACTGATGCAGGCTCGCCCTCTGTCATGGAAGCTGGGGTTGATGCGGTTCAATTAACAATTGAGTGTCTGCTTGATTGTTTAATTGACAACGAATGTGACGACGGCAACGTGTGTACTGACGATGTGTGCGTCGATAACATTTGTTCAGTTAACAACAATACCGCATTTTGTAATGACTTGGACGCCTGCACCACTGGTGATGTTTGCGCCGCCGGGATTTGCGTTGGTGGCAATCCTCCTCCGTGTTTAGGGGCTGAATGTACCGATTGTAACAGCAACGGATTTCGTGACGATTGCGAAGGATTGCCAGACTGCAATCAGGATGGCATTCCCGATGTGTGCCAGTTTGCCGATTGCAACAACAACGCCATCAACGACGTTTGCGACATTTCTTCTGGAGCGAGTTCCGACTGTGATGGCGGGCCAATTGGAGTCCCCCAGGATGGTGCGGTAGTTTGGGGCGGTCTTTGTATCAACTGCCATGGCGTAGACGGTTCTGGTGGCTTAGGCCCAGATATTAGAGACCACTCGCGCGAATTGTTATGGCTACAATTGCTATCGCCGACGACGCACACTGGCGGTGCGCATCCTGAATATACGGACCAGGATTTTGCGGATCTACAAGCATTTTTGTCTACGCAGGGAGGCCGGGGTCGCGCCGACCGAGTGCCGGACGATTGTCAGTTAGTCAGCGATTGCAATAATGATGGTACAAATGACGGCTGCGCATTAGATGACCAGTCTCAAACGGATGTCGATTTTGACGGTGTGCCTGATGAATGTTATCAGGTAGGTGCGCCATCGGCTTCGGGAGCAGCGAAAAATCGATACGTCTCGTTTATAGCGGGTGGGCCTAGTGATTTGGACCCCGCGAATGTACTTCAGGCACTGCGTGTAACCTCCCCGAATAAGCCGGGCGTTGTGAAATGGGTTGATACGCCAGATCAAATGTCAAATGCAAAATTGTCCTGTGTGCCAGTTTATAGAGATTGGGGCATGCTGCCGATTCATATTGGTGACGCTGATGTAGAGCCAAACAGTACCTATGTGTTGCAAGGCATTGCCCAGGGACTTGACCCTAATGTGGAATATAGATATTCACCGCCGGTTTCGCTAGCCACTACTCAGATATGGGGTGATGTCGCAGGTCAGGTCGGGCAAAATGGCTGGACACCTCCCAATAATATTTTGAACGCAGCTGATATAACTGCCGTGGTACTCGCTTTCCGGCAGGAGACGAACGCGCCTGATCTTATTTGGGCAGACCTTCATGGCTCCGCCCCGAATGGTATTATCAACGCCTCGGACATCCTTCTCGTCGTGAATGCGTTTCAACTGTTCGCCTACCCATTTGCCAATGCGGGTATTGTCTGCGTTGACCTGTGTCCAGGCGACATTGCTAAGATTGACCCAGGCCAGTGCGGTTGCGGCAATCCTGATACTGACCGGGACGACGATGGCACGGCTGATTGTAATGATTTATGTCCTGATGACCCGCTAAAAATAAATCCTGGAGATTGCGGCTGCGGGGTCGAAGACCTGGACATTAATAACAATCAGATTTCAGATTGCCTGGAGTAACTGTCTGGAATTGCTGCCTTGGGTCACTTTCTGGCGGCGAATCGCATATGTAGATTTTCGACCGCGAAACTGTGAAAATAATCACCACTCATGCCGTGAGGGGTGGATATATTTCGACAGGCCGCATAATCCCTACAAATCGCCCATGGCCTCTCCTGCCCGTTTTCAGCAGAATAAGAAACAAAGAGAGCGTTATTATCGACCTCATGACACAGTTGGCACTTTCGAAGCTGTTGGTGCGATCCTTGCTCCTATGATAACTGAAGTGCGTGGGGCACTTCAAAAAAGGGGAGAAGTGACATGTTGCAATTACAATTATATATGTTCTTCCGTCGGAAGCTCCGGGTGGTATTTCTTACAGTCGTAACCTACATCGCCATGTGCTAGTTATTGC
The DNA here is from genome assembly GCA_024280855.1 of Planctomycetota bacterium. Taxonomy (GTDB): domain Bacteria; phylum Planctomycetota; class Phycisphaerae; order UBA1845; family UBA1845; genus JAJRPG01. The sequence continues at coordinate 11,536 of JAJRPG010000035.1, read as the reverse complement.
CAGGGCCAGCGAACGCAAAAAGTACTATAAAACAAGGGCCGGTGTAGCTATGCGTCATTCCCGCGAAGGCGGGAATCCAGTTCCACAACCGTTCAGCATCTGAAAACCCTGGAAAAATAGGATTGTTTTCGCGCGCTGGCCTTGAGCATTGCTCGAATATCATCGAGCAAAATCCCCCTTCCGCCGTGACACAATCCAGCTCCCGCTCCCACCTTTACCTCAGCTATGTGCCGTGTTTCTAGCTTGCTATTGGACATGCTAACGTCATCGGGGTATCGTCCATCCGTGCCTGCTCAATCAACCATAAAGCCTTGTCTGCTCGCTTTGGAAGATGGTTCTGTCTTTACAGGACAATCTTTCGGGGCACAGGGCACTACCACCGGCGAATTTGTATTTAATACCGCGATGACAGGGTATCAGGAAATTCTGACCGACCCTTCTTATTGTGGCCAAGTCGTTGTCATGACCAGCCCGCTCATTGGAAATTATGGCATCAACGACGAAGACCTTGAGTCTTCCGGTGTGTTTGCGCACGGGTTTGTCGTGCGAGAATTAGCCCGGCGACATAGTAACCATCGTGCGACCAAGAGTTTAGCCAGGTATCTAGCTGAGCAGGGCGTCGTCGGCATTTCCGGTATTGATACGCGAGCCTTAACCAGGAAGCTGCGACTGCATGGCTCTATGCGAGGCGTCTTAACCACGGAAGAATCAGACCCCAGAAGATGCGTGGAACTAGCCTTGGCGAGTGAGTCTATGCAAGGTGCGGATTTGGTCGAGCGCGTCGCGCCCAAGCAGGCCTCAGATTGGACCGATGGTCTGTCTGACGAATTCAATCGAAGTCGCCCTGATGATGTTTCATCAAAGAAACGAATGCGCGTAGCTGCGATTGATTGCGGCATGAAAAGAAACATTCTCAGACATCTAATTGATTTGGGATGCGACGTGAGAATTTTTCCGCCACGATGCTCGGCCAAGGAAATTCTTGAAGGCGGGTATGATGGCGTGTTTGTAAGTAACGGACCTGGCGACCCTGCTGCTGTTCATTATGTGATTGATCTTCTCAAGCAAATTATGGGCAAGCTGCCGATTTTCGGTATCTGCCTGGGGCATCAATTACTTGGGCTTGCGCTAGGGGCTAAATCGTTCAAATTGAAATTTGGCCATCACGGCGGCAACCATCCGGTGCAAAATCTATTGACGGGGCGTGTTGAAATTACCTCACAAAATCACGGTTTTGCGATTGATGCCGATTCCATTGAAAAAGCCGGGGCTATGGTGACGCACGTTAATTTGAACGATAAAACGCTGGAAGGATTTGTTCATAAGGAAATGCCGGTTTTAGCTGTCCAATATCACCCGGAAGCAAGTCCCGGCCCGCAGGACGCGGCCTACCTGTTTGACTGTTTCGCGACGATGATGAAAACCGGAAACTCGCCTAATGCCGATCAGATGTCACAAGCGCAAGAAGCTTTGAAAGCAAGACTTGCTCATCCACAAACTTCTACCGTTGCGGTTTAATAATAAGTCGGCGCATAAAAGAAGCGACCGAATAATTTACGATCGCCTCAGGTTTGCATATTAACAATTAGCCAGGCAGCGCTTCCACCCGCTACGGCTATTATGCTTTAAGATTTTTTACATCTTCTTGCGTGATACGGGTCGCAGGCATGTCCAGTTGCCGGCTTAGCCAGCTCATGATAAATGGCGTATAGGGCAGCGAGCCACCAGACACTTTTTGCATCATGCTAGCGTTGCGTCTTATACGTTCTTTAGCCTTGCGTGCTGAATTAACCGTTTTAGTTTCAATGGCATCTTCCTGTCGGTATCGACGGAACATGCTGCGTGTAACTTTCATCTACTCATCTCCCAAGTCTTACATAAAGCGAGGAATTATCCCGGCAAACCGGCTTTGCGTCAATGACTAAAGCCAGACTTTGTCTATATTTCGATTTAGCTTGATTGGGACGATTTGAAGTTTTTCAACAGCCAAACGATCAGGCAGAGGCCGAATAACGCCAATACGCCGATTCCGACGCGGGAACCAAGGTGCAGCATGGTTACGGTGTCCTCGATTTTGGCGGCGCTGGCTGGCCAGGATTCTGAAATGCTGGCTATTTGGGCTGTTGCTGAATTGATGTCCTGAATCGACTTCTCAAGTGCGTCCATAGGGAGCTGCTGCAAGACCTTGGCTACTTCGTTGGACAGGACGCGAATGTCCTTGGCCGAGACGGCTATATGCTCCTGGACCTTTGTTCCCGTCGTCTGGACATTTCTCACGGCTAACTTGGTTTCTACGAGGACGCTGTTTAGCTCTGATATACTTAATAGTTCTATTTGTTTATTCAGCGTGTTGGCTGTATGGGTGAGAGCGAGGCTCGCTTCAGCAAAATTCGTTTGTTCAACCTGTAGGCGAAGGGCTGAAAGAGTTGCACTCATGTCAGCCGTTATCTTTTGCACGTCGTCGTCGCTGCAGGCATCTAAGCGAGATGACATTTTTCGGGCGACTATAGCTAAGTTGTCTACGGCTTCGTTGAAAGTTGAGATGTCAATTTCGTCTGCCTTTTGACGAAAGGTTTCCCAGGTTTCCTTGCGCGCTCCGGTTTCTGCAATGATGCCGGTTGGTTCGACGTGCCCTAAAAGATGCCGAGCTTGGGACTCTCCTGCGCTGACTGTTCGTTGGGCTGTTTCGCAGCCAAGCATTGAATTTAATAATGCTACTGCCATCATGCCAGTGGTTGTTGCATGTAAGCAGCGGCTCAGAATTCGTCGTTTTGGTACTGCGCATCGGGGTAGGAAGTTGTTCATACTATAATTGGTTCCATGTTGCGATAGGGGGTATCGGCCTTTCGGTGTCAGCACCCACCAGTAATGATTACGATATTCTGTGAATCATAGTAGTCGTGGCACGTCATAGGGCAAATTATCCGTAGTAGCCGGTGTGAAGCGAGATTGCTTTCCATTCCAATTGATAGATTATAATATGGATAAGACTGTATTGATTTTCAAACGACAGGAGCTTCTTAGATGAGACAGGTTAATCGCGGCGGAGGTTGGCCGGCTGTTCGGTATGCGTTTCGGAAAGCTAAGCAATCTGGCGGTTTTTTCAAATTCTTTCGCGCGTTGCAATCCAAAAATGCCTGCAAGACTTGCGCGCTAGGTATGGGCGGGCAGCAGGGGGGGATGGTCGATGAGGCGGGCCATTTCCCTGAAATATGCAAAAAATCCATGCAGGCGATGGCTGCGGATATGCAAGGCCGAGTGTCGCGCGAGTTTTTCGAGCGATTCAATTTTACGCAGTTAATAAACATGTCGCCCTACGAGATGGAACATGCCGGGCGATTGGTTGAGCCTATGTACGCGGGGCCTGAAGATGATAAGTATCATCCAATCACCTGGGACCGTGCGATATCAATCGCCAGCGATTCGCTCAGACAGACTCAGCCGGACGAATCTTTTTTCTATGTCAGCGGTCGGTCATCGAACGAAGCCGGGTTTTTATTGCAATTGTTTGCGCGGATGTATGGCACGAACAACGTCAATAATTGCAGTTACTATTGCCATCAGGCTAGCGGAGTCGGGTTGACGGCATCTATCGGCACGGGGACCGCGACGATTGTGCTTGAGGATGTGGCTAAGTGCGATTTGTTTTTTCTGATCGGCGGCAATCCGGCATCAAATCACCCGCGACTCATGCGACAACTTATGAAGCTTCGACGCAGGGGTGGCGAAGTGATCGTTATCAACCCCTTAAAGGAAACGGCCTTGGTGAATTTTAGTGTTCCATCGGATTTGCGCAGCTTGTTTTTCGGTTCTCAAATAGCCAGTCAATATGTGCAGTTGCATATTGGCGGCGATATTGCACTTCTTAGCGGGATAGCTAAGCGGGTCGATGAGATGGGCGCGGTGGATCGAAATTTCTTAAGCGAGCATACTGATGGTAGTGACGCTTATTTGGCATTCATTCGCGGGCTTTCGTGGGCAGATATCGAGCGAGCCTCTGGCGTAGCGAAGTCAATTATTGACTGGGCAGCTGACAGTTACGCACAGGCTGAGCGGACTATTTTTAGCTGGACGATGGGCATTACACATCATAAGCACGGCGTGGATAATGTGCGGGCTATCGTGAACTTAGCCTTGCTTCGAGGGATGGTAGGGCGGGAAGGTGCGGGGTTGATGCCCATTCGCGGGCACAGCAATGTGCAAGGTATGGGGTCGGTTGGCGTAACGCCCGCTTTGAAAAAAGCGGTTTTCGATCGGCTCGAAAAACATATGGGGGTTGATTTACCAACGTCAGCGGGCTTGGACACATTATCTTGTTTAGAAGCGATGCGCGATGAAAAAATGAAGACGGCTTTTTGTTTAGGCGGGAATTTGTACGGCGCTTCGCCGGAGGCGCATCTTGCAGAAGAATCTTTCAAACACCTTGAGACTGTCGTGTATTTTAGTACGACGCTTAACACTGGGCATGCGCGAGGTCGGGCGAAGCATACGTTGATATTGCCGATGCTGGCTCGCGATGAAGAGCCTCAGAAAACGTCGCAAGAGTCCATGTTTAACTTCGTGAGATTTAGTGACGGTGGGCCTGGTCGGTTGGAAGGGCCTCGTAGTGAAGTGGAAACAATCGCTTCTATCGCGCGGGATGTTTTGGGAGATGATGGTCCGGTTGATTGGATGTCCATGATGCAGCATCACACTATCCGCCAAGCGATTGCGGCGGTCGTGCCTGGCTATGAATCACTGGCTGTCGGGGCACAGACGAATCAGGAGTTTCATATTAAGGGTCGTACTTTTCATCAGCCGAATTTCGCCACGCCAAATGGTCGAGCGCAGTTTCATGTGCCCGCTTGGCCCCAGCGAGAGGCTAAGGAACATCAGTTATTGCTCATGACGATTCGTAGCGAGGGGCAGTTTAATACGGTTGTCTATGAAGAAGAGGATTTGTATCGTCATCAAGAACGACGCGATATTATTTTGATGAGTAAACAAGATATTGAGCGATTAGGCCTGCGAGTTAATCAACGTGTGAGCGTGAAAAGCTCTGTCGGGGCGATGGGCCGGATTGTGGTACGCGAATTTGATATTCATCCGGGAAATGCTGCGATGTATTTTCCAGAGGCGAACGTGCTTGTGCCAAGTGACGCCGACCCGCAGGCTCGAACGCCGGCGTATAAAGCTGTGGTAGTGACGGTTTATGCTTCGCTATGAACTGATGCAGGGTGTGTGACATTTTTGTCGTCCTTGAACCGACGTCCTTCCCCCACCCTTTGCCGGTAGACAAAGAATGGGACACCCGGATTCGTCAAGACTTCGTTTCAGATGATTATGGTAACGGTTGGATACTCATCGAAACTGGCTTCATCAATCTGGCGATTGGGTACCTGTTAATAGCGGAATCCCAGAAAGGGGATTGTTGATAGAAGGAGTATAGTCTTGCCCAGGGGTTAGCGGCGAACTTTTCGTCAGTGGACAATTTCTTTTCAAATGCGGTGCGAATTGCCGGATTCGCTTTCATCATGTCACGGGCTAAGGTTTCGAGTACATAGTGCTCGCCGTATTCTTTTTGTTCAAAGATAGCCGAGAAAAATCCCCATGAAACCAGTGAGTCCGGAGCGAGCGGCTCGAACAGGTGCAGGGCGACCTTTGCGCCGGGCTGGTCTAGGGGGAGTACGATGGTTCCGGCAGGGAAGGTTTGGGACGTAACTTTCGCATCTACTTCATAACTAACGCGAAAACGGCCTTCAAAAGGTTTGTCTGCAAAAGTGACTTCACGAAACGTATACGTTTCAACCTCCGTCGTTAAAGGTAATTTTAGCTGGCGTAGGCGCAGGCCATGCAGTTTGGCAAGGTCGATCGCCTGCGTCCATTGTTGCGGAATTAAGTAGGCGCGAGGCACGGTGACTTGTTTGTCCGGTTGAGTTTTATTTGACCAGGGAATTTGAAAAGTTGTCTTTTTAGTATTGTCGTAGGTGATTCGGATGTCGCCGGATATATCGGATTGTGTTCGCTGAAAATCAAAGCCCAGGAAGTCGTACATTTGAGATTCTTCTGACTGTTTGACCGTGAGGGTTACAGGCTGATTATCTTTGGATTTAGCCAGTGATTTGGCTTCATGGTCAGCACGGTCGTTTGCTTCACGAAGTGCCTTGGGGTTTGCATTCAGTAATTCGAGCGTATGTCGCATGATGTTGTAAGTTCCGATGACGCGGGTGCGGTAGGGTTTTAGCATATGAGTTTCAACGAGGACAGATGGTCGATTGCGGATGGACACATAGCCGGTGGAAAATCTTGGTGTTAGTCCGCCACCTGAGCGAATGCCTTTTTTCGGGTCTTTGGAATCGACAAGATTGAAATATCTGATCGGAAGATGGCCATCTTTTCGTAGCGCGGGCAAGACCCGTTTTGCCCAGTGGTTTTGTAGCCAATCGACGTTGCTGGGTGAAGCAGTGGCATGAGAATCATAGGCGTACATCAAGTCGTATTGCCAATCGCCACCATCGGTAGTGTGGTTATCAAAATGGAAATCGGGTTGCCATTGGTTCCAGACGCGCAGCCAGTCTTGCATCTCCGGGGCGTCTGCTTTTGTGTAATCTCGGTTGAGGTTTAGATTTTGAGCCGTGACGCGCCAGCCCATTTCGTCCGGGCCGTTTTGATTCATGCGCGAGTATTTGCTGAAGCGCTCGTGGCCATCGACACTGAAAATTGGCATGATGACAAGTACGACATGCTCCAATAATGAGGCCCGTGTTTTGGTAATAGCAATGTCGCGCACGAGCATCATGGTGGCGTCTTTGCCATCGGATTCACCGGCGTGAATACAGTTTTGAATTAATACGACAAGCTTGCCTTTGGCGTGAGCGGTGTCGGAGTTGAAGGTTTCGTCTTTAGCAACTATGACAAGCGGGAGGTCGCGTCCTTGTGGGGATGTGCCAAAGGATTCGATTTTTACCCACGGAGACTCCGCGGCTATTCGTTGGTAGTAGGCTATCGTTTCGTCGTAGCGCGGTGTTTCGCGGAAGTCGGTGAGTTCCACCTTGGTTTGCCAGATGTCCGGCACGTTTTTTGACGGGGATTCGAGCAGTTTTGATTGTGCGTAAGTGACGCCGTTTAAGCAAATCAGCAGCAAAGTTATGGCATGTTTCATATCGGAATTATGCGTAGTATTGTGCATGATAAACGGATCCCCAAAATTATAATTCACTTTTATCAATGGAAAATTAGACAATAACCGTCGCGGTCAGCATGTAGATGGAAACTGAGACGATGTCGTTCGTCGTTGTCACCAAAGGTCCGGAGGCGATAGCAGGGTCCACGCCCAACCGGCGGAACATGAATGGCAGCAAAATGCCCAGCATCCCTGCGCCCATAATAGCCAAGGGCATGGCTAAGCCTACCGCTCGGGCAATGGCCGCCGCATCAGAGGCCGGAAGTATATCGCTTGTGACAAGTATTGGCACTGCGACTGAGACGATGCCCCAGGCAAGCAGGCCGCAAACAGGCGCCATCGCTAGGGCGATGCTGCCTTCGCGCATAAGGGCGCGTCCTAATTTTGCGGAGCCGATATCTCCTGTGGCAAAACCGCGAATAATAATCGTTGAAATTTGAATGCCGGCGTTTCCACCCATGGCTCCGAGCATGGGCGCGAAGGCGGCGAGGATGGCGAAAATTTTGGGATTAAAATTATTTTCGCTGAGCAAGAGTACGGTGGCGGTTAATAACATTCCGAACATGCAGGGAAGCAGCCAGGTAAGGCGAATGCGGGCTGCTTGAAATACGGATGACGTGTCAAGCTCCGCAGCGTCTGTACCCGCCATGCGCAGTAAATCTTCTTCGGCTTCTTCGTCTGCGACGTCGAGTAAGTCGTCGTGAGTGATTCGCCCGAGAAGATGGTTTTCGTCGTCTACAACCGCCGCTTCTGAAGCGTCGTACTTACGGATGATTTGCACCACGGCTTCCTGGTCATCGTTGGCGTTTACGATCACCGTATCACTATCTACGATGTCCAACAATTTGGTCGTAGGCGGATTGACGACCAGGTGTCGAAGCGGCACGGTACCGATGAGTTTTCGGTTTTCGTCTACGATATAAATTTCATGTAACTCTTCATCCGGGGTGGCGTCGCGAACGAATTCTACGGCGTCTGCGACGGTGGCTGATGAGGGGACAGCTACGACGTCTGGGGTCATGATACCGCCAGCGGTAGACTGGTCGTATTCCAGAAGTTCCTCAATTTTTCGAGACTCTTCCTCGTCAAGCTCGCTAAGGATTTCGTCCGCTTCCTGCTCTGGCAATTCACCCAGCACATCCGCGGCGTCGTCTGGCTCTAGTTCCGACACAATTTCCGTGAGGGATTCTGTGTCCATTTCGTCCACGACCTCGCCGCGCACAGCCTCGTCTAAGAGAACCACGATTTCGGCAGCGGTGTGTGGTTTGACTGAAAACAGAATGCGTGAACGGTCTTCGTCCTGCAGCAGCTCGAACGATTCTGCGATATCGGCTGCGGGAACCTGGTCCAGCATGTCTGCGAGGTGGGCGTCGTCCTGGACCTTAAGCCCAGCTATGAGTTGTGCGTGAAAGTCGGCCTGCTCCGGCTGCATACCCGACTCCTTATGGACCAAATGGGTTTGCTACTAATCGAAGACACATTATCATCATGTGAGCCACTATGGCAATGTTGGGGCATTCAGAGACGATTCAGTTTGTTGATCCCATGACTAGGCATCGAACTCAAACAGGAATTTCCAGGGAGAACAAGTTATGGCTTTAACGATTTACCGCGAGAAAGATGCTAATCTACCACGGCTGCGTAATACGCCAGTCGCTATACTTGGGTATGGCAATCAGGGCCGGGCGCATGCGCTGAATCTTAGAGATTCCGGTGTTAAGGTTTTCGTGGGCCAGCGAGAAGGGGCGGGGTATGGGCAGGCCGTGTCGGATGGTTTTGAGCCAATGCCGATTGGCCAGGCGGTCCAACAAGCTGATTTGCTTATCGTAAGTTTGCCTGACGAATGTGCTGGCGAGGTTTATGAAAAGCAGATAAGCGGAAACCTTCGGCCTGGTCAGGCGCTTGGGTTCGTGCATGGATTCAATATCCGGTACGGATTTATCAAGCCGCCGGACCATGTGGATGTGATAATGATTGCCCCGAAAGGGCCTGGCACTTTGTTGAGGTCTTCGTATGAGGATGGGAACGGTATTCCGGCGCTCATGGCTATTTATCAAGATGCTAGCGGTCATGCGAAGCGCATCGCGTTGGCGTGGGCAGTGGGCATAGGCTCGGCGCGGGCGGGCATTATTGAAACAACTTTCGCTGATGAAACGGAGGCGGACCTCTTTGGAGAACAGGTCGTGCTTTGCGGTGGGGTGAGCGCCCTGACCAAGGCGGCGTTCGAGACTCTGGTAGAGGCCGGGTATGCGCCGGAGTTAGCCTACCTTGAGTGCGTCCACGAATTGAAACAGGTCGTCGATTTACTATACGAGCGAGGCCTGTCAGGGATGCGGGAGAAAATTTCTAATACGGCAGAGTACGGTGATTTGACACGAGGCACGCGCGTGATTGGCGAAGAATCCCGACAAGCCATGAAAAAGATTCTGGCTGACATTCGCAGCGACAAATTTGCTAAAGAGTGGATAGACGAATATCTAAACGGCGGCGAGACATTTCGTTCACTTCACAAAAAAGATGAGGGTACGCCATACGAGCAGGCCGGTGAGCAGGTTCGCTCACTTATGCCATGGCTTAATAAATAGTCCAGTCGGTACACGCTACAGCCGAAGCAGTGGAGAAGAGGTCTACGCACGGTGGCCCGACATTCGGAATCGGTTAGCCTGGGTGACCAGAAGGTAGCAGTCACCGTGCCCCGGATTCGTAACCTTCGCCGCAAACAGAAAGTGCTACTGACCTCGTACCAAGCATTGGGGCATCCACTGCAAGGAACTGTACCGTTCGATGTGAATGGCGATTGTGATGTAGATGTACATGATGAATTGCATGTACCTGTCTGCGCAACGAGTTCGCCCTGTAATAATGACGCGGATGATTTTCTTGAGATTTGCACTTGTCCATGATCCTGTCTGATAGGGGCCATTGAGATGGAAGCCTAAGTCCAGGAAGGAGGTACTTCGTTTCTCCTGTAGTACCTGGATGGAGTTCTACTATCTATTTGTTATGGATAGCATTTGATGTAAATTGGTCCGAAAAGTAATCGCGAGTTAAAATGTTGTTTGGCAATTGCCTTTCTCAGTCCAATAGAATTGCAAGCAAATGCTACATGATTGACACCAGCCGCCCATGAGCTTCTAATCCACTCCCGTAAGGGCGATTAGCTCAGTTGGCAGAGCGCCTGCTCGACACGCAGGAGGTCGTTGGTTCAAGTCCAATATCGCCCAGTTACGTAACCCCCTTATGCGTCAAACACTTACGACGCTATTGTCCACCTTCTCACACCGCGATACACTCGCCCCCGAAGCTATTTTGGCACCCATTGGGCGCCCAATTGGCACCCATCGGGTTGTCAGCCATTTCGGCAGCTATTGGACGGAATCGTATGGACTGAGGATGATAGCGTGGCGTATATGCGTAAACGAAGCGGAAACAAATTATCCATCCTGATCTATTGGATGGGAAAAAAACACCAGAAGGCACTGTAGTGCTCCAGCGATTTTTTGTGTTTCATATTTCTCGTAAATGCATTCATATCAAGGTATTATGTTAATCTTCAAGTACTCTTGGAGGCAACATGAAGAATCAGAACAGTTCACTTAAATTCCCTTTACTTAAGGGATGGCCGCAAGCTGTCAATTCGGCCATGCTGCACGTAATCGCTTTAGCCCAATACGCCATGGCCTATACTCGCGTTGGGCAGTTAATTGCCCCATCGCCAGAGTGAGGCTGAAAGCGGAAAACGACCAACTCAAGCAACAAATTGCTCTTCTTATAGAGGAAATTCGAATAAAGAGTGCTCGAATGGAGCGAATCGATCCACACAAACGACCGCATTACGCACCAACCGAGCGAATGTCCATTCTCGAATTACATGCTGCACGTGATTGGTCAGTGTGCCAGACGGCTGATGTATTTCATGTGACACCTGCAACCATCTCAGGTTGGATGAATCGTTTAGACGAACAAGGATCCGATGCGCTCGTACAGATGGGTGAGCCTGTTAATAAGTTCCCAGAATTCGTCCGTTACGCTGTGTAGCGACTCAAGCTCTTCTGTCCGTCCTTGGGTAAAGTCAAAATGGCTGAGATGCGTCTAGAGCAGGTCTTCACCTTAGTAGCACTACAATCGGACGAATCCTCAAGGAACCGCAACATCCGACACCAAAGATTATAGTTTCAGAAACAGACCTAGTAGTTACTGCTAATCGAGTCAACCATGTTTGGCACATCGACTTAGTCGTCCCTGAAGACCCCCTCTACGCGGCGGGAGCATAGTTGCGCCGGCGTCCGGTGAATGTTGTGATCAGTATTTGCCACTGCTGAATCAGCGCAAAAACAAGCCGCCTCGCCTTGCGACGGAGTAGGCCCAGTAGTT